>NZ_DASWQI010000058.1:0-71145 GCF_036403745.1 Allosphingosinicella sp.
GTCGGACAAGCAGGCGCTGCTCGCCGAACTCAATGCCGTGCGGCGGCTCGAAATGGTGTTCGCCTTCATGGAGGGCGAGCTCGGCGTGCTGCAGGTCGAGAAGCGCATCCGCTCGCGCGTCAAGCGCCAGATGGAGAAGACCCAGCGCGAATATTATCTGAACGAGCAGCTGAAGGCGATCCAGCGCGAGCTTGGCAACGAAGGCGACGAAGGGGAGGGCGACGAGCTCGCCGAGCTCGCCCGCAAGATCGCCAAGACCAAGCTGTCGAAGGAAGCGCGTACGAAGGCGACGTCGGAGTTGAAGAAGCTCAAGGCGATGGCGCCGATGTCGGCCGAGGCGACGGTCAGCCGCAACTATCTCGACGTCCTGCTCGGCCTCCCCTGGGGCAAGAAGTCCAAGGTCAAGAAGGACATCGCCGAGGCCCAGCAGATCCTCGACGAGGACCATTACGGCCTCGAGAAGGTCAAGGACCGGATCGTCGAATATCTCGCCGTCCAGGCCCGCACCAACAAGCTGAAGGGCCCGATCCTCTGCCTCGTCGGCCCCCCGGGCGTCGGCAAGACCTCGCTCGGCCGCTCGATCGCCAAGGCGACGGGGCGCGAGTTCGTGCGCCAGTCGCTGGGCGGCGTCCGCGACGAAGCCGAGATCCGCGGCCACCGCCGCACCTATATCGGGTCGCTGCCCGGCAAGATCGTGTCGAACCTCCGCAAGGCCGGCTCGTCCAACCCGCTCTTCCTGCTCGACGAGATCGACAAGCTCGGCCAGGATTTCCGCGGCGATCCCGCTTCGGCGCTGCTGGAGGTGCTCGACCCGGAGCAGAATTCGAAGTTCCAGGACCATTATCTGGAGATCGACTACGATCTGTCGGACGTCATGTTCGTCACCACCGCGAATACGATGGACATGCCGCAGCCCTTGCTCGACCGCATGGAGATCATCCGGCTCGAAGGCTATACGGAGGACGAGAAGGTCGAGATCGCGATCCGCCACCTCATTCCCAAGCAGATCGAGAGCCACGGCCTGAAGGACGGCGAGCTGATCTTCGCCGAGAGCGGCCTCAGGAGCCTCATCCAGCATTACACCCGCGAGGCCGGCGTCCGCACGCTTGAGCGTGAGATCGCCAAGGTCGCGCGCAAGGTGCTGCGCCAGATCCTTGAGGGCAAGGCGGAGAAGATCGAGCTCACCGCCGAGAACATCGCCGATTTCTCCGGCGTCCGCCGCCATCGCCACGGCATGGGCGAGGAGGAGGATCAGGTCGGCGCCGTCACCGGTCTCGCCTGGACCGAGGTCGGCGGCGAATTGCTGACCATCGAGGCGGTCACCGTTCCCGGCAAGGGCCAGATCAAGACGACCGGCAAGCTCGGCGAGGTGATGCAGGAATCGGTGCAGGCAGCCTTCTCCTTCGTGAAGGCGCGCTCGCCCAGCTACGGCGTCAAGCCGAGCATCTTCGGGCGCAAGGACATCCACGTCCATTTGCCCGAAGGCGCCGTGCCCAAGGACGGCCCGTCCGCCGGCGTCGGCATGGTCACCGCGATCATCTCGACGCTGACCGGCATCCCTGTCCGCCGCGACGTCGCCATGACGGGCGAGGTCACCCTGCGCGGCCGCGTGCTCCCCATCGGCGGCTTGAAGGAAAAGCTGCTCGCGGCGCTGCGCGGCGGCATCAAGACGGTGCTGATCCCGGCCGAGAACGAGAAGGACCTGGTCGAGATACCCGCCGCGATCCGCGACGGCCTCGAGATCGTCCCCGTCGCCCATGTCGACGAGGTCCTCCGCCGCGCCCTCACCACGCCGCTCGTCCCGATCGACTGGAGCGAGGCCGACGACCTCGCTGCCGTCCCCACGCCCGACGCGGGCGAAGTGCCGCTCCGGCATTGACGCCCCTCTTGCCTCCCCATCCGCGAGGATGGGGAGGGGGACCACCGAAGGTGGTGGAGGGGTGTTTCGAAGCGCTGCGGCGATTCGGTTACGACCAGCGCCTGAATGGTGGATACCCCTCCACCAGCTCCGCTGGTCCCCCTCCCCATCTCGCGATGGGAGGCAAGGTGTGTCCCGCCTCTGCCCACGCGCACCACGCTTTCCTTTTGACTCGCTTGGCGCTCCGGTTTTTAGATGCGCCGGTGCGTCGCCCAAGCGACTCGCCAACAGGGGTCCGGAATCGATGAACAAGCAGGAGCTGATCGGCGCGGTTGCCGACACGACAGGGCTCAGCCGGGGCGAAGCCTCGCGGGCGGTGGAGAGCGTGTTCGACACGATCACCGGCGCGCTGAAGCGGGGCGACGAGGTCCGACTGGTCGGCTTCGGCACCTTCTCCTGCTCGAAGCGCAAGGCCTCGACGGGCCGGAACCCCCGCACCGGCGAACCGATGGACATCAAGGAATCCACCCAGCCCAAATTCCGTGCCGGCAAGGTCCTCAAGGATTCGGTCGCGCGCTGACCGGCGCCCGCTGGACAGGTTGGACGGCCCGAATTAAGGACCCCTTCGCGCAGCCCCGCCGGGGCGGCAGCTTCCAGGCGTGGGCGCGTAGCTCAGTGGTAGAGCACACCCTTCACACGGGTGGGGTCGTAGGTTCAATCCCTACCGCGCCCACCACGCCTCTTCCATCCGAAGGCCTAGTGACGGTCGCCCGTGGCGGCGCCGAGCTTCTTCGCCATCCGCGCCACCTCCTCTTCGCTCGGCATGTCCGGCAGCTCCTCGCCCGGCGAGAGCGCCTCGTCGGGAATACCCGGCCCGGTGCCGGCGATGGTTTCGTTGCGCGCCCTCTCGTTGGGGCCGGTGCTGATCTTGGCCTTGTCGTCCATGGGCTCACGTCCTCGTTCGTGTCCGTGGTAGAAGCGGGGGGGGCCGCGCCGGTTCCGGCGAGAGCAGGGAGGACAGGATGAGCGGACGGGCGAAGGCGGCGATCGACGCATTGCGGGCGTGGGGCCTCACCTTGCCTGGCGCCCATTCCAAATCGCCGTGGGAGGGACATGACGACCTCGCCGTCAATGACAAGACCTTCGCCTATCTGTCGACGGACGACGCATTCCGCCTCGGCTGCAAGCGTCCCTACACCGGCGAGGCCGCGCTCGACCTGCCCTTCGCCGCGCCGACGCCCTACGGCCTCGGCAAATCGGGTTGGGTGACCTTCACGCCGGCCGAAGACGAGATCCCGCCGCTCGACCAGCTCAAGGAGTGTGTCGAGGAAAGCTACCGCGCCCAGGCCCCCCGCAAGCTCGTCAAGGAACTCGACGCGCGCTGACGCCGCCAGTCCTCCCTCTTGCCGCAGGCAATGGGGAGGGGAACCATGCGAAGCATGGTGGAGGGGCCTTGCCGAGACCGAGAAGGCCCCTCCACCACCCTGCGGGCGGTCCCCCTCCCCACCGCTGCGCGACGGGGAGGACGAGGGCTTATCCCATCGCCTCGGCGACGATCTTGTACGACCGCAGCCGTGCTTCATGATCGTAGATCTGCGACGTGATCATCAATTCGTCCGCCCCCGTGCCGTTCACGAAGGCCTCGATCGCCGCACGCACCGTCGCCGCCGAGCCGATCGCCGAGCAGGTCAGCACCTGGTCGAGGATGGCGCGGGCGCTGGCCGGCAGCGTTTCCGCATAATTGCGAACCGGCGGCGGCAGCTTGGTCGGATGCCCGGTGCGAAGTGCGACGAACGCCTGCTGCACCGAGGTGGCGAACAGCTGCGCCTCCTCGTCCGTGTCGGCGGCGAAGGCGTTGAAGCCGAGCATCACATAAGGCTTGTCGAGCTGCTTCGAAGGCTGGAACCGGTGACGGTAGACGGCCACCGCCTCCTCCATCTGCGCCGGCGCGAAGTGCGACGCAAAGGCGTAGGGCAGGCCGAGATGCGCCGCGAGCTGCGCCCCGAACAGGCTCGATCCGAGAATCCACACCGGGATGTCGAGGCTTTCGCCGGGGATTGCCCGAACCTGCCGCCCGTCGCCCGGGGCGGCGCGGAAATAGTCCATCAGCTCGACGACATCGCGCGGGAACTGGTTCTCGTCCGAGGCGAGGTTGCGGCGCAGCGCATAGGCCGCGGCCCGGTCCGTCCCCGGCGCCCGTCCGAGGCCGAGGTCCACCCGTCCCGGGAAAAGCGACTCCAGCGTCCCGAATTGCTCGGCGATGACCAGCGGCGCGTGGTTCGGCAGCATGATCCCGCCCGCCCCGATCCGGATCGTTGAGGTCCCGGCGCCGACATAAGCCAGCCCGACGGCGGTCGCCGCGCTGGCGATCCCCGGCATCGAATGATGCTCGGCCATCCAATATCGCCTGTAGCCGAGCCGCTCGCCATGCCGGGCAAGGTCGAGCGCATTGCGGAAGGCCGCCCCGGCGTCGGCGCCTTCGACGATCGGGGCAAGGTCGAGGATGGAGAAGGGGATCATGCGCTCCCACATGGGGATGCAAGGCGCCCGGTGAAACCCGCTGCGGCTCAGCGGCCGTCGCGTCGTTAGCGCTAAGGCAAGACTTCTGCGGTCATGAGCATCGCTTGCCCAAGCGCCAGGCGGGGGCTGCGGGAGAAAACGAATGTCGTCGATCGATGCCCTGATGCCGGCGACGCCCGGGCCCTACCTCCTGGTCCCGCGCCTCAATGAGGATCAGTTCGAGGCGGTGCAGGTCAACGTCGTCGGCTGGGCGGCGACATCGGAGGGGCTGGCGCCGGTGACGGTCGCCGGCGTGAACCACGGCCAGCACGCGCCTCTCGCGGTGCTGCAGCCCGACGGCCGGGTGGAGGAGCCGGACGGACAGATGTTCCCAAGCCGGGATGAATGGAAGCGGGCGACCGTCCGCCGCGTCCGGGCCGCGCAGCCATAATCCGGCGCGGCGCCGCCTGCAGCCTTCCCTGCGGCCGAAGGGACGTCGGTCACTCCAGAAGGCGACAGTCACTGTGACTGTCCCCGCTCAATGAGTGCCGGCGTGCCGAATACCGGCGTCATTTCTCCGTGAAGCGTTTGACCTTTAGCGGGAGCTTTTTCCCTTTCGTGCGGCGCGAGGGAATTTGAACGGGATTTTTCTTTTTCCACTGCGCCCAGGTCATCGGACCTTCGGGAGTTTCAATGATCTCATCATCAAGCGACATCGCCGCTCCTCTTGCCTTCGCGCCCATTTCGCCCCGGGGCGAGGCCGAGGTCAAGCACCTGCTCCGCGCTTCGGGTCTTCGTTGCAAACGCCCCAGCGGCGAGAAGCGGCCCCATTCTCTTTTGGGGGAACGAAGAAAGAACTTTCCTACACAGGCCGCTCCATGATCTACTCCCCGCATGGCAATCGGGCTTCGCCTCGCGAGTCGCGCCGCCGATGGCGCCGCCGCATTGATCGACAAAATCGATCGGTGGGGCCGGTTTGATCGACAGTTTTTTTTAGAACCACGAAACTTCGAAACTTCCGCGCCTCCCGTCGGCTCCGTTTTGCCGTCGCGGGATGGACACCACGCTGGGGAGCGGTGCGGGTTCCGGACCGATAGCGGCACGGTGGCGACCCGGCAGCGGCCCGGAAGCCGCACGGTAGCGACCCGGTTAGCACCCGGCAGTTGCACGGTTGCCACCCGGTTCGCACCCCGCAGCCGCACGCCATACGGAGCGTTCGCGCCGGTCAGCCGCACTGCCGCGCAGCTTGCCGGTTCCGCTCCGCGCCCGCAGCCGCTACGGGCCCCTCATGCTTCAGGAGCGCCGTCCCGATGCCCGCCTCTGGCGCGAGGAGCTTCGCGCGACGGTGGCGCTTGCCTGGCCGCTGGTGCTGACCAACGTCACGTCGACCCTGATCAGCTCGACGGACGTGGTGCTGCTCGGCTGGGCGGGGTCGCGCACGCTCGCGGCGGGCACGCTCGGCATGAACCTCTACATCGCGTTTCTGATCTTCGGGATGGGCCTCGTCACAGCGGCCGCGCCGATGATCGCGAAGGAACTGGGCGAGCGCCGCCACAGCGTTCGCGACGTGCGCCGCACGGTGCGGCAGGCGATGTGGTCGGCGGTGGCGATGTGCGTGCCGGTCTGGATCGTGCTCTGGAACACGCGCGCGATCCTCCTCGCGCTCGGGCAGGAGCCGGCGCTGGCGGCGGGGGCGCAGCAGCTCGTGCGGCCGATCATGTGGGCGATGCTGCCCTCGCTCTTCTACCTGATCCTGCGATCGTTCGTGTCGGCGCTGGAGCGGCCGGTCTGGTCGCTGGTGATTGGGCTCAGCGGCGTCGCCTTCAACGCCTTCCTCAATTACGGGCTGATCCTCGGTCATTGGGGCCTTCCGGCGCTCGGCCTCACCGGCGCCGGCATCGGCAGCACCTGCGCCAACCTGTTCATGTTCCTCGGCATGGCAGTGGTGGTGACCACCCATCGCCGCTTCCGCCGCTATCGGCTGTTCGGGCGGTGGTGGCGGGCCGACTGGCAGCGCTTCCGGCAGGTCTGGAAATTGGGCGGGCCGATCGCGGTGACGCTGGGGCTGGAGATCACCATCTTCAACGCGGCGGTGTTCCTGATGGGGCTGATCGGCGCCGCCTCGATCGCCGCCCACGCCGTCGCCATCCAGATCGCCGCCTTCACCTTCATGGTGCCATTGGGCCTGGCCCAGGCGGTGACGGTGCGGGTCGGGCTCGCCTACGGGCGCCGCGACCGGGAGGGGATCGCCCGCGCCGGCTGGACTGCGTGGGTGCTCGGCGTGTCGTTCATGGCGGCGATGGCTTTGGTCATCTACGCGATGCCGCACGCGCTCGTAGGCCTGTTCCTCGATCCGCGCGATCCCGCCAATGCCGAGGTCATCCGCCTCGCCGTCTCGTTCCTGTTCATCGCCGCCTTGTTCCAGATCTTCGACGGCGCGCAGGCGGTGGGGGCCGGGATGCTGCGCGGCCTCCACGACACCAAGGTGCCGATGCTCTACGCCGCCTTCGGCTATTGGGTGGTGGGGCTGGCGACCGGCGTCGGCCTCGCCTTCGGGCTGCATTGGGACGGTGTCGGCATCTGGGTCGGCCTCGCCACCGGCCTGGCGGTGGTCGCGGCCTTGATGCTGGTGCGCTGGGTGCGGCGGGAGCGGATCGGGCTCGTCGACCGCGCCGCTTGACGCTGGGGCCGGGGGGCCCCTATGTGCGCGCCGCACCTCAGGCGCATTGCGTGGCGATCGTAGCTCAGTTGGTTAGAGCATCGGTTTGTGGTACCGAGGGTCGCGGGTTCAAGTCCCGTCGGTCGCCCCACCTGCGCCCCGCTTTTTCAGGACGCAGGACCCTCATGAATTCCCCCTGGGACTATCCCGATTTCGACGATCATGAGATCGTCCACTTCGTCACCAACCGCGCCTCCGGCCTCCGCGCCGTCATCGCCGTCCACTCCACCCATCTCGGCCCCGGCGCCGGCGGGGTCCGCTTCTGGCACTACGCCGAGAACGCCGACGCGGTGCGCGACGGCCTCCGCCTGTCGCGCGGGATGAGCTTCAAGAACGCCATGGCCGGTTTGGCACTGGGCGGGGGCAAGGGCGTGATCCTCGCCGACGAAGCCCGCACCAAGACGCCCGAGATGCTCGCCGCCTACGGTCGTGCGGTCGAGGGCCTGGGGGGCGCCTACGTGACCGCCGAGGATGTCGGCGTCGGCGTACCCGATCTGGTCGCGGTGTCGAAGCAGACACGCTTCGTCTCCGGCCTGCCGGTCGAGGAAGGCGCCGTCGGCGGCGATCCTGGCCCGCACACCAGCTACGGCGTCTATCTCGGCGTCCGCGCCGCCGCTCGCCGCGCGCTCGGCAAGGACAGCCTGTCCGGCCTCCACATCGCCATCCAGGGCGCGGGCAGCGTCGCCGGCGGCCTCGCTCGTCTCGCCGCGAAGGACGGCGCCCGGATCAGCATCGCCGACATCGACGAGGCGCGGGCGCAGAAGGTCGCGGACGAGGTCGGCGGCAATGTCGTCCCCGCGGACGCGATCATGACCCTCGAAGCCGACATCCTCAGTCCCAACGCCCTGGGCGCGATCCTCACCGAGGAGAGCATCGCCGCGCTCAAGGTCCCGGTGGTGGCGGGGGGCGCCAACAACCAGCTCGCGACGCCGGCGGACGGCCAGCGGGTCCACCAGCGCGGCATCCTCTATGCGCCGGACTATGTCATCAACGCCGGCGGCATCATCAACGTCGCCACCGAATATCTGAAGGACGGCGACCAGGCGACGGTCCGCGGCCGCATCGAGCAGATTCCGGAGCGGCTCGACCATATCTGGCGCGAGAGCAGCGAGACCGGCCGCAACCCCGCCGAGGTCGCCGACGCCATGGCGATGCGGCTGATCGGGCGGGGCTAGAGCTAGAGCTAGAGCGGCGGGTCCAGCCGCGCCTTCTCCCGCCCGAGCACATGCTCGCGGTAGAGGGTGTAGAGGCCGCTGGCGACGATGACGGCGGCACCGGCCCAGGTCGTCGTGGCCGGCCGGTCGCCGAACAGCAGCCAGCCGAGCAGCACCGCCCAGAGCAGCTGGACATAGTCGAACGGCACCACCGCGGAGACGGGGGCATAGCGCAGCGACGCCGTCATCAGCAGCTGCCCGAGGCCGCCGAACCCGCCCAGCGCCAGGAAGATCAGCCACGTCCGTCCCTCGTGGCCATGGCCGTAGAAGGGCATGAACAGCCCGACGCCGAGCAGCGAGAGGCAGGTGAACCACAGGACGATCGTCTGCGTTCCTTCGGTACGGCCGATCTGGCGCAGGGTGATGGTGACCGCGCCGACGCCGAGCGCGGCGGTGACGGCCAACGCGAGGCCGAGCGGCGGGAAGCGCGCCCCGTGCGGCTGCATGACGAGGAGGACGCCGAGCAGGCCAAGTGCGACGGCGCTCCAGCGGTGGCGGCCGACCTGCTCCTTCAGGGCCACTGCGGAGAGGATGACGGCGAACAAGGGCGCGGCGAACGCGATGGTCGTCGCTTCGGCGAGCGGCAGATACGAGAGGGCGCTGAAGGTCAGCACCATGGTGGTGAGGCCGAGGATCGCGCGCCAGACATGCGCCGTCGGCCGCTGCGTCCGCCACACGCTTCGGTTGCCGGTCGACCCGATCCAGGCCAGCAAAGGAACGAGGCCGAACAGGAAGCGGTAGAAAGCCAGCTCCGTCGTCCCGGCGCCGGCCTGGTAGCCGAGCTTGATCATCCCGCCCATGCAGCCGAAGCAGCTCGCGGCGCCGATCCTGAGCGCGATGCCGAGCAGCCGTCTCTGCGGGGGGCGGTCCATTCCGGCCTAGTGGCGGGCGGAGCGGGAAAAAGCCATATACGTGCAGCTACGGCTTTGAGCCGCCGCACCCCTCGGCTAGAACCGGCCCATTCCATGCACGCATTTGCCAATCCCGCCCGCTTCCTGAAGCTCGCCCGACCGCTGACCCTGTGGCTCGGATGGTTCGGCGCGCTCGCCGTGGCGGGCGCCCTTGCGGACGGGCTGCTGCTGGCGCCGCGGGACTATCTCCAGGGCGACAGCGTCCGCATCATGTACGTCCATGTCCCGGCGGCGTGGCTCGGCATGGGCGGCTGGGCGGGGCTTGCCGCGGCCTGTCTGATGCAGCTCGTCTGGCGCCACCCGCTCGGCGCCGTGGCGGCGCGGGCGATCGCCGTGCCGGGCGCGGTCTTCACCGCCATCTGTCTCGCCACCGGCTCGCTGTGGGGGCGTCCGACATGGGGGACGTGGTGGCAGTGGGACGGGCGGATGACCTCGATGCTCGTCCTCCTCTTCCTCTACATCGGCTGGATCGCGCTCGCCGAGGCGGAGCGCGAGCGGGGCGGGGAGGGGCGTCTGGCGGCGATCTTCGGCCTGGTCGGGGCTGTGAACCTGCCGGTGATCCATTATTCCGTTCTGTGGTGGCGCTCGCTGCACCAGGGCCAGTCGATCGGCGTCACCGGCACCAGCATCGACGCCTCGATGCTGTGGCCGCTGCTGGGCTCGGCCATCGGCTTCACCCTGCTGTTCGGCGCGATCGTGCTGATGCGGATGCGCGCCGCGCTGGCCCGCCAGAAGCTGGAAGCGCGGCTGAGGCGGATGGCGGCGTGACGCACTGGCCGTTCATCGCCGCCGCCTATGGGATTGCCCTCGTCGGCACGCTCGGGCTTGTCGCCGCGAGCTACGCCGCGATGCGCCGCGCCGAGAAGGACGCCGATGCGCTGAGGGGCGAGCGGTGAAGCGCAAGAACCAGCGCCTCGTCCTCATCCTCCTCGCCGCGGCGGCGGTAGCGGCGGCGGTGCTGCTCGCCATGTCGGCGCTGAAGGACCAGGCCGCCTATTTCTACACGCCCGGCGACGTCGCCCGGCAAGGCGTGCCCACGGGCCGCGCCGTCCGCATCGGCGGCATGGTGCAGGCAGGCTCGATCCGGCGGATGAGCGACGGAGTCACCATCGAGTTCATCGTCGGCGACGAGACGCCGCACACCATCCCCGTCCGCTACCGCGGCATCGTCCCCGACCTGTTCAAGGAAAAGAGCGGCGTGGTGGCTGAAGGGCGTTTCGACCCGGGCGGGCAGTTCGTGGCGACCGAGATCCTCGCCAAGCATGACGAGAATTACCGCCCGCCGGTGCTCGACGCCGCGAAGGGCGAGCACCGTTCGAAGAGCCTCAAATGATCGCCGAAGCCGGTCTCGCCGCCCTCTGGCTCGCGGCGGCCTTTTCCCTCCTACAGCTGATCGTGGGCGCGAGCGCGGTGCGGCATTGGCTCCCCGCCGCGCCGACCGGCGCGGTTGAAGGTCCGCATCATGAAACGGTGTCGCCCACCGGCTACAGCGTCTCCACGGACGAACCGGCCGCCTCGGAGCTGGCCCGCCTCGTCCGGCCCATCGCCATCGCCCAGGCGGTCTTCGCCTGTGCCGCATTCCTGCTTCTCATCCAGCTGTTCCTGCGCACCGACCTCTCGGTCGAGCTGGTCGCGGCGAACAGCCATTCGATGAAGCCGTGGCTGTACAAATTCGCCGGCGCGTGGGGGAACCACGAAGGCTCGATGCTTTTGTGGGTGACGGTGCTCGCCGTGGCCGGCGCCGCCGTCGCCATCCTCGAGCGCCGGCTCGACGAGCGGACCCTCCTCGCGACCCTCGCGGCGCAGGCGACGATCGGTCTCGGCTTCTACGCCTTCCTCCTGTTCGCCTCGAACCCGTTCCGCCGCTTGGTGCCGGCGCCGATGGAGGGGAACGGCCTCAATCCGCTGCTGCAGGACCCCGGTTTGGCCTTCCACCCGCCGACCCTCTATTTCGGCTATGTCGGCATCTCGATCGCCTTCTCCTTCGCGGTCGGGGCGCTGATCACGCGCGACGTCGGCCCCGCCTTCGCGCGGGCGATGCGGCCGTGGGTGCTCGCGGCGTGGATCTTCCTCACCGTCGGCATCACCGCCGGCTCCTATTGGGCTTATTACGAATTGGGCTGGGGCGGCTGGTGGTTCTGGGACCCGGTCGAGAACGCGTCGCTGATGCCGTGGCTGGCGGCGACGGCGCTGCTCCATTCCGTCACCGTCCTCGCCACCCGCGACAGCCTCAGGGCGTGGACGGTGATGCTCGCCGTGGTGGCCTTCTCCATGTCGATGATCGGCACCTTCCTGGTCCGCTCCGGCATATTGACCAGCGTCCACGCCTTTGCGGTGGACCCGAGGCGCGGCGCCTTCATCCTGATCCTCCTCGCCCTGTACATCGGCGGCGCGCTCACCCTCTTCGGCCTGCGGGTGGGGACGGTGAAGGAAGGGAGCCAGTTCGAGCCGGTCAGCCGCGAAGGCGCACTCGTCCTCAACAACCTGCTGCTGACCGTACTGCTCGGCCTCGTCCTCATCGGCACCCTCTACCCGCTGGTGACGGAGTCGCTGGGGGTGAAGGTCTCGGTCGGCCCGCCCTATTTCAACACCGCCGCCGGGCCGCTCGCGCTCCTGCTGGTCGTGGCGATGGCGATGGGGCCGCTGCTGCGGTGGCGCCGCGACCGGCTGAAGGAGGCGGCGCGCCGGCTGATCCTCCCCGCGGCGGCGACCTTGGCGGCGGTGGCTTTGGTGGTGATCCTCGCCCCCGGTATCGGCATCCTCCCGCTGCTCGGCCTGGTCCTCGCATTCGGGGTGGGCGCGGCGAGCGTTGCGCCGCTCTGGAAGCGAAACCTGCGCCGTACGCCGCTCTTCCTCTACGGCATGGTGATCGCCCACCTCGGCATCGCCGTCAGCCTGGCGGGAATGGCGTGTGAGAGCGCCTTCACCAAGGAGAAGCTCGTCGCCGCCCGCGTCGGCGAGACGATCGCCGTCGGACCGTACCAAATTCGGTTCGCGGGGGTCGAGCCGATCGCCGGTCCAAACTGGACGGCGGTGGAGGCGCGGCTCGAGGCGCGGCGCGGGGGCAGGCTGCTCGTCCTTCATCCCCAGTCGCGCATGTTCAGCGCGCCGCCGACCGAGACCAACGAGACGGCGATCGAGACGGTGCTCGACGGCCAGCTCTACACCGTGCTCGGCAAATCGGACGAGAGCGGCCGCTGGCAGCTGCGGCTGTGGTGGAAGCCGTTTGTGACCCTGATCTGGCTCGGAGGGTTCCTGGTCGCGCTCGGCGGCTTCCTCGCCCTCGTCGGCCGGCTGTGGCGCGAGCGCCGCACGCGGCGGCAGGTCGTGGAGGCCCGGGCATGAGGCGCAGCCTGCTCTGGATCCCGCTCGCCGTCTTCGCGGTCCTCGTAATCGTCGCCGCGCTGGCGCTGCGCAACCCGTCCGATCCCACCATCCATTCCCGCCTCGTCGGCCAGCCAATGCCCGACTTCGCGCTGGCGCCGTCTCAGCCGAACCATTCCGGCCTTGCCAGCGCGGACCTGAAGCGTGGCCGGCCGCGGCTCGTCAACGTCTTCGCCAGCTGGTGCATTCCCTGTCGGGTCGAGGCGCCGGCGCTCGCCACCCTGAAGCAGCGCGGCGTGCCGATCGACGCCGTGGTCGTGCGCGACCGGCGCGAGGACGTCGCCGGCTTCCTCGCGCAATATGGCGATCCGTTCGAGCGGATCGGCGACGATCCCCACACCCGCGTCCAGTTCGCCCTCGGCTCGTCGGGCGTGCCGGAAACCTTCCTCGTCGACGGCAAGGGCGTGATCCGCCTCCAGCATATCGGCGCCATCGAGGGCGAGGAGGTCGACGAACTCTACCGCGCCTGGAGGGACGCGCAGTGAAGTTTGGGAGTAAATCCTCCCCGGAACGGGGAGGGGGACCGCCGGAACGGCGGTGGAGGGGCTGGCACGGAGTCCTGAGCAGCCCCTCCACCATGCTACGCATGGTCCCCCTCCCCGTGCCGGGGAGGATTTTCGCCGTGGCGCTGCTCGTTGCCGCCGGTTCCGTCCCCGCACAGCCGACGCTGCCGTCCTCGCCCTACGCCTACACCCAACTCCCCGACCCGCGGCAGGAGGCGGACGCGAAGGGGCTGATGGAGACGCTGCGCTGCCTCGTCTGCCAGGGCCAGTCGATCGCCGATTCGAATGCCGACATGGCCGGCGACATGCGGGCGCTGGTGCGCGAGCGGATCAAGGCCGGCGAGAAGCCGGAGGATATCCGCCGCTGGCTCGTCGCCCGCTACGGCGAGTGGGTGAGCTACAAGCCGCCGGTCGAGCCGCTGACCTGGCCCTTATGGGGCGCGCCGCTCATCCTGCTGGCGCTCGGCCTGTTCCTCGCCCGCGGCCGCTTTCGGAGGCGCGCAAGGTGATGGGCTGGATCATCCTCGCCTTGCTCGCCGCGCTGGCTTTCGGCGCTTTGTGGTTCTTCGTCCGGCCGGGCAAGGCCGGGCTGCAGCTGCTCGCAGCGGGCATCCTCTTCGCCTGCGCCGGCTATGCCTGGCAGGGGCATCCGGACCTTGCCGGCCAGCGGCGCCTCCCGGCCGAACGCGAGGCGGCGGCGGCGGACTCCTCGTTCAGCGCGATGCGGCAAGAGATGCTCGGCCGTTTCGACGTCGCCGATTCCTGGCTCACGCTTTCGGATTCCTACCTCCGCGCCGGCGACACCCAGGGGGCGGCCCAGCTCCTCCGCTCGGCATTGCGCGGCCACCCCAACAACGCCTTCCTGTGGATCGGCTACGGCAACGCGCTCGTTCTCCACGGCAACGGCCTGATGAGTCCGGCCGCCGAGATGGCTTACCGTCGTGCCGCCGTACTGGCTCCAGACCACCCGGCGCCCCGCTTCTTCTACGGCCTGTCGCTGGCCCAGGGCGGCCACCTCGACGAGGCGGAGCGAATCTGGCGCGACCTCCTGGCCACCTCTTCGCCGACGGCGAAATGGCGCGCGCAGGTGCAGGCGCAAATCGACCTCATCGAGCGGGCGAGGGCGGTGGCGGCGATGCAGCGGGCCCAGATGGGGGAGGGGACGGCACCCGGGGGACAGGTGCAGCGCTGAGCGCGCGCTTTAGGCCGCCTCACGCATCTCCATGCGGTCCCAGATCTCCACCAATGCCGCCGTCAACTCGCGCATCATCGCTTCGCTGTGGTGCGGGCCGGGTGTGAAGCGCAGGCGCTCCGTGCCGCGCGGGACGGTCGGGAAATTGATCGGCTGGACGTAGATGCCGTATTCGGCGAGCAGGATGTCGCTGATCCGCTTCGCCTTTATCGGGCAGCCGACCAGCAGCGGCACGATGTGGGTGACGGACGGCATCGCCGGCAGCCCCGCCTCGGCGAACAGCGCCTTCAGCATCGCCGCATGCGCCTGCTGGGCCTCGCGTTCGGCGGAGGATTGCTTGAGGTGGCGGACGCTCGCCAGCACCCCCGCCGCCAGCACCGGCGACAGCGAGGTGGTGAAGATGAAGCCGGGCGCGTAGCTCCTGACCACGTCGACGATATTGCGGTCGGCGGCGATGTAGCCGCCCATCACGCCGAACGCTTTGCCGAGCGTGCCTTCGATGACGGTGACGCGGTGCGCCACCTCCTCCCGCTCCGAGATACCGCCGCCGCGCGGCCCGTACATGCCGACGGCGTGGACCTCGTCGAGATAGGTGATGGCGTTGTAGCGGTCGGCGAGGTCGCAGATGTCCGCGATGGGCGCGACGTCGCCGTCCATCGAATAGACGCTCTCAAAGGCGATGAGCTTCGGAGTCTCGGGGTCCGCCTCAGCGAGCAACGCCTCGAGATGGGCGAGGTCGTTGTGCCGGAACACGCGCTTCTCGCAGCCCGAATTTCGGATGCCGGCGATCATCGAGGCGTGGTTCAATTCGTCCGAGAAGATGATGCACCCGGGCAGCAGCTTGCCGAGCGTCGACAGTGTCGCCTCATTGGAGATGTAGCCGGAGGTGAACAGCAAAGCCGCTTCCTTGCCGTGCAGGTCGGCAAGCTCGGCCTCGAGGTCGATATGATAATGGGTGTTGCCGCCGATGTTGCGGGTGCCGCCGGAGCCGGCGCCGACGTCGTGCAGCGCAGTTTCCATCGCCTGGATCACGGCGGGGTGCTGGGCCATGCCGAGATAGTCGTTCGAGCACCAGACGGTGATCGGCTTGGGCCCGTTATGGCCGGCGAAGCAGCGCGCGTTGGGGAAGCTGCCCTTGTTGCGCAGGATGTCGATGAACACGCGGTAGCGGCCCTCGTCGTGGAGCCGATCGATCGCCGCCGCGAAGATACGATTATAGTCCAAGTCGCCTAACCCCGGTGCTTCACTTGGCCGATACGCCCTTCCGGCGGTAATTTCCAGCGGTTCAGAGGAAATCCAGCGCGTGGAAACCGAACCGGGCGAAGCCGGGGCCGTAGGCGGCGAGATCGGCGGTGCGGCCGGTGAAGAACGCCCGGTGCGGGGGCGCCTCTTCACTCCACTTTCGTTGGCGCGTGAGGAAGGCGACGCGGCGGGCGATCCCCTCCTTGCCATCGACGAAGGCGAGCGGACGCGGCGCGGCGGAGGCGAGCTCCGCCTCGACCAGCGGAAAATGGGTGCAGGCGAGGACGATCGTGTCGATTGCTTCGCCGCCGTCCTGCCCGAGGAGTCCCTCCAGCACCTTCGCATAGGTCGCGCGATTTCCATGCTCGCCGCGCAGGCTCGCCTCGGCGAGGTCGACCAGCTCCGCCGAGCCGTGCCGCAAGACGCGGCAGTCGGCGGCGAATTCGCCGGCGAGACGGTCGACATAGGGCTGGCGCACCGTGGCTTCGGTGCCGAGGACGCCGATGGTCCGGGTCTTCGACAAGGCCGCCGCCGGCTTGATCGCGGGCACGGTGCCGACGATCGGCAGGTCGAGGGCGGCGCGGACGGCGTCCAAGGCTATGGTCGAGGCCGTGTTGCATGCGATCACGATCAATTCGGGGTCGAAGCGTTCGGCGAGGCGGCCGAGCAAGGCCGGCACCCGCGCCTCGATGAGCGACGCCGGCTTGGTGCCGTAGGGATAGCCCGCTGCATCGGCAACGTAGACGAGCGGCGCCTGCGGCAGCGCCGCGCGGATCGCGCCCGCTACCGACAGGCCGCCGACCCCGGAGTCGAAGATGAGGAGGGGGCGTGCACCGGTCACGGCGCTGCTGTAGCAGCGGGGGCAGGGGCCGCAAGCCGGCGGCACCCCGGCGCTTCCCCTCGCTTTTCGCGGAAGGTTGTTGCGCCGGCTCATCGAAATGATAGACTTCTCCCCGGGGAGCCCGTGCCGTGGACGCATCGATCGCCAAACCTCTGCTCACCATCGCGCTCGGCTACGGACTGGGCTCGATCCCGTTCGGCCTGCTGCTGACGAAGATGGCGGGCGCCGGCGACCTGCGCGCCATCGGCTCTGGCAATATCGGCGCGACCAACGTGCTGAGGACCGGCCGCAAGGGCCTCGCCGCCGCCACCTTGCTGCTCGACATGGCCAAAGGGTGCGCCGCCGTAATCCTGGCCGCCTGGCTGTTCCCGATCGCCGTCCAGCTCGCCGCCATCGCAGCGCTGATCGGCCACCTCGCGCCCGCCTGGCTCGGCTTCAAGGGCGGCAAAGGGGTGGCGACCTATTTCGGCATCGTCCTCGGCTTCAGCCTCGCCGACGGGCTCGGCTGGCCGGTGCCGGTCGCCTACGCAATGGCGTGGCTCGGCATGCTGGGCCTCACCCGCTACTCGTCGGTCGGGGGACTGTCGGCGGCGGCGGTCACCCCGGTCGCGGCTGCCGTCTCGGGACGAATCGATCTCGCCTTGCTGTTCCTCGGTTTCACCTTGCTCGTCTTCTGGAAGCACCGCGCCAACATTGGCCGGCTGTTCGCGCGGACGGAGCCGCGGGTGGGCGCGGCCAAGCATGGCTGAGCCGAGCGAGGACCAGGTCGCCCGACTGCGGCTGATCCGGTCCGAGAATGTCGGCCCCATCACCTATTTCCAGCTCCTCGCCCGTTTCGGCTCCGCTGCGGCGGCGCTGGCAGCCATTCCCGACCTCGCCGCGCGCGGCGGCGGGCGCGGGCCCAGGCTGATCGCCCGTGCCGCCGTCGAGCGGGAGATCGAGGCGGTCATGCGGCTCGGCGCGCGCTACCTCTTCCTCGGCCAGGGCGCCTATCCGCCGCTCCTCGCCGAGATCGAGACCGCGCCGCCGGCGCTCGTCGTCAAGGGCGATGTGGCGCTGCTCGACAGGCCCTGCGTCGCCATCGTCGGCGCCCGCAACGCCTCCGCCGCCGCCTGCCGCTTCGCCCGCGGCCTCGCGACGAAGCTGGGGGAGGCGGGGACGGTGATCGTCTCGGGCCTCGCCCGCGGCATCGACACCGCCGCCCATGACGGGTCGCTCGACAGCGGCACGATCGGCGTCGTGGCCGGCGGCATCGACATCTTCTACCCGCCGGAGAACGAGGCGCGGCAGCGCGCGATCGCCGAGCGCGGGCTCCTCGTCGCCGAGCAGCCGCCCGGCACCGAGCCCCGCGCCCGCCACTTCCCCTACCGTAACCGGATCATCGCGGGCCTCGCCCAGGGCACGGTGGTCGTCGAGGCGGCGCCGCGCTCGGGCTCGCTGATCACCGCCCGCCTCGCCGCCGAATCGGGGCGCGAGGTGATGGCCGTGCCCGGCTCGCCCCTCGATCCGCGCGCGCAGGGCTGCAACCAACTGATCCGCGACGGCGCAACTTTGGTCCAGAATGCCGAGGACGTCGTCGAGGCGGTGAACCCGCTGCGCCTCCGCCCCTTCCGGCAGAAGGAACTCGAATATGCCGTTGCGGACGTACCGCCGGACGTGCCGAACAGCGTGCGCGAAACGGTCGCCGGCCTCTTGAACGGCACGCCCGTTCCGGTCGACGAACTGGTGCGGCAGGCCGGACTTCCGCCAGCAGCGGTGCAGACGGTGCTGCTGGAGCTGGAACTGGCGGGCCGGCTGGAGCGCCACGCCGGCGGCAAGGTGAGCCTGGTATGAGCTTCGAGCGCCGTTCCGACGCCGGCTACATGATCGACCTCACGGGGACACTCCTGCGGCGAACGCTCTGGCTTGCCTTGGCGGCCGTGATCGTCCTCGCGGCGATTGAATTCGCAGCGGACTCTTATCCGCAATTCCGAAATCTCATCGGCCTCCCGCGCCTGATTGCGTCGCTCGCTTTTCAATATCAGATCACGTTCACGCTCCTCGAGCAATCGGGACTCGCCGAGCGCGGCGAACGCGCGCGAATCTGGGCGCTGCTGGGCCTGAGCATCGTGATGGAAATCGCCATCCTCATCGGTCTCGTGCTGCTGGTCATTCCCGGCATCTACCTTCTCGTACGGTGGACCGTCGCCGTCCCCGTGCTCGTCGCGAAGAGAACGGGCGTGTTCGAAGCGCTGAAACGCAGCGGCGAGGAGATGGAGGGCCGCTATTGGCCCGTCCTCGGCGTCTGCCTGGTCTTCGGGAGCGCCTTGTTGCTCGGCGTCGGCACAATGTTCGCGCTCGGCCCCCACGCCACGCCGTCTTCGTCCATCGCCACCGACATTCTGCTCAGCGCCGGCCTCGTCGGCTATTGGTATGCCGCTGTCGCAATCTACATCGCCGGTCGTCCGTACGGCAACGTCGGCGAGGTCTTCGCCTGACGCGCGTTCACAGCATGTGGCGACCGGCGCGGATCCAGCGGCTGGCGAGATATTTGATGCCGGCGGTGACGGGAAGGCCGGCATGTTCCGACAGCGGGTCAAGGCCGCCGTCGGGACCTTCGCTGCGGAAGACGAGCACGTCGCCGCAGCGGCCGCGGACCTTTAGGCCCGTCCTCACGAACGCGGTCTCGCCGCCGGCATAATCGTCGTTCAGGTAGACGAGCGCGGTTTGCACGCGCGGGTTGGGGTCGTTCAGCCAATCGTGGTGCGGGCGATATTCCTGCCCCGGCCGGTAGCGCAGGATCTGCAGCGGCTCGCCCTGCTCGGGCGCCGTGCGGGAGAGGGCGGCGAGGCGGCGGGTGAGGGCTTGGGTCGCCGGATCCTCGATCAGCGCGTGCAGCGTCGAGCCATCGGAGGTGCGCAGCTCCGCCTGGACCTCGCGATACTCGGCGCCCGCGTCGCGATACTCGTCGACGATCCGCGACGGCTCGTAGGTCGGCTCCGCAACGAGGATCAGGAAGTCGCACTCGGCCGATGTGAAGGCGGCGCGGAAAAGCGTGACGTGAGGGCGCAGCGAGAGCATCTCGCCGCGCGCAACGACCGCAGGATCCCCTTCCGGCGTCAGCTCCATCGCGGCGATCAGATCGCGCATCTGCGCCCGACGCGCATCCACCTGCGCCTCCGCCGCCAGCCGCCGCAGCGCCTCCGCCCAGTTCCTCTCCCCTGCTACGCCGTTGGCGAGGAGGTTGGTGTAGCCGCGCACTGCCGCTGCGTTGCCGGCGTCGCTCGCCATCTTGAACAGCGCCCGGCCGCGCGGCAGGTCCGGCGCCACGCCGACGCCGCGCCAGAACACGTCGCCCAGGGTGAACAAGGCTTCCGGGTCGCCGCGGCCGGCGAGGTGCTGGAGGATCGGAATCGCCTCGGCGATCCGTCCCGCCGCGGCGAGGTGGATTGCGTCGGCTACGGTGGGCGGGGGCGGCGGCATGGCGGCGTCTATGCCAAGCGCCGGGCGGCTCCGCCAGTGGCGCTTGACGCGGGCCGTCCCCGCTCCCCACTCTCGCGCGTACGTGTATAGGGCCTGTGAAAATCCATGAAGCTTGTCGTCGTCGAATCGCCCGCCAAGGCGAAAACCATCGAGAAATATCTGGGCAAGGACTATCGCGTCCTCGCCTCCTACGGCCATGTCCGCGACCTGCCGCCCCGCGACGGATCGGTCGATCCCGAGGCCGGCTTTGCGATGGAATGGGAGACCTACGCCGACAAGACCCGGCAATTGAAGGCGATCACCGACGAGGCGAAGAAGGCCGACGCCCTGATCCTCGCCACCGACCCCGACCGCGAGGGGGAGGCGATCAGCTGGCACGTCCAGGAGGTGCTGCGCAAGCGCAAGGCGCTCCCAGCGGACGTCGAGCGGGTGACGTTCAACGCCATCACCAAGGCGACGGTGACCGAGGCGATGAAGCATCCCCGCGCCCTCGACGAGGATCTGATCGACGCCTACCGCGCCCGCCGCGCGCTGGATTACCTCGTCGGCTTCACCCTCTCGCCGGTGCTGTGGCGCAAGCTGCCGGGCGCCAAGTCCGCCGGGCGCGTCCAGTCCGTGTCGCTGCGCCTGATCGTCGACCGCGAGCGCGAGATCGAGCTGTTCAGGGCGCAGGAATATTGGTCGGTCGAGGCGCTGATGGAGGCGGACGGGCAGGAATTCCTCGCCCGCCTCGCCCGCTTCAAGGGCGACAAGATCGACCGCCTCACCATCTCTGACCGCGGCACGGCCGAAGCGGCGAAGGCGGCGGTCGAGGCGGGTCGGTTCACCGTGGCCTCGGTCGAGACCCGGCCGCTCAGCCGCAATCCGCCGCCGCCCTTCACCACCTCGACGCTCCAGCAGGAGGCGGCGCGCAAGCTTGGCTTCTCGGCCAGCCACACGATGCGGATCGCCCAGGCGCTCTACGAGGACGGTGCGATCACCTACATGCGGACCGACGGCGTGCAGATGGCGCCCGAGGCGATCTCGGCGGCGCGCAAGGCCGTCGCGGCGCGCTACGATGCGGGCTACGTGCCGGACAAGCCGCGCCATTACGAGACCAAGGCCAAGAACGCCCAGGAAGCGCACGAGGCGATCCGGCCCACGGACTTTTCGCGCGACCGCGCCGGCTCGGGCGACCATGCCCGGCTCTACGACCTCGTCTGGAAGCGGGCGCTGGCAAGCCAGATGGCGTCGGCACGGCTGGAGCGCACGACGGCGGAACTGGCGGACGGCACCGGCCAGACGGGGCTGCGTGCGACCGGCCAGGTCGTGCTCTTCCCCGGCTTCCTCGCTTTGTACGAAGAGGGCCGCGACGACGACCAGGACGAAGAGAGCCGGCGCCTGCCGCGGCTGCGCGAGGGCGATCTACCGGCGAAGAAGCGGGTGATGGCGGAGCAGCATTTCACCCAGCCGCCGCCGCGTTACTCGGAAGCGAGCCTGGTCAAGAAGATGGAGGAGCTCGGCATCGGACGGCCGTCCACCTACGCCGCCATCCTCCAGACGCTGAAGGACCGGGGCTACGTCCTCCTCGAGAAGAACCGCTTCACGCCCGAGGAGAGCGGGCGGCTGCTCACCGCCTTTCTCGAACGGTTCTTCGAGCGCTACGTCTCCTACGATTTCACCGCCCATCTCGAGGATGAGCTCGACGACATTTCCGGCGGGCGGCTGGAGTGGCAGAAGGTGCTCGAAGCCTTCTGGCGCGACTTCAAGCCCAAGACGGTCGAGATCATGGAGCAGAAGCCCTCCGAGATCACCGCGGCGCTCGACGACTTCCTCTCCCCGTGGCTGTTCCCGGATAAGGGCGACGGCTCCGACGCCCGTCTCTGCCCCGCCTGCGGCGAGGGCCGGCTCGCTCTGCGCGGCGGCCGCTTCGGCGCGTTCGTCGCCTGCTCCAACTATCCGGAGTGCAAGTTCACCCGCCGCTTCGGCCAGGGCGGCGAGGACGGCGCAGCGAGCGAAGGCCCCGAAATCCTCGGCAAGCACCCGGAGACCGGACAGGACATTACCCGCAAGAACGGCCGCTTCGGCCCCTATATCGAAATGGGCGAGGGCAAGGAGGCCAAGCGCGCCTCGATCCCCAAGGACGCCGGCGAGCTCGACCTCGACCTCGCGGTACGCCTGCTGTCGCTGCCCCGCACCGTCGGCACGCATCCGGAGAGCGGCAACCCGATCACCGCCTCGATCGGCCGCTACGGCCCCTATCTCGCCCATGACGGCAAATATGCAAAGCTGCGCTCGACGGCCGAAGTGTTCGAGACGGGCATGAACGCGGCGGTGGTGAAGCTCGCCGAGGCCGCGGCCGGCGGCGGCCGCGGCGCGCGCGGATCGCGCGAGCCGCTGAAAATGCTCGGCGCCCATCCTCGGACCGAGGCCGAGATCCGGCTGATGGAGGGGCGCTTCGGCCCCTATGTCACCGACGGCACCACCAACGCCACGCTTCCCAAGTCGCTCGCGCCCGAGCAGCTGACGCTGGAAGAGGCGGCGCAGCTGATCGACGAGCGCGCCGCCAAGGGGCCGCCCGCCAAAAAGGGCCGCAAGGGGCCGGCGCGCAAGGCTGCTCCCGCGAAAAAGAAGGCGCCCGCCAAAAAGGCTGCGGCGAAGAAGGCCTGATGCTGCGCTGGTGGACCTTGGGGCTGGCGAGCGGCATCGGCTTCTGCGCCGAATGCGTCGCTCTGTTCCTCTGGCCGATCGCGGCGCGGGCGGCGCCGCGCATCTTCTTCTGGCCCTTCTTCACGGCCGCACTCCTCGCCGCGTTCTGCGCGGTCTCCGTGCTCGTCCTCACCGGACGTGACATGCTCGCCCACCCGCGCGGCGAGCGGATCAGAGCCATTCGCGCCTTCGATGTGGTCTGTGCAGTGGTCGTGCTGGGACTGACGTTCCTGCAGCTCCGGCCGGCCGCCGACTTCTACTTCGGCTGAGGCTCGCCGCAGGCGCTGCAGCCGGGATCGCGGGCGATCTTCAGCGTCCTGAGGCCGGGGGCAAGGGCGTCGAAGACGTGGACCTTGCCCGCAGCGTCTTCGCCGAAGCCGACGATCTGCCGCACCGCCTCCAGCGCCGCCCAGCTCCCCGCCAGCCCGCCGACCGCGCCGAGCACGCCCAGCTCGGCGCAGGTGTCGCAATCCTCCGCGTCGAACGCGTCGCCGACGAAGCAGCGATAGCAGGGTCGACCCGCCTCCCAGCCGCGCCAGGTGCCGACCTGGATCTGGAACTGGCCGACCGCCGCGGAGACCAGCGGGATATGCGCCGAGGTGCAGAAATCGGAAACGAGCAGGCGGGTGGCGAAATTGTCGGCGCCGTCGAGCACCAGGTCGACGCCGCCGAGCAAAGTCGCTATGTTCGATCGGTCGATCCGCGCCTGCACAGCTTCGACCGCGACGTCGCCGTTGAGACGCCGTACCGCGTCCGCCGCGATATCGACCTTGGCCCGGCCGACGTCCTCGGTTGCGAACAGCACCTGGCGCTGAAGGTTATCCAGGCTGATCACGTCGTCGTCGACGAGGCGCAGGCAGCCGACGCCAGCCGCGGCGAGATACTGGATCGCCGGACAGCCGATGCCCCCGGCGCCGACGACCGCCACCGAGGCCGAGAGCAGCTTCGCCTGCCCCGCGCCGCCTATCTCCTTGAGGACGATGTGGCGGGCGTAGCGGTCGAGCTGGTCGTCGGTGAGGCTCACCGCCCAGTCGAGCCGAAGCCGCCGGCTCCCCGCGCCGTCTCGTCGAGATCGGCGACCTCGCGGAAGCGCGCTTTCTGCACCGGGGCCGGCACCAGCTGCGCGATCCGCTCGCCCCGCACCACTTCGAACGGTGCGCCGCCGAGATTGGCGAGGATCACCTTCACCTCGCCGCGATAATCCTCGTCGATCGTGCCGGGCGTGTTGAGGCAGGTGATGCCGTGCTTGAGCGCCAGCCCGGAGCGCGGCCGCACCTGCACTTCGTAGCCGGGTGGAATGGCGATGGCGAAGCCGGTCGCCACGGCGTGCCGTGCGCCGGGCGCCAGCGTCAGGCTCTCCGCCGCTACCACGTCCATGCCCGCCGCGCCGGGGGTGGCGTAGGAGGGGAGGGGAAGGCCGTCGCCATGCGGCAGGCGCTTCAGCGCAATTTCGATCTCAGGCGCCATTGCCGGCCCCGAGCGCGTCCGCGATCCGCTCCGCCAGCCGCCGCGCCACTTCGGCTTTCGGCGCCGCCTCCCAATGCTCGACGCCCTCCGCCGTCACCAGATGCACCTCGTTGCTCTCGCCGCCCATTACGTCTCCCGAAACATCGTTGGCGACGATCCAGTCCGCGCCCTTGCGCAGCCGCTTGGCCTGCGCCTCCTCGATGACGTCGTGCGTCTCCGCGGCGAAGCCGACAACCATGCGAGGGCGCCGGTCCGACGCGGCCAGCTCAGCGAGGATGTCGGGATTCGGCGACCAGGCGAGTTGCGGAGGCCCGTCCGCTTTCTTGAGCTTGGCCGGCGCAGCGGCGACCGACCAGTCTGCGACGGCGGCCACCAGCACAGCGGCATCGGCCGGCAGCGCCGCCTCGACGGCGGCCTTCATCTGCGCCGCAGTCTCGACGTCTACCCGCCGCACGCCGTGTGGCGATGGCAGCGCGACGGGGCCGGCGACCAATGTTACCTCCGCACCCAGCTCCGCCAGCGCCCCAGCAATTGCGAAGCCCTGCTTGCCCGAAGAGCGGTTCGCCAGCACGCGAACCGGATCGATCGGCTCATGCGTCGGCCCGGCGGTGACGACGATCCGCTTCCCGGCAAGCCGTCCCGGCGCGCCCCCCAGGCGGTGTCCGATCGCCTCGAAAATCCGCTCGGGCTCCGGCAGCCGCCCGGGGCCGAACTCCCCGCACGCCATCTCCCCCTCGTCGGGCTCGAGCACCATCACCCCGTCGGCCCTCAGTCGCGCCACGTTGCGCATCGTTGCAGGGTGTTTCCACATCCGCACGTTCATCGCGGGCGCGGCGAGCACCGGCTTGTCGGTGGCGAGCAGGAGGGTGGTGGCAAGATCGTCGGCGATCCCCGCCGCCATCTTCGCCATGAGGTCCGCCGTCGCCGGGCAGACCACCACCAGATCCGCCTCCCGGCTGAGCTGGATATGCCCCATCTCCGCCTCGTTCTTGAGGTCCCAGAGGCTGGTGTGCACCTCCTGCTCGGAGAGTGCGGCGAGCGTCATCGCCGTCACGAACTGCGCCCCGCCCGCCGTCAGCACGCACCGCACGCTCCCGCCCGCCTTGCGGATCAGCCGCACCAGCTCGCACGCCTTGTACGCCGCGATCCCGCCGCCGACGATGAGGAGGATGCGCTTGCCGATCATCGCTCAGTAGCCGGTAAGAAGCATGTCGAACGCATTGAGTATCACGTGATCCTGCTCCTCAAGCGACGCTATTCGACTCTTGAGCCGACGTGCGGGAACAGGCCCTGCAAACTGTGTCGCCATGACGAGCCGCTCTCCGCCAACCTCGAAAACAGGGTTCAGTCCGCGCACCTGGGGCACCTCTCCAATCGGGATTAGCGGTGCGACAAAACGCGTGTCGAGACCGCTGAAGGCGTTCGTTTGGCAATCGAGAACGTATCCGCCGCCCAAGCGGTAGACGTCGAACCGCGCCATCAGAGGGGGCGATAGCGCTCGAGCGGCAACCCGTTTTTCTCAACCCAGGCGTTCCAGCCCTCGACAGCGGTCCGATTCTCTTCGAGCCAGGCGTCGCGCACCGCATCGCGCACCTCCGCCTCCGAGCGTCCCAAGGTCGCGACGTTGTAATATGCAGCGTCCTCATAAAGACGCTGACGATCGTTGCCGAGGCGGCGGCGCTCCGACTGTGGTGCGGGACTGGCCATATTCCTAAGCTATGCCTCGTACCGCAGGAGTCAACCAAGCCACCACGTTGCGGCTGCACCGGCGGCGGCGGCCACCAGCGCCGTCAGCACATACCGCCAGTAATGGTGCGGCTGGACCAGCACCACGTCCGGCAGCGGCGGTTCGGGGGGGGCGCCGCCGGGGGGCGGGTAATAATGATCGATGCGGCGGATGAGCTCGGGTATTTTTGCAAAGGTGCGGAAATCGCGGACCAGGCGGTCGGCCAGCGCGGCTTCGGGGCCGAGCTCGCCGCGCACCCATTCCCTCAAGAACGGCTCGGCCGTCTCCCACATGTTGATGTCGGGATCGAGCGCGTGGGCGACGCCTTCCTCCATCACCATCGTCTTCTGGAGGAGGAGGAGGTGCGGCTGGGTCGCCATGTCGAAGTCGCGGGTGATGGTGAAGAGGCCGTCGAGCATCTGGCCGATCGAGATGTCCTTGACCGGCAGGCCGCGGATCGGCTCGCCGACCGCCCTCAGCGCCGTCGCGAACTCGTCGACATTGTGATGCGCGGGGACATATTGCGCCTCGAAATGGATTTCGGCGACGCGGCGGTAATTGCCGGTGAGGAGGCCGTAGAGGATCTCGGCCAGCCAGAAGCGCGCCTGGCGGTCGATCCGGCCCATGATGCCGAAGTCGATCGCCGCGAGCTTCCCGTCGGGGAGGGCGAAGAGGTTGCCCTGGTGGAGGTCGGCATGGAAGAAGCCGTCGATTACGGCTTGGCGGAGGAAGGCGCGGACGAGGATGGCGGCGAGGCTGGCGAGATCGTGGCCTGCCTCGACCAGGGCGTCGCGGTCGGTCAGCTTGATGCCGTCGATCCACTCCAGCGTCATCACCCGCCGCGACGTGCGGGTCCAGTCGATCGCGGGCACGTAGAAGCCGCTCTCGGCGACGAGATTCTCGCGCAGTTCGGAAGCGGAGGCGGCCTCGCGGCGTAGGTCGAGCTCGCGCGCCGTCCATTGCCGGAACTGGGCGATGACGGCACGGGGGCGAAGCCGGGCGATCTCGCCGCCCATGCCCTCGACCTGGGCGGCGGCCCATTCGTAGGTGTCGAGAGCGCGGGCGAAATCCTCCTCGATGTTCGGCCGCAGCACCTTCACCGCGACGAGCTTTCCCTCGGTGGTGATCGCGCGGTGGACCTGGGCGATCGAGGCGGCGCCGACCGGCTCGGGATCGATCTCCCGGAACACCTCCTCGAGCGGCTTTTCCAGCCCCGTCTCGATGGCGCGGCGCACTTCCTCGAACGGCGCGGGCGGAAGATTGTCCTGCAGCGTCTGGAGGTTCTTCGCGGCTTCTGCGCCGACGAGATCGGGACGCGTCGCCAGCGCTTGGCCGAACTTGATCGCCGCGGGTCCCAGCTCCTGGAAGGCCTGGCCGTAGGTCGGGACCTTGGGGATGCGGGCGCCGAACCGGGCGATGCGGGCGAGGCGGCGGACCTGCGGCGGGGTGTTCGGGTCGCGCTCGATGCCGCGCAGCGCGCCATGGCGGGCGAGCACCCGGCCCCATTTGAGGAGCCGCCAGACGTGGACGATGGGTCGAGTCAAACTTTCCACCCGCTGTGGATGGCGACGAGCCCACCAAGGATCGGCTCGACCTTGGTCTGGGTGAAGCCAGCTTTCTCGATCATCGCGCGGAAACGCTCCATCGGCGGGAAGCGGCGGATCGATTCGACAAGGTAGCGATAGCTTTCCTCGTCCCGCGCCACCGCCTTGCCGATCTTGGGCACGACGTTCATCGAATAGCTCTCGTAGAGCGTCGCGAAGCCCGGCCAAGTGGTGGTCGAGAATTCGAGGCAGAAGAAGCGTCCGCCGAGCTTCAGCACCCGGTGGGCCTCGGCAAGCGCCTGCTCGATATGGGTGACGTTCCGGATGCCGAAGGCGATCGTGTAGGCGTCGAAGCTGCGATCGGCGAAGCTCAATTCCTCGGCATTCTGGACGCTCCAGGAGAGCCCGTCGATGCGCCGGCTGCGCGCGCGCTCTTCGCCGACGCCGAGCATGTCGGCGTTGATGTCGCAGACGGTCACCTTCGCGCCGTGGCGGGCGAGGCGGAAGGCGACGTCGCCGGTGCCGCCGGCCATGTCGAGGATCGCTTCCCCCGAGCGCGGCCGCACCCGCCGGACGAACATGTCCTTCCAGTGCCGGTGCATGCCGCCGGACATCAGGTCGTTCATGAGGTCGTAGCGCCGCGCGACGCGCGAGAAGACCGAGCCGACCCGCGCCGTCTTCTCGTCGGGGAAAACCTCTTCGAAGCCGAAAGAAACCTTGTCCATCGCCGCCGCCTCTAGCAGGGGTTTCGGAAGATGTGCACGTGGAGTCTTGGCGGAGCGGCGGGGGAGGGGAAGGCTTATGCCTGAGCTCCCCGAGGTCGAGACGACGGTGCGCGGCCTTGCGCCGGTGCTGGAGGGCCGCCGCCTCGTCCGCGTCGAGGCCCGCCGCGCCGATCTGCGCCGCGCCTTCCCCGCCGATCTGCGCCAGCGCCTTACCGGCGCCCGCGTCACCGGCCTGCGCCGTCGTGCCAAATACGGGCTGATCGACACCGACCGCGGCGACACGATGGTCTTCCACCTCGGCATGTCCGGGCGCTGGCGGATCGACCCCGCCGATCTCGGCGTGCACGACCATCTGGCGCTGGAGACGGAGGAGGGGCGGGTGCTGGCGCTCAACGATCCCCGCCGCTTCGGCTCGGTCGACTTGGTGCCGACTGCCGATCTCGACGCCTGGCCCCCTTTCGCGGTCTTGGGGCCGGAGCCGCTCGGCCCGGATTTCAGTGCCGACCAGCTTCTGGCCGCGCTCGACGGCCGGGCGGCGCCGATCAAGGCGATGCTGCTCGACCAGCGGATCGTCGCCGGCCTCGGCAACATCTACGTCTGCGAGGCGCTGCACATGGCGGGGATCGCGCCGTCGCGTGCCGCCGGCCGCATCTCGCGCCCGCGGCTGGAGCGGCTGGTCGACGCGATCCGCGAGGTACTGGGCGCCGCCATCGAGGCCGGCGGCTCGACGCTGCGCGACTATGCTCGGCCCTCGGGAGAGCTCGGCTATTTCTCGAAGCAATGGCGGGTTTACGGGCGGGAGGGCGAGTCGTGCCGCTGCGGCAGCCCGATTCGCAGGCGAAACGACTCGGGCCGCTCGACCTTCTTTTGCCCGCGCTGCCAGCGCAGCTGATGTTGACCTTGGCGCCGCGCTCCAGTAGAGGCGGCGACCGAACGGGTGCGGGCCGATTGCCGCGCCTTTTTCATTTAAGAAAAAGAGGCAGTTGAGACGATGGCGAACACGCCGCAGGCAAAGAAACGCATCCGCCGCAACGCGCGCCGCGCGACGGTGAACCGCAACCGCGTGAGCCGCATCCGCACCTTCGTGAAGCAGGTCGAAGCGGCGCTGGAAGCGGGCGACAAGGCGACGGCGGTCACCGCGCTCGCGCAGGTCCAGCCGGAGCTGGCGCGCGGCGTCGCGAAGGGCGTTTTCCACAAGAATACCGCATCGCGGAAATTCTCCCGCCTCACACGGCGTGTCGCGGCGCTTTCCTAAGCCCTTCTAAACTTTTCGGAATGCGCCCGCCGGACCTGGTTCGGCGGGCTTTTTCGTGCGTTCGGGAACGGACCGGGAAAGTGACGCATTTCCCGCGATTCGCACGTCGCCCTTCGGCAGGAACCGCAGTTTTCCGCCATTTCTACGGCAAGCCCCGGTAAATGCGTGTCAACGGAATTATTTCATCATAACGTCATTTTCGGCCCTTGATCGCTGCCCCGCCTCGTCCCTAAAACGGTGGCTCCGGCGGGGCGAATCTCCCATCGGACGCCATATCAGGAGCATCTTTTTCGATCGGTCGCCGCCGGGGGTGCGGCCGTGTGCGGGAAAGCTATGCCCCGGCAAATGAAGGTCCCGCGTACAGGGGACCGAGGAAGAGGGGGTGCATTCGTGTCTGTAAAGCCGATGGTCTCCACCATCTCCGGCCCGAGGGACGCCGGCCATGGCGATCCGCTCCAGCACGCCTGGGAAGCGATTCGCGCCGGCCTTCGCCGCGATTGCGGCGCCCGCACCTTCGACGGCTGGCTGCGCCCGATCGCGCTCGGCAATTTCGATTCGGACACCGGCATCCTGCGCCTCGAGCTCCCGTCCCAGTTCATGGCGGATTGGGTGCAGACCCATTTCTCCGAGCGGCTGTCGCTCGCCTGGCGCGCCGCTTACCCTTTGGTCCGCCAGATCCTGATCGGCGTCGGCGCCGCCGCGCCCAAGACCGCCGCGATCGTCGAGATTCCGGCGCCCGCCGTCGAGGACGAGCCGGCCGCGGGCAAGAACGGCGTCTATGCCGTCGCGCTTGAGCCGCGCTACCGGTTCGAGAACTTCGTGGTCGGCAAGGCCAACGAGGTCGCCTACAGCGCCGCGAGGACCCTCGCCACCGCCAAGGACGTCGCCTTCAACCCGCTCTTCCTCCACGGCGGCACCGGGCGCGGCAAGACGCACCTTCTCCACGCCATCGGCCACGAGTTCCACCGGCTGAAGCCGCGTGCGAAGATCATCTACATGTCGGCCGAAAAGTTCATGGTCGAGTTCGTTGCGGCGCTGCGCGCCAACGAGACGATCCAGTTCAAGCAGCAGCTGCGCTCCGCCGACCTCCTGATGATCGACGACGTCCAGTTCATCGCCGGCAAGGAATCGACCCAGGAAGAATTCTTCCACACGATGAACGAGATCATCTCGGCGGGCCGCCGGCTGGTCATCTCCTCCGACCGCGCGCCGCAGGATCTGGACGGCATCGAGCCGCGCATCCTCTCGCGCCTCTCCTGGGGCCTCGTCGCCGACATCAACCAGGCCGATCTCGAGCTGCGGCTCAACATCATCTTGAAGAAGCTCGAGGCGCTGCCCGACGTGCAGGTGCCCGAGGACGTCGTCATGTTCCTGGCCAAGCGGATCAGCTCCAACGTCCGCGAGCTCGAAGGCGCGCTCAACCGCATCGCCGCCTACGCGATGATGCAGAACCGGGTGATCGACCTCGATTTCGTCACCGAGGTCCTCGCCTCGACGCTCCGCGCCAACCAGCGCCGCATCTCGATCGACGAGATCCAGACCCGGGTCTCCGACCATTACCGCATCCGCAAGGCGGAGATGACCAGCGCCCGCCGTGCCCGCGAGGTCGCGCGCCCGCGCCAGGTCGCCATGTACTTGTCCAAGCAGCTGACGCCGCGCTCGCTGCCCGAGATCGGCCGCCGCTTCGGCGGGCGCGACCACACGACGGTGATCCACGCGGTCAAGCAGATCGAGAAGCTGCGCGCCCAGGATCCGGAGCTCGACTCCGACATCCGGTTGCTCACCCGCCAGCTCGAGAGCTGAGCCCTTGAACCCGCTGCTTCTGGGCGCCCTCATCGGCGCCTTCATAAGCGGCTGCTTCATCGCCCTTCAGGCCCCCACCAACGCGCTCCTCGCCCGCGGCGTCGGCTCGGCGGTCAACGCCGCCTTGGTCTCCTTCGCCGTCGGCACGATCGCGCTGCTCGCCGTCGCCCTGGCGTTCGGTGCCCGTCCGGTTCCCGGCGTGATCCGCACACTCCCTTGGTACGCCTGGACCGGGGGCCTATACGGCGCCGTCTTCGTCGCCATGGCCGCCTGGGCGGCGCCGCGGCTCGGCGTCACCGCCTTTTTGATGATCGCCATCGCCGGACAGCTCGCCATGGCCCTCTTCCTCGACCGCATCGGCGCCTTCGGCCTCCCCCGCGTCGAAATCGGCCCGATGCGCCTCCTCGGCGTCGGGCTGGTGCTGGCGGGAGCCTTTCTGGTCCGGCGCTGAGCTAGAATACCAGCCCGGACCAGTTCGCCGGACCCACGATCACCACATGGCGCGAAGCCACCGCTCGCCCGGAGAGGTGCGCCGGCGAGAAATGGATCGCGCGCAGTGTTCTCAAGGCGAGTCGGTCGTCCCCCGCCGCCTTGCTGCCCCGGATGATCCACGCGGCGCTTACCCGGCCATCGGAGCCGAACGACGCGCAGGCGACCACTTCCTCGGTAGGCAAGCTTCGGGGGCCCGGCACGGCGAGAGGCGAAGGAGCCTCGTCGTCGCTCGGCGAAGCGCGTTCGCAGCGGGAGGCACGTGGTTCGCGAGGCAGAAAATTCTCGCCGCCGCCATGTTGCAGCACGAGAAGCCCTGAGCTGTGCACGAACGGAGGAGCGGTGCAATCGCATAGGACCCGACTCGGTTCAGGGACCGAAGGCGGGAGGCGGCCAACGAAAGCCGCTCCCAAGCCCTGCATCGCGATCGAGCCGCATGCGGCAATCAGCCAGCCCGGGATACGCATGAAATGTTATTACATCACGTTTTGGGGATCCGCAACAGTCCGCGTTTGCCCCGCGGCTCCCGCTCCTCGTTTCGCCGGAGCCTTACCGCCCCTGCCGCGGCGGCGGCGGGACGGTGATGCGGACCGTTTCGCCCGAATTGCCGGGGAAGCCGGTGAACAGCGCCTCGATGAGGTTCGGGACCACGGTCTGCAGGCGGTCGCTGGCCGAATGGGCCTTGGCGGTGCCTTCGAACACCGATTTGCCGTCGGCGGTGCGCTTGATGTCCATGTCGAGGAAGCTCGAATAGACGGTGCGGACGTCCACTTGATTGAAGCCGCCGAAGAAGAAGGGATCGTCCCAGCCCCAATAGCCGCCGGTGGCGAAGCGGCCGAAGCCGCGATAGCCGCCGAAGCGGTACGGATTGTGGAAGCCATAGGCGCCCAGGCCGCCCCAGCCGCCCCAGCTGCCGAATCCCGGGCGTCGCTCGATCTGCTGGCGGCCATGGTCGACGCCGTAGTCGAGGGTGACGACGAGGTTCGCCGCCGCCGCGCCCGGCGCCTCCGCATAGCCCAAGGCGACGAGGTGGCGGCGGACGAGATCGGCATATTGGCCGAACTCGATGCCACCGCGATCGCGCGCGTCGGCCGCCTGGATGACGAAGCTCTGGCCGGCGGGGGCGGGCATCTGCTGGAAACGCGACACCTGGGCGGGAAAGCCGGTCGCGCAGCCGCCGAGGGCGAGCAGGGCCGCGGGGGCTACAAAGGCGAGGAGTTTCCTGGACAACGACATCTGATCCCTCACTCGAAAAGCATGGCTGCAGCGGGCAGGCTACGGCAAAAGCGAAAATGCCGCCAGCGTCGCTGAACGGAGGATTAAGCGCGGCGCAGCGTCAGGGCGCGCGTCGGCGGCGCAGCAGGATCCGCACGTCGTCCCAGGCAAAGGCGCGGGTCGCGAAGCAGGCGAGGGCGTAGACCGCCGCCCCGCCGCCCACGAGTACGGCAAGCGCCGTGACACGCACCAGGAGCGAACGGGTGAGATAAGGGTCCGCATAGGGGGTCAGCACGAACAGGGCGCCGCCCATGATCAGGGCGGCCAGCGCCATGCGCGGGGCCCGGCGGCGCAGCTGCCGGTCTGTCTTGAAATGGCCGCGGCGGTTCAGCGTCGTCCACAGCATGAAGACGTTGACGCTGGAGGAGAGGGCAGTGGCGAGCGGCGGGCCGATCACGCCGATGGTCGGGATCAGGATCAGATTGCCGACGATGTTGACGCCGACCGAGATGATCGCGAGCCGCACCGGCGTGCGGGTGTCGCCGCGGGCATAATAACCGGGCGTCAGCACCTTCACGAGTACGTAGGAGGGCAGGCCGATCGAAAAGGCGCTGAGCGCCGCGGAGACGCGCACGGTGTCCGAGGCGACGAAGGCGCCGTGCTGGAATATCCCGCGCACGATCGGCTCGGCCGCGAAGATGAAGGCGGCTGTGGCGGGGAGGGTCAGGAACAGCGCCAGTTCGAGGCCGCGATTCTGCGTCTCCATCGCCTCGGCGTCGCGCCCCGCCGCGAGCAGCCGCGAGACGGTGGGAAGCAGCACCGTGCCAAGCCCGATGCCGATCATGCCGAGCGGCAGCTGGTTCAGCCGATCTGCGTAGTTGATCGACGAGATGGAGCCGGCGGCGAGCAGGTAGCCGGCGAAGAAGCTCGAGATGAGGAGATTGATCTGCGACGCGCCGGCGCCGGTGGCGGCGGGGAGGATGAGCTTGATCAGCCGGCGCACGTCGGCGTCGAACTCGGGCCGGCGAATCCGCAACCGCACGCCCGATTGGCGGCAGGCCAGGATCAGCCAGGCGAGCTGCATCGCCCCGCCGACGGTCACCGAAATCGCCTGCGCCCGCGCGGTCGCATAGGCTGCGTCCGGGCCATGGCCGTGGAAGAACCACAAGGCCGCCACCATCGAGACGTTGAGGAGGATCGGCGCCGCCGCGTTGACCCAGAATTTGTCCAGCGAATTGAGGATGCCGCCGAGCAGGGAGGCGAGGCTGATCAGCATCAGATAGGGAATGGTGATCCGCGACAGCAAAACGGCGAAGGCGAATTGGGTGTCGGTCGGATGCTGACGGGTGAACCCGCCCGCGAGCGCCCAGGTCACCGGCCAGGCGGCAATGATCATCACGCCGGTGAAAGCGAGGAGGAGGGGGAGCAGCACCGCCAGCGCCCGCTCCGCAAAGTCGAGGCCGGCCTGGAGGCCGCCGCTTTCGCCGACCTTGCGGTTGAACATCGGGATGAAGGCGGCGGTGAAGGCGCCTTCCGCGAAAAAGGCGCGGAACATGTTGGGGAGGCGGAAGGCCACGAAAAAGGCGTCGGAGGCGAAGCTCGCGCCGACATAGGTCGCCTGCAGCGTGTCGCGGACCAGAGCGAGCACACGGCTCGCCAGGGTCATGCCGCCGACCGATCCGAGCGCCTTGGTCAGGTTCACGGGCGCGCGCTCCTTCCACTGTTCATGCTGCGCATCGCGTATCCAAAAGCCGTTCCGGCTGAGCCTGTCGAAGCCCCGTCCTTCTCCTGCCCAATAAGAGAGGAAAGGGAGGGCTTCGACAAGCTCAGCCCGAAGGGCTCCGGCCGATCGTTATTTTGTGTGAGTCTTACGCCTGCCCGAGCTCGCTCGGCTCGCCCGCCAGCGCCTGGCCGCCTTCGGCGGAGCGCTGGAGGAAGAGGGCGTGGAAGTCGATCGGGTCGAGCATCAGCGGCGGGAAGCCCCCGTCCTGCACCGCCTGGCTGATGATCTGGCGCGCGAACGGGAAGAGCAGCCGCGGCGCCTCGGCGAGGAGGAACCCCTGGAGCTGGTCGTCCGGCACGTTGCGGATGCCGATCAGCCCCGCATAGACGAGGTCGACGGCGAAGGCGGTCTGGCCGTTGGCGGTGGCGCGCACTTCGATCTTGAGGCTGACCTCGTGCAGCTCGTCGTTCAATTTGCCCGCGCCGATGTTGAAATCGACGCCGATCTGCGGCTGCTCCTGCCATTGGTAGACGGCCGGCGCGTTGGGATTTTCGAACGAAAGATCCTTCGCATATTGCGACAGGATCGCGACCTGGGGGAGATTGTCCTCGCCGTTCGTCAGCTGCTCGCCCGCAAAGCCCTGTTCTTCCGCCATTTTCCGATTGTCCCGATGCTGGTGTGAGGGGCCGCGCAGGTGGCGGCCATGCCGGGAAGGGCGGGTAGCAGGAGCGGGTGGAGCGTGCAACCGTGCCGCTCGGCGGAACAAGGTGTCATTTGAATACTTGTCCACGCACGCTTATGTTATGACAGGCGTACCAAGTGCGGGCCCGCGTGCGGCCCAGAGTGCGGAGAGTGTGAGTGCCCGAAATCATCCTGCTGGCTTTGGTTGCCCTGTTCGTGGGTCTGCGCCTCTATTCGGTGCTGGGCCGGCGCACGGGCCATGAGCAGCAGCCGATCCTCAAGCCGGCGGAGACCACCGCCGCCCCCGACGCGGCGGCGCCCGTCGCCGAGCTTCCGGCCGAACGGCCCGAGGCGAGCGGCCTCGTCTACGAGGAGCCGGCGGCGCCCGGCATCCGCGCGATCATCTCCGCCGATCCGAACTTCGATGTCGCCCGCTTCCTGGAAGGCGCGCAGGCCGCCTACAAGATGGTGCTGGAGGCGTTCTGGAACGGCGACCGCGAGGCGCTGCGCTATCTCGTCGGCGGCAGCGTTTTGGGAGCCTTCGAGGAAGCGATCGCCGAGCGCGAGACGGCTGGGCACCGCCTCGAAAACCGCCTCGTCGCGATCGAGCGGACGGTGATCGAGGATGCGCGCCTCTCCGGACGCACCGCCGAGATCGACGTGCGCTTCGATTCGGACATCGCCGCCGTCACCCGCGACGGCGAAGGCACGCTCGTCGCCGGCACGATGACCGACGCGGTGCCGAGCCGCGACGTCTGGACCTTCCGCCGCGGCATCGGCAGCGCCGATCCCAACTGGCTGCTGGTCGAAACCGACCAGGCCGACTGAGGCTGCTGGGCAGAAACGATTTTCCTACACCCCCTGGCGCAGGGTATCTTGCCCGCATGAGGGGCGGCGAATCGACGATCCGGGTCGACCGGAAGGGGCATGCGGGCATTCGGCGCCGTCACCCAAGATTGAGCGCTCTTGGTGTGCGCATGCGTGACCTTCCGGCGTTGGCGCAGGCTGCTGCCATGACCCTCGCCCTCGCCGGCTGCGCCCAGCAGGTGGTGCCGCCCGCGCGCACGCCGCCGCCCGTACAGGCTCCCGCGCCGGCGCCGCCGCCGGCCGCTGCGGTGCCGAACAACGCGCTGCTTGCCGGCGTTCAGGCGGGACCTCCCATCGAGACCGTCGCGCTCCCCAATGCGGCGCGGGCGTTCGGCGCCTTCCTCAAGACCTGCCCCGCGCTCCTGCGCCGCAGCGACGGCAGCGGCCTCACGCAGCCGGACCAGTGGCGCGAGGCCTGCCAGACGGCCGACGCGATCTCCGCCGCCGCTTCGGCCGACGATGCCGCCGCCAGCGACTTCTTCCGCCGCTATTTCGAACTCGCGCAGGTTGGGCCCGGCACCGCCTTCGTCACCGGCTATTACGAGCCGGAGATTGCCGGTTCGCGCACCCACGTTCCCGGCTATGACGTCCCAATCTACGCCAAGCCGGCCGATCTCGTCGAAGCCGACGCAGCGGCGGTGACGGCCGGCTCGCCGCGGCGGGGGAGGCTCGAGAACGGCATCGTCGTCCCTTATTACGAGCGGGCCGAGATCGAGGACGGGGCGCTCGCCAACCGGGGTCTGGAGATCGGCTGGGCGGCCGATCCCATCGCGCTCTTCTTTCTCGAAATCCAGGGCTCCGGTCGCCTCCGCCTCCCGGACGGATCGGTGATGCGGATCGGCTATGCCGGGCAGAATGGCCGCGACTATGTCGGCATCGGCAAGCTGATGAAGGACCGCGGCCTGCTCGAGCCCGGCCACACGACCATGCAGGACATCGTCGCCTGGCTGCGCGCCCACCCCGAGGAGGGGAAGGCGGTGATGCGCGAGAATAAGAGCTACGTCTTCTTCAAGGAACTGACCGGCCCCGGCCCGCTCGGCGCCCTCAACGCCCCCGTCACCCCCCGCGGCAGCGTCGCCGCCGACGCCAAGTTCACGCCTCTCGGCGCGCCGGTCCTGCTGGAACTCGACCGCAGCCAGGCGAACGGCCTGTGGGTCGCGCAGGATACGGGCGGCGCGATCAAGGGGCCGAACCGCTTCGACACCTTCTGGGGCGCGGGCGACGAGGCGGCGGCCATCGCCGGCGGCATGCTGGGGCGCGGCAAGGCGTGGCTCCTCCTGCCGCGGGGTACGCTGGCACGGATCGATGCGGCGCCTCACCCCTGACGAGCAGCGCCTGTGGGCGCGAGTCGTCGAGAGCGTCCGTCCGCTGGGGCATGCGGCGAAGCCTGAGCCGGTGCCCGAGGGGCCGCCGGCGAGGGCCGTGGTTCGCGCCGTATCGCCGCCGGCACCCGCGCCTGCGCCGCCGAAGCGGGCGACGCCCGGCACCACGCTCGGCGCCAGCTGGGACCGCCGCCTCGCCCGCGGCGCGGTCGCGCCCGATGCCACGCTCGATCTCCACGGCCACAAGCTCGCCACCGCCTACGACCTGCTCGACCGCCGGCTCGAACAGGCGATCGCCGACGGCGCGCGGCTCCTCCTCCTCGTCACGGGCAAGCCGCCGGGGCCGGAGCGGCCGGTGAAACGAGGTGCGATCCGCGCCGCGGTCGGCGACTGGCTCGCTGCCTCGCGCCACGCCGGCGACATCGCGGCGGTCCGGGGCGCCCACCCCAGCCACGGCGGCAGCGGCGCGCTCTACATCGTGCTTCGCCGCAAACGCTGAACGTCGGATACGGAATAGTAACCCACACGGCCCTATCCATGTCGACGCGCTCAAAGGGGTGGGGCGCGCGGGACAGACCTTTATGGGTTCGGTACTGGAGAAATTGAGCGGACGCATGCTGTCGGTGATCGCCGGCTCGGCCGCCTTCGCGCTGACCTTGCTCGGCTTCCTGCTTCTCGGCAGCGTCAACCAGCAGGTTGCGGCGTCACTGGTCATGGGCCTCTTCGCGCTCTGCATCGTCCGGATGGCGGCGGAGCGCCCGAACGGCGACCAGGCCCGCGCGGTGGCGGCGCTCATCGACCGGCTGCTGGCGGTTCGCAGCGGCGATCTCACCAGCGCCGCGCCGCAGCCGTTGAAGCAGGCGATGCCCGAGCTCGCCTCGGCGGTCGATGGCTTGTTCGAGCAGGTCCGCTCGACCCTCGACGACGTCCATGCCCTCGCCATGTACGATCCGGTGACGTCGCTCCCCAACCGGATTCATTTCCGCCGGGAGGCGGAGCAGATGCTGCGCGCCACCCGCGCCGACGGCTCCGCCGCTCTGCTGTTCATCGATTTGGACGGCTTCAAGGAGGTCAATGACTGGCTCGGCCATGCCCAGGGCGACCAGGTTCTCGCCCTCGTCGCCGAGCGCCTCCGGAAGGTCGTGCAGACCGAGATCGACCCTGGCGCGATGTCGGCGCCGCTCGTCGCGCGTCTCGCCGGCGACGAGTTCACCATTCTCCTGCCCAGGGTCAGCGGCTCGGACGAAGCAGAGCGGATCGCCGCCTGCGTCGTCGCTTCGCTGTGCGAGCCGTTCCCGTGCGGCGAGCATGCCTCCTGGCTCGGCGCCTCGATCGGCATCGCGCTCGCCCCCGAGCACGGCCAGGACCTCGCGGAGCTGATGAAGGCGGCCGACGTCGCCATGTACCACGCCAAGGCCAGCGGCCGGTCGCGCACCTGCCTCTACGACGCGGCCCTCGCCCGCGCCTGCGAGGAGCGGGCTGAGAGCGACGCGGCGATGCGCAACGCCGTGGCCCGGAGCGAACTGGAGCTCGTCTACCAGCCGCAATTGTGTCTGAGGACCGGCGCGATCGTCGGCGCCGAGGCGGTGGTGCGGTGGAACCACGCGAAGGGCGAGCGCTGGCTGCCGGACGATCTGGGCACTTTGTGCCACGAACGCGCCGTCGCGCTGGAGATCGGCGACTGGACGCTGTCGACCGCCATCGCCGCGCTGACGCGCTGGCGCCGCGAGGGCCTCAACCAGCGCCTCGTCGTGCCGATTCGCCGCCAGCAATTGCAGCGCGGCGACGCCTTCGAGCGGCTGCGCGGACTGCTCCTCACCGGCACTGTCGCGGCGGGCGACATCGAGATCGAGATCGCCTCTTCGCTGCTCGCCGACTGCGACGCCAGGATGCTGCGCGGGCTCGAGGCGCTGCGGCGGGATGGCGTGCGGCTGTGCATCGGCGGCTTCGGCGAGGGCAATGCCTCGCTCGTCCGCATCGCCTCGCTGGCCGCGGACCGGATCAAGCTCGACCCGTCACTCATCGCCGACGTCCACAGCTCGCCCCGCACGCGGGCGGTGGCGACCTCGCTCGTCCACCTCATCCACGGCCTCGGCTGCGCGGCGGTCGCCGTCGCGGCCAATCGCCACGAGCAGTTGGAAGTGCTGCGCGCCATCGGCTGCGACGAAGTGCAGGGCCTGTTCAGCGCCGAAGCGATGGCGGAAGCGCCGTTCGTCCGCTGGGCGCTGGGCCAGGACTGCGCCCGCAGCCTCGCCCGCGTGTCGGCCTAAGCCAGCGCCATCCGCAGGATTCGTGCGTAGATGCGCTGGAGGGCGTAGATGTCCTCCACGGCGGCAGCTTCGTCGAGCTTGTGCATGGTCGCGTTGGGCAGGCCGAAATCGACCACCGGGCAAAGCTTGATCAGGTAGCGCCCGTCCGACGTGCCGCCGCTGGTCGAGAGCTCCGGCGCAATGCCAGTCTCGGCGCGGATCGCCTCCGTTACCAGCTCATAGAGCCGCCCCGGCGGAGTCAGGAACGCTTCGCCCGAGATCTTCGCCCTGACAATGGCGTCGGGCGCTTCGGCGGCGACGGTGCGGCGGACGAGGGCGACGAGGTCCTCGCCGCGCTGGAGGTTGTTGAAGCGGATGTTGAGCTGGATGCGGGCCGAGCCCGGGATGACGTTCGTCGTCTTGCTGCCCGTCTCCACGGCGGTCATTTCGAGGTTGGAGGGCTGGAACGTCTCGTTGCCGTCGTCGAGGTGGAGGGCGTCGAGCGCGGAGACGATGCGGCCGAGCTTCGGGATCGGGTTGTCGGCGCGGTGGGGATAGGCGACATGGCCCTGCACGCCGGGCACGTCGATCCACATGTTGACCGAGCCGCGGCGGCCGATCTTGGCGATGTCGCCGAGGCGTGAGTCCGAGGTCGGCTCGCCGATCAGGATCATGTCGGGCCTGATCCCCCGCTCCGCCATCCATTCCATGATCGCCGGGGTGCCGTAGGTGGCGGGGCCTTCCTCGTCGCCCGTGATGAGGAAGCTGATCCGGCCCTGGTGCTCGCTGAGATCGCTGCAGGCGGCGGCGAAGGCGGCGACGGCGCTCTTCATGTCCACCGAGCCGCGGCCGTAGAGGAGGCCGCCGCGCACCTCGGGCGTGAACGGGTCGCTCGCCCAGCCGTCGCCGGCGGGGACGACGTCGAGATGGCCGGCGAAGCCGAAGTGGGTGCCTTCGCCGCCGCGGGTGGCGAAGAGGTTCTCGACCGGGCCGTCCGGCGCCTCGCCGAGCACGAAGCGGTGCACCTCTAAGCCGATCCCCGCCAGCGCCGCCTCGAGAATTTCGAACACTTCGCCGGTGGCGGGCGTGACGCTCGGGCAGGCGATGAGGCGGGAGGCGAGGTCGATGGCGTCGATTGCGGCGGTCATCGGGCGGGACTAGCAACAGCGGCGGGTCTTGCACAGCAGGGAGGGACGAGGTGCCGAAGATCGATCTGGACGCGATCGAGCAGGTCAACCGGACGGGCTATCCCGCGCCGTTCGATGCCGCCGTGGCGGGACGCTGGTACCGCCGCCTGGCGCCTGCGACGGGGCTCACCGCACTCGGTGCGAGCCATGTCGTGCTGAAGCCCGGCGCTGGTCGTCGCAGCGCCACTCGCATGCCGGGGAGGACGAGTTCCTCGTCATGCTGGCAGGGGAGGGGGTTCTGGTCGACGATGCGGGCGAGCATGTCCTCCGGCCGGGCGATTGCGCCGCCTTTCCGATGAACGACGGCAACGGCCATCATGTCCAGAATCGCGGCCAGGAGGATTGCGTGTTCGTCGTCGTCGGCGCCGGGAGCAATGGCGGCGGCGACTATCCGGACATCGACATGCGCTTCACGCCCGACGGGACCTATGTCCACAATGACGGTACGCCCTATGAGGCGAAGCGGGCGCCCTAGCCGGCGGGGGGCGCCTCATACTGCTCGATGACCCAGGGCTCGTCCTGGGCCGCCTCGATCCATTCCTGCATCCACGGATGGCCGAGCATCGCTTCCACATAAGCCGCGGCGAAGCGGGGAACCGGGACGGAATAGGTGACGAAGCGGGTGACGACCGGCGCGAACATGATGTCCACGGCGCCGAACGTCCCGAACAGGTAGGGGCCGCCGTCGCCGTAGCGGGCGCGGGCCTGCGCCCAGAGCTCCATGATGCGGGAGATCTCGGCCTTGGCCTCGTCGGCTATGGCCTTGGGCGGGAAGTGCTTGCGCACGTTCATGCCGTAGTCGCGGCGCAGGTTCGGATAGCTCGAATGCATTTCGGCGGCCATCGAGCGGGCCATGCCGCGGGCGGCGTCGTCGGCGGGCCAGAAGCGGGCGCGGTCGGTCTTGTCGGCGAGCCATTCGATGATCGCCAGCGAATCCCAGATCACCGCCCCAGCGCCGCCAACGGCTCCGTCCCACAGCACCGGCACCTTGCCGCCCGACGGCGCGAACTCGTTGCCCTCGCGCCGCCGCTCCCATTCCTCGTCGAAGAGGGGAACATTGATCTCCTCGAAGGCGAGGCCCGATTGCTTGACGGCGAGCCAGCCGCGCAGCGACCAGCTCGAATAGGCCTTGTTGCCGATAATGAGCTTCAACATGGGCGCGGGCCTGCCCGAGCAGGGGCGGGCCGATCAAGCCCAAAGAAAAAGGCCGCCCGCTCGAATGGAGCGGACGGCCTTGATTCTCGCAGCGGCGAAGGAGGCTCAGGCCTCGCTCGCGGCCTCGCCGTCGGCGGCCGCCGTGGCCGTCGGGATCTCTCCCGGCTCGGCGTTGGGATCGTAATCCTCGGTGAAGCCGGCGCTGTCCTTCTCGAACATCTGCGTCATCACGTCGACGCCCTGCGCCTGCATCTCCGCCTCTTCCGGCGACCGGGCGATGTTGACGTGCACCGTCACCGCCACTTCCGGGTGGAGGGCGATCTTCACGTCCTGCATGCCGATCGCCTTGATCGGCCGGTCGAGGACGATCTGGTTCTTGGCGATCTTGTGGCCCTCGGCTTCGAACAGCTCGGCCAGATCGCGCGCGCTGACCGAGCCGTAAAGCTGGCCCGTGTTCGACGCCTGGCGGATGAGCTGGACGGTGATGCCGTCAATGCCCTTGGCGTCCTTCTCGGCCGCCGTACGCCGCTCGGCGTTCGTCGACTCGATGCGGGCACGGTTCGATTCGAAGACCTTGCGGTTCGATTCGTTGGCCCTGAGCGCCTTGCCGTTGGGGAGGAGGAAGTTGCGGGCGTAGCCGTTCTTCACCTTCACCACGTCGCCGATGGCGCCGAGCTTCTCGATCCTCTCGAGGAGAATGACATCCATTTCGGAAACTCCTTACTTCACGACGTAGGGGAGGAGGCCGAGATGCCGCGCGCGCTTGATCGCCGTGGCGAGCTCGCGCTGCTTCTTGCCGGACACCGCGGTGATGCGGCTGGGAACGATCTTGCCGCGCTCCGAGACGAAGCCCTGCAGCAGGCGGACGTCCTTATAGTCGATGCGCGGGGCGTCCTTGCCGGAGAAAGGGCAGGACTTGCGGCGGCGGAAAAATGGGCGTGCCATGGGTTCTGGTCCTTTCCCTTAGGCGTCGGCGAAATCGGGGCGGGGGGCGCGGTCGCCGCGGTCGGGGCGATCGCCCCGGTCGCCGCGCGGGCCACGATCGCCGCGGTCGCCGCGGTCGCCACGATCACCGCGCTCGGAGCGCTCGTTGCGGCGCATCATCGCGGACGGGCCGGCTTCGTGCTCGTCGACGCGGATCGTCATGTAGCGGATGACGTCCTCGTTGATCTGGGTCTGGCGCTCGAGCTCGGCGGTGACGCCGGGGGGGGCTTCGAAATCGAGGGCGACGTAATGGCCCTTGCGGTTCTTGGCGATCCGGTAGGCGAGGGAGCGCAGGCCCCACGTCTCGGTCTTGACGACCTTGCCGCCGTTCGCTTCGATGATGTCGGTGGCGGTCTGCGCCAGCGCGTCCACCTGGGCCTGAGCCAGGTCCTGACGCGCAATGAACACGTGCTCGTAGAGCGGCATGTCCGCATGTCCTTTTCTGTTGGCCGATCGCTGACGCCGCCCGTTGCGGACGCCCCTCCGGCTGTCGTCTGTAAATGAACCGGGGCGGGAGGCGCACGGCCTTCCGCCCCGATTGCGCCGCTCCATAGCAGAAGCGGCGCTTTTGGCAAGTGACGCCCGGCGTTAGCGCGCCGTGCGCATCAGGTCGCGGGCCATCTGCAGGTGATTGCGCAGCACCGGCAGCTGACCGCGCGCGTAGGCGGCGGTGTCGCGGTCGCCGGTGCGGGCCTGCGCCTGGAACTTGGCGATGTCCTTCTGGTGCTCCTCAACGCCGAAGCGGGCGAACTCGGCGTCGAAGGCGCGGCCGTGCAGGCCCTGCAGGCGGCGCATCTCGGCGCGGGCCTCGGGCTTGACGCCGGCGGGCGGCGGCACGCGGAAGCGGCGCAGCAGCGGCGCTGCGGCCTGCTTCGAGGCGCTGTGGTCGCGCTGGAGCATGCGGCCGGCGTCCTTGGCGGCGCCGGAGGCGCCGCGCTGCTCGGCGAGGCGGCCGAGCTCGATCTCGCTATTGTCGCCCATGCCGGCGTCGCGGAGGAAGGCGGCGGGCGGTGCCGCGAAGGCGGCGGAGGCGGCGAGCGAAGCGGCGGCGAAGGCAATGAGGTGTCTGGTTTTCATTGGAGAGGTCCTCGGGTCTCTGGAGTGGACGCGGCTTACAACCCGGCTCCCCGAAGCGGGTTCCTGCCCGCCGCCTTGACCCTGGCGGGGGCGCTCGCCTACGCGCCCGGCAACAGGAGGAGAGGCGATGCGCGCGTTCATTTTCCCGGGCCAGGGGAGCCAGTCGGTCGGCATGGGCAAGGCGCTCGCCGAGGCGAGCCAGGTCGCCCGCCACCTCTTCCAGGAGGTCGACGAGGCACTGGGGCAGAATCTCGCGCGGCTGATGGCGGAGGGGCCGATCGAGGAATTGACCCTCACCGAGAATGCTCAGCCGGCGATCATGGCGAACGCCCTCGCCACCTTCCGCGTCTCGGGTATCGAGGTCGCCAAGGCGAACTTCGTCGCCGGCCACAGCCTTGGGGAATATACCGCGCTCGCCGCGGCCGGATCGTTCGACGTCGCCACGGCGGCGCGGCTGCTCAAGCTGCGCGGGCAGGCGATGCAGCAGGCGGTGCCGGTGGGGCAGGGGGCGATGGCCGCTTTGCTCGGCGCCAGCCTCGAGATCGCCCAGGCGGTGGCCGACGCGGCGGCGCAGGGCGAAGTCTGCACCGTCGCCAACGACAACGATCCCAGCCAGGTGGTCCTCTCGGGGCACAAGGGGGCGATCGAGCGCGCCCTTGTCATCGCCAAGGAGAAAGGCGCCAAGCGCGCAATCCTCCTTCCGGTCTCGGCCCCGTTCCACTCGCCGCTGATGGAGCCAGCCGCTCACGCCATGGAGCAGGCGCTGGCCGATGCGCGGATCGCCGCGCCGGCCGTCCCGCTCTACGCCAACGTCACCGCCGCCCCGGTGAAGGACCCCGCCGAAATCCGCCGCCTCCTCGTCGCCCAGGTCACCGGCATGGTCCGCTGGCGCGAGAGCGTCGCGGCGATGTGGGAGGCGGGCGTCACCGACTTCGTCGAATTCGGCGGCAAGGTCCTCGGCCCCATGGTCAAACGCATCGCCCCCGACGCCAACGTCCGCAGCGTCGTCACGATGGAAGACATCGAAGCCCTCGCGAAGGAAATCTGATATTCGCGCAGAGACGCTGAGACGCAGAGGTGCCGGGTGAGGGATATAGACCGGATAAGCGGCGACGTGCTCGATGCGGCCATAAAGCTGCATAGAGAGCTCGGTCCCGGCCTGCTCGAATCCGTTTACGAAACGGTGCTCGCGGGCCAGCTTCTCAGAATGGGTTATTCCGTTGCGCGGCAGGTGCCCGTGGACATCGAGTTTGAGGGCCTTCGCTTCGCAGCGGCTTTCCGCATCGATATCATGGTCGACGATCGTCTCCTGATCGAGGTGAAGTCGGTCGATCAGCTGCATGCTTCACACGCGAAGCAATTGCTCACCTATCTACGCCTCACCAAACAGCCCGTAGGGCTGCTGATCAATTTCGGCGGGGCCACGCTCAAGGAAGGGTTCCGCCGGCTCGTCAACGACTACCACCCCTCTGCGTCTCTGCGTCTCTGCGCGAACCCAATTACGGAGTAAGATCATGTTCGACCTCAGCGGAATGACAGGCCTCGTGACGGGAGCCTCGGGCGGGATTGGGTCGGCGATTGCGCAGGCGCTTGCCGGGCAGGGGGCGCGGTTGGCGGTTTCCGGGTCGAACGTGGAGAAGCTGGAGGCGTTTCGGGCATCGCTCGGCGGGGAGCATGTGGCGGTGGATTGCGACCTTTCGGACGCGGCGGCGGTCGATGGGCTGGTGCCGCGGGCGGTGGAGGCGCTGGGGGGGAAGCTCGACATCCTCGTCAACAATGCCGGGGTGACGCGCGACAACCTCGCCATGCGGATGAAGGACGAGGAATGGGCGGACGTCATCCGCATCAACCTTGAGGCGACCTTCCGCCTTGCCCGCGCCGCGATGAAGCCGATGATGCGCGCCCGCTACGGCCGGATCGTGTCGATCACCTCCATCGTCGGCGCGATGGGCAATCCGGGGCAGGCGAATTACGCGGCGTCGAAAGCCGGGGTGACCGGCATGTCGAAGGCGCTCGCGCAGGAGGTCGCCAGCCGCAACATCACCGTGAACACGGTCGCGCCCGGCTTCATCCGCTCGGCGATGACCGATGCGCTGCCCGACAGCCAGCGCGAGAATCTGATGGGCAAGATCCCGGCTGGGAGGCTGGGCGAGGGGGCGGACGTCGCCTCGGCGGTGGTCTACCTGGCGAGCCGGGAGGCGGCCTACGTCACCGGGCAGACGATCCACGTCAATGGCGGCATGATCATGCTCTGAATGGGGACGGCGCCCGCCGCCGCGTCGCCGCCCCTTGCCGCCCCCCCGGACACCGGCTAGGGCTGGCAAAAATACCACCTAGGGAAGGGTAGCACATGAGCGAGACCGCCGATCGCGTGAAGAAAATCGTCGTCGAGCATCTCGGCGTCGAAGCCGACAAGGTGACCGAGGAAGCGAGCTTCATCGACGATCTGGGTGCCGACAGCCTCGACATCGTCGAGCTCGTCATGGCCTTCGAGGAGGAGTTCGGCGTCGAAATTCCGGACGATGCCGCCGAGAAGATCGGGACGGTCCGCGACGCCATCGACTATATCGAGGCGAACAAGGCCTGAGCCTGCGCGCCGAGCACGGCGTGTCGAGTTTTGAAGAACGGCTCCCCGGCCGGGCCTGTCGACAAACGGTCGGCGGCGCCCCATGTCGGGGAGCCGTTCGCCTGTTCCAGCAAGGAGTGACTGAATGCGCCGCGTCGTCGTAACCGGTCTTGGGCTCGTGACGCCGCTCGGCGGAGACGTCGAGACGACCTGGACCAACCTCATCGCGGGCAAGAGCGGCATCGGCCCCATCACCCGCTTCGACACCAGCGATCACAAAGCGAAGATCGCCGGCGAGGTGAAGCCCAAGGACCACCCCTACGGCTTCGACGCCGACAAGAGGGTCGACCACAAGGTCCAGCGGCAGGTCGATCCGTTCATCGTCTACGCGCTCGACGCCGCCGGACAGGCGCTCGAGGATGCGGGGCTGACCGACATGGACCAAGACCTGAAAGAGCGGACAGGCGTGTCGATCGGCTCCGGCATCGGCGGCCTTCCGGGCATCGAGAGCGAGTCGCTGGTTCTTGCGAACAAGGGGCCGGGGCGGGTCAGCCCGCACTTCGTGCACGGGCGGCTGATCAACCTCACCTCCGGTCAGGTCTCGATCAAATATGGCCTGATGGGGCCGAATCATTCGGTGGTGACCGCCTGCTCGACGGGCGCCCACTCGATCGGCGACGCCGCGCGCATGATCAAGGACGACGATGCCGACATCATGCTGGCCGGTGGGGCGGAGAGCACGATCAACCCCTTGGGCGTCGCCGGTTTCGCCCAGGCGCGCGCGCTCAACATGACCTTCAACGATCGGCCCGAACAGGCGAGCCGCCCCTATGACAAGGGCCGGGACGGCTTCGTCATGGGGGAGGGCGCGGGCGTGCTGGTGCTCGAAGAATATGAGCACGCCAAGGCGCGCGGCGCTAAGATCTATGCGGAAGTCGTGGGCTACGGCCTTTCCGGCGACGCCTATCATGTCACGGCTCCGCACCCCGAGGGAAAGGGTGCCGAGCTCGCGATGCGCATGGCCCTGCGGAAGGCCGGGCTTACCCCTGACGACATCGACTACGTGAATGCGCACGGCACCTCCACCATGGCCGACACGATCGAGCTGGCGGCCGTGAAACGCGTCCTCGGGGACGATCTTCACGGCGCGTCGATGAGCAGCACCAAGTCGGCCATAGGCCATTTGCTCGGGGGCGCAGGCGCCGTGGAGGCGATCTTCTGCGTACTGGCGATCCGCGACCAAATCGTGCCGCCGACGCTGAACCTCGACGATCCGGACGAAGGCACCGAGGGTGTCGACCTTGTGCCGCACAAGGCCAAAAAGCGGCGGGTCCGCGCGGTGCTGAACAACAGCTTCGGCTTCGGCGGCACCAATGCCAGCCTGGTGATGAAAGCCGTCTGATCCGGCCATGAAGAAACTGCTCGCGCTGGTCCTGGTCGCCGCGCTCGTCACCGGCGTATGGTTCATCCAGGGCTGGAACGCGCGCGGGCCGGCGCAGCACCAGGTGACGGTGGTTATCCCCAAGGGGGCGAGCCTCGCCTCGGCGGCGACGCTGCTCCAGAAGGCGGGCGCGATCTCGTCGCGGCGCCGCTTCCTCCTCCAGGCGCGGCTGTTCGGCGGCGGCGGGCGGATCGACGCGGGTGAGTATGATTTCCCCGCCCACGCCAGCCACGCGCAGATCCTGTCGCTGCTCGAAGGCGGCAAGACGCTGCAGCGGATGGTGACGATCCCGGAAGGGATGCCCTCGATCCTCGTCCAGGAGCGGCTGGCGGCGGCGCCGGGTCTTTCCGGAGACGCGCCGCTGCCGGAGGAGGGCTCCGTCCTCCCCAACAGCTACAGCTACCAGCGGGGCGAGAGCCGGGCCGCGGTGCTGGCGCGGATGCAGGCGGCGATGACGAAGACGATCGACCAGCTTTGGGCGAAGCGCAGCCCCGAGACCGTGGTTCAGGACAAGGCTGAGGCGCTGACCCTCGCCTCGATCGTCGAGAAGGAGACGGCCAAGGCTTCCGAGCGGCCGATGGTGGCGGCGGTCTATTCGAACCGGATCCGGCAGGGGATGCGGCTCGGCGCCGATCCGACGATCATCTATCCCATCACCAAGGGCAAGCCGCTCGGCCGCCGCATCTTGAAATCCGAGGTGCAGGCGGTGAACGGCTACAACACCTACACCAAGGCGGGGCTCCCGGTCGGGCCGATCGCCAATCCGGGCAAGGATTCGATCGCCGCCGTGCTCCACCCGGCGCAGACTCAGGCGCTCTACTTCGTCGCCGACGGCACCGGCGGCCACGTCTTCGCCAACACGCTGGCCGAGCATAATGCCAACGTGAAGAAGTGGTTCGACATCCGCCGAGCGCGGGGGGAGATGTAGGGGCCCTCGTCCTCCCTGTCGGCGGAGCCGATGGGAAGGGGGGCCGCGCGAAGTGCGGTGGAGGGGCCTTGCTGAGTCGATAATGGCCCCTCCACCACCCTTCGGGTGGTCCCCCTCCCCATGAGGCTTCGCCTCACGAGGAGGACTGAAGGTTAAACCGCCAGACGCCGCCGCTCGATGCCGTCGGCGCTGCCGGCGGGCTGGGCGCAGGTGAAGGGTTCGACCGTCACCTTCTGGGAGGAATGGCTGACCTGGATCGCCATGCGGTCGTCGACCATCAGCCCGACATGCTCCTCGCAGAACAGGAGGTCGCCGCGGCGCAGCGGAGCGCCGTCCGGTACGGGTTCGCCGAGGCTCCGCTGGTCCACGGTGTCGCGCGGGCAGTCGATGCCGCAGAGCTGGAGCGAGAGCTGGACGAGACCCGAGCAGTCGATGCCGTGGAGGCTGCGGCCGCCGCGCAGATAGAGCGTGCCCATCAGGCGCTGCGCGACCGTCACCGGGTCCGCCTCCGGCTCCGCGATGGGCCGCAAATAGCTCAGAGGGATGAAGCCGCCTTCGAATTCCAGCACCGCGCCCTTCACGTTGCCGTGGAGGCGCGCGCCCATCGGCAGGAAGGAGAGGGCGGCCGAGAGCGGGTCGCTTCCCGCCTGCACAGGCGCCTGCGCCTCGATGACGATATGGGTGGTCTCGAGCGGGGCGGCGAGCTCAATCGCCTCGACATAGCCGACCCGGTGGTCGAGCCGGCAATAGCCCCAGGCCCAGCCGCCGCTGATATCGAGCACCGCGAATTCCTCGCCGGGGAGGAGCTGCGACACCGCCTCCGCCTCGTCGGCGGGCTCGCTGCGCACCATCGCGGGGATGATCCCGCATGCCCGGGTCAGCGCCTCCGCATAATGCGGGGCGAACAGGCGGTCGGCGAGGTCGATGTCGGCGATGTCCTTGCGCCAGGCGTTGAGGCGCGGATCGAGGACCATCGACGGCCCGTCGAGGGTGAAATGCCGAGGGTCTGGACTCATAATGGGCAACGGCCGTGACGAGGCGGAGAGGGGGTCAGGGCTAGGCGCGAGGAGGGAGCGATGCTGATGCATCGTGACCGACGAGCAACGACGCCATGGCCGCCTCTCCGCCTCGCCGCTTCGCGGTCGCCCGGAGAAGGGCAGCGGCTACGTGGCGGCGCTTGTGCGGGCAACGGCCCGCCCTGCGCACCGCTCCTTGCCGCTGCCCTTCTCCGGGCGATCCTGGCCATTGCCGGTCATGAGTCCAGACCCTCGAGGGCATAGCCGAACCGCTCTGCCCACGGCGCCAGGATCGGGAGGATGGGCGCGAGGCGGTCGCGGTAGCGGGTCCAGCGGCCCTCGGCGCGGCGGTAGATCGGCTCGGTGACCTGGGCGTAGCTCGCCGAGGCGACGTAGCCGCGGGCGCGGGCCGCCTGGCGGTGATCGGCGGCCTCGGGGGTCCAGTCGAGGCCGACATAGGCGAAGAGCGGGCGGAGCGCCGCGTCCGGATCGGCGATGAGATCTTCGTAGCGGATGGCGTGCGGCGTGAGGCCCAAGGCGGTGCGGCTCGCTTCCCAGGCCGACATCACCCGGTCGTAGAGGCGCGCCGCGTCGCCGAGATCGAGGAAGTTCGCCATCGCGTAGTTCAGCTTGAAGTTGGTGAAGAGGCAGCTGAGCACGACGTCCGCCGGGTGGCGCAGCGAGAGGATGATCTTCGCCTCGGGGAAAAGGCGGTGGAGCCAGGGCAGCCGGGCGAGGTTGAGCGGCATCTTGTCCACCGGGATGCGGCCTCCGGCGTCGGGAGCATGTTCGTCGACTCCGGCGAAATAGAAGGCGCGGAGGCGCTCGATCTCCGGCTGGGAGAGAGTGGCGAGGCGTTCGAGCCCGCCGGCCTCCTCGATCACTCGATTCCACAGCGGCCTCTCCTCCAGCACCAGGAGCCGCGGGTTCGCCATGAGCATTGTGTCGAGCAGGGTCGTGCCGGAGCGGGGGAAGCCGACGAGGAAGATCGGCGCCGGCCGTTCCGGCGGCGGCGCGGGCGGTGTCCACGAGGCGGCCCAGGCGGGGGTGACGGTCGCGATCACCTGCTCGACCTCATCGCGGTAGATCGCGGCGCCAGCCTCGGCCTCGGCATCCGCTGCCGTCTCGTTCATCGCGGCGAACGCCTGCCAGGCGGCGTCGGCGCGGCCGAGGCGGTCGCTCATTTCGCCGATCAGCTGCAGCCGGCGGGCAGGCTCGACGTCGGCGGGGGCGGCTTCGGCGGCAGCAAGGGCCTCTTCGATCCGCCCCTCCCGGCGCAGGGCAAAGGCGCGGAGGAGGTGGAGGCTGTCGTCGTGGACGCCGGCCGCGTCGGCTTCGGCGAGCATTCCGGCCACCTCGTCTCCCCGCCCGCCATGTTCGAGGAGGAGGCCGAGGCCGAACCAGGCATCTGCGGAGGCCGGCTCGACGGCGAGCGCGGCGCGGTAGGCCCGCTCCGCCTCCTCGACGCGCGCCGCGCCGGCGAGGAGGTTCGCCCGCTCAGTCTCCAGGCCCGCATCGGGAGGTCCGCGATACGCCCGCAGCGCCGCCAGCGCGCCCTCCTCGTCGCCTGCTTCGAGAAGGGCCCGCGACAGGTTGCAGTGAATCGCCGCGTCCGCGGGTCGAAGCCGCGCCGCCTGGACAAGCGCGGCGGCGGCGGCGGCCAGGTCGCGGAGCGCGCGGCGGGCGTTGCCGAGGTTGTTCCAGCTCTCGGCGTCCTCCGGGTGGCGGGCGACGAGCGCTTCGTACAGGCGGGCCGCTTCGGCGGGGCGACCGAGGGCCTGCAGCAGCCAGGCGTGGAGGCGGGCGCGCCGCTCGCCGGGGTCGGGCAACGCGGCGGCTTCCGCGCAGGCCGACTCCGCTTCCGCTAGGCGACCGAGATCGACCAACGCCTGGGCGAGGTTCTGCCGCACGCCGGGATTTGCCGGGCGCGCCGCCGCGGCCGCGCGCAGGGCCGCGACGCCCTTGACGCCATCGCCGGTCTGGCACCGCATGATGCCGACGAACTCGAGCAGCTGCGGGTCCTTCGGCGCCTGCCTGAGCAGCTTCTCGCCGGCCTTGCGGGCGCCGCGGGCGTCGCCGCGGCGGAACAGGGCGACGGCTTCGGCGAAGCTCGTCACGTGCGCCGCTCGCGGAAGAAGTCCCGGAGCAGCGCGCCCGCCTCCTCCTCGCCGATGCCGGGATAGACTTCGGGGGCGTGGTGGCAGGTCGGCTGCGCGAACAGGCGCGGGCCGTGGAGGACGGCGCCGCCCTTCGGGTCCGGCGCGGCGAAATAGAGGCGGCGGATGCGGGCCAGCGCGATGGCCCCGGCGCACATCGCGCAGGGCTCGAGCGTCACCCACAGATGGCATTGGTCGAGCCGCGACGTGCCGAGCGCCTCGGCCGCCGCCCGCAGCGCCACCATCTCCGCATGGGCGGTCGGATCGTGTCCCTCGCGCATCCGGTTGCGCGCTTGGGCGATTACAGCGCCTTGGCGGGTGACGACGGCGCCGACGGGCACCTCGCCCGCAGCCGCGGCCGCGCGCGCTTCGGCGAGCGCGATCTGCATCGGTTCGAAAAAAGGCGCGGGCATCAGCGGACGGCTAGCCCGCCGGGCGGCGCGGCGGAAGCCTCAGTGGGCGGCGGAGTTCGAATCGCCGACGCGGATGGTCGGCACGTCGAGCTGCTTGGTCTTGGTCCCGACCGTCGGCACCTGGACGTTGGCGGTGGTGGTGCCGACCTCGACCGTCTTCACCTTGACGTCGAAGGCCGGCGCCTGCGCCTGGCGGGTCTGGGTGAGCGAAATGGTGCCGGTGTAGACGAGGGCGATCCCGATCAGGATCAGGAGGGCGACGAGGAAGAGGAGTGCGCGCATGGCCGGTCCTTGAAACGGGTGTGCCTGATGTGTGTCAGGAAAGTTCGGGAGGCACAAGCGGCTGCCCCTCCGGCACGCCAGCGTCGCGGCCGCCCGTGAGCCAGCGGTCGAAACGGTCGGTCGCGACGGCGGCCATGAACGGCAGGACCGAATAGGAGAAGCCGCCAAGCAGCGAGGCGAGGATCTCGACCCACTGGGGCCGAAGGGAATTGTCGGCGCCGAACCTGCCGACCGACCGCACGGCATTGACCATCCCGAACAGGAGCAGCACCAGCGCGAACAGGAAGAGGATTCGCGAGCCGTTGCGCATCGCGCCGCGATACAGACGTTCGAACATGTGCCGCCCCCGCCGTTTGCGCCGGTATCCTCTCCCGCGGCGCGAGGCGCAAGCGGCAATGGGGGCGCGGCGGAGTTGACGAAAGCCGCCTCACCGGCTATCCGCGCCCTCGATTTGAGGGGGCGTTCCGCGCCCCCGCTTCATTTACAGGACGATGATCATGTCGCGCATTTGCGAACTGACCGGCAAAGGCCGTCAGGTGGGCCACAACGTATCCCACGCCAACAACAAGACCAAGCGCACCTTCCTGCCGAACCTGCAGAACGTGACCTTGATCAGCGATTCGCTGGGCCGGGGCGTCAAGCTGCGCGTGTCGATGAACGGCCTGCGCTCCGTGGAGCATGTCGGCGGCCTCGACAATTGGCTCGCCAAGGCCTCGGATGAGCAATTGAGCCTCAAGGCACGTCGCCTGAAGCGCGAGATCGCCAAGAAGCCGGCCGCCGAAGCCGCTGCTTAAGCGCCTGCCTTCACGGCAGATTTTCCTCTTCGAACGCTGCGAACGCCGTCCCTTCCGGGCGGCGTTTTCGCGTGTGCGGCGCAGGTTAATTCTCCTGAACATCGGCTGACGGACCCATTCAGCACGGGCTCAAACGACTCGTGCGATAACGGCATCATTCGAGAAAGGCCGCCGTGTTGAGACGGTCTTCGGGACAGGAGTTTTAATCATGTTCAAGAAAATCGCCATCGCGTCCGTCGCCGCCGCCACTGCGCTGACCGCGCTTCCGGCCGCTGCCGACGCCCAGAGCTACGGTTACTCTAACGGCTACAACCGCGGCTACAGCAATTACAATCGCGGTTACGACGGTTATTCCAACCAGGCTTATAACCGCGGCTATTACAGCCAGGGCTACAACCGCGGCTATTCCAACCAGGGCTATGGCTACCGCAACAGCCGTAGCAACCGCTATTACGGCTACGGCCGCCGCTGCAGCGGCACCACCGGCACCATCGTCGGCGGCGTTGCCGGCGCCCTGCTCGGCCGCACGATCACCCGGGACGGCTATCACAGCGGCACGACCGGCACGATCCTCGGCGGCGCGCTCGGCGCCCTCGCCGGCCGGTCGATCGGCCGCGACAGCTGCCGTCGCTGAGACCACTAACCCTCCAGTCGCGTAACGAGGGCGGGGCCGGCATTTCCGAGAGGGAATGCCGGCCCCAACGCGTTTTGGGCAAGTACATTTCGTCACTGAGGAACAAAACGGGCTTGCAATTCGCTGAGTTTTGTTCTATTCACGTTCCCCTAGGCGATTCGGGTGGGGGCACGAACGGTGGGGAACGGGGAGGCTCAGCGAAAAGCGGCGGCGGCGGCGGCGATTCGCTGGTTCGTCCGCCTGCTCGGCGCCGCTCTATTCTGCGTCGAACAGGCTCGCCAATTGCTCGACCATAGTGCCGCCGAGCTGCTCGGCGTCCATGATGGTGACGGCGCGGGCGTAGTAGCGGGTCACGTCGTGGCCGATGCCGATGGCGAGCAATTCGACCGGCGAGCGCGCCTCGATCCAGCCGATCACCTGCCGCAAATGCCGCTCCAGATAGGTGCCGCTGTTCACGCTCAGCGTCGAATCGTCGACCGGGGCGCCGTCGGAAATGACCATCAGGATGCGGCGCTCCTCCGGGCGGGCGATCAGCCGCCCGTGCGCCCAGAGCAGGGCCTCGCCGTCGATATTCTCCTTGAGCAGCCCCTCGCGCATCATCAGGCCGAGGTTGCGGCGGGCGCGGCGCCACGGCTCGTCCGCCTGCTTGTAGACGATGTGGCGGAGGTCGTTGAGGCGCCCGGGATCGGGCGGGCGGCCGTCGGCGAGCCATTTCTCGCGCGCCTGGCCGCCTTTCCAGGCGCGGGTGGTGAAGCCCAATATCTCGACCTTGACCCCGCAGCGCTCGAGGGTGCGGGCCATGATGTCGGCGCAGATCGCGGCGATCGAGATCGGCCGGCCGCGCATCGAGCCACTATTGTCGAGCAGGAGGGTGACGACGGTGTCGCGAAATTCGGTGTCGCGCTCGACCTTGTAGGAGAGCGAATGGGCCGGATTGACGACGACGCGGGCGAGGCGGGCGGCATCGAGCAGCCCCTCCTCCTGGTCGAAATCCCAGCTCCGCGACTGCTGCGCCATCAGCCGCCGCTGGAGGCGGTTGGCGAGCTTGGTGACGGCGCCCTGCAGGTGGGTCAGTTGCTGGTCCAGATAGGCCCGGAGGCGGGTGAGCTCGGCCTCGTCGCACAATTCGGCGGCGTGGATGACCTCGTCGTAGCGGGTGGTGAAGACCCGATAGTCGAATTGCGGCGGCAGGTCGGAGAGCGGCCGGTTGGGCCGCGCCGGCATCACCCCCTCGTCGCCCTCCTGGCCGAGCCCGTCCTCGCTCTCGCCCATCTCCTGGTCGTCATACTCGCCTTCGGCATCCTCGTCGGAGGCCTCGCCCTGCTCGACGCGGACTTCGGCTTCGCCTTCGCCGCCGGGCTGGTCCTCGTCGTCGGCCTCGCCTTCGTCGCCGTCGGCCTGATCGCCGCCCTCGCCCTCGTCGCCTTCATCGGGATCGCGGTCCGCGTCGGCATCGCCCTCGACCAACTCGAGATCCTGGAGCAGCTTGGTGGCGAGCTGGGCGAAGGCGGCCTGATCGTCGAGAACGAGGCCAAGCGCGTCGAGATCGGCGCCGGCTTTCGCCTCGATCCAATCGGCGACGAAATCGAGCCCGGCGCGGGCCGCGTCGGGCGGGGCGTCGCCCGTCAGCCGCTCGCGCACCAGCAGGCCGAGCGCGGTATCGAGCGGCACTTCGGCGCGGGACCGGGCGCGGGTGATCGGATCGGTCCGCATCCGCATCTCGGTGGCGCGGCCGAGATTGGCCCGCACCCCGGCCATCGCCCGCGCGCCCAGCGCCTCGATCCGCGCCTGCTCGACCGCGTTGAACACGGCGCGGGCAATGTCATCGGCCGGCGCCCCGCGCGCGTGGAGCGCGGCATTATGGTGCCGAAGCCGCAGCGCCGCCGCATCCGCGAAGCCGCGGGCCTCGGCGACCTCCCGTTCCGGCAGGTTGCGGCCCGGCATCGGCACCTTGACGGTCTTGCCCTGCGCCGACGGCCCCTCGGCGGTGAAGGCAAGCTCCACCTCCGGCTCCCGCGCAATCGCGCGTGCCGTGCCGGCCAGCACCTGGCGGAAGGCTTCGAGCGGATTGTCCTTGTCGGCCATCGGTCCTCAGTGCCCTATCGGCACGTATTTTTCGCGCCCGCTGCCGAAATAGACCCAGATGGGCTCCTGCCCGCGCCTCACGGCGCCGGAGAATCCCTTCGTCGCCGCATCCAGGCTCGCCACCTCGACCTGCGCCCCGAAGAAATGCGCGGTGACCGGAAAAGACGAGGTGGTTCCCGCATTGGCGAACAGCGGAAAATCTTCGTAATAGTCGCTCATCAAGGAGATCGTGGCGCCGAGCATGAGCCAGTTGAACGGCGTCTCCTTGCCGTCCACGTAGCGCTTCACCGCCACCTTCGGGATGAAGCCCGGCCCCTTGAATCCGCGAAATACGAAGTCCGCGTGGTCGCCCGCGCCGCCGGTCCGCTCGCGCACGGTGAAGGGCAAAGGCTGGAGCGGCAGAAAGGCGGAATCTTCCTCCCGCTTCGTGCCGGAAAGGAAGAATTTGTCGAAGGCCATGTCGCCGTCGCTATCGACGAAGCAGGGGCGGGTCTCGGCTCCGAACTTGCTGGCGATCGGCATCAGCCAGACGGCGGTCGCGTTGACCTTTGCCTCGCCGCAGAAGATGAGGCTACGTTCCGGGAGGCGGCCCTGCATACGGTGCTCGGCGATGGAGAGGGCGAACTCCTCCCCCGCCGGAAAGGCGAAGCTCTTGCCCGCCGCTTCGATCGACACCGCCTTGGTGATCCGCGCGACCGGCGGCCGGTCGACCCGATAGCGGAGCAGCACGTCGTTCTTGGAAAATGCGCGCGGCTGCGGGCCGTCAACCGCGATCGGGATCAGCCGCGCCGGCGCCGGGAGCGCGAGATTGCGCACCGAGCTGTCCCGAAACACCCGCGCGGCGCCCGGCCAGCCGGTTCCCAGGCTCAAGGCCATCACCGCGGCGAGGATGACGGCGCGGCGCAACCCTCAGGCCGTCCCGGCGACGCTCTCGGGAAGGTCCTTGCCGAAGACGCGCTGGTAATATTCCGCCACCAGCGGCCGCTCCGCCTCGTCGCACTTGTTCAGGAAGGTAAGGCGGAAGGCGAAGCCGACGTCGCCGAAGATGAGAGCGTTCTGGGCCCAGCTGATCACCGTGCGCGGGCTCATCACAGTCGAGATGTCGCCGTTGATGAAGCCCTGCCGCGTCAAGTCGGCGACCTTCACCATCCGCTCGACCTCCTGGCGGCCGCCTTCATGGTCGTACTCGCCGGACTTGGCGAGGACGATCCGCGCCTCGGTGGCGGCGGGGAGGTAGTTCAGGGTGACGACGATGTTCCAGCGGTCCATCTGGCCCTGGTTGATCTGCTGGGTGCCGTGATAGAGGCCGGTCGTGTCGCCGAGGCCGACCGTGTTGGTGGTCGCGAACAGGCGGAACCAGGGATTGGGGCGGATCACCCTGTTCTGGTCCAGGAGGGTGAGCTTGCCCTCGGTCTCGAGCACGCGCTGGATGACGAACATCACGTCCGGGCGACCGGCATCATATTCGTCGAACACCAATGCCGTCGGCGTCTGCAGCGCCCAGGGCAGCAGCCCCTCGCGAAATTCGGTGACCTGCTGGCCGTCCTTCAAGACGATGGCGTCGCGGCCGATCAGGTCGATGCGGCTGATATGCGCGTCGAGGTTGATGCGGATGAGCGGCCAGTTGAGGTGGGCGGCGACCTGCTCGATATGGGTCGACTTGCCGGTGCCGTGATAGCCCTGGACCATCACCCGTCGATTCTTCCCGAAGCCCGCGCAGATGGCCAGCGTGGTGTCCGGATCGAAGACGTAGGTCGGGTCGATGTCCGGCACCCGCTCGTCGGCTTCGGAAAAGGCCGGCACCTCCATGTCGCTGTCGATCCCGAACAGCTCGCGCACTTTCACGATGCGGTCGGGCGCGTCCATCACGGTCGCGCCGCGGCTGGCGGGGTTGGCGTTGGGGAGGTCGGTCATTGGTGGAGTGCCTGCTGGAAGGAAGGCTTCCCCCCATGCCGACAAGCGGCGCTGGGGTAAAGTTTCAATTGCGTCAGGGAGATTGCGTCACAAGGCGCGCGTCAGCCGCCGGAGCCGGCGAAAGCGGGGCGGGACTTCAATTGGGTGTAGGCCTCGATCACCGCCTGCAGCGCCTTTTCGTGGGTGCGGTCTCCGCCGTTGCGGTCGGGATGGTAGCGGCGGACCAGCTCGGCATAGCGCTCGCGCAACGCGCGGCGGTCGATGTCGAGGCCGAGGCCGAGCACCTTCAACGACTTCCTGTCCTCGGCGCTGAGCTCGCGCCCGTCCTGGCGCGGCTGGTTGGCCTCGTCGATGCGGCGGGCGAAGCGGGCGCCGATCGCGTCCAGCGGGTCGGCGAAATCGGCCCAGCGGGGGGCCGCGTCGGCGCCGCCGGTGGCGAAGGCGCGGGTCTCGCGGTCCCAGCCGCCATAGGGGTTCTGCGCCTCGCTGATCTCCTCGACGCTCATCCCCTCGAAATAATTGTAGCCGGAGTTGAAGGCGCGGACATGGTCGAGGCAGAGCCAGCGCCACGCGCCCGGCCCGTCGAAGCTCGCACGCGCGCGGTGCGCGGGCGGCGCGCGGAATTCGCCCGGCGCGGCGCAGCCCGGGTGCGCGCACGTCCCCGCCGCCTGCTCGGCCCGCCCATGGAACCGCGTCTGCCTTTTCTCCGAACTTGCCACTTTGCTCCTCGCGAACCTTCGTCTGTATATAGGCGATATGACCGACACTTTCACCGGCCCCGTGGCCCGCGAAATCGCCGAACGCCTCACTGGGGCGCTTTCTCCACTCTCGCTCAACGTGTTGAACGACAGCGAGAAACATCGCGGCCATGGCGGCTATGACGGGAGCGGCGAGAGCCATTTCACGGTGGAGGTGGTGGCCCAAGCGTTTGCCGGGATGAGCCGGCTCGAGCGCCAGCGCGCGGTGAATGCAGCGCTCGGCGACCTGCTGCGGGACCGCATCCATGCGCTCGCCATCCGGGCAAAGGCGCCGGGGGAATAACTCCTCCCCGGGCGGGGCGGTGGAGGGGGCCTAGTGCGGGTCTCAGGACCCCCTCCACCACGCCGCTGCGCGACGCGGTCCCCCTCCCCGTCCCGGGGAGGACCTGCTACGTTGGCGCAATGACCGAGGACATTTTTCTCCAAACCCTGCACCCGACCACCCACGATCTCGGCGGGTTCAAGGTGCACCGGACGCTGCCGCACCGGGAGCGGACGATGGTCGGGCCGTTCATCTTCTTCGACCAGATGGGGCCGGCGCATCTCGCGACGGGCAGCGGCATCGACGTCCGCCCGCACCCACACGTCAACCTCGCCACCGTCACCTATTTGTTTGCCGGCGCCATCGAGCACCGCGATTCGCTCGGCACCTTCGCGCGCATCGAGCCGGGCGCCGTCAATTTGATGACCGCCGGACGCGGCATCGCCCATTCGGAACGCTCTCCGGGGGACGAGCGGGCGCGCGGGCCTGAGCTGTCCGGCATTCAGACCTGGCTGGCCCTCCCGACGGCGAAAGAGGAGATCGACCCGGCCTTCGAGCATGTCGCGAAGGATCGGCTGCCGCTGGTCGGCAGCGGCGCCGCGCAGGCGCGGGTGGTGATGGGGAGCCTGTGGGGCGCCTCTTCGCCCGTCACCTGCCACAGCGAGACGATCTACGCCGACATCCAGCTCGGCGCCGGTGGATCGATGCCGATCGATCCGGAAGCGGAGGAGCGGGCGCTGTACGTCGCGGAAGGCGAGGCGAGCCTCGACGGCCTGAGGCTGGAGCCGGCGGTGCTCTACGTCCTGCGCCCCGGCACACGCGCCACCCTCCGTTCGGGGACCGGCGCGCACGTCATGCTGTGCGGCGGCGCGCCGCTCGACGGGCCGCGCCACGTCTGGTGGAACTTCGTTTCCTCCCGCCGCGACCGCATCCAGCAGGCGAAGGAGGATTGGCGGGCCGGCAAGTTCACCCTGCCGCCCGACGACCATGACGAATATATCCCGCTCCCGGAGGCGAGACCGCTGACGGTGAGCTACCCGTGACCGAGACGCGGCGGATCCCGCTCTCGACCGGCGTCACGCTCAACGTCTGCATCGCCGGGCCCGCCGAGGCGCCGGCGATCATCCTCCTCCACGGCTTTCCCGAATCGTACCGCACGTGGCGGCACCAGATCGCCGATTTGTCGCGCGATTACCGCGTCATCGCGCCGGACCAGCGCGGGTTCGGCGGATCGGACAAGCCGCAGGAGGTGGAGGCGTATGAGACGGGGAAGATCGTCGCCGACGTCCTCGCCCTCGCCGATGCGCTGGACGTGAAGCATTTCACCCTCGTCGGGCACGATTGGGGCGGGGCGGTGGCGTGGGCGGCGGCGCTCCAGCATCCTTTCCGGGTCGAGCGGCTGGTCATCGTCAACGCCCCGCACCCGCTGGTCTTCCAGAAGAGCGTGATCGACGACGCGGACCAGCGCGCCGCCTCGCAATATATCCGCGCCTTCAGGAACCCGCTGATGGAGACGGGCATCAGAGCGATGGGGCTCGGCACCTTCTTCGACAAGAGCTTCGGCAGCCATGCCGACCTGTCGAAGGTCACGCCCGAGGAGAGGCAGCAATATCTCGACGACTGGGGGCAGGAGGGCGCGCTGACGGCGATGCTCAACTGGTACCGCGCGGCGAAAATCGAGGTGCCGGCGGTTGGCGAGGAGGCCAAGGCGGCGCTCTGGACCCACCTCCCCTTCCCCCACGTCCACGTGCCGACTTTGGTGGTCTGGGGGCTGAAGGACATCGCGCTGCTCCCGATCCAGCTCGAGGGACTGCACGGGCTGGTGAACGACCTGAGGATCGTCACCTCCGCCAGTGCCGGCCACTTCATCCCCTGGGAGGAGCCGGAGACGGTGACGGCGGCGATCCGGGACTTTCTCGCCGAGACCCGGTAGGATTAGGGGGTTTCCCTCTGCGGCGCGCAGCCGCTATGCGCCCCGCAATGGCTTCCCGGAAAAAGAAAAGGATCCGCGCCCGAGCGTACCCGACCGCGCGCTCCGCGGCCCGGCTCGCCGCCGTGCAGGCGCTCTACCAGCAGGAGATGGAGAAGACGCCGCTGCCGTCCCTCCTCCACGAATTCCACCACCACCGGCTCGGCGCCACCATCGAAGGCGTCGAATATGCCGATGCCGAGGTCGATTTCTTCGACGACGTGGTGGCCGGGGTCGACGGCCGGCGCGACGAGCTCGACGGCTTCATCGCGAGGCGCCTGCCCGCCGACTGGCCGCTCCACCGCCTCGACCGGCCGATGCGCCAGATCCTGCGCGCCGGCGCCTACGAGCTCGCCGCGCGGATCGACGTGCCGACGGGCAACGTGATCTCGGAATATGTCGACGTCGCCAAGGCCTTTTACGACGCGAAGGAATCGGGCTTCGTCAACGGCATCCTCGACGCCGTGGCGAAGGATGTGCGGACGTAGCGCCGCGCGCCGCGCAGGGACCGCCAAAGCGGTGCCCGTGATCGCCGTCACGCGAGTCGGCCGCCGAGGCCGTTAGGATGCCGCCGCGAGGGGATGCAAGGGCCTCCCCGAGGAGGTGACCCCGGATGCGGCTGATTGGAATCCTGCCTTTGGGGCTGTGCCTGCTCGCCGGTTGCGCCGAGCAGACCAGCATCTATCACATGCGCCCGGTGACCGGCGTCCCCGGCACCACCGCCCTCACCGTCGATGCCAAGCAGCGCAGCACCTACACCACGCTCAGTGGAGGTCAGGTGCGCCTCTGCGCCGAAGCGGCGCCCGACGTCTTCAGCGCCCTCAGCGCGAGCGCCAGCGGCGACATCGGGTTGGACTTGAGCAACGGCGGCACGGCGAGCGGACGGGCTCGAGCTGCAATGGCCGTGGCCGAGGCCGCGGGGACGATCGAGCGGACCCAAACCATCAACCTTCTTCGGGAGTCGATGTACCGGACCTGCGAGCGATGGCTCTCCGCGGCCATCGACAGATCCACCTTCGTGGTCCAGGCGGCACGTGACCAGCGCGCGATGGTCGCGATCCTGGCCATCGAGCAGCTGACGCGGACGGCGCGCCCGCCCTCGACCGTCGTCATTGCACCGACCACCGGCGCTTCCGTAATCGCCGGCGATGAGGCAGCAAAGCTGATCACCCAGTTCGAGGGGCAGCGAACCGCCGCGCAAAGCGCCGCCGACAAGGCAAAGGCCGACTTCGAAACGGCGAAGACAAAGGGCAAGTGCGACACCGTCACGGCCGCTCCTGCGGCGGACGCAACGAACCCGTCGCTGGCCGACTGGGCGGCGTGCACGGCGGCAAAGACCACGCTGGACGCCCGGAACGCCGAGCTCAAGGCTGCAACCGACAGACTCGACAAGACGCTCGCGCTTGCCGGCCAAGGCCTAGGCAGCAGCACCGTCGCTTCAACGGGCGCGCAGCCTTCGCAGCCCGGCGGCGGAGGCGGCACGGTGAGCGACGCGCAAATCACCGCGGTTGCAGAAGCCGTGCGCGCCATCGCGAACAATCCGTCCATCGACGAGGCTATGATGTTCTGCATCGCGTACCTGACGACGGAGCGCCGAGAGGCGGAAGCCCGGGTCGTCGAGCCTGGCACCACCTCGATGTGCCAGGAGGTCGTGCGGGCGCGGGCAGAGGCGGAGCTGCGCTTCCTCGGCTTCGTCGACGCGCCTGCCGGCAAGATCCTTCGCGGATATCTCAGGAAGCCGGCGGTCCTCACCGAGCGGCAGAGGCGGCTGCAGGTGTTCCGCACCGCCCTGGGCAATCTCGGCTACCCATCGGGACCCACCGAAGTGGCGGCTTTCTTCAGCAAGCCGAGCCCCGATCAGGAGGCCCTGCTGGCCCACCTTCGCACCATCGAAACCGACGCAGCCGCTCGGGCCGACCTGCAATGAACCGTCGAGGAGAGGCATAATGGCGATACAGATCATAGAGAATGTTCCCGCCGCGGCGGTAGACGATATGGAGCAGATCGCGCGCGACTCCGGCGCTACCGACGTGCGGCGGCGGCCGGAGCCGGACGGCGAATTCACGCTGATCATCACCTATCCCGATTTTCAGACGCACGCCGATTTCATGGGACGGTCGGGTCGGGCCTGATCTTCGAGGGCCCCGGCGACGGCCCGCCCGCCTTAAGTGGTCCCCCTCCCGACCGCCTCGCGGTAAGGAGGCAAGGTGAGCGCCGAATCCGCCTTCATCGAGAGCCTGCGTCGCCTCGCTATGGACCCGGCGGCACGAAGGCTGCGCGACGACGCCGCGGTACTGGAGGTGGGCGGTACGCGCCTCGTCCTTACCCACGACATGCTCGTCGAAGGCGTCCACTTCCTGCCCGGCGATCCAGCGCAGGACGTCGCTTGGAAGCTGGTGGCGGTGAATCTCTCGGACCTTGCGGCCAAGGGCGCGCGGCCGGTGGGAGTGCTGCTTGGCTTTCCGCTTGGCGACGAGGCTTGGGATAGGGCCTTCCTCGAGGGCTTCGGCGCCGCGCTCTCCGCCTTCGCGGTCGCGCTGCTCGGCGGCGACACGGTGGCGGGGCCGCGCGTGCTCGGGCTAACCGCGATCGGCGAGGCGCAGGGGCCGGCGCCTTCGCGCAGCGGCGCCGGCGCTGGGGACCGGCTGTGGGTCAGCGGGTCGATCGGCGATGCCGGTGCTGGGCTGCGCGTGCTCAAGGGCGAACTGCGCAACGCTCCGGCCCTCGTGGAGAGCTACCGCCGCCCGCGGCCGCGGCTGGAGCTGGGGGAGGCGCTGGCGCCGCTCGTCACGGCGATGATGGACGTGTCGGACGGCCTGCTCATCGACGCCGCTCGGATGGCCGAGGCGAGCGGGGCGGCGGTGCGCATCGATCTCGAGGCCGTTCCGCTGTCCGAGGCCTATCTCGCCGCCCTCGGCGACGGCCGCGAGGCCCGGCTCGCCGCGGCGACGGCGGGGGACGATTACGAATTGCTGTTCGCCGCGCCGCCGGGGCGGACGCAGGAGCTGCTCGCCCTCGCCGACCGGCTCGGCATTCCCCTCACGCCGGTGGGCGCCTTCGCCCCCGGTTCCGGCCTCACCCTCGCCGACCGTGGTGCGCCTCTCCCGCTCCCGCCGCGGCTCGGCTGGGAGCATGGTTGAAAGACTGCCCTTCGCCCCTTAGAACGCCGCCGCATATCCGGGCGCGTTCGCCGCGGGGGCGGTTCGGCCCTGCCCGGTACGGAACAGGGAAGGACCGTCAATGACCGTCGTCACCATCGCCATAGCGTGCGGCATACTCGCCGTGCTCTACGGTATCTTTACGTCGATGCAGGTGCTGCGCGCACCGGCCGGCAACGAGCGGATGCAGGACATCGCCGCCGCCATCCAAGAAGGCGCCCGCGCCTATCTCGCCCGCCAGTACATGACCATCGCCGGCGTCGGAATCGTCGTGGCGGCGCTCGTCTGGTATTTCCTCGGCCCCGTCTCGGCGGTGGGCTTCGTCATCGGCGCCCTGCTCTCCGGCGCGACCGGCTTCGTCGGCATGAACGTGTCGGTGAAGGCCAACGTGCGCACCGCCGAAGCGGCCCGCACCAGCTTGCAGGGCGGCCTCACCCTCGCCTTCCGCTCGGGCGCCATCACCGGCATGCTCGTCGCGGGCCTCGGCCTCCTCGCGATCTCCGGCTTCTTCTGGTATCTGACCGGCCCCGGCCACCATGTCCCGGGCAACCTCCACGACCGCACCATCGTCAACGCGCTCGTCGCCCTGTCGTTCGGCGCCTCGCTCATCTCGATCTTCGCGCGTCTCGGCGGCGGCATCTTCACCAAGGCGGCCGACGTCGGCGCCGACCTCGTCGGCAAGGTCGAGGCCGGGATCCCCGAGGACGACCCCCGCAATCCGGCGACGATCGCCGACAACGTGGGCGACAATGTCGGCGATTGCGCCGGCATGGCCGCCGATCTGTTCGAGACCTATGTCGTGACGCTCGGTGTGACGATGGTCTCCATCGCCCTCACCGTCCGCGGCGTCTCCACCGAGCTTCTCACCAAGCTGATGAGCTTGCCGCTGCTGATCGGCGGCGTCTGCATCGTCACCTCGATCATCGGCACCTACATGGTGCGTCTGGGCAAGGGCGGCTCGATCATGGGCGCGCTCTACAAGGGCTTCTGGACCGCCGCGATCCTCGGCGCCGTCGCCGTCTATTTCGCCACGCAATATGTGGTCGGCGACATGAACGGCACGCTGGCGACCATCCATGGCGTCGGCACTGCGATGATCACCCTCACCGGCATGAAGCTGTTCTACTGCATGCTGATCGGCCTCGGCCTCACCGGCGCCCTCGTGTGGATCACCGAATATTATACCGGCACCAACTTCCGGCCGGTGAAGTCGATCGCCAAGGCCTCGCAGACCGGCCACGGCACCAACGTCATCCAGGGCCTTGCGATCAGCCTTGAATCGACGGCGCTGCCGACCCTCGTCATCGTCGTCGCGGTGATCGCGGCTTACCAGCTCGCCGGCGTCATCGGCGTCGCCTTCGGCGCGACCGCGATGCTGGCGCTGGCCGGCATGGTCGTGGCGCTCGACGCCTACGGCCCCGTCACCGACAATGCCGGCGGCATTGCTGAAATGGCCGGCCTTCCGGACGAGGTGCGCGAGCGCACCGACGCGCTGGACGCCGTCGGCAACACCACCAAGGCGGTGACCAAGGGCTACGCGATCGGCTCGGCGGCGCTCGCCGCTTTGGTGCTGTTCGGCGCCTACACGACCGACCTGCACGAGTTCTTCGGCGGCCTCACCGTCGATTTCTCGCTCAGCAACCCGTACGTCATCGTCGGCCTGCTGCTCGGCGCCTTGCTCCCGTACAGCTTCGGCGCCTTCGGCATGACGGCGGTCGGCCGGGCGGCGGGCGCGGTTGTCGAGGACGTCCGCGCCCAGTTCCGGGAGAATCCGGGGATCATGGAAGGGACGAGCCGGCCCAATTACGGCCGCACCGTCGATCTCGTCACCCGCGCCGCGATCAAGGAGATGATCCTGCCGTCGCTGCTGCCGGTGCTGGCGCCGATCGTCGTCTACTACGCGATCACCGCGGTGGCAGGCCAGGAGTCCGGCTTCGCCGCGCTCGGCGCCCTCCTCCTCGGCGTCATCGTCTCCGGCCTGTTCGTCGCCATCTCGATGACGTCGGGCGGCGGCGCGTGGGACAATGCCAAGAAGTATATCGAGGACGGCAATTATGGCGGCAAGGGCTCCGAAGCCCACAAGGCCGCCGTCACCGGCGACACTGTCGGCGATCCGTACAAGGATACGGCCGGCCCCGCGGTCAACCCGATGATCAAGATCACCAACATCGTCGCCCTCCTCCTCCTCGCCGCGCTGGCGGGCCAGGCGGCGGGCGGCTGAGGCTGAGGACGACCCGTTCGCTTTCAATGCGATAAGGCAGAATAACCCCGTCGGGAGCGATCCCGGCGGGGTTCTTCTTTGGCTATTTTCAAGGTCGCGCCGCCGCTTTACACTCCTCGGATTCCAAAGCTTTTTGGGACGGGGGATGCGATGAGGACTATCGTTTGCGCGCTGCTCGCCGGCGCGGCGCTCGCCGGCCATGCCGAGGCGGCACCGCCGCCGGCAAAGCCCACCGCCGACGCGATCCTACCGATCGCGGACTTCGGCAGGCGGCCCTTCATGGACACGCCGAGAATATCGCCGGACGGCACCAAGATCGTCGTGCAGATGTCGCGCGAGGGCAAGGCGTTCCTGGGCATCATCGACCTCGACAAGCCCGCCTCCGCGCCGGAATTCTTCCTCGCCGCGAGCGAGTTCCGGGACATCGGCGACCGGGACGTGATCGGCTGGCGCTGGGTCGGGAACGACAATGTCGTGGTGACCATGCGCTCGCGCGAGGACGTCTACGGACAGCGCGCCGACATCACCCGCCTTGCCGCCTACAATCTCCATTCGAAGCATCTGACGCCGCTCGGCTGGGACGGCGCGACCGGCGATGCGTCGGACATCCTCTACGTCGACCACGACAAGGGCAAGATCCTGCTGGGGCGGCAGAGCAATGCCTACGGCACGGAGATGATGCAGCGCTACGAAGTGGTGCTGATGGACGTGAACACGGGCAAGTACGACATCGTGCAGCGCCCGAACCCGGTCGTTGACGAGTGGATCGCCGACGGCCACGGCGTCATCCGCGCCGGCGTCGGCTATAGTTCCGACAGCGGCAAGCAGCGGCTGATGTACCGCTCCGGCCCGGGGGAGCAGCTCCACACCGTTGCAAGCGGCGTCGACGCGACCTTCACCGAAGGTCAGATCGTGCCGCGCCTGTTCCTGGACGAGCCGGACATGGCGCTCGCCTTCAGCAACAAGGACAATTACAAGCGCCTCTACAAGGTCAACATGAAGACGATGACGCTGGGGCCCGTCGTCTTCGAGAAGCCCGGCTACGACCTCGGCGGCACGATCTCCAACTGGGACCGAACCAAGCTCGTCGGCGTCACCGTCGAGGAGCAGGGCGACCACGAATATTGGTTCGACCCCGACTGGAAGCAGATCCAGGCGAACATGGACGAAAGGTTCGGTGCGGGAGCCGCCCACCTCGTCTCGCGCGACCGCAAGGACGAGCGGCTGATCTTCTTCGTCGGCAAGCCAAGCCAGCCGGGCGCTTATTATCTGTACGACACGCGCAAGGGATCTCTCGGCCTCGTCGGCTGGGTCCACCCGGTGTTCAAGGACATGACGCTCAACCCGATGCACACCATCGTCTACCCGGCGCGCGACGGCATCAAGATCCCTGCGGTCGTCACCATGCCGCGCCACCGCGAGGGACAGAAGAACCTGCCGGTGGTCGTCCTGGTGCACGGCGGCCCGTACGGCATCCGGCAGAAGGAAGAATTCGGCCCCTTCCCCTGGCACCAGGCGCTCGCGGAGCAGGGCTATGTCGTCATCGAGCCCAATTATCGCGGTTCGGGCGGCTATGGGAAGGAGTTCGTCCTGCTCGGCCGGCGGCCCGACGGCTATGGCAACAAGATGCAGGACGACGTGAACGACGCCGTCGCCGCACTGGCGCGGGACGGGACGATCGACCCGAAGCGCGCGTGCATCATGGGCTGGTCCTACGGAGGCTATGCGGCCGCGCGCGGCGCCCAGCGCGATCCCGACACCTGGCGCTGCGCCATCGCCGGCGCCGGCGTCTACGACGTGCCGCTGATGAAGACGTGGGACACCACCCACCTCGGGCCGTTCGACGCCAAGTTCCAGGCGACGTCGGCCGACCCCGAAGGCATTTCCCCCGCCCGGCACCCCGGCGGCAAATGGTCGCCGATCCTGATCGTCGCCGGCCTTCGGGACCAGCGCATCCCGATCGAGCAGCCGCACACGCTCGTCTCCCGCTTGAAGGGCGCCGGCAAGCGCGAGGGCGAGGATTTCCGCTACGTCGAGCAGAAGCAGGGCACCCACAACCTTCCTTACGAGGACGTCGCAGCGCAGTGGCTGGACGAGGCCAATGCCTGGCTCACCAAGTGGAACCCGGCCTATCTGCCGGGCGAGCGCAAGACCGCCGCGGCGGCGCCGGAGGGCGCCGGCGCGCGGGGCCATTAGGCGCCAGGCGAGGCGGGCGACCGAAGGGCAGAAGGGGCTGAGGATGGGGAAATTCGCGATGGCCGCGGCGGTGGCGCTCGCCTGGACGGCGCCGGCTTTTGCCGCCGCGCCGGCGACCGCGCCGGTCCCCGAGCGCATTTCCACCGAGGCGTTCGCCGCGCTGGCGAGCTTCTCCAACCCGCGCATCTCCGCCGACGGCAAGCGCATCCTCGCCATTGCTTATGCCGGCGGGGAGAAGATCATCCTCGTCTACGACATAGACGGCGCCGACGGCCGCTTCACCCGCATCAATGTCGGCGACAAACTGGAAGTGCTCTCGGCGCGCTGGGCGGGGAGCCGGCGCGTGCTCCTCACCGTGTACGGCATCAACAAGGAGATGGGGATCGAACTCCCGCTCAGCCGGCTGTTCCTCTTCGACCTCGACACCAAGGAGATGAAGGCCTTGGGCGGCGACAAGATCGGGGGCCTGTCCGGCGGCAACATCATCTACGTCGACGAGCAGGGCGGCTACATCCTGCTTGAGGCGCAGCGGACGGTGTGGAGTGCGCCCTCGGTGCTGCGCATCGACCTCGACACGCTGAAGACGAAAGAGATCGTCCAGCCGGTCGGCGGCGTCTGGAGCTGGTATGCCGACGCGGGCGGCGCCGTGCGCGCCGGGCTCGGCAGCGAAGGCGACAAATATTTCCTTCTCTACCGCGAGAAGGACGAGGGCACGTTCCGCCGCATCAATCGCCTGAACTTCGACAATATCGAGGCGCTGATGCCGATCGCCGGCACCGACCAAGGCTATGTCCGCGCCGACAAGGGGAGCGGCCGCTTCGGTCTCTACCGCTACGATTTCTCCACCCAAACGATCGGCGAACCATTGTTCGAGCACCCCGACGTCGATGTCGACGACGCCGATTATTCGCGCCGCACCGGCACGATCTCAGCGGTCGAATATACCGACGACCGTGACCGCATTCTTTGGTTCGACAAGGACATGAAGGCGATCCAGGCGAAGCTCGACCGGGCGCTGCCGGACCGCACCAACCGCGTCATCTCCCGCGACGCGGCGGACGACCGCATGGTGGTGTGGTCGACCTCGGCCTCCGACCCCGGCATCTATTATCTCTACGAGCGCGCAAAGGGCCGGTTGAGTGAGCTTGCGCGCCCCCACGCCGCTCTCGACGGCAAGGCGTTGGCGCCGGTGGCGGCGGTCCATTACGCCGCCCGCGACGGCCTCACCATTCCCGCTTACCTCACCAAGCCGATCGGCCGCGGCGACAAAGGCCTGCCGCTCATCGTCATGCCGCATGGCGGCCCGTTCGTCCGCGACAAATGGGAGTATGACGAGTGGGTGCAGTTCCTCGCCAACCGCGGCTATGCGGTTCTGCAGCCCAATTATCGCGGCTCGACCGGCTATGGTAAGAAATTCGTCGAGGCGGCGAACGGCGAGTGGGGCCGCAAGATGCAGGACGATCTGGACGACGGCGTGCGCTGGCTCGTCCAGAGCGGCATTGTCGATCCCAAGCGGGTGTGCATCATGGGCGGCTCCTATGGCGGCTATGCGGCGATGTGGGCGGCGGTGCGCAACCCCGAAATCTACCGTTGCGCGATCAGCTTCGCCGGCATTTCGGAGGTAAGGGGGATCCTGCGCTACGACCCCTCGACGGGGGTCGCGCGGCGTTACTATCGCGATTGGCGCGACCGCGTCCGCGGCGACGCGAAGTTCAACCTCGACGCCGTGTCCCCGCTGACCCGCGCCGCATCGCTCAAGGTGCCGCTGCTGATCGCCCACGGAGAGAAGGACACAAGGGTACCGGTGGCGCAGTCGAAGAAGATGGACGAGGCGCTCAAACGCGCGGGCATCGAGCATGAGTTCATCCTCTATCCCGACGAGAAGCACGGCTTCTCCAAGGCCGAGGATGCGACCGATTTCCTGAAGCGGGTCGAGGCCTTCCTGGCGCGGTACAATCCGGCGGGGTGACGGGCGTGGGCAAGCTTTCCTTTCGGCCGCCCAGCCGCTATGGGAGCGGCGTTTTTTCGGCGGACCCACGAGGATAAATGGCCAAGGAAGAGCTTCTCGAAATGCGCGGGCAGGTGGTCGAGCTGCTGCCCAACGCGATGTTCCGGGTCCGCCTCGAGAACAATCACGAGATCCTCGGCCACACCGCGGGGAAGATGCGCAAGAACCGCATCCGCGTGCTCGTCGGCGACGAAGTGCTGGTCGAGCTGACGCCCTACGACCTCACCAAGGGTCGGATCACCTACCGGTTCAAGTAAGCGCGGGCGACGCCCGTGCGGCTCATCCTCGCTTCCGCCTCCCCGCGCCGCCTCGAGCTGCTCGCGCGGCTCGGCGTCGTGCCCGACGCCGTGCTCCCCGCCGAC
>NZ_DASWQI010000059.1:0-52231 GCF_036403745.1 Allosphingosinicella sp.
CACATAGAAGCTCTGGCCGCCGCGGAAATGCTCGCGCAGCAGCGCCTCGCGGATCACCAGGGGATCGAACGGCGAGACGAAGGTGCGCACGGCGAGGCGGTCGACCGGCGGGGTGGCGATGATCGACAATTCGCGCACGCCCGAGAGGGCAAGCTGCAGCGTTCGCGGAATCGGCGTCGCGGTCAACGTCAGCACATGGACGTTGTTCTTGAGCTGCTTCAGCTTCTCCTTCTGCTTGACGCCGAAATGCTGCTCCTCGTCGATCACCAGCAGGCCGAGGTGCTTGAACTGGACGCCCTTGCCGAGGATCGCGTGAGTCCCGACGACGATATCGATGCGGCCCTCGGCCACGTCGCGCTTGATATCGGCGGCGTCCTTCGCCGAAACGAGGCGCGAGAGCTGACCGATCCGCACCGGCAGGCCGGCGAAGCGCTGGGTGAAGGTGCTCGCATGCTGGCGCGCCAGCAGCGTCGTCGGCACGACGACGGCAACCTGCATGCCCGAAAGGGCGGCGACGAAGGCGGCGCGCAGCGCGACCTCGGTCTTGCCGAAGCCGACGTCGCCGCAGACCAGCCGGTCCATCGGCTTGCCGGCCTCGAGATCGGCGAAGACGTCGGCGATGGCGCGGTCCTGGTCCTCGGTCTCCTCATAGGGGAAGCGGTCGGCGAAGGCGGCGTAGCTGGTGTCGGGCTCGATCACCTTGCCCGGGCGGACGGCGCGCTCCGCCGCCGTCTTGATCAGCTCGCCGGCAATCTCGCGGATGCGCTCCTTCATCCGCGACTTGCGCCGCTGCCACGCCTCGCCGCCAAGGCTATCAAGGGTCACGCCCTCGCTGTCGGAGCCGTAGCGGGAGAGGATGTCGATATTCTCGACCGGCACGTAGAGCTTGTCGCCGCCGGCATATTCGAGCGCGACGCAATCGTGGGGGCTGGTGCCCACCGGGATCTGCATCAGCCCTTCGTAGCGGCCGATGCCGTGATCCGCGTGGACGACGAGGTCGCCGGGCGAGAGGGTGGCGAGCTCGGACAGGAAGGCGTCGGTCGACTTCTTGCGTCGGCGGCGGCGCACGAGCCGGTCGCCGAGCATGTCCTGCTCGGTGAGCACGGCGACGTCCCCGGCGGTGAAGCCGTGGTCGAGCGGCACGACGGCAAGGGCCACCGCCCCGGTGGCGGCGCTGCCCTGCGCCTCCTGCCAGCTTTCGGCCTCGACGGCCTTCTTGAGGCCATGGTCGGCGAGCAGGCCCTTCAGGCGCTCGCGGGCGCCGCGCGAATAGCTGGCGAGCACGACCTTCTTCTTCGCCCGCCGCAGCGTCGCGACATGGGCGACCACCGCTTCGTAGACGTTGGCGTTCTGCGAGCGCTCCGGCGCGAAGTCGCGCGCGGCATCGACTTCGAAATCGAGGACGGTGGCGCTTTCGGGCTCGTGAAACTGGGTGATCAGGTGGAGCGGGCGCGCCTCGATCAGGTCGCGCCACTCCTCGCGGGGAAGATAGAGCGTGTCGGGCTCGAGCGGGCGGTAGCTGCCCGGGCCGGCGGTCTGGGCGCGCGTCCGGTTCTCGTAATAATCGGCGATCGCTTCGAAGCGCGCGTCCGCCGCGCCGGCGTCGTGGGTGTCGCGCACCACGATGTCGTCGTCCGAAAGGTGGGCGAAGAGCGTGTCGAGCCGCTCCTCGAACAAGGGCAGCCAATGGTCGACGCCGGCGAGGCGGCGGCCTTCCGACACCGCCTGATACACCGGATCGCCGGTCGCGGTGGCGCCGAACTTCTCGCGGTAGCGGGCGCGAAAACGCTTGATGCTCTCCTCGTCGAGCAGGGTCTCGGACGCCGGGAGCAGCGTGAAGCCGCCCTCCGCGCTGGCGATGGTGCGTTGGGTGGTGGGGTCGAAGCGGCGGACGCTTTCGATCTCGTCGCCGAAGAAATCGAGCCGCAGCGCCTCGCTCCGCCCGGCGGGAAACAGGTCGACGAGGCCGCCCCGCACCGCGAACTCGCCCGCATCGGCGACGGTGTCGGTGCGGACATAGCCGTTCGCCTGCAGAAGGCTGGCGAGCCGGTCCCGGTCGATCCGCTCGCCGGGCGCCAGGCGGGCGACGAGCTGGCGGACCCGGAACGGCGTCAGCGTGCGCTGGGTGGCGGCGTTGACGGTGGTGACGAGGAGCTGCGGCCTCTCCGTCTTGCGCTGCAGGGCATGGAGGGTGCCGAGCCGCTCCGATGTGGCGCGCAGCGACGGCGAGCTGCGGTCGTAGGGCAGGCAGTCCCAGGCGGGAAAGCTCAGCACTTCGAGCTCGGGCGCGAAATAGCCGGCGGCGTCGGCGAGCGCGCGCATCGCCGCTTCGTCGGGGGCGATGAACACGGCCCTCCCCTTGGCGGCGCGGGCGAGGTCGGCGGCGAGCCACGGCAGGAAGCCGGCCGGGGCGCCGGCCAGAGTCATCGGCTTCTTCGCCGTCAGGATCTTCTGGATATCAGTCACTTATTCGCGGTGCTTTATATAGTTGAGATGCTGGAGCCGGCGCATCAGCGGCCCTTCGAACGCGGCAGGCGGCGCCTCGGTGCCGATCGCCCAGGCCATGATGTCGACATCCTGCTCCTCGAGCAGCCGTTCGAACCAGGCGATCTCTTCGGCGTCCCACCCTGCCGCATGCGCGTCGAGGAAGCCGCCGATGAGCAGATCGGCCTCCTTGGTGCCGCGATGCCAGGCGCGGAAGCGCAGGCGCTTGAGGCGGGCTTCACGGTCCAGAGGAAGCTCCATGCGGAAAAGGCCGGCGGGGCTTTGACGCCCTGCCGGCATTGGGTACGAACGCGATCTAGTTATGCGGCCCGACATCCTCAACCCGTTGTTCGCCGAAGTGGAGGTGCTGAAGGGCATCGGGCCGGCGCTCGCCAAGCCCCTGAAGCGATTGGGGCTGCAGCGGGTGGTCGATCTGCTCTTCCATCTTCCCACCGGGTGGATCGAGCGCAAGAGGGTGGACCTGCTTGACGCGGCGGACGCGGGTTCCGTGATAACGGTGGTGGTAACGCCGGTCGACTACCGCCAGGCGGGCGGCCGCGGCCCGTTCCGGGTGTTCGCGACCGACCGGGCGGGGAATTACATCACCCTCACTTACTTCAACAATCCAGGCTGGGCGAAGAAGCAGCTGCCTTTGGGCGTCCCTAAAGTCGTGTCGGGGCGGATGGAGCAATACGGGCAGGATCTCCAGATCGTGCACCCCGACTACGTGCTCGGCCCCGCCGACGCGCTCGACCTGCCTGAGCGGGAAGCGGTCTACCCACTCTCCGAGGGGATCACTAGCCGGCGGCTCGGCGACCTCGCCAAGCAAGCGCTGGCGCGGATGCCGGAGCTTGGCGAATGGATCGAGCCGAGCCTGCTCGCCGCCCGCGGCTGGCCCGGCTGGCAGGAAGCCCTGGCAGACGCGCATGGCGGGCGCGCCGGGCCGGCGGCGCGGGAGCGGCTCGCTTATGACGAGGTGTTCGCCAACCAGCTGGCGCTGATGCTGGTCCGGGCCAGCAACCGCCGCCGCCGCGGCGTGCCCTTGGTAGGGGACGGGCGCCTGCGGGCCCAGCTCGACCTGCCCTACGCTCCCACCGGCGCCCAGCGCCGCGCGATGGGCGAGATCGAGGGCGATTTGGCGCAAGCGCAGCCAATGCTCCGCCTGCTCCAGGGCGATGTCGGCTCCGGCAAGACTTTGGTGGCGCTGGAGGCGATGCTGGTCGCGGTCGAGGCGGGTGCGCAGGCGGCGATGCTCGCGCCGACCGAGATCCTCGCGCGCCAGCATTACGAGACGCTGAGGCGCCAGCTCGGCGGTGTCCAGGCCAATGTCGCCATCCTCACCGGACGCGAAAAAGGCCGGGTGCGCGAGGCGACGCTGATGGGCCTCGCCGACGGCTCAATCGACATCCTCGTCGGCACACACGCCATCTTCCAGCAGGCGGTCGTCTACAAGCGCCTCGGCCTTGCCGTCGTCGACGAGCAGCACCGCTTCGGAGTCGCCCAGCGACTGATGCTGGCGGAAAAAGCCGAGCGCCCGCCCCACCTCCTCGTCATGACGGCCACGCCGATCCCGCGCACCCTTACCCTCACCCAGTTCGGGGAGATGGACGTGTCGCGGCTGGACGAGATGCCGCCGGGCCGCCAGCCGATCGAGACGCGTGTGCTCAACGTCGAGCGCTTGCCGGAAGTGGTGGACGGCCTCTCCCGCCACGTCGCCCGCGGCGGCCAGGCTTATTGGGTGTGCCCGCTGGTCGAGGAGAATGAGGCGAGCGACATGGCCGCCGCCGAGGAGCGGGCGCGAGTGCTGCAGCTGCGCTTCGGCGACAAGGTCGGCCTCGTCCACGGTCGGATGAAGGGGCCGGAAAAAGACGCGGCGATGGCCGCCTTCCAGCAGGGCACGGTGGCGGTACTGGTCGCGACCACGGTCATTGAGGTGGGCGTGGACGTGCCCAACGCCACATTGATGGTGGTGGAGGGCGCGGAGCGGTTCGGCCTCGCCCAACTCCACCAGCTGCGCGGGCGCGTCGGCCGCGGAGAGGGCCGCTCCGTCTGCCTCCTCCTGCGCGGCCAGGCGCTGAGCGAGACGGCGCGGGCGCGGCTGGCGTTGATGCGGGAGACCAACGACGGCTTCCGCATCGCCGAGGAGGATCTGCGGCTGCGCGGCGCCGGCGAGATTTTGGGGACGAAGCAATCCGGCGAGGCCCAGTTCCGGCTTGCGGGCCCGGAGCAGATCCAGGCGCTGGTGCCGGTCGCTACCGATGACGCCCGCCTGCTGGTCGACCGCGACGGCGGCCTGCAGGCGCCGCGCGGCCAGGCGGCCCGGGTGCTGCTCTATCTGATGGAGCGGGATGCGGCGGTGGAGCTGCTACGGGGCGGGTAGCTCCTCCCCCCAGGACGGGGAGGGGACCGCCGCCGAAAGCGGTGGTGGAGGGGGGCTGAGCGTGGCAGGACCCCCTCTCCACCGCGCTTCGCGCGGTCCCCCTCCCCGTCCCGGGGAGGATCTTACGACACCAGCAATCCGTGCTTCTTCTTGCCGGCGCTAATCCGCACCTCGGCGCCGGGGCGGAGGGTGACGTCGCTGTCCGCCTTCTCGCCGTTCACCTTCGCACCGCCCTGCTGGATCAGCCGGCGCGCCTCGTTCTTCGACGCGACGAGACCTAGCCCGAGCAGCGCCTCCGTGAGGAGCAACGGGGCCTCGATCTTCATCGTCGGCAGCGATTCGCCGGAGCTTCCTTCCTCGAAGGTCATCCGCGCCGTCTCCGCCGCCGCCTGCGCCGCCGCGCCGCCGTGGGCCAGGGACGTCGCTTCATCCGCCAGGATCTTCTTGGCGGTGTTGATCTCGCTCCCTTCGAGCGCCTCCAGCCGCGCGATCTCGTCCAGCGGCAAATCGGTGAACAGGCGCAGGAAACGGCCGACGTCCTTGTCGCGGGCATCGCGCCAGAATTGCCAGTAATCGTAGGGGCTGAGCTGCTCGGCATTGAGCCACACGGCGCCCGCGGCAGTCTTGCCCATCTTGCCGCCGTCCGCGGTGGTGATGAGCGGCGTAGTGACGCCGTAGACCCGGGTGCCGGCGATGCGGCGGGTGAGCTCGACGCCGTTCACGATGTTGCCCCATTGGTCGGAGCCGCCGAGCTGCAGACGGCAGCCGACCCGTTTCGAAAGCTCCAGGAAATCATAGGCCTGGAGGATCATGTAGTTGAATTCGAGGAAAGTCAGCGGCTGCTCGCGCTCCAGCCGAAGCCGAACGCTGTCGAAGGTCAGCATTCGGTTGATCGTGAAATGCGGCCCGACGTCTCGCAGGAACGGGATGTAGTCGAGGGTGGCGAGCCAATCGTCGTTGTTGACGAGGGTGGCGTCGGTTGCCCCCCCCTCACCTCCTTCAGGCGCGAAGGTCAGGAACTGCTCGAAGGTCTTGCGGATCGAGGCGATGTTTCCGGCGATCGTCTCGTCGGTCAGCATCTTGCGGCTCTCGTCCTTGCCGGACGGATCGCCGATCTTGGTGGTCCCGCCGCCCATGACGACGATCGGCTTGTGTCCGGCCTGCTGGAGCCGGCGCAGCATCATGATCTGCACCAGGCTGCCGACATGGAGCGACGGGGCCGTTGCGTCGAAGCCTATGTAGCCGGGTACGACTTCCTTCGCCGCGAGAGCGTCGAGCCCGTCGGGGTCGGTCATCTGGTGGACATAGCCCCGCTCGTCGAGGATGCGGAGGAGATCGGACTGGTAGGACATGGCGCGCGGTTAGCATGAGGGCGCAAGATTGCTAAGGCCGGATCGATGATGGATCGGATCGACACCGAATTGTGGGCCCACCCCGCGGAGGAGGCGCTGCATGTCGAGACCGTCCGGGTAAGCCTCGAACGGCTGAGGCGGGACCATCTCGCCCTGCGTTTCGAGATAGTGGCGCCGGCCGGCGCCGTGATTCTACCGCCCCCTGCCCCGCCCCTACGATCAGGGCACCTGTGGGAGACCACCTGCTTCGAGATGTTCGTGCGCGCGCGGGGGAAAACGGGATACCGCGAGTTCAATTTCTCCCCCTCGTGCCAATGGGCGGCTTACGAATTTGCAGATTATCGCGACGGAATGACGGACACTCCAGTCGCTGCCCCGCCCATAATCGCGGTGCGCCGCGACGCTCGCACGATTGTCGCCGATGTCGAGCTGTGGCTCGACCTCCCGGAAGATCTCTATGACGTCGGCCTCTGCGCCATCGTCGAGGAGCAGGCGTTCGGCAAATCCTATTGGGCGCTCTCCCACGGTGGTTCGTCGCCCGACTTTCATCACCGCAGTTGCTTTGCCTTGGAACTGCCGCCACCAACGCGGCCATGAAAACCGGCCTCGACCGCCTCCTCGCCGACCCAGCCCTGCGCAAGCCGCTCGAAGGCAAGCGGGTCGCGCTCCTAGCCCATCCCGCGTCGGTAACGGCGGACCTCACCCATTCGCTCGACGCGTTGGTCGCGGCGGGGCTGAACGTCACCGCGGCGTTCGGACCGCAGCATGGCCTCCGGGGCGACAAGCAGGACAATATGGTCGAGTCGCCGGACTTCACCGATCCGGTGCACGGCGTCCCGATCTTCAGCCTCTACGGCGAGGTGCGGCGGCCGACGGGGCAGTCGATGGGGACGTTCGACGTCATCCTCGTCGACCTCCAGGATCTCGGGTGCCGGATCTACACGTTCATCACGACCCTCCTCTATGTTCTGGAAAGTGCCGCGCAGCACGGCAAGGAGGTGTGGGTGCTCGACCGGCCCAACCCGGCGGGGCGGCCGGTGGAGGGGCTGACGCTGCGGCCGGGGTGGGAGAGCTTCGTCGGCGCGGGGCCGATGCCGATGCGGCATGGAATGACGCTCGGTGAGCTGGGGCGGTGGTTCGTCGCGGCGGGCAAGCTGGATGTTGGGTACCGGGTCATCGAAATGGAGGGATATGCGCCCGATGCTGGGCCCGGCTATGGGTGGCCCCCTGAAAGAGTGTGGATCAACCCCAGCCCGAACGCCCCCAACATGTCGATGGCGCGGGATTATGCCGGAACCGTGATGCTCGAGGGCACCACCTTGTCCGAAGGCCGGGGAACGACCCGGCCGCTGGAGATTTTCGGCGCGCCGGACATCGATGCGCGGGCGGTGCTTCAGGAGATGCATAAATATGCACCGGATTGGATGCGGGGCTGCGCACTGCGGGAAATCTGGTTCGAGCCGACCTTCCACAAGCATGTCGGGCAATTATGCAATGGTGTGCATATTCATGCAGAGGGCCCGGCCTACGACCATCACGCCTTCCGGCCGTGGCGGCTGCAGGCGCTGGCGTTCAAGGCGATCCGGCGGCTCTACCCCGATTATTCTTTGTGGCGAGATTTCCCATACGAATATGAGTTCGGCAAGCTGGCGATCGACGTGATCAACGGCGGCCCCGCCTTGCGGGAGTGGGTCGACGATATGGGCGCCGAGGCGGGAGATCTCGACGCCATCACCCTGCCCGACGAGCAGGCGTGGGAGGAAGAGCGGAGGGAGTCCCTCCTGTACTGAGCCTCAGATCCTCCCCGGGACCGGGAGGGGGACCAGCCGCAGGCTGGTGGAGGGGGCTATCAACGCCGCAGCCGTCTCCGAACCCCCTCCACCCCGCCTTCGGCGGCGGTCCCCCTCCCCGTCCGCGGGGAGGATCTGATCAGGCCAGTTGCCCGTGGCAGTGCTTGTACTTGAGGCCGGAGCCGCAGGGGCACGGCGCGTTGCGGCTGACGGTGGCGAGCTCGGCGACGTTGACGCCGTCCGGCATCGCCGGCTGCTCGATCTGCAGCGGCGGCAGGCGCGAGAGGATGTTGCCGCTTCCCGCATCCACGTCGGCCGTGTCGTCGTCGCCGCTGAACGGATCGATGTGGGTGGTGATGAAGTCCGGGAGCACCTGCATGTTGAATTCGGGCATGTTCTGGAATTCGGCGGGCAGCTGGAAATCGGGCTGCTCGGGCATGGTGAAGGTGGCGAGGCCGAGGGTGCGGGTAACGTCCTCGCGAATCGAGACCAGCATCCGTTCGAACAGCCCGAACGCCTCATGCTTATATTCGTCGATCGGCTTCTTCTGGGCGTAGGCGCGAAGGTGGATGACCTGCCGCAGCGCGTCGAGCATCTGGAGATGCTCCTTCCAGTGCTGGTCCAATGACTGGAGGAGGATCGACTTCTCGACCTGGATGTAGCTTTCGGGCGGGATGTCCCGCGCCTTGTCCTCGAGCTGCTGGGCGGTGAGCGCCTCCAGGCGCTCGACCAGCATTTCGGGATCGACCGATTCTTCCTTCAGCCAGTCGTCGACCGGCGGCTCGAAGCCGAAAATCTCCATTACCCGAGCCTTCAGCCCGGCAATGTCCCACTGCTCGGGATAGGTGTTGGGCGGGCAGGATTCGCCGACGATCGTGTTGACCGTCTCCGAGCGCATGTCGGTGACGACGTCGCCGACCGCGTCGGCGTCCATGATATCGGCGCGCTGCTCGTAGATGACCTTTCGCTGGTCGTTCATCACGTCGTCATATTCGACAACCTGCTTGCGGATGTCGTAGTTACGCGCCTCGACCTTCTTCTGCGCGGTCTCGATGGCCTTCGAGATCCACGGCGAGATGATCGCCTCGCCGTCCTCGAGATTCTTGTTCATGAGGCGCGAGAACATGGTCTGCGGGCCGAAGATGCGCAGCAGATCGTCGTCGAGGCTCAAGTAGAAGCGCGACAGCCCAGGATCGCCCTGGCGGCCCGAGCGGCCGCGCAGCTGATTGTCGATGCGCCGGCTCTCGTGCCGCTCGGTGCCGAGCACGAACAGGCCGCCGGCAATGCGGACGCGCTCACGCTCCTCCTCGACCTCGCGCCTGATGCGGGCGATGGCGGCCTCCTTGTCAGGGCCGTCCTCCATCTCGGACAGCTCGTCGCCGACGCGGAACTCGACGTTGCCGCCAAGCTGGATGTCGGTGCCGCGGCCGGCCATGTTCGTGGCGATGGTGACGGCGCCGATGCGGCCGGCCTGGGCGACGATATGCGCCTCATGCTCGTGGAAGCGGGCGTTCAGCACCTCGTGCTTCACCCCCTCGCGCTCGAGGAACTCGGAGAGCAGCTCGGACTTCTCGATCGAGACGGTGCCGACCAGCACCGGTTGGCCGAGCTCCTGCTTCTCCTTGATCGACTTCGCGATGGCGGCGAACTTGTCGGTGACGTTCTTGTAGAATTCGTCGTCCTCGTCGATGCGCTTCACCGCGACGTGGGTCGGGATCGACACCACGTTCATCTTGTAGATGTCCCAGAATTCCGACGCCTCGGTGGCGGCGGTGCCGGTCATGCCGGAGAGCTTGGGATACATGCGGAAATAATTCTGGAAGGTGATCGACGCGAGGGTCTGGTTCTCGGGCTCGATCTCGACGCCCTCCTTGGCCTCGACGGCCTGGTGGAGGCCGTCCGACCAGCGCCGCCCATCCATCATCCGGCCGGTGAACTCGTCGATGATGATCACCTTGCCGTTCTTGACGATATAATCGGTGTCGCGCTTGAACATGACGTTCGCCCGCAGCGCCTGGTTCAGGTGGTGGACGACGAGCGTGTTCTCGAAATCGTAGAGGTTGGAGCCGTGGAGCAGGCCCGCATCCTCGAGCAGCCGCTCCATCTTCTCGGTGCCGTCCTCGGTGAGGACGACCGAGCGCTGCTTCTCGTCGAGCTCGTAATCGACGGGCACGAGGCCCTTCACGATCGCGTCGACCGACATGTAGAGCTCGGACTTGTCGTCCGTCGGGCCCGAGATGATCAGCGGCGTGCGGGCCTCGTCGATCAGGATCGAATCGACCTCGTCGACGATGGCGAAATTGAACGGCCGCTGGACCATCGATTCGCGGTCGTACTTCATGTTGTCGCGCAGATAGTCGAAGCCGAACTCGTTGTTCGTGCCGTAGGTGATGTCCGAGTGATAGGCGTCGCGGCGCTGCTGGTCGGTAAGATTGGGGACGATGACGCCGACGGTCATGCCGAGGAAGCGGTAGATCTGGCCCATCCATTCCGAATCGCGGCTGGCGAGATAGTCGTTCACGGTGACGACGTGGACGCCCTTGCCGTCCAATGCGTTCAGGTAGGTGGCGAGGGTCGCGACCAGGGTCTTGCCCTCGCCGGTGCGCATCTCGGCAATCTCTCCCCTGTGAAGGACGATGCCGCCGACCAGCTGGACGTCGTAATGGCGCTGGCCGAGCGTGCGCTGGGCGGCCTCGCGGACGGTCGCAAAGGCGTCGGGGAGGAGGTCGTCGATCGTCTCGCCGCCCGCCAGGCGGCGGCGGAACAGGGCCGTCTGGTCGCGCAGTTCCTCATCGGTCATTGCCGATACGGTCGATTCGAAGCCGTTGACGCGCTCGACGATCTTCCTGAGCGAGCGGACGTAGCGGTCGTTGGACGACCCGAAGATGGACTTGGCAAAGCCGCCGAGCATGTGGGAATTCCTGTTCGTGATATGCGGGGGATGCACGCCGCGGCGCGCATGAAGGGATCAGGCGATGGGGCAGGCCGCGTCAGGCGGGCTGCGGGCTCATTCGAGCCGGCGCTCGTCAACCGGAGCGAGGCCGCGCGGGGCGGCGAAGGAGGCCGGAGACCAGGCCTTGCGACGACGGACGGGGATTGCGGCGGCCGGAGCGGCGGCAACGGCCGCGGCCTCGGTGGCGGCGGGCGCGATCTGCGCGACGGCAGCCGCCGCGGCGACCGCCTGCTCGACCTGGCGCGGCTCGACGGCCCGGTCGCCGGACATGAATCCGGTGAGGCCGGCCAGCATCGCGGAGAGGACGAGCAGAAATTGCACGCGCTTGCATCCCTGGGCGGGCGCGCCGAAGCGGGCGCCTGCGGCGGACATAGTGTCTCAGCGCCTGCGCGTCCATGGGCGGCGCAAGGATTGACGCGTGCATTCGCCGGGGCTTAGCCCGGGGGCATGAGCGAGCCCCTCACCGGCGGCTGCACCTGCGGCGCCGTCCGCTACGCGCTGAAGAGCGCGCCGTTCGACGCCGGCTGGTGCCATTGCCGCACCTGCCAAAGGACCTCGGGCGCCCCTGCGATGGTGTTCGCCAGCGTTCCCGAGGGGGATCTGGTCTGGACCCAGGGCGCCGACGGGGTGCGGTGGTTCGCGTCCTCGAGCTTCGGCCACCGCGCCTTTTGCGGCGTGTGCGGCACGCCCTTCCTGATGAAGGTCGACCACCAGGCCGAGACGGTCGACTTCTCCGTCGCTACCCTCGACGCAGCGAACGCGGTGGCGCCGGGCTTCCACATCTTCTGGGGGAGCCGGGTGGCGTGGTTCGACCCCGGGGACGATTTACCGAAGTACGAGAAGTTCAGGCCCGACACGCGGGGGTTGGAGGGGACGGAGGCGCCGTAGAAATCATGCCTCCCTCATCCTGTCGGATGGGGAGGCAGAAGATGCCTTACGCCGTCCGGCGCTCGCCGGAATCGTCGGCGAGGACCTGCTCGAGCCAGCCCTGGATCTGGCCCTTGGGCGCGGCGCCGACCTTAGTGGCGGCGGGGGCGCCGTTCTTGAACAGGATCATCGTCGGGATGCCGCGGACGCCATATTTGGCCGGCGCATCGGGATTGTCGTCGATGTTGAGCTTGGCGATGGTGACCCGGTCGCCGAGCTCGCGGCCGATCTCCTCGAGCGCGGGGGCGATCATCCGGCACGGGCCGCACCATTCCGCCCAGAAATCGACCAGGACCGGCTTGTCGGATCCGATCACGTCGGTGTTGAAGCTGTCGTCGGTGACGGTCTTGGTGCTCATCGGGAAATCTCCTCACGGGGTTGTACCCGATCTAGGGATTGGCGGGCGCCGTCTCAACCACCCGAATGGCGGGCGCGTAACGATCGAGCAGCGCGCGCGGCAGGTCGAACAGGATCGGCGTCGCGGTGTAGAGCAGGGCCGCCTCGACCCGACGATCGGGGAAGATGACCCTCAACGCCTCGGTATAAGCGGCCATCTGGCGGAGGTGGGCGGCGGGAATTTCTTCAAGGCTGGCAGGTGCTTTGCGGGCTGTCTTGAAGTCCGCGATGAGGATTCGGTCGGGGGCGACCAGCAGCCGGTCGACCGTACCTGACACCACGACCCCCTCCCCTACCACCGCGGCGATCGGCGCTTCGGCGAGGGCGTCGGGGCCGAACAGCGCGGCGTGCGCAGGATCGTCGATGATTGCGCAGGCATGGTCGATCAGCTCGCGACGTAGACGCGCGTCCGCGACGCCGGCGCTATGCTGGAGCCAGGCATCGGCGCGGGCGCGGCGCTCCGCGGGCGGCACGTCGGGCAGCCGCTCGAACAGGCGGTGGAGGAGCTTGCCGCGTTCGGCGGCGGCGCGGAGCGCCGGCGAGGGCGGCGGGTCGGCAAACCCTTCGTCGCCCAGAGCGGACGGCGCCAGCGGGCGCGGCGGGTGCGATTCGACAGGCGCGGGCTGGCGAAGCCATGCCGGCGGCGTGCGGAGGGGATCGGGCGCGCGGGCGGCCGCCTTGGTGAACACCTCCCCCTGCCCCCAGCGGACACCCTTCGCGAACTCGGCATCCTCGATCTCCGCGGCGCCCAGGGCGCCGAGCGCGCCCCGCACGGCGGTGTACCAGCTCGAAGCGGGCGGGCCCTTGCGGTCGGCGGGGCCGAGGGCGCCGCCGATGTAGAGCCGCTCCTCGGCGCGGGTCATGGCGACGTAGAGGAGGCGCCAATGCTCCTCCCGGTCGAGCCGGTCCTGCGCCTCGACCTGCGCCTTCAGGGGTTCGGCAAGCTCGTCCTTCTTCGGGCGGAAGACCGGCACCGAGGAGCCGTCCTCGCCGAGCTTCAGGCGGGCCATGCGGCCGCCGAAGCCGCCGCCCTTGCGGTCGGGGTCGGCGCAGGCGTCGGCGAGGATGACGACCGGCGCCTGCAGGCCCTTCGAGCCATGGACCGTCATCACCCGCACCGCGTCGAGCGGGGCGGAGGGATCGCGGACGATCTCGACGTCGCCGCGGGCGAACCAGTCGAGGAAGCGCTGCAGCGAGGGGCCCGAGCGAGTCTCGAAATCGAGCGCGGCGGCGAGCAGCTCCTCGATCGGGTCGCGCGCCTCCGGCCCCAGCCGCTCGATCAGGCGGCGGCGGCCATCGAGGGGGCCCGACAGGATCGTCTCTAGGAATTGGTGCGGGGTCGCATAATCCGCCATGGCGAGGAGGGTCCCGAGTCCCGCGGCGGGGAGATCGCCGCTGTCGCGCACCCGCGGCCACAGCGCGCCACCGTCCCGCCCATAAGCGGCGGCGAAAAGATGGTCCTGGCTCCAGCCGAACAGGGGCGAGACGAGCAGGCTGGCGAGGTTGAGGTCGTCGAGCGGCTGCACGGCGAAACGCACCGCGGCGAGGAGGTCGCGCACGCCCAGCGGGGCGGTGAGCAGCAGCCGGTCGACGCCGGCCACCGGCACCCCCTCGGCGTGGAGGCGGGCGACGATGAGCGCGGCGACGTCGCCGCGGCGGCGGACGAGGATGAGGATGTCCTCGGGGCGCACCGGCCGTTTCTTGCCGTCGAGGTGGAAGGGGTGGTCGAGCCAGCGGCGGATGCGGCGGGCGAGCTTCCCGGCATAGGCGCGCACCGCGTCGCTGACCCAGCCCTCCTCGCCGGCCTCCTCGTCCGGGACGAGGTCGTCGCTATAGGGCTGCCAGAGGGTGACCGAGCCGTCACGGGTGCGGTGGTGGGCGAGGTGCGGGCGGGGCGGGCGCGGCAGGCCGAACGCTTCATGGCCGAGGCCGGCGATGACGGCGTCGACCGCCTGGAGCACCGGCGGGGACGAGCGGAAGCTGCGGTCCATGGAGAGATCCAGGAATTCGGGCGGCAGCTCGCGGGCGGGGATGTCCATCTCCTCCGCCGCGGCGCGGACGGTGCGGGCCTTGGCTTCGAAATAGGCGCGGGCGCGCTCGAACTCGGAAGGGTCGGTGCCCTGGAAGCCGAAGATCGCCTGCTTGTAGTCGCCGACGGTGAACAAGGTTCGGTGGCGGGCGGTGGCGCCTGCCCCGGCGAAGAATTCCTCGGTGAGCGCGCCGACGATGCTCCACTGGCCGGCATTGGTGTCCTGCGCCTCGTCGACGAGGATGTGATCGGTCGCCTGGTCGAGCTTGTAGCGGACCCAGTCGCCCATGCCGGGGGTGGCGAGGAGCCGCTCCGTCCAGCGGATGAGGTCGTCGAAATCGACGGCGCCGGCGGCGCGCTTGCCAGCGGCATAGGCTTCGGCGAAACGCTGCCCGGCGCGCAGGCCGCAGGCGAGGCAGGCGACAAGGCTCGCCACCTTCCGCATGGTGAGGAGGCGGGAGCAGCATTGGAACGCGGCAGTGGCGAGGCGGAGATAATCGTCGTCCTGCGGCGCCTGGCCCTTGGCGAAGCTGCGGATCTCGCCGTCGGCCTTTGCCCAGACGGCGTGGAGCTTGTCGAGGAGGCGCGCGCGTTCCGCCGTCCCCGCCGCGGCCCATTGTTCGCACAGCGAGGCGCGTTCGAGGCCGTTCTTGGTGCCCCATTGCCCGTTCAGGAGGCCGATGCGGCGGAGGCTCGCGACGTCGAACACCTCGTCGCAGCATTCTCCGGCGATCGCGGCGTCGGTGTCGCCCGCGGGAAGGCCGAAGGCGACGCGGAGGCGGTCCTCGATCAGCTCCGGTGCCCCGAGCGACGCCATGGCGTCGGGCGCGCGGGCGCAGGCCTTGAGGAAGGATTCGGCGCCGCCCTCCCCCAAACGGTGGCTGAGTGCCTGGACGTTGGCGATCAGCGCCTCGTCGCCCGCCTCCTCGGCGCGGACCAGCAAATCGGCGAGGGTCTGGCGGGCGAGGAGCTGCTCCTCGCGGCCCTCCAGAGGCCTGAAGCCGGGCACCAGCCCCGCCTCGGCCGGAAAGGCGGCGAGCAGGCCCTGGGCGAAGGCGTGGATGGTCTGGATGCGCAGGCCGCCCCCAGTGGCGTCGAGGACGCGGGCGAAGAGGGTGCGGGCCTTCCGGCGTGCCTCCGGGCCGGACGGCTCGCCGAGCGCCTCCAGCTCCTCGAACAGCAGGCTGTCTTTGAGACGCACCCAGTAAGCGAGCCGCTCGTGGATGCGGTGCGCCATCTCGGCGGCGCCGGCCTTGGTGAAGGTGAGGCAGAGGATGGACGACGGGTCAACGCCGGCGAGCAGCAGGCGCAGCACGCGGGCGGTGAGGACGTGGGTCTTCCCCGTCCCCGCCGAGGCGGAGAGGGCGGCATGGTCGCGCGGACGCGACGCGCGCTCCTGCTCGCCCTCCAGCGTCTTCAGGGGCTTCAATCGGCTCGTCATGCGCGTTCGGGGGCCACGGTCCGAACTATAGGAACCGCGCCGCCGCGGTGCCAGCGCTCTTGCACCGCCGGCGGGGAGGCCTAACGGGGCAGGATGCGTATCGCCCTGGCCTTCCCGCTCGCCCTTCTCGCCGCCTCGCCCGCTGTGGCGCAGGACAAGCAGCGCGATTTCTGCCCGGACCGGCCGGGGCTCGGCACCCCGCCCTGCACGTTCGATCCGGGGCATGGCGATATCGAGGTGGGCCTCATCGACTGGACCCTCGATCGGCAAGGCGGGAGCCGCAGCGACACGTTCGTGTTCGGCGACACCCTCGTCCGCTACGGCCTCACCTCGAACATGGAGCTGCAGCTCGGCTGGACCGCGCTCGGCACCCAGCGGCAGCGCGATCCGTTCGGCACTGTCGACCGCTCGACCGGCACCGGCGACATGCGCGTGGCCCTGCGGCGCAACCTCCTCCACCCGGACGGCAGCGACCTGTCGGTGGCGGTCATGCCCTACGCGCGCCTGCCGACCGGCGGCCAGACGATCGGCGCCGGCACGTGGGGGGCAGGCATGTTGCTGCCGCTCACCTACCAGCTTCCGAGCAAGGTCCAGTTCGACTTCACCGGCCGCGTGGAGGCGGAGCCGAACCAGAGCCGGCACGGGCGGCACCTCGCTTATGGCGGCGTGTTCGGCGTCGACCTGCCGGTGACGAAGACGCTCACAGGCACGTTCGAGATGTCGGTCCAGCGCTCGCTCGACCCTTCCGGCCATTCGACCCCCGTGATCGGCGCCTTTTCGCTAGCGTGGCTGGCCAAGCCGTCGCTCCAGCTCGACGTCGGCGCCAACAAGGGCGTGTCGGGCGGGGCGCCGGACTGGGAGCTCTACGCCGGGATCGCCACGCGCTTCTGACGGCTCAGAGCGCCTGGCCGGCCGCCCAGCCACTCGCCCATGCCCATTGGAAATTGTAACCGCCCAGCCAGCCGGTGACGTCCACCGCCTCGCCGATGGCGTAAAGACCGGGCATCGCCCGCGCTTCCATCGTCTGCGACGAGAGACCGGCGGTGGCGATGCCGCCCACCGTCACCTCCGCCTTGGCGAAGCCCTCGGTCCCGCTCGGGACGAAGCGCCATCCGGAGAGGCGCCGCTCCGCTTCCTCCAGCTTCCGGTCTGGAAGGTTGGCGAGCTCCCCCGCCAACTCGAGCCGCGCCGCCAGCGCCTCGGCGAGCCGCTCGGGCAACCGCCGCGCCAGCTGTGTCCTCAACCCCGAGCGCGGCTCCGCCCGCTTGGTGGTGCGCAGCCAGCCGGGAGCCGCGTCGGGGAGGAAGTCGATGGCGATCGGCTCGCCATGACGCCAGTAGGAGGAGACCTGCAGGATGGCGGGGCCGGAGAGGCCGCGGTGGGTGAACAAGGCCGCCTCTCGAAAAGCCGTTTTGCCAGCGGACGCAACCACTTCTGCGGAGACTCCGGAAAGCGATGTGAACAGCGCCTCCTCCCCGCTCAGGGTCAGCGGCACCAGCGCCGGACGCGGCTCAACGACCTTGAGATCGAAGCGACGAGCGAGATCGTAGGCAAAGCCGGTAGCGCCGAGCTTGGGGATGGACGGCCCGCCGGTCGCAATCACCAAAGCGGGCGCGTCGTACGAGCGCGCACCGTGGCGGACGCGGAAGCGGCCGTCGCCATGCTCGACCTCCACCGGCTGGCCGAGGCGGAGGTCGACTCGGCCCGCCGCGCATTCGGCGAGCAGCATCTCGACCACCTGCCGCGCCGAGCCGTCACAGAAGAGCTGGCCGAGCGTCTTCTCGTGCCACGCGATGCCATGCTTCTCGACCAAAGCGAGGAAATCGGCCGCCGTGTAGCGGGCAAGGGCCGAGCGGGCGAAATGCGGGTTGGCGGAGAGGTAGCGCTCCGGCACCGCGCCCAGATTCGTGAAATTGCAGCGGCCGCCGCCCGAGATCAGGATCTTCTTCCCCGGCGCTTCGGCATGGTCGAGGAGCAGCACCCGCCGCCCGCGCTGGCCGGCGACGGCCGCGCACATCAGCCCCGCGCCGCCGGCGCCGAGAACGATCGCGTCGTAGGAGGCCGCTTCCTGTCCCATTCGCCGCCGCCCTCCGGCCTTTGGCCGCACGATGCAAGCGCCCGTGCTTGCCGTGCCCCCCGCCAGTCCCTACCGCCCCCACAGCTCAGCTCCAGGGAGGACCCCCTTCATGATCCCCGCCCGCGCCTACGCCGTCCAAGGTCCAGAGGACCGCTTCGCCCCCTTCTCCTTCGAGCGCCGCGACCCCGCGCCGAACGACGTCGCCATCGCCATCCGCTGGTGCGGCGTCTGCCATTCCGACCTCCACACCGCCCGCGGCGAGTGGGGCGGGACGAAATATCCGTGCGTGCCGGGCCACGAGATCGTCGGCGAAGTCACCGCCGTCGGTTCGGCGGTCACGAAGTTCAAGGAAGGCGACATCGTCGGTGTCGGCTGCATGGTCGATTCGTGCCTCACCTGCAGCGCCTGCCAGGAAGGGCTGGAGCAATATTGCGAGCCCGGCTTCACCGGCACCTACAATGGCCCCGAGCAAGGCACCGGCGGCAACACCTATGGCGGCTATTCGGACCGAGTCGTAGTGCGCGAGGAATTCGTGCTGCGTGTCGGCCACGCGGCGGAGCACCTGCCCGGCGTCGCGCCTTTGCTGTGCGCCGGCATCACCACCTGGTCGCCGCTGCGGCACTGGAAGGTCGGGCCGGGCCAGAAGGTCGGCGTCGTCGGCATCGGCGGCCTCGGCCATATGGGCCTGAAACTCGCCAAGGCCTTGGGCGCCCATGTCGTCGCCTTCACAACGTCCCCGTCGAAGCGCGAGGACGCGCTGGCGCTCGGCGCGGACGAGGTGGTGATCTCGCGCGACAAGGCGGAGATGAAGGCGCACGCCGAAAGCTTCGACTTCATCCTGAACACCGTCGCCGCGCCGCACAATCTCGACCCGTTCCTCCTCTGCCTGAAGCGGAACGGCACGATGGTGCTGGTCGGCGTCCCCGCCGAGCCCCACCCCTCCCCGTCCGTCGGCGCCCTCATCTTCCGCCGCCGTAGCCTCGCCGGCTCGCTGATCGGCGGCATCGCCGAAACGCAGGAGATGCTCGATTTCTGCGCCGAGCACGGCATCGTCGCCGACACCGAGACGATCCGCATCCAGCAGATCGACGAGGCCTACGAGCGAATGCTCCGCTCCGACGTGAAGTACCGCTTCGTCATCGACATGGCGTCGCTGGCGGAGTGAGGGTTCAGCCTCCCGCGGCCCGCGCTTTCTCCGCCTCCGCGGCGAGGAAGCCCGGTTCCCGTTCGGGGACCATCCACTTGCTTTCGTAGATTTCCACCGTTTTGAAGATCGCCTCGCGGAAATAAGGATCCTCGGAGAGGTGCGCGTCCAAGGCGGCGCGGTCGGGGAGGTCGAAGACGAAGAGGCTGCCGATCATCGCGCCGTCTTCCAGGAGCGGGCCGGCGTAGATGATTGGCGCCTGGCGGGCGGCGATGAATTCCAGGTGGGCGGCGCGGTGGCGGCGGCGGAGCTCGCCGCAGGCTTTGTCCTTTCCGATGACGACGAACGGCATGCGTGTCTCCTTCTGCCGGCCCTCCTACGGCGGGAGGGGGGAAGGAAAGGCCTAGCTGGCGCGGTCGTGAGCGCTGTCGAGGTCGATGGGGCTGCCGGTGTCGGCACTGGTCGTCTCGCCGCGCTCGCGCTTGCCGGGCGACGGCTCCTCGCCCTTCTCGGCGACGTTGCCGGTGACGTCGAACTCAGCCACGGCCTGGTCGGCCATGGGCTTTGAGGCGCCGCCCTGGTTGATGGTCGCGCCGCCGCTGTTCTTGGTCATGCTCGCTCTCCTTCGCCTCCTCAACGCCGGGCCTTGGGAGCGGTTCAGATTTTGACCTGGCTGCCCATCTCGACCACCCGGTTGGCGGGCAGGCTGAAGAATTCCATCGGGCTTTCCGCGTTGCGCATCATCCAGGCGAACAGCTTCTCGCGCCACAGCGCCATGCCGCGAATGTCCTTGGTGGCGAGCGGCGTCTGGCGGGAGAGGAAGAAGCTCGTGTCCATCATCTTGAACGGCAGGCCGCAGCAGCGGATGCCGGCCAGCGCCTCGGGCACGTTCATTTCCTGCATGAAGCCGAAATGGAGGGTGATGCGGAAGAAGCCCTGGCCGAGATCCTCGACGTCGAAGCGCTTGCCTTCCTCCACGAACGGCACGTCCTCGATCGCCACCTTGAGGAAGATCGAGCGCTCGTGGAGCACCTGGTTGTGCTTCAAATTGTGAAGCAGCGCATGCGGCACGCCGTCGGCCTGGCTGGTCATGAACACGGCGGTGCCCGGCACGCGGGAGGCGGAGCCGGTCGCCGACTTGATGAACAATTCGATCGGGATCTCGCCATGCTTGAGCTGGTTGCGAAGCAGCTGGCGGCCCTTCGCCCAGGTGGTGAGGAAGGTGAAGGCGATGAAGCCGATCAGCAAAGGAAACCAGCCGCCGCTCGGGACCTTCAGGAGGTTCGCCGCGAAATAGCTGGTGTCGACGATGAAGAAGAGGGCGAGCACCGCCCCGGCGAGCAGGCGGTTCCAGTTCCACAGCGTGAACAGGACGACGGCCAGCAGGCAGGTGTCGATGAACATCGCGCCGGTCACGGCGATGCCGTAGGCGGCGGTGAGATTGGACGAGGTGCGGAAAGCGAGGACGAGGGCGATCACCATCACCATCAAAGCGTAGTTGATCGCCGGGATGTAGATCTGGCTCGCCACCGACTCGCTGGTATGCTCGATCCTGAGGCGCGGCACGAAGCCGAGGTGGATCGCCTGCTGCGTCACCGAGAAAGCGCCCGAGATCACCGCCTGGCTCGCGATGACGGTGGCGGCGGTGGCGATGAGGACGAGGGGGAGCCGGAACCAGTCGGGCGCCAGCATGAAGAACGGGCTCTCGATCGCGCCCGGGGTGCGGATGAGCAGGGCGCCCTGGCCGAGATAGTTGATCATCAGGCACGGCAGCACGACGAACAGCCACCCCGCCTTGATCGGGCGGCGGCCGAAATGGCCCATGTCTGCGTAGAGCGCTTCGGCCCCCGTGACGGCGAGAACGACGGAGCCGAGCGCGACGAAGGCGTGCACACGCTCGGTGGTGAAGAACCAGACCGCGTGGAGCGGGTTCAGCGCCCAGATGACGCCCGGCGCCGAGGCGATGCTGATCGCGCCCAGGATGGCGATGGCGGCGAAATAGACCGCCATGACCGGCCCGAACAGGGTCCCGACCGCGGCGGTGCCGTGACGCTGGATCATGAACAGGCCGAGGAGGATGCCGACCGCGATCGGCAGCACGAACGGCTGCAGGCCCGATTGAACGATGACGAGGCCCTCGACCGCCGAGAGCACGGACACCGCCGGCGTGATCATCGAATCGCCGTAGAAAAGCGCGCAGGCGAAGACGCCGAGCAGGACGATGCTCTTCCCCCAGCTCGCCGACTCGGTCTTGCGGGCGATGAGCGCGAGGAGCGCGAGGCTGCCCCCCTCCCCCTTATTGTCGGCGCGCATCAGGATGGTGACGTATTTCAGGGTCACCACGATCATCATCGACCAGAAGATGAGGCTCAACACGCCGAGGACGTGGAGCTTGTCGACCGGCAGCCGGTGGTGGCCGTGGAAGGTCTCTCGAAAGGCGTAGAGCGGCGAGGTGCCGATGTCGCCGAAGACGATGCCGATGGCGCCCAAGGTGAGCTTGACGATGCCGCCGTGGCCGTGATGGCCCGGGGCGGGATCGCGAACATCGGGCACGGCCGCATTGGCCGCTGCTTCGCTCATCTTCGTCCCTTGCGTGTTCCGGCAAGCGAAAGGCTCACCGACAGGAAAGCCGCTCGGGACGGTTCGTTCCGCGTCCGACCCGGGGCGGCGGCTCGCTAGCCGCGTTGGGGCGCCGCGGCAAGTCCCGCCGCGGCGCCCGCCCCCGAAGCGTCAGGGGAAGTAAGGGGGATGGACCAGCGGATCGCCGTTGGCGCCCAGCACATCCTCGGCGTCGACTCCGCCCGCAAAGTTCGGGAAGCCGCCGTTGGTCAGCACGTTGCCGTGGGCGACGAAGAAGGTGTCGAGCTCGGGGCTGGCATTGCCGCCGTAATTCTCGCCGTCCGGCGACCCCGCATAGCCCGGGAAATAATAATGGGCGTCGCTCGACACCTGCTCGAGGAAGATGGCGTTGCCTCCGAACGTCGCCCCGCTGGCGTCGATATGGTTGTTGGTGAGCGACAGGCCGAGCTTGGCGAAATCGCCCGACAAGGCGGTGCCGCCGACTACCGAGTAGAGCCCGAACGAGGAACCGTCGCCGAGCTGCGAGACAATGTTGTTGTCGACAGTCGCCTCCAGCACCGCGGAATTGGCCGCCTCGCCGCCGTTCGAGAGCAGCACGATCGCGCCCGCGCCCGCAGCAATGTCGTAGATGCTGTTGTGGACGATGTTGACGCTGAAGCTGGCATTGCCCGCCCCCGCACTCTTCTCGAGCCCAGCGAAGATGCCGGCGCCGCCGCCGGACGAGCCTTCGCTGCCCGATACATTGTCGGCGCCGTTCCCGATTGTGTTGTCGGCGATGTAGCCGCGGATATCGCCCGCCTGCTGCGTGTAGAAGGCAGCGAGCGCGCTGCCGTCGGCGCCGGTGAACGTGTTGTTGGTAACGGCGAAGTCGACGTGGATGTTGGTCCCGGCGCCGCCGCCGTCGAGCAGCACCCCGCCCGAGCCCGGTTCGCTGTTCTGGGTGTTGGCGAAATGGTTGTTCTCGATCGTCAAATTCTGGGTCGAGCTGCCGAGCGCCTTGATTTCGAGCATATCCTCGCGGCCGCCCTGGAAATCGACGCCGTTCACCGTCGCGGTTAGGCTGGCGGTGCCGCTCGTCTCGAGATGGACGCTGTCGTTGCCGGTGACGTTGTTGGTGCTGCCGAAGATCGCCTGGTCGCTGGCGCTGTCCGCGATGGTGATGTTGGACGAGCCGGAGCTGTTGACGACAAGAAGATTGTCGCCGCTGCCGCCGCCGATGACGTTGCCGAGGAAGGAGCTCGTCCCGGTCAGGCCGTGGAAGACGACCGATCCCTCGCTCGTCGACGTGCCGTTGCCGAAATGGACGGTCGAGTCGGTCAGCGAGAAATTCGCGACATTGTTGCCGAGGATGCCGTCATTCTGGTTGGCGCTGATCTCCATGTTGGCGAGCGACACGTTCGACGTCGAGTCGATGAAGACGCCGACGCCCTGCAGCGTCTGGCCGTCCGTGCCGGTCTTGTTGGCGATGAGGCCGCCCGACCCGTCGACCGAGCCGATGCCGGTGACGTGGAAGCCGCCCGAGCCCGCCGACTGGAGGATGATGCCGTCGGCGCTGCCGCCCACGGAGGTCACGCTCTGCAGCGTCACCCCGCCCGCGCCGATGGTGGCGAAGGAGATGGCGACGCCGGTGCCGCCCGCCGTGTCGATCGTATTGCCGCTGCCGGTGACGGTGACGGTGCCGCCGCTGCCGACGTTGAGCGCCGTCGCCACGGTAGTGGTGAGGTGGAGGCCGTTGATCGCCAGCGTGCTGGCGCCGGCATTGTTGAAGAAGTTGACGCCGATCGAGGCGCCGGTGTCGGCGGTGAGGCCGCCCTGAAAGGCGACGGCGAGGTTGGTGTTGGAGCCGGCGTCGAGGCCGCCGCCGGTCGCCCCGGCGATGGTCGTCGCACCGGTGACGCTGAAGTCGCCGTTGACGCCGTGCAGGTCGATCGCCCCGCCCGTGGACGCGGTCGAGGCGGCGCTGTTCAGCGTGACGTGGACAGTGCCGCCCTGGTCGATGTCGGCGATCTGGCCGGTGCCGGACTTGCCGACGTCGGTGACGGTCGCGGTGCCGACACTGCCGTTCGAATCCGAGATGCCGGCGCGGGTGACGCTGCCGATGTCGAAGCCGGAGACGTGGTTGTTCTGGGCGAGGTCGACGCCGTCATGCCCTGCGCCGGTGACGACGATGGTCGGCCGGGTGCCGGCATGCTCGATCGTCGTCGCGCCAACGACGAGGTCCTCGCCGCCGCCGACCAGGGTCTGGCCGTTGAGGAGGTGGATGCCGTCCGCCTCCGTATAGGTGCCGGTGCCGCCGCGCAGGTAGACCGTGTCGCCGGCGTGGGGGCCCGCCGCCGTGCCCTGCGCCGCGTTGAACGAGGCGATGCTGGTATAGGGATTGGCCTCGGTGCCGACGTTGGCGCTGGTGACCGCGCTGTTGTCGATGAACCAGACATGCTGGCTGACGCTGACATGGACGGTGGCGGTGTCGCTGGCGCCGTCCGCATCGGTTAGCGTGTAGGTGAAGCTGTCGACGCCGTTGAAGCCCGCGGCTGAGGTGTAGGTGAAGGAGCCGTCGGGGTTCATCGCGATATGGCCGCCATTGGCGCCGGTCGCGTCGAAGGCGCTGACATGCGTCTGGCCCGCCCCGCCGCCGAGCGGCTGGTCGTCGGTGTCGTTCGCGAGCACGCCCGTGCCGGCGGGCACCGTCAGGGTGACATTGCCGATGGCGTTGTAGCTGTCGTCGTTGGCGACCGGCGGCAGATTGTCGGCGGCGCCGTTGAGCGTGATGGTGACGTCCTGATCGGCGAAGCCGCCATGGCCGTCGGCGACCTCGATCGTGTAGGTCTGGGTAACGACCTGACCGGCGTTGAGGCTGTCGAGCGCGGCGTCGGAGACGCTGAAATGCCAGCCGACGCTGTCGGTGCCGTTGTCGACCGGATCGAGGGTGAAGCTGCCGAGATAGCCGGCGCCGTCGGGGGTGACGGTGGCGGCGTGGGTGTCGCTGGTGTCGGCATCGGTGAAAGCGACCGAGCCGTCGGCATGGTGGATCGCGATATTCTCCTGCGGGTCGTTGTTCGGAAGCTCGGTCACCGAGCCGCTCGCGACGGTGTGGGCGGCGTCGATCACCGGCGCATCGTTGGTCCCGGTGACAGTCAGGGTGACGGTCGAGGAGGACTGGGCGCCATGCTCGTCCTGCATCGTGTACGAGAGGGTCACCACCTGGCTTTCGCCGACGGCGAGATGGTCGAAATCGCTGCCCGGGTTGAAGGCGAGCTGGTTGGCGGAGATGGAGGCGCTGCCCTGCCCGGACGGCGCCGAAACGGCGACGAGGCTGAAGCTGTGGCCGTCGTCGACGTCGGTGTCGTTGGCCAGCACGTCGATATTGGCCGGCGCGTTTTCGCTTGTCGTCGCGGTGTCGGCATGGGCGACCGGCGCGTCGTTGGTGCCGGTGACGGTGACGGTGACGGTTGAGGAGGACTGGGCGCCGTGCTCGTCCTGCATCGTGTAGGCGAGCGTCACAGTCTCGGTGGCGCCGGCGGCGAGATGGTCGAAATCAGCGCCCGGCGCGAAGACGACATTGTTGCCGGCGAGCGAGACGCTGCCTTTGCCGGCGGGGCCGGAGGCGGAGACGAGGCTCAGCACCGCGCCGTCGTCGACATCCGTGTCGTTGGCGAGGACGGCGATGGAGAGGATCTGGTTCTCCGTGCCGGCGGCGGTGTCGGCATGCGCTACCGGCGCGTCGTTCGTGCCTGTGACGGTCACCGTCACAGTCGAGCTGGACTGGGCGCCATGCTCGTCCTGCATGGTGTAGGTGAGGGTCACCACCTGCGTGGCGCCGGCGGCGAGATGGTCGAAATCGGTGCCCGGGTTGAACTGCACGTTGTTGCCGGCGACGCTCGCCGATCCCTGGCCGGACGGCGCCGAGGCGGAGACGAGGCTGAGCACCGCGGCGTCGTCGACGTCCGTGTCATTGGCGAGCACGGCGATCGACAGGATCTGATTCTCGGTTCCTGCCGCCGTGTCGGCATGCGCGACCGGCGCGTCGTTGGTGCCCGTGACGGTGACCGTCACCGTCGAGGAGGATTGGGCACCATGCTCGTCCTGCATCGTGTAGGTGAGCGTCACCGTCTGAGTCGCGCCCGCCGCGAGGTGGTCGAAGTCGGTGCCGGGATCGAACTGGACGTTGGTGCCGGCGACACTCGCGGTTCCCTGGCCGGAAGGCGCCGAAGCCGAGACGAGGCTCAGCACGGCGCCGTCGTCGACATCCGCGTCGTTGGCGAGGACGGCGATGGAGAGGATCTGGTTCTCCGTGCCGGCGGCGGTGTCGGCATGCGCGACGGGGGCATCGTTGGTGCCGGTCACCGTCACGGTCACCGTCGAGCTCGACGTCGCGCCGAACTCGTCCTTCATTACATAGGTAAGCGTGACGTTCTGCGTCGCGCCGGCGGCGAGATGGTCGAAATCCGTGCCCGGGTTGAACACGACGTTGTTGCCCGCGAGGCTCACCGAGCCCTGCCCGGCCGGAGCGGAGGCGGAGACGAGGCTCAAGACGGCGCCGTCGTCGACGTCGGTGTCATTGGCCAGCACCGCGATCGAGACCGTCTGGTTCTGGGTCGTCGCCGCTGTGTCGGCATGGGCGACGGGTGCGTCGTTGGTGCCGGTGACCGTGATCGTCAGGGTCGAGCTGGAATGGGCGCCGTGCTCGTCGCTGATCGTGTAGCTGACGGTGACGGTCTCCGTCGCGCCCTGGGCGAGGTGGTCGAAGTCGGTGCCCGGATTGAACTGCACCTGGCCGCCGACCACCGACGCACTGCCCTTGCCGCTAGGCGCGGAAGCCGACAGCAAGGTGAGCGTCGCGCCGTGGTCGACGTCGGTGTCGTTGGCGAGGACGTCGACGCTCAGAACCTGGTTCTCGGTCCCCGATGCGGTATCCGGATTGGCGACCGGCGCGTCGTTCGCGCCGGCGACGGTGATGCTGAGCGTGCCGGTGTCGGAGAGGCTGCCGTCGGAGACGGTGTAGGTGAAGACGTCGACGACATTCTCGCCCTGCGCCAGCGCCTGGGCGGAGGCCGACAGGGTGTAGGTGTAGGTGCCGTCGGCGTTGAGCGTCAGCGTGCCATAGGTGCCGACGAAGGTGCCCGGCGTCGCGCTGAGATGGTCGTGCTCGAAATCGAAGTCGTTGGCGAGGACGCTGGTTGCGCTGACATAGGTCCCCTGGTCCTCACCGACGGTGGCGCTATCGTCGAAGGCGATCGGCGCGTTGTTCTGGGTGAGGTCGATCAACGCATCGCTGAACTTCAGCTTCTGGATGCTGATCAGATGGTCGGTGCCGTCGGTGCCGACATGGTCCGTGACGTACCAGCTCTGGCCGCTGCCATCGTGGACGAACGTGTAGTTGAGGATCGATCCCGAAAACACGGCCGTATCGGTGCCGGACCCGCCGTTCAGCAGGTCGTTGCCGCCGCCGCCGATCAGCGTGTCGTCGCCGGCGCCGCCGATGAGATTGTCGTTGCCGCCGGTGCCGGTGATGGTGTCGTTGCCGTTGCTTCCGGTGATCGTCGCCATGTCTCGCTCCCCCTCGATTTTCGATGACACGAAGCCGATCACCATTGAATAGCGATGAACAGGTTCGTTCGAACAGCCGATCGGTAGGCCCCGACCGGGCTTCCTTTGAAAATTCCCCCCCTCACGGCCAGTCTAACGATAAGCCGGAGTCCGCTCGACTGGGAGAGGACGCGACTCGGGACAAGCGCGTGCTGGAAAGCGTAGACTGATCGTGCGCAGCGAGCCTGTCCAGACTTTCCCGTAGTTAGCCCACTCTTAAAGACGATTGGGGCTGCAACGAAATGCGCCCAGCGGTTGCACAGCCGCGCCGCGGCCGCTTTTCCGGACTGCCGAAATGCGGTAGAGTCCGTGACGGGGACGGGAGATAGTCGCCTTCGATGGCAGCTGTCGGCGAAGCGCCCCGCTCAACCGGGGCGCTTCGTTTATGAGGGGCCCCGCCCTCCTCAAAAAAATTCGATGCCGTGCGATTTTTCCGCGGAACCCTTTTTCGGGAAGGCCGTTTTGCCTGTACCCCACGCGGCGGTCGGCTCCCCCTCCCCCCTCCCGCTGACCCCGCACAGCCCCGGCCGAAAGGCCGGGGCTTTTTCTTTGGGTGGCCCCCAGTGCGGGCGCGTCTCGACGCTGGCGGGGCGGCGGCGGGAGGATTAGGAACCGGTGCGAATCGAGCGCTCAACGGAGATCCCCATGTCGCGTGAACCTGCTTACCCGAAGGACGCGGCCGTCGCTCCGCCCCCCGCCGTCGCCGCCGAGACGGCCGCAGGTGCGGAAAGCGGCGCCGGCGAGAAGAGCGGCGACTCGCGCCGCCGCAAGCAGATCATGACCGGCGCCGCGATCGGCATCGGCTCCGCGGCAATCGTCGCGGCCTTGCTCTACGCCAACCGCAGCCGCCGCTCCGGCGGAAATTGAACGCCGCCTTAAAGCTTCGGTAACGGCCGCGGGCGCATTTCCGGCGCTCCACGACAGGAGTCCCGGCGATGCGTTACCTTCGCCCGATATTGCGCAACCGCCGCGGCGCGACCGCGATCGAATATGCGCTTGTGGCCAGCCTCATCGCTGTCGCGGCGATCGTCGCGATGCAGTCGCTCGGCCAGAATATGAACAACACCTTCGTTGCCGTGAACCAGTCGGTCGCCGGGAGCTAACGGCTCAGCCGTCGCGGCCGTACCATTCGTCCAGCCGCATCAGCTGGTCGTATTCGCCGTAGGGCGCGTGCTCGGGGTGGAGCTTGGCGGTGAAGGGTTCGCTCCCGGTCAGCCATTTCTCGGCCGCGGCGATGAAGTTTCTCTCGGCCCGCGCCGTAAAATCCGCGGCATCGAGGCCGGTGCGGCCGCCGACGGGGCTGGCGACATAGCCGAGCTTCCCTGCCTTTTTGGCGAGCGACCAATATTCGAAGCAGGCGGGGATACCCTCGATCCCCTCGAAGCCGCCGCGCTCGGCAATGAGGCCGAGGAGGCCCAGCTGCAGCGAATAGCCCTCCGCGACCGCCTTGGGTCCGGGCGGCATGCCGGTCTTGTAGTCGATGATGGCCAACGATCCGTCGGCAAGCCGGTCGATCCGATCCGCCTCTCCGTACAGGCTGACCTCGCCGATCTTGCACTTGCCTTTGGCCTCGGCGCGAAGCGGCCGGCGCCCTTCCGCGACCTTGCGCGCCACCTCCCCGGCGATCCAGTCGATCGCCTCGAGCAGCCGCGGCTGCCACAGCGCGCGCAGCAGCGGGTGTGACGAGGTCGCCGCCAGCAGCGCCTCGGCGCGCACACGCAGCAGACCAGGGTCGCAATCGTCCTCCTTCATCCACTCTTCGAGCACCTTGTGGACGGCGCTGCCCCGGAAGGCGGCCGAGGGCTCGGCATCGACCTCGTCGAGGGAGGGCAAGGCCAGCATCTTGCGGGCGTAGAAAGCGAAGGGATCGGCCTTGAGACGGTCGACCTCGGTCACCGAGATCGTCCTGGGGCGCAGCTTCGGTTCGGGTGACGGCGCCGGCCGCTCCGCCGGCGCGTAGGCGTCGGGCCGGTCGATGGCCTCCGCCCACCATTTGTGGGCGCGGGCGCGGGTGAGCCCGCCGGTCATCGCTTCCAATCGCAGCCAGAAGCGCGACGCCACCGCCGGCGCGCGGGCATCGCGGCGGGCGCGCGTCACCAGCACGTCGCGCCCGCCCAGCGCGCCGGCGAAGTCGTGCGCGGCGAGGCCGATACGGCGCTCCAGGCTGGGGAGTCCGAGCTCACGGCGCAGGCGGGGCGCGAGCCACGGGTCGGGCGTCGGCAGCGGCGGCCAGATTCCTTCGTTGAGACCGCCGAGGATGGTGAGATCCGCCTGCTGCAGCCGCGCCTCGATCAGGCCCCAGATGAAGATGCGCGGATGCTGCCCGTAGGGCGGCCGCACCGCGACGCCGGAGAGCAATTGCTCGAGCATCGGCACGAGCGTGGCCGGCGCGATCCGCCCGCTCGCCTCAGCGGCCGGCTCGACAGCGGCAAACAGCTCGGCCGCGGCGCGGCCGGCGAGGCCGGACCAGGCTTCGTCTCCGGTGAGCGCCGATGCCGCCTCGCGCACGGTCCCGAGCAAGGCGGCCGGGGCGACGCCGGCGGCGGCAAAGGCGCGTTCCAGGGGCCGCAGCAGCGGCACAATCTGCTTCCACCAGGCGAGGGCGGTGCGCCGCCGGTCGCGGTCCCGCCCGCTCCAGTCCGCGAGATGGTCGCCGATGCCGTCCAGCCCCGCGGGCGGGCGCGGGCCGCGAAGGGCAAGGTCGAGCGCGCGGGCGCCTTCGAGCCACGCCAGCCGCCCCTCCCCCTTGCGGACCAGGGGGTGCTTGAGGAGCGAAAGGAGCGGCACCGGCGCGAACTGTTCAGCTGCAGCTGAGGTCAGCGCCAGGAGCAAAGTACCCGGGGCCATCTCCGAAAGCGGCCGTCCGGCGCTGTCGTCCGCCTCGACGGCCCAGCGCCGCAGATGCGCCGCGACCCGGCGGGCGAGGCCGCGGTCCGGGGTGACGAGCGCAACGGTCCGCTCCGGCGTCTCCAGCGCCTCCCGCATCGCGATGGCGATCGCCTGGGCTTCCTGGGCCGGGTCGCCGATCTCGAGGGCGCGGACGCCGGTGAGGCGCCTCTCCGCGGGCGGCAGGTCCTGCCATTTCGACGTGAAGGCGGCGGGCGCCATCGCGTTGGAGATGGCGCGGCTGCGCACCGCCGGCGCATCTCTCCCGCCGCCCCAGCGCCAGCGCCGCACCTCGTCGCGGCCGACGCCCATCCGATCGAGGAGCAGCTTCAGCTGGAATTGCGGGTGGGTCTCGATCGAACGGCGGCGGAAACCGGTTTCCGGATCCGCATCGTGGGGGCCGAGCGCATCCCATTCCACCCGCGGCATGTCGCCGTCGAGGCCGGGGAGGATCACCCGCCCCTCCGGCAGCCGCGCGATCGTGCGGAGCAGCCGCGCCACGGCGGGGGCGGTGGTGGTGACGCCGGCGGCGACGACGAAGCCGCGGGGCGGCGCCTCCCCCCACCGTTCGGCAAGGGCGGTAAGCAGGCGGTTGCGGCGATCGGCCAGGTCGATGCGGCCGCGCGCCGCGAGGAGCCGCGGCCATTGATCGAGGATGATCGTCAGCCGCTCGAGCGATGCCTGCCAGTGCAGCGACAGGTCGGGAAGCTCGGCCGCGAAGGCGCGCAGGCGCTCCGGGGGAATCTCCTCGACGAGCAGCTGGTCGAGGGTGCGGGCGAGGTCCTCGGCGAGGCGCAGCGCCTCGGCGGGATCGGTGTCCGGCATATGCCGCTCAATCAGGCCGGCGAGGAGGAAGAGGCGCTCGACCGGTTCTATCGCAGGGGGCACGGCATCGGCGCCGCCGAGCGGCTCCAGCGCTCCCCCGACGCGCTCGTCCAGCTCCGGCTCGCCGATAGGCACCAGCCGCGGCAGCAGCAGGCCGCCAGCCGACCGGCGCACGAAGGCGTCCGCAATGGCGCGGCCGGCGCGGTTATTGGGGACGAGGATCAACCCTTGGGCGAGCCCGGTCTTCTCCTTGCCGTAGCGCGCGACAAGCCCCGCCGCGAGGGCGTCTGCGAAGGCGCGGTGCGCGGGGATGGTGTAGACGTTGGGGCGGGCCGGGCTCACTTACGCAAGCGTAGCGGCAGGGTCAGCCGAGCCCAAGGATTTCCTCGGCTTTCTTGATGTTGGGCGGCGCGCCGATGTCGAACCACAGCCCCTCGTGGACGACGCCGTAGAGCCGCCCCGCCTCGATCGCGCGGTCCCATAGGAGGTTGGTCGAGAAGGCGCCTTCGGGAATCTCGCCCGCCAGGAGCCGCTTCGAGACGATCTGGACCCCCGTGAAGACGAACGGCGCGACGGCGCCGGGGCGGCGGCGGCGCAGGCGTCCGGCGGCGTCCATGTGGAAATCGCCCTGGCCCTTGTGGCAGTTCGCCCGCGCATGCGGGACGAGGAGGAGCAGCGCGTCCATCCGATCATCGTCCCAGGCCGAGGCGAGGAGGCGGATCGTGTCGACCGGCCCGTCGACCCAGAGGTTGTCGGAATTGACCACCAGGAACGGGTCCGCGTCGATCAGCGGCAGCGCATGGGCGAGCCCTCCGCCGGTTTCGAGAAGCAGAGTTCGTTCATCCGACACAGCGATTTCAATGCCCTGCACGCGGTTTTTGAGATGGGCTTCCAGGGCATCGGCAAGGTAGTGGACGTTGACCACCGCCTTCGTCACCCCCGCCGCCTTCAACTTGTCGAGCGTGTGGTCGAGCAAGGTCTTGCCCGCCACTTCGACCAGCGGCTTGGGCCGGGTTGCCGTCAGCGGGCGCATGCGCTTGCCGAGGCCGGCGGCCATGACCATCGCCACCGGCGGCACCTCGCCTTGCGGTTCGGGCCGGAGCGCCAGCGGGCGGCGGTAGCGGCTCACGCCGGCCACGCCGCGGCGCGCTTCTCGGGCGGTACGTTGGCGTCGAACCAGTCCCGCACCGGCGCCAGCGCCGGGCGGGCGAGGTTGCGCTCCAGATAGGCCCAGACGCGCGGCTGGAGCGTCGTATAGAAATGCTTGCCGTCGCGCTTCCACAGGCGCGTGAAGATGCCGAGGATCTTGGTGTTCCGCTGCGCCCCGAGTGCATCGTAATGGTCGCGAAAACGGGCCGGATCCGCCACCGACGCCGCCGCGATGTAGCGCGCCAGCATCGCCTCCTCGAGCTCCGGCGAGACGTCGCGGCGGGCGTCCTGCAGCAGCGAGACGAGGTCGTAGGCGGCGTGGCCGGCGAGCGCGTCCTGGAAGTCGAGCAGGCCCAATTCGCGCGTGCCGGGCAGCACCATGAGGTTGTCGGCATGATAGTCGCGCAGCACGAGGACTGGGGCGCGCAACCCCTCCTCCACCGCCTCGCGCCACGCCTCCCGCCAAGCCAGAAGGTAGGCGGCCTCGTCGACCTCCAGCCCGAGCGCCGGCACGTACCATTCGGTGAACAGCGAGACCTCGCGCGCTTGGGCGGCGTCGTCATAGGGCCCTAGGTCGGCGGGCGCCGGGTGGCTGGCGAGGCGGGCGAGGGTGTCGACCGCCGCCTCGTAGATGCCGCGCTCGCGCTCCGGCTCCTTGGCGAGCAAAGGCGCCACCCGGCGGTCGCCGAAATCCTCGAGCAGGAGCAGTCCCTTCTCCCGGTCCACTGCGAGCGGGCGGGGCGGCAGGAAGCCGCGCTCGAGCAGGTGACCGGCGACGGCGAGGAACGGCCCCACATCCTCATGCTCGGGCGGCGCGTCCATCAGCACCGCAGTGCCGCCGTCCTTCACCACCCGGAAGTAGCGCCGGAAGCTCGCATCGCCCGCCAGCGGCACGATTTGCGCGCCTTCCCATCCATTTGCGGCAAGGAAAGCGGGCGCCGTCGCGGGCGGAATCATCGGGGCGGCCATCTGTCCCCCCAAGCCGGGGGCACCTTCGCTGTCAAGGCGCGCGCGCCCTCCCCGTCGCGGGAGAGGGTGAGCCGAAGCGCATGGGGCCACAGCTGCCCCCCAAGCCGCTCGGGCCATTCGATGACGAGCACCCCGTCCTCGAGCGCCTCGTCCAGCGCGAGCTCCTCGATTTCGGCCGAATCCTCAATGCGATAGAGGTCGACGTGCCAGAGCGGGGGTGTGAGCCCGTCATAAGGCACGACGATCGGAAAGGTCGGGCTGGCGACGTCGTCCTCGAAGCCGAGGCCGCGCAGGATGCCGCGGGCCAGCGTCGTCTTGCCGGCGCCGAGATCGCCGTAGAGGGCGACGACGTCACCGGGGCGCAGCGCTGCGGCTAGCAGGTGTCCAAGGGCCTCCGTCTCGCCCTCTCCTTCGAGCCTCACGCCTTCGTCCTCGGCAGGCGGAAGGTGACGGTGGTGCCCTCCCCCGGCTCGGAGAGCAGTTCGACCCGGCCGCCGTGGGCTTCGATGAACTGGCGGGCGAGCGGGAGGCCGAGGCCGAGCGCCGCTTCTCCGCCCTCGGCGGTGCGGTGGAAGCGGTCGAACACCCGCGCCTGCTCGGCGGGCGGAATGCCGCGGCCATTGTCGGAGACGGTGAGGAAGGCTTCCTTCCTGGTGCCGGCGCCGTGGAGGAGGATGCGGCCGCCACTTTCCGTATACGCGACGGCGTTGGCGAGGACGTTGTCGAGCGACTGGCGCAGGCGCTTCCTGTCGCCGGTGACGGCCCCGAGGCCGCGCTCCAGCTTGGTGGCGAAGTCGATGCCCTTCGCCTCCGCCTGGCCGCGGACGCTCTCGCCGGCTTCCGCGCACATCGCGCCGAGGTCGACCTCCTCGTCGGCGAGGACGAGGCTGCCGCTGTCGCTCTGGGTCAAATCGAGGACGTTGTCGATGAGGGTCCCGAGGCGCGCCACCGACTGGAGGATCGCGGCGACGTAATCGACGGCCGCGCTCGGCAGCTCGCCCGCATACCCCCCTTCGAGCATCTCCGCGAAGCCGGCGATCGAGGTGAGCGGGGTGCGCAGCTCATAGCTCATGTTCGAGACGAAGGCGGTCTTCAGCCGGTCAGCGGCCTCCAGAGCCGTAGTGCGCTCGCGCAGCGCCGCCTCGACGGTACGGCTGGCGGTGACGTCGAGCATCGTGAAGAGCGCGTTGCCGTCCGGAAGCGGCACGGCGGCGAACTCGAATTCGCGTCCGTCGAGGAACGAGACCCGGCCGGTGCGCTGCTTGCGCTCGATCGTGGCGCTGCGCACCAGCTCGCGGACCAGCCCCGAATGCTGCGGGTTCTTGAGGCTCCGGGCGATGAGCGGCGCCAGCGTGTCGATGCGCGGATGGGCGGCGAGCTGCTCCTCGTCGAAGCCCCACAAGATGCGGAAGCGGTTGTTCCAGAGGTGAAGCCGGCCGTCCGAGGCGAAGACGCCGATCGCCTCGAACAGATTGTCGAAGGTGGCGGTGCGCACGCGCAGCAAGGTGTCGCGCGCCGAGGCGAGGCGGAGCTGCTCGGTCCGATCCTCGAAGATCAGGAGCAAGCCGCCGTCGGGGAGCGGCTGGGCGACGACGCGCAGATGCTGCCCCTTGGGGAGGTTCCATTCCTCCTCCTCGGCGGCGAGCCCGCCGGTGAACCAGCGGCCATGCTCCTTCTTCCAGTCGGGATAGTCGCGGACCTCGGGAATGCAGCCGGCGTCGCGCATCGCGTCGAGCAGGCGATTGAACTCGGGCCGGTCAGCGAGGAAATCGCCCTTGAGGCCGAACAGCCGCGCGAACGGCTGGTTGAAGAAGATGAGGCTGCGGTCCCGGCCGAACTGCGCCACGCCCGCCGAGAGCCGGTCGAGCATGTCCCTCTGGGCGCGGACGAAGCGGGCGAGCTCGGCTCGCGCCTGCTCCCGATCCTCGACGTCGAGCGCGTAGCCTGCCACCCCCGCCTCGCCGATGGGCACTTCGACCACCTGCATGGTGCGCCGCTCGCCGGCAATGGTGGCGGGGACGGTGCGGACATGGGGGGCGCCGCTCTCGCGCGCCGAGGCGGCGTGGGCGGAGGCGCCGTCGCCGGGCTCGTCGATCAGCTCGACTCCGCCCGCGACGACCGAGGCGGCATCGTCGGCTTCGACTGCGTCGACATAGGCGCTGTTGACCAGGGCGAGCTTCAGGTCCGGCCCGCGGTGCCACATCGGGAAGGGCGCCGCCTCGATCAGGCCCGAGAGTGCGTCGAGCGCGGCGGCGAGGCGTCCGGCGCGGGCTTCCGCGGCACTGCGCTCCTCGGCGATGGCGGTGACGTCGAGGATCCAGACTAAGACGCCCTCGCCCAGTGACGGGGGCGCAGGCCCGCCGCGCAGCTCCAGGACGCGGGCGCCCCCCTCGGGGCGCACGGTGAGCGCGAAGCCGGCGCCGGTAGCCTGCGCGTCGGCAACCGCGGCACGCATGGCTTCGGCGTCGGCGTCGGTGAGGCCAAGATCAGCCGGCAGGTCCGAAGGAAGGCGGGAGAGTCCCAAGGCGAAGGCGCCGCGCTCGGGTCCTTCGAGGCGGCCATCGCGGCGAATGATGAGCGGTATCGCCGGCGCAGCGGCCAGGAGCGCGCCGGAGCCGGCCACCTCCGCCACCTGCCCCACCGCCTCGCGGCTGCGGCGCAGGCCCCGCAACGTCGCCCACACGGCGACCGCCAGCCATCCGCCGCAGACGAGCGCGATCAGCGCGGCGGCAGTGGGCGTGATGGAAAGCATCGCCCCCTCTTAGGGGCGGGTGCGGGGGAGGAAAAGGGTGCTGGGTGTGTGGTGCGTGCGGCCCGTCCAGCACAGCCGTCATCCCGGCGAAAGCCGGGATCTCAACGAGGAGAAGGCGCGGCGGTGGTTCCAGAGCGTCTCCGGAGAGAGATCCGGGCTTTCGCCGGGATGACGGCAACGGGGCCGCCAGCCGCTCCTCGCGCTCCTACGCCGCCAGCCGCTCCTTGCGGGCCTTGGCGAGCTTCCTCAGGATCATGTCGCGCTTCAAACGCGAGAGGTGGTCGATGAACAGCACGCCTTCCAGATGGTCCATCTCGTGCTGCAGGCAGATGCCGAGCAGGCCGTCCAGCTCCTCCTCATGAACCTTGCCGTCGCGGTTGAGCCAGCGCGCGCGGATATGGTCCGGCCGCTCGACCTCGGCGTAAAGCTCCGGGACGGACAGGCAGCCCTCATTGTAGGTCTGTAGCGTGTCCGATTCCGCAAGGATCTCGGGATTGATGAATACCAGCGGGTTGCGCACCGGCTCGCCGCCTTCCTCCTCCGGCTCCTGCAGATCGATGACGAGGATTCGCTTCGGCACGCCGACCTGGATCGCGGCTAGGCCGATGCCCGGCGCCGCGTACATCGTCTCGAACATGTCGTCGATGAGCGTCTGGAGCTCGGGCGTGATCGTCTCGACGGGCGTGGAGACGCGCCGCAGGAGCGGGTCCGGAGTCTCGAGGATGGGAAGGATCGCCATGGGCTGGAGTTAGGATTGTGCAGGCCGAAAATCAAGAATTGTGCCTCCCGAGCGGCACGCTTGGGGAGGGGGATCAGCGAAGCTGGTGGAGGGGTGTTTCAAGGACGCGGTGCGTGGAAACACCCCTCCACCACCCTGCGGGTGGTCCCCCTCCCCATCGGTTTCCGATGGGGAGGCAAACGCTAGGCCACCGGCCTCCGCGCCCTCAGCGCCTGGGCCAGCGTCCCCTCGTCGAGATAGTCGAGCTCGCCGCCGACCGGCAGGCCGTGGGCGAGCTGTGTGAGGCGGACGGGGTAGGTCTCCAGCCGCTCGGCAAGATAATGGGCGGTGGTCTGGCCCTCCAGCGTCGCGTTCATGGCCAGGACGACCTCGTCGATCCCCCCGGCGGCGACGCGGGCAACCAGCCGGTCGATGGTAAGGTCCTCGGGGCGTACGCCTTCCAGGGCCGAGAGGCGGCCGCCGAGGACGTGGAAGCGGCCGGGGAAGAGGCGCGAGCGGTCGAGCGCCCACAGGTCCGACACCTCCTCGACGACGCAGAGCAGGCGCGGGTCGCGGCGCGGGTCGGCGCAGACGCTGCACGGATCGACGGTGTCGACATTGCCGCAGGTCGAGCAGATCGCCAGCGCCTCGCTGACCCGCTCTAGCGCCCGGAGCAAGGGCGTCAGCGCCGTCTCGCGCTTCTTGAGGAGATGAAGCACCGCGCGCCGCGCCGAGCGCGGGCCAAGCCCCGGAAGGCGCGCCAGCGCCTGCGTCAGCGCATCGATCTCGGGGGAGGCCATGGCGCAGAGGTAGGGGGGAGATGGGCGGCGGTAAAGCTCCTCCCCGGTACGGGGAGGGGAACCGCGCGCGCCAGCGCGTGGTGGAGGGGGTTCGTCGCCGGCACTGCCTGGGCTCAAGACCCCCTCCACCATGCTTCGCACGGTCCCCCTCCCCGTCCTGGGGAGGATTGGCTAAGAGCAACGCCATGCGGATCGCTTTCATGGGAACGCCGGACTTTGCGGTGCCGACGCTCGACGCGCTCATCGGCGCCGGACACGACGTCGCCGCCGTCTACGCGCAGCCGCCGCGGCCGGCGGGGCGCGGCAAGGCGCTGAGGCCGTCGCCGGTGCAGGCGCGGGCGGAGGCGGCGGGGATCGAGGTGCGGACGCCGATCTCGCTCCGGTCCGAGGACGAGCAGGCGGCGTTTCGCGCCCTCGCGCTCGATGTCGCATTGGTGGCCGCCTACGGCCTCATCCTCCCGCAGCCGATCCTCGATGCGCCGCGGCTCGGCTGCCTCAACGTGCACGCCTCGCTGCTGCCGCGGTGGCGTGGCGCCGCGCCGATCCAGCGCGCGATCCTCGCCGGCGACACCCGCACCGGCGTCACCATCATGCAGATGGAGCGGGGGCTCGATACGGGCCCCATGCTGGCGAACTGGCCGGCGGAGGTGGACGGGAAGACGGCAGGGGAGTTGACGGCGGAACTGGCGGGGATCGGTGCCGAGCTGATCGTCTCCGTACTGGCCCGCCTACCCAAACTCGGCGCGAGGCCACAGCCCGAGCATGGCGTCACTTACGCTTCGAAGATCGAGAAGCATGAGGCGCGGCTCGACTTTTCGGGCAGCGCCGCGGAGGCGGAGCGTCAGGTGCGGGCGTTCAATCCCGTACCGGGCGCCTTCTTCGAATATGCAGGCGAACGCATAAAGATGCATTCCGCCGAGGCCGTCGCGGGAGCGGGTGCGCCCGGGACTGTGCTCGACGATGCGCTCACGATCGCCTGCGGAGAGGGAGCGCTGCGGCCGACCCTGGTGCAGCGGGCAGGGCGAGGAGCAATGGCCCCCGCGGAGTTGCTGCGCGGATTCCCCATCCCGACCGGCACAATGCTTTGACGCGCTTCCGGCTGACGGTCGAATATGACGGCCGGCCGTTCATGGGCTGGCAGCGGCAGGCGCACGGGCCGTCCGTTCAGCAAGCGATCGAGGAGGCGGTCGCGGCGGTCACCGGCGAGGCGGCGGTGCTCCACGCCGCCGGCCGCACCGATGCCGGTGTGCATGCTTACGCAATGGCGGCGCATGTCGATGTCGAAAAGCCGATCACCGCCTTCCGCCTTTCCGAGGCGCTGAACGCGCGGCTGAGGCCGCTGCCGGTGGCAGTGCTGAAGGCCGAAGCCGTGGCCGACGACTGGCACGCGCGGTTCAGCTGCGTCGGGCGCCGCTACGTCTACCGGATCGTCAACCGGCGCGCGCCGCTGGCGCTGGAGGCGGGGCGGGCGTGGCAGGTGGCCGTGCCGCTTGATGAAGATGCGATGCACGCGGCGGCACAGGCACTGGTCGGGCGGCACGATTTCACCACCTTTCGCTCGGCCCATTGCCAGGCGGAGAGCCCGGTCAAGACGCTCGACCGCCTAGACGTGGCGCGCGACGGCGACGCCCTCTCCGTCCACGCGGCCGCACGCTCGTTCCTCCACCACCAGGTGCGCTCGATGGTCGGCTGCCTGCAGCTGGTCGGGCGGGGAAAGTGGTCGGCGGGTGATTTGCGGGCGGCGCTGGAGGCGACGGACCGCGCCGCTCTGGGGCTGAACGCGCCGCCGGACGGCCTCTATTTCGTCGCGGCGAAATATCGGGACGAGGCCGAGGTCCCGTAGCCGAACAGGCGCTGGAGGGACTTGTCGAGCATCAGCAGCTGCCAGAGCAGGCGGCCATGCTCGCCCCGGCCGGCACGGTGGTCGGCGGCGATCCTGGCGATGGCGGCGGGCTCGAGCCACCCCAGTTCGGCGAAGGCGGGGCTGTGGGCGATGGCCGCGGCTTCGGCGGCGAGGGGCCCGCGGAACCAGGCGGAGACGGGGGTGACGAAGCCCATCTTGCGCCGGTGGAGGATTTCGGGCGGGAGACGGCCGCCGAGCGCTTTCTTCAGCAGCCATTTGCCCGAGCCGCCGCGGAGGCGGAGTTTGGCGGGCAGGCGGGCGGCGAACTCGACGAGGCGGTGGTCGAGGAGCGGCTCGCGCGCTTCGAGGCTGACGGCCATCGAGGCGCGGTCGACCTTGGTGAGGATGTCGCCGGGGAGCCAGATTTTGAGGTCGGCATATTGGGCGCGGGAGAGGGCGTCGTTTGCCGGCGCCTGGCGCATCGTCTGGACGTACCGCTGTTCGGCGCGGTGGCCCTGGAGAAGCTGCCTGAAGTGCGAGCTGTAAAGCATTGTTCGGACAGGCCGAGAAGTGGCCGTCACCGCGTCGGCATAGGCCTCCTCGGCGGAGCGGCCGAGGGCGACGAGGGTGGTCTTGGCCCGCAGGAACTGGGGCGCCCAGTCGAGCTTCGGATAAACCGCCCCGGCCGCGCCGATCGCCCCGCGCGCGCCTTGCGGCAGCAGGCGGCGGACGCGCTCCTCGGCGCTGAACAGCCGGTAGCGGCGGTAGCCGGCGAAAGCCTCGTCGGCCCCGTCGCCGGAGAGGGCGACCTTGACCCGTTCCCGCGCCAGTTCCGACACGCGGTAGGTGCCGATGGCGGAAGCGTCGGCGAAGGGTTCGTCGAAAGAGTCGGCCAGGGTGTCGATCAGGGTGAAATCGTCGCTGGCGACGGTGCGGGTGCGGTGCGCGGTGGCGAACCGCTCGGCGACCATTGCGGCGAAGCGCGTTTCGTCATGGTCGGCGACGTCGAAACCGATGGCGCAGGTCTCGACCGCCCTGCGGCTCGCCTCGGCCATGAAGGCGACGACCGCCGAGCTGTCGACCCCGCCGGACAGGAACGCGCCCAGCGGCACGTCGGCGACCATGCGCGAGGTGACCGCCTCGCGCAGGCGCTCGACCAGCTCCTCTTCGAGCGCGGAGGCCGGGGCGGTGGAGGGGCTGGAGAAATCGACGTCCCACCATTTGACCGGCGCCGGCACAGCCCTCCCCCGCCTTACGAGGAGATAATGGCCGGCGGGGAGCTTCGAGACGCCGGCGACGATCGACGCGTCGTCGGGGACATAGCCCAAGGCGAGGAAGTCCTCGACAGCCTGCGGGTTCGGCTCGCGGCGCAGGCGCGGGTGGGCGAGGAGGGCCTTCAGTTCCGAGCCGAAGATGAGCGCCCCGTCGGGCAGCGTGGCGAGGAAGAGCGGCTTCACGCCGAGCCGGTCGCGGGCGAGGAACAGCGCGTCCTCGGCGGCGTCGTAGAGGGCGAAGGCGAACATGCCGTTGAAGCGGCCGAGGCAGGACGGGCCCCATTGCCGCCATGACGCCAGGATCACCTCGGTGTCCGATTGGGTAGCGAAGATGTGGCCGAGCCTCTCCAGTTCGCCCCTGATCTCACGGAAATTGTAGATTTCGCCATTGTAGGTGATGGCAAGCTCGCGGTCGGCCGACACCATCGGCTGGAGGCCGCCCTCCAGATCGATGATCGAGAGGCGGCGGTGGCCGAAGCCGACGCCCGGCGCGGTCCAGACGCCGCTGCCGTCGGGGCCGCGATGGGCGAGGGTGTCGGCCATGGCGCGGATCCGCGCGGGTTCGACCGGCTTGGGAACGTCGGGGTGGAATAGGCCTGCAATGCCGCACATGTCAGTGCGTCCCTGGCAGGCCGGCGGCGGCGTCGGCAAGCGCCGCGACGGGGCCCGCCGCATTGAGGAATGCATCTATCGCAGGGCGGGCGCTCCCCTGCCCCGCCGGCTCCACCGCCGAGACGAGGACGGCGACGGCCCGCTGCGGCCCGCCAAGCAAGTGCGCCTTCATCGTCGCGAGCTTCACCTGCGCCGGGCTGCCGGTGAGGATCGAGCCGACGCGGTAGAAGCTTGCGACCTCGCGGACGCTGCCGTTGGAGAAGATCCGTTCGGACTTGCCGCCGGAAGGGGGTGGGGCATCGGTGGTCCAGGCCCAGTCGCCGCCCGGCTCCGCCGCGCCCTGGCCGAAGCCGACCAGTTTCCGCGCCGGCTCCTGCCGGGCGTAGACGACGAGCCAGAGGTCGACTTCCCGTCCGGAGCGGTCCCGGTAGCGGCCGGAGGCGATCCGATCGGCACCGGCGAAATGCGGGGCCCAGGCGCGCCCGCCCCGGTCCGGGACCTGCGTCCAACCCGCGACGGGAGGCATGCGAATGCCGGCGGGAACCGGCGCCGCTCCGGTCGCGGCAATTGCGGCGGACCACAAAGGCGCGGCCGCGGCGAGCCCGAACGCGGCGGCGGCGGCGAGCACGAGGCGGTTGCGCGCCCCGGCCGGCGTGCCCACGGGCTGCAGGTCGGCCGGATCGAACCACGGGTCGCTCGCCTTGCGGTCGAAGAAGGGCCAGGCGGCGCCCATCACGATGGCGATGACGATCGCGAAGAAGATCCAGCCATAAAAGACATGGTCGAAGCTCGCCGCGAAATCCATGCTGTGGGCGCGGTAGGCGACGTAGATCGTCCCCCAGGCGCGGACGCCGTTGGCGAGGATCGGGACGATGAGCGCCGCGGCGACGAACGCCACGCGGCGCCGCCAGGAGCGGAAGCACAGGTTCGCGGCGAGCGCCCCGTAGGCGGCCATGGCAACGAGGAACTTCACGCCCGAGCAGGCCTCGGCGACCTGGAACAGGCCGGTGGGGGTGGTGATGAAGATGCCTTCGATGCGGGCGGGAACGTGGGTCAAGGCGAGCAGCGCCATGCTCATCTTCGCCGTCAGCGTCTGCATCGGTGGGACCAGTTCCTCGCCGGCCGGGATCAGGAACAAGGCGTAGAAGAGCGGAAAGGCGAGCCCTCGCGCCACCGCCTTGCCGAGGCAGGCGATTACGGCGCCCTGCAGCATCAGAACGAGGCCGATGTGGCGGGCGAGCGAGAGGCCCCCCGCCTCGCCAAGCAGCCAGGCCACAGCGCCGGCGGCGACGAGGGCGAGGCCGGGCGTCCAGGCGGCGGGCGCAAGGCGGCGGAGCTCGGGCCAGCGCTGCCAGACCAGCCAGCCGATCAGCGGCACGATCAGCAGGCAATGGTTGAAGGTCGAGCTGTTGTACCAGAGGTTTGCGATATCGGCGGCGTCCTGCCGGAACAGCAGGAGCAAAGCCGCCCACAGGGCCGCGAGCACGGCGGTGTGGAGACGCCAGCCCGAAGCGGTGGTGGGCTCGGCCCGGACGATGGGAAGGACTGCCGTCATGCTGCCTGTCCGTGCCTCCCCATCGCCAGATGGGGAGGGGGACCAGCGACGCTGGTGGAGGGGTCTTTGCCGAGGCGCGTTGCGAATACCCCTCCACCACCCTTCGGGTGGTCCCCCTCCCCACCCGCTTCGCGGGCAGGGAGGCACAAGGCGGCGAGGGGCGCGAGGCGGACGTCCCAGCGATAGCCTTCCTCCATCCGCCTGCGCCCGGCAGCGCCCAAGGCGGCGGCGCGGGCGGGGTCGGCGAGGAGGGCAGCGACTGCCTCCGCCTGCGCGTCGGCACCCTCGGCGACGAGGACGTCGCGCCTGGGTTCCGCCTCGATCCCCTCGAACGCGGCGGGGGTGGCGACGACGGGGCGGCCCATCGCCATTGCCTCCAGCACCTTGTTCTGGATGCCGCGGGCGATGCGCAGCGGCGCGACGACGACGTCAGCGGCTTCGAGCCAGCAGCGCACGTCCGGCACCGCGCCGGTGACGGTCACGCGGTCGGAGGCCAGCCGGCGCACCGCGTCGGTCGGGTTGCGCCCAACGATGGCGAAGGTGGCGGAGAGCCTCGGCATCACCTCGGCGGCGAACCAAGTGACGGCGTCGATGTTGGGGGCGTAGTCCATCTGCCCGGTGAAGACGACGAGCGGGCGCGGCGCCTCGGCCGCTGGGACGATACCGGGCCGGTAGAAATCGAGGTCTACGCCGTTGGCCAGCGCGCGGATGTCGGCATGCGGCAGCCCGGCGCGGGCGCGGAACAGCGCCGCTTCCGCCTCGCTGACGAACAGGCTGGCGTCGGCGCGGACGGCGACGGCGCGCTCGAAGGCGAACAGCCGCTTCGCCTCGCGGCGGTGGATGACGGCGAGCGGGCCGCCGGCGTCGGCATAAGCGGCGAACTTGGCTGAATCCATGTCGACGAAGTCCATCACGAAGCGCTGACGGAGCCGCTCCGGCACGAACTGCGCCATCTGTCCGGAGAAAGCGAAGACGGTGTCGACTGCTCCGCCGAGCATACTTGTGACAAACCTGCGCAGCTCGGCGCTGTCGAACATCGTGAGCGACACCGGCTTGCCCTCGAGCAGCGCCCGCCCGGCGGCGGTGGCCTTGCCGGTGCGGCGGATTTGGACATGGGCCTCGCCCAGCGCGCCGCCCAGCGCATCGCGGAGGGCGGGCAAGTGGGCGGCGTCGGCTTCATCGTCGGCGAAGCAGGCGAGGTGGACGCGGCCGAGCATCGCGAGGTGCTTGAGGATGTGCCACGAGCGGATCTTGTCGCCGCGGTCGGGCGGGAACGGGATACGGTGGGCGAGGAACAACGTCTCCATCAGCCGAGGCCCCTTGCGATCGGCGGGCCGAGGCGGTTGGCAAGCCACAAAGGGAGCTTCTTCCAGGCGGCGACCTGGAGGCGGTATTTGGGCGACAGCGGGTTGGTCTCGCGCGCCTCGCCCTTGATCGCGTAGACGAGCGGCCGAGGCTCGAAGCCCCAATTCTTCTTGTAGGCGAACGCGCCGGTGCCGGCCTTTGAGCGGCCGAAGTCGAAGCGGGTGCAGCCGCGGCGGGCGGCGTGGCGCATCAGTTCGAAATACATGAGCTCGTTGGCCCGTGCGGAACGGGCGTCACGCGTGCCCCCGCCCCAATAAGGATATACGGTGCCGCGGAAATAGAGGGTCAGCACCGAGGCGAGCGGGGTGCCGTCGCGGCTCACGGTGAGGACGTCGGTGTCGAGGCCGTCGAGCACCGCCTCGAACAGCGCGCGCGGGAAAACGGGGGTGCCGAGGTTGCGGACGCTCTCCGAATAGACGCGGTAATGGGCGGCCGTGTCGCGGTTGACGGTCACGTCGAGGCCGAAGCTCAGGGCGCGGCGGACTTCGGCGCGCTGCTTGCGGGGGATGGTCTTGAGGATCGCCTCGTCGTCCTGCGGCAGATCGCGGGCGAAGCCATGGTAGAGGCCCTCCTTGCGTGCCCAGCCGGTGGGGATGGGGCCGCCGCGCAATTCGACCGAGGAGCAGGCGCGGTCCTCAGCGAGGCGCCAGGCGGCTTCAGCGAGCGCGTCCGCCTCCTGGCCCAGCACGCCGCCTTCGACGCCGAAGCCGGTCGAGACGAGGGCGGAGCCGAACAACGGCGAGCGAACGTGGGTCAGCGGCAGGAGGCCGGCGATCCGCCCTCCCCGCTCGGCGACGAGGGTGAGGCTGTGCTGGCCGCAGCCGCGCCCTATCGCCTCGCTCCATTCCGGGAGGTGGAAGGGCGTGGCGTCGGGCTGCGCTTCGACGAAGGCGCGGATCGCCGCCCGGTCCCCCGGTCCAGCGACGCGGACGGTGAGCGCCTCGACGGGCGCGAAGGCGTTCATGACAGCCTCGCCGCTTCCGATGCCGCCACGGCGTCTGTGCGCGTCCATTCGTAGCTGCCGAGCAATTTCAGGAGCTTCCCGCGCATCGCTGACAGGCGACTGTAGTGGCGCAGGCGGGATTTGAGCGGCGCCTGCGCGACCCGCGGCTGGCCGGGGTCGATCTCCCAGGGGTGGAAATAGAAGATGGCGGGCCGGCCCTCGTCGCGATTGACGCGGCGGATCGCCCAGCTCGAAAAGGCGTAGGGGAGCAGGCGGAAAAAGCCACCGCCCCCCGCGGCCAGGCGGCGGCCGGCGACGTTCACGGTGGTGACCGGGAGCTCGATCAGCGTCGAGTTCGCGAGCGGGCGGAAGGCGAACCTCGGGGCCTCGGGCCAGCCATAATGGTCGTGGGCGAGCGGCGCGACGCTGGAGGAATAGGCATAGCCCTCCTCGGCGAGGATCTGGTGGGCCCAGGGGGTGCGGGCGTCGATGGAGAAGCTCGGGGCGCGGTAGCCCTTGGGCTCGGCTCCTGCGGCTTCGGCGATGGCGGCGTGGGCGCGGCGCAGGTCGGCGCGGAAGGCTTCCGGCGCGAGGGTGAAGACCCGGTCATGGTCCCAGCCGTGGCTGGCGACCTCGTGCCCCGCCGCGGCGATGCGGCGGATGAGGGCGGGATAGCGCTCCGCCACCCAGCCGAGGGTGAAGAAGGTGCCCTTCACCCCCGCCTCCTCGAAGAGAGCGAGGACGGCGTCGGCGTTGCGCTCGACGCGCTGGGGCAGGCTGTCCCAGTCGCTCTTGGCGATGACCTTCTCGAAGGCGCCGACCTGGAACCAGTCCTCGACGTCGCAGGAAAGGGCGTTCAGCATTGCGATTGCGCCCCCTGAATCCCTGTTGCCGGCATGCGGTGCACGGCCTCAGGCCGCGTTCGTGTAGCCCGGCGCCTGCTGGCCGTTCTCGACCCATTCGACGAGCAGGGTCAACACGCGGCGGACGGCTTTCTCCTGCTCGTCGACCCGCGCCTCCAGCGTCGCGAGGCGGCGCTCGAGGGCGAAATCGCGCTGCGGCTCGGAGGTGGGGACCGCGGTCGGCCCGGAGCGGATCGGCGCGGGGGCCGCCGCGCGCTGGGGCGTGTCCTCGGCGAGGTCCGCGACCACCGCTTCGACCGCGTCGCCGCCGACCGTCTCCAGCCGCTCCATGCCGGCGTGAAGGAGGAGGCGGCTGGCGAACTGGTTGAGGCGGCGCGGGATGCCGCCCGAATGGCGGTAGAGCGCCGCATAAGCGTCGGCGGTGAAGCCGGGGCGGCCCGCCCAGCCGGCGACGGTCAGGCGGTGGATGAGGTAGGGCTCGACCTCGTTCGCCTCCATCGGCTCGAGATGGTGGGTGGCGATGACGCGCTGGCGCAATTGCTCGAGCCCGCCCTCGCCGAGCTTGGCGCGGAACTCGGGCTGGCCGAGCAGGAAGATCTGGACCAGGGCACGGCCCTGGCTGGTGAAGTTCGAAAGCATGCGAAGCTCTTCGAGCGCCGAGACCGACAGGCTCTGTACCTCGTCGACCACAAGGAGCGTGCGGCGGCCGCGGCGGGCTTCGTCGGAGAGCCTGCGCTCGACCTCGTCAAGAACCCGCGCCTTCGGGCCCTCGCCGGCGAGGCCGAGGCCCTGGGCGACAAGGCGGAGCATGTCGTCGCCCTCGACCTGGGTGGAGACGAGGCTGACGGCGTTCAGCCGCTCCCGGTCGATGGTGGCGAGGAGGTGGGCGACGAGGGTCGACTTGCCCGCGCCGATCTCGCCGGTGACGACGATGAAGCCTTCGCCCTGGGCGAGGCCGTAGCCCAGATAGGCCATCGCCTTTTTATGGGTGCGGCTGTCGAACCAGAAGCGCGCGTCCGGCGTCAGCTGGAACGGCGGGGCGGAGAGGCCGTATTCGTCGGTGTACATTCTTGTCTCCCTCTCCGCTCAGAAGCCGTAGCGGAGGCCGAACAGGATCGTGCCGTAGGTGCGGTCGTAATCACTGCCGTGGCTCGAATAGACGCCCGCCTGGATGTTGGCCTGGACGCGGTCTCCGAACACGGTGCGGTAGTAGCTCGCCGTCACGCCCTCGCTGTTGCCCGAGCCGATGCCGGGGCGGCCGCTGTCGTACCAGCCGGCGAAGGCGTCGAAATCGATGCCCGAGCGGCGGGTCAGGCGGCGGCCGATGCGGCCGTCGACGGTGAAGCTCTGGTCGGTGACGCCGTAGAGCAGGAAGTCGGCGCCCGGCGGGGCGTAATAACGGCGGTTGGCGTAGGTGGCGCCGAGGCCGAAATTCCACACGCCGCGATCGCCGGTGAAGCGGAGGGTCGCGCCGCGGTTGCGGAAGTTGAAATTGGCGACGGACTGCAGCGCGTCGTCGAAGCACTGGCCCTTGCCCTTGTCGCCGAACACGCAGCCGCCCAAGCCGCCGATGCCGCCGAGGCCGGTGCGCGGCACCTGGAAGGTGCTCGGCACGCCGGACAGGTCGGCGATCATCAGGCGGCCGAAGCTGCTGACATCGTCGAAGACGGCGGCGGTGATGACGTAGCTGTCGTTGATACGGTGCTGGAGCGACCCCGTGTAAGTCGTTCCACCATAACGATGTCCGAACCGCGCCTGCAGCTCGGTGCGCGGATTCGGGCGCCAGATCACGCCGGCGTCCCAGATGAGACCGCTCTCGTCATAGGTCAGGAGGCGGGGCTTGGTCGGATCGGCATAGACCTGGCCGTTGGGGCCCACCACCGGCAGGCCGGCGGCATCGCGCAATATGTCCTGCTGGCTCGAATTGTCCTTCTCGTAGCCGATGCCGCCGGTGACGGCGAAGGTCGGGCCCAAGGGGACGACGACGTCGCCGCGGACGTACTTGCCTTCGAACTTGGACTTGAAGCGCTGCTGGTCCTCGCGGACGTAGCCGGCGCCGACGGTCCAGCCGAAGGGGAGGACGCCAGGGGCCATGCCCGCCGAGACCGTGGCGTTCTGGACGAGGCTGCCCTTGTAGCGCTCGACACGGGTGGCGCCCGCCGGAAGTGTGCCGCCGGTGACGTCGTTGTCGTCGACATAGACGTAGCCCAGCCGATAGGCGGCGCCGACCTTCACCGGGCCGACATGGGAGTTGAAGGTCGGGCCGGCATAAGCCGAATAGACGTTGGCGAGATGGGCGTCGGTGCTGGTGCGGAGCGCCGCGACGGGGGCCGAGATGTCGCTCTGGCCGCGGGTCGCGATGGCACCGGCGTCGAACGACAGGGTGCCGGGCACCAGCTCGATATGCGCGGCGGCGAGGCCGGTGTGGACGTCATGGTCCTTGATGTCGCGGTTCCAGGCGATGCGGCGCTGGTAATCGTAGCTGATCGTCGCGGTGACGCGCCGGCTCTGGATGGTCGCGTCGATGCCGCCGCCGACACCGGTATAGGTGAGGACGTCGCCGCCGTTGAAATCGGCGGTCAGCACCTGCTGGATCTCCAGGTACGGATGGATGCTCGAATGCGTCTGGCTGTCGCCGGGCGCGGTGGCGAGCAGCCCCGAGGCGGCAAGCGCGGCGAGCGCGAGGGCTCCCCGCTTGAAGGAGGAGGCGCGGTTCATTGGCCATATCCATAATAGGCGCCGAAGCGGCGTCCGCCGGCGGCGAAGCCGGCACCGTTCAGCAGCAGGCTGACACGCTCACAGGCCGAGAGGAGCTCGATCGCCTCCCGGAGGTCCGCCTCGCTCGTCCGGTCGGCGCCGACCACCATCACCAGCTGCCCGGCATAGCCGGCAAGCACGGTGGCGGGGGATGCCATGAGGGCGGGCGGGGAATCGAACAAAATGATGCGGTTGGGCCGCTCCGCCAACCGGGCGAAAACGTCCTTCGCCCGCTCCGAGGCGAGCAATTCGGTGACGTTGGCGACCTGGCGCCCGCCCGGCAGGATCGAGAGGCCGGGAAGGTCCGTGCGCAGCACCAGGCTCTCCGGATCGAGCCGCGGGTCGGCAATGGCGTCGACGAGGCCGGTGTCCGCCTCGAGACCCAGGGTCTTCATGACCTGCGGGTTGGGGAAATCGCCGTCGACCAGCAGAACTTCGGTGTCGGGTTCGCCGGAGATGGAGAGGGCGAGATTGAGGGCGCAGAAGGTCTTCCCCTCCCCTGGCTGGGCCGAGCAGAGGAGAATGGTGCGCTTCTTCTCCTCGGCGACGCCGGTCATGGCTCGGGCATTGAGGAGCAGCTGGCGCTTGACGATGCGGAACTCCTCGGCGAGCGCGCCGACCGGCGCCTCCGGCTCGATCAGCGCGCCCTGCTTCAAGCGGCGGCGGTCGATCGGGTGGACGGGGCCGACCGGCACCGGCAGCGCCGCGCGCTTCGGCGCAGGCTTTGGCGCCTCGGCAACGGGCGCAGGCGCCGGCTCATAGACGGGTGCAGGCTCAGCCTGCCGGACGGGTGCAGGCTCAGCCTGCCGGAAGGGTGCAGGCTCAGCCTGCGCCACCGGCGGCGGCGGGGCGAGGCCGAAGCCGTACAGCTCGGCGGCCCGTTCGAGGAGGGAGCCGCGGCGCGCGAGAGGGCTATGCTGGTTCATCTCTTGCCCCTCACGCGACCGTGCTGCGCTGCCAGAATTCGACGACCATCAGCACCGCATAAGCGGCGCCCAGCGCCCCTGCCCCGCCGACCAGCCAGACCAGCCGCTGCCGCGCCTGCGCGCGCCGCGCCTCGGTCCACACTTCGGTGACGGTGCCGAGCACCGGCAGTCCGGTGGCGGCTGCTAGCTTGTTCTGGGTCGGGAAGGTCGCCTGGAGCTGGCCCTTGACGAAGGCCGCGCCGATGCCCGCGGCAAGCGCCGCCAACAGGATGAGGGTGAGGAGCAGCGGCCGCTTGGGCGACACCGGTACGGTCGGCAGGCTCGGCGGATCGATGACGCGGAAGGTCATCGACGCCGTCTTGGACTGCACGTCGCTGCGGAGGCGGAGCTGCTCGCGGTCCTCGACGAGCTTGTCATATTGGCGCTTTAGGACGTCATAGTCGCGGTTGAGCTTGGCCTGCTCGGCGGCGACGCCGGGCTCCGACGCCTGCTTGGAGGCGAGCTGGGCCATGTCGGCCTGGAGCTGCGCCTTGCGCTGGCTCGCTGCCTGGACCTGCCCTTCTTTCTCCGCGATCGTGGTGCGCAGCGACACGTAGGACGGGTTGGTCATGCCGCCGGCATTGGGGCTCTCGCGCGCCGCAAGCGGCTTCAGGCGGGCGATCTGGGCGCGAAGAGCAATGACGTCCGGGTGCGAATCGGTCCAGCCGCGTGCCGAAGCCTGCGAGAGCTGGGCCTGCAGAGCCTCGATCTGGGCGGTAACCGGCCCGCCGGTCGAGCCGCCGAGGCCAGGAATGGTCTGCGGCGTGCTGCCGAGCTGACCCCGCAGCGCTGCGAGCGAGGACTGGGCCTGGACGAGCTGGCTGTCGACGCTGGAGAGCTCGGCACGGGCGCCGGCCAGCCGCGATTCGACCGAGCCTTCGCCGGGCAGCAGCCCGAGATAGCGCTGCTCGAACTGGACCCGCGCCTGCTCGGCGGCCTGGAGCTGGCCCTCGCGGCGCTTCAGCTCCTGGTCGAGGAAGGCGATGCCCTCGTTCGATTCGGTGCCGTTGCCGCCCGGCGGGGCGACGAATAGGTCGAGGAGGTTCTTGACGATCGCGTTGGCGAGGCGGGCATTCTGCGCGTTGGAGAAGCCGCGGACGTTGCCGGTGGCGCTGATCTCGAACAGATTGTCCTGCTGGGCGGTGACGTTGATCTGCTCGCGCAGCTTCTCGACCTGGGCGGCGAGATCGCGGTCCGTGGAGACGAGGCCGTTCAATTCGGTCCGCCGCACCACCTTCTCGAGGTTGCCGGTCGAAGTGAGGGTCTGGCGCAGCCGGGTGAGGTCGCTCGCCCGCTCCTGCGCGGTGATGCCGACCTGGTTGGGCAGCACCGACTGCATCTGCACGAAGACCCGCGCCGAGCTTTCATATTTGCTGGGGATGAGGGCGACCACCAGCCAGCCGACGAGGCACAGGCCCCAAGCGACGCCGAGCGCGAGCCAGCGCCGGCGCCACACCTGGTGGAGCGCGATCCGGGCCTGTTCGTAAAGTCCGTCCATGCGGTGGCTCGTGTCCTGCTAAAAGGGTTCGTCGCGGCGATCCGGCCAGGCGGTCAGAACATGCTCTCGGGGATGATGATGACGTCGCCCGGCTCGAGCCGGACGTTGGCGCTGGTGTCGCCGCGCTTCAGCAGCCGCGCGATGTGGAGGTCATATTCCTTCTGCTCGCCCGTCGCCTTGTCGTGGCGGATGAGGCGCGCGCGGTTGCCGGCGGCGTACTGGCTGAGGCCGCCGACCTGGATCATCGCGTCCAGCAAGGTCATGTTGGCGCGGTAGGGAAGCGCGGCCGGCTTCTCGGTCGCGCCGACGATGCGGATCTGCTGGGCGTAGGTGCCCTGGAAGCTGTCCACCATCACCGAGACCCGCGGGTCCTCGACATATTTAGCGAGCGAGACGCGGATATCGTCAGCGAGCTGGGCCGGCGTCTTGCCGGCGGCATTCAAGTCCGTGATCAGCGGCGTGGTGATCATGCCGTCGGGGCGGACCTGCACCTTCGCGCCGAGCTCCGGGTTGCGCCACACGAAGATCGACAGCTGGTCGAGCGGGCCGATGATGTACTTCTCCGCCTTGACGTCGTCGCTGCCGACGAAGGTCGCGGCGGGGAGCAGGTTGCCGGAGCGGCCGCCGGAGGCGCAGCCGCTGAGCGCGACGGCGCCGGCGCCGAGGAGAAGGGTGATCCGGGTTTGCCTCAGTGCACGCATCGGAAAATATCCTCTTGGGCTCGAACCTTGCGGGCCATGCCGGAGAAACCGGGCACAGCTTTGGGTCTGCTCTTGGGCCCAAGAGGTAAAATTACCGTTAGGAACAACGCGCTTTGGCGGCGCGTCCCGCTGCGGGACGCCCCTCGGGCGGGGCGTTAAGCCCCTTCGCCGACGGCGATTTCGCGCGCCGGCTCGTGCCCGAGAAAGGCCTGCGGGCTCGCCGAGAGGCCATAGGCGCCGGCGAGGAACACCGCGACGAGGTCGCCGACTTCGGCGCGGGGCAGCATGACGTCGTCGGCGAGGCGGTCGAGCGGGGTGCACAGGCAGCCGACGATGCTCGCTTCCTCCTCGGCCGGCGCGGCGAAGCGCGACGCGATGGCGACCGGGTAGTTGCGGCGGACGACCTGGCCGAAATTGCCCGAGGCGGCGAGCTGGTGGTGCATCCCACCGTCGGTGACGAGGAAGGTCTTGCCGTGGCTGACCTTCCGGTCGACGATGCGGGTGAGGTAGACGCCCGCCTCCCCCACCAGCCAGCGGCCCAGCTCGATCGCGAAGCCGCTGTCGGCGAGGATCTTCGGACGCGCCTTGAGCGCCTCGTGCAGCGCCTCACCGACCTT
>NZ_DASWQI010000060.1:0-25807 GCF_036403745.1 Allosphingosinicella sp.
GAACTGCATGCCGAGATAGTCGGCGTCGCGCAGGATCGTCGCCGCGTCCTTCAGCTCGTCCGTGCCCTTCAATTCCTCGGTGCCGATGTTGAGCAGCTGGAGGCGTGGCCGCTCGAGGTCGAGCACGACGCGGGCATAGGCTGCGCCCATCACCGAGAATTGAACGAGGTTCTGGGCGTCGCATTCGGTATTGGCGCCGAGATCGAGCATGACGAGGTCGTTCTCGCCCAGCGTCGGGAGCAAGGCGGCGAGGGCAGGCCGGTCGATCCCCGGCATGGTGCGCAGCGCCAGCTTCGACATCGCCATCAAAGCGCCGGTATTGCCGCCCGAGACGGCGGCGTCGGCCTCGCCCGCCTTCACGGCGGCGATGGCGCGGCCCATCGAACTGGTCTTGGCGCGGCGGATCGCCTGGCTCGGCTTGTCCTCGGCACTGATGACGTCGTCGCAATGGACGATCTCGCACACCGAGCCGACCCCGTCATGCCGCGCGAGCTCGGCGCGGATCGCCGTCTCGTCGCCGAACAGGAGGAAGGAGAGGTCGTCGCGGCGCTGGAAGGCCAGCGCGGCGCCGTCGAGCATCACCGCGGGCCCGACATCGCCACCCATCGCGTCGATTGCGATACGTGGCCCGCTGCCCACCCGGTCTGCCCTCCTTACGTTAGGGTGTAAGCTCAGGCCTCGACCGGCCGGACTTCACGGCCGTTATAATGGCCGCACGCCTGGCACAGATTGTGCGGAAGGCGAAGCTCGCCGCAATTCGGGCATTCCTGATAATTGACCGGCTTCAGCGCATCGTGGCTGCGGCGCATGTTGCGCTTCGAAGGCGATGTTTTTCTTTTGGGGACGGCCATCCTGGCACCTGTTTCCGTATACTAGGGTTCGATGTGGCGAGCACGGTGCCAAAGGTCAACGGCTGATCGGGCCGCGGGCCATGGCGGCCGGAGTGCGCTCGCTGGAGCGGTGCCCGCCTATACCGATTTCCGCCCATGTTGCAAGCGCGAGCACCGCATGCCAACCAGTGCCGCCGAACCGAAGGGAAGAACGCCATGCCGAGCGGAATAGTCCTGCCGATCACCCTCACCATGGCCGGGGCGGCGACTCTGATGAACGTGTGGCTCGCAAACCGGGTGGGACAGGTGCGGCGGGCGGCGAAGGTTTCGGTCGGCGACGGCGGCAACGACGCGCTGGCGCGGCGCATGCGGGCCCAGGCGAATTTCGTCGAATACACGCCCTTCTTCCTGATCCTGCTTGCCCTCGTCGAGCTGGCGACGGGATCGGCGACGTGGCTGTGGGCGGTCGGCGCCGTCTACATCGTCGGCCGCCTCGTCCACGCCTTCGGCATGGATGGCCGCACGCGCCTGCGCATGATCGGCATCATGCTGACGATGCTGATCCTCATCGGGCTCGCCATCTATGCGCTGGTCGTGCCGTATCTCGCCCACCCCAAGGCGGGCGCGACGGTCTCACAGATCAGGTCCGCCTGACGCGGCTTCACCCGGCGCGGGCGAGGACGCTGTCGGCGACGAAGGGGTTGGACTGCCGCTCCTGCCCGAAGCTCGACATCGGGCCGTGGCCGGGCACGAACATCGTGTCTGCGCCGAGCGGCCAGAGGCGCTGGGTGATGGCGTCGATCAGATCCTGATGGTTGCCCATCGGAAAGTCGGTGCGGCCGATCGAGCCGCGGAACAGGACGTCGCCGACGATGGCGAGCTTGGAAGCCGGGTGGTGGAAGACGACGTGGCCGGGCGTGTGGCCGGGGCAATGATAGACGTCGAACACCAGGTCGCCGACCGTCACCTGGTCGCCGTTGACCAGCCAGCGATCCGATTCGAAGACCTTCCCGGTGATGCCGTAATTGCGGCCGTCATCCTCCAGCCGCGCGATCCAGAAGCGGTCCGCCTCGTGCGGCCCCTCGATCGGCACCCCCAGCTCGTCGGCGAGGATCTTGGCCGATCCGCAATGGTCGATATGGCCGTGGGTGAGGAGGATCTTCTCGACGGTGACCTCATGCTGGCGCGCCGCCGCCTTCAGCCGGTCGAGATCGCCGCCGGGATCGGTGAAGGCGCCCTTCATGGTGCTGGTGCACCACAAGAGGGTCGAATTCTGCTGGAGCGGCGTCACCGGCACGATGACGGCCTTCATGGAGGGCTCGGACATGCGGCCGGAGATGGCCTGCGTTCAGCCAAGTTGCAACCGGGCCGAACCCGCCTCTAGGGTGCGCCGCAATGAGGCTCACCCACCTTCAGCGGCTCGAGGCCGAGGCGATCCACATCCTGCGCGAGGGCGTGGCGGAGAGCGAGCGGCCGGTCATGCTCTATTCGGCGGGCAAGGACAGTTCGGTCCTCCTCCACCTCGCCCGCAAGGCCTTTTACCCCGCGCCGCCGCCCTTCCCGCTCCTCCATGTCGACACGACCTGGAAATTCCGCGCCATGTACGATCTGCGCGACCGCGCGGCGGCGGCGGCGGGCATGGAGCTCATCGTCCACCGCAATCCCGAGGCGGAGGCGCGGGGGATCAATCCGTTCGACCATGGCTCCTCGCTCCACACCCAGATGTGGAAGACGGACGGCTTGCGCCAGGCGCTCGACGCCCACCGCTTCGACGCGGCGTTCGGTGGCGCCCGCCGCGACGAAGAGAGGGTGCGGGCAAAGGAGCGCGTCTTCTCGCTCCGCGCCGCCGGCCACCGCTGGGACCCGAAGCGCCAGCGGCCCGAGCTCTGGCACCTCTACAACGGCCGCAAGGCCAAGGGGGAGAGCCTGCGCATCTTCCCTTTGTCCAACTGGACCGAGCGGGACGTCTGGACCTACGTCGCCGCCGAGGGAATCGAGGTGTCGGATCTGTATTTCGCGGCGCCGCGGCCGGCGGTGGAGCGGGACGGCACGCTGCTGATGGTCGACGACGCGCGGATGAAGCTCGGCCCCAATGAGCGCCTCGAGGAGCGGTGGATCCGCTTCCGCACGCTCGGCTGCTACCCCCTTTCCGGCGCGATCGAGAGCCGGGCGACGACGCTCGACGCGCTGATCGAGGAGATGCGCCTCAGCCGCGCGTCCGAGCGCCAGGGCCGCCTCATCGACCGCGACGGCGCCGCCGCCATGGAGCGCAAGAAGCGCGAGGGCTATTTCTGATGGGTACGGAGAAGAAGCTCCTCCGCCTCGTCGCCTGCGGCTCCGTCGACGACGGCAAGTCGAGCTTGCTCGGGCGCCTGCTCGCCGAGACCGGCTCGGCGCCGGACGACGAACTCGCGGCCTGCGCGGGGGACCTGTCGCGGCTGTTCGACGGATTGGAGGCGGAGCGCGAGCAGGGGATCACGATCGACGTCGCCTACCGCTATTTCGAGACCGAGCGGACCAAGTTCATCGTCGCCGATGCGCCAGGACACGAGCAGTACACCCGCAACCTCGTCACCGGCGCCTCGACCGCTGACATCGGCCTCGTCCTCGTCGACGCGCGCAAGGGCGTGCTCGACCAGACCCGCCGCCACGCCTACCTCTGCCGCCTGCTCGGCGTCCGGCGGCTGATCCTCCTCGTCAACAAGATGGACCTGGTCGGCTTCGACGCCGGTGCGTTCGCCGCGGCGGTGGAGGATTTCCGCGCGGTCGCGGAAGGTTTCGACGCCATCCCGATCTCTGCCGCGGCGGGCGACAATGTCGGCACGGCATCGCCCAACATGCCGTGGTACGATGGGCCGCCTTTGCTCGATCTCCTCGAAGCGGCGGAGCCGGAAGAGGATCGCGCCGCCGCGGGACCGTTCCGTCTGCCGGTCCAATACGTGACCCGGCTGGACGCGGAGCGGCGCGGCTTCTCTGGCCTCGTCGCGGCGGGAAGCATTGCCGTCGGCGATGAAGTGCAGGTGATGCCGGCCGGCACCCGGGCAACCGTCGCGGCGATCCTCGACGGCTTCGACGCGCCCGGGGAGGCGCTAGCCGGTCAGTCGATCACCCTGGCGCTGGACCGCCAGGTGGATTGCTCGCGCGGTGACGTCATTGCGTCCGCCCCGCTCCCCGACGTGGCGGACCAGTTCGAGGCGGACATCGTGTGGATGGCGGAGGAGGAATTGGTCGGCGGCCGGCAATACCGGCTGAAGCTCGGCACCCAGAGTGCGCTGGCCACGCTGCAGCCGCCCAAGCATGAGATCGACATGGCGACATTGTCGCCGGTGCCCGCGCGCTCGCTCGGCCTCAACGCCGTCGGCGTCTGCGACCTGTGGACCGACCGGCCGCTCGTCCACGCGCCTTATGCGGAAAATCGCGAGCTCGGCGGCTTCATCCTCATCGACCGCGTGACCAACGAGACGGTTGGCGCCGGGCTCATCGGCCATGCCCTGCGGCGCGCCACCAACGTCCGCGCGCAGCCGCTCACCGTCACGCCGGACGTCCGCGCCGCCGCGCTCGGCCAGAGCCCGCGCCTGCTGTGGTTCACCGGTCTCTCGGGGGCGGGCAAGTCGACCATCGCCAATCTCGTCGAGGCGAAGCTCCACGCCCGCGGCCGGCACACCTTCCTGCTCGACGGCGACAATGTCCGCCTCGGCCTCAACCGCGACCTCGGCTTCTCCGACGCCGACCGCGCCGAGAATATACGCCGGGTCGGCGAGACGGCGAAGCTGATGCTCGATTCAGGCCTCATCGTCCTCGCCGCCTTCATCAGCCCCTTCCGTGCGGAGCGGCGGATGGTAAGCGAGCTGCTGGGGCGGGACCGTTTCGTCGAAATCTTCATCGACGTGCCGCTCGCCGAGGCGGAGCGGCGCGATGCGAAGGGCCTCTATGCCAAGGCGCGCGCCGGCGAGATTCCCAACTTCACCGGCATCGGCTCCCCCTACGAGCCGCCCGAGGCGCCGGACCTGCGCCTCGACACCAGCCGCCTCTCGCCCGAGGAGGCCGCCGACGCCGTGGTGCGTTATCTGGAGGAGGAAGGATGAGGCTTCTGGCTATGCTCGCCGCTTTGCCGCTCGCCGCCTGCGCCACTGTGCCCGCCGCGCCTCCCCCTCCCGCCCCCGCGCCGGCGAGTTGGGCTTGGGCGACGTTCGACAGCCGGGGCGTGCTCCGCTCGGGCGCCGGCGGGCTCGCCGACCGCGCGGCCGGTCGCGCGGTGACGATCGACGACCCGGTGCGGGTCGCCTCCGTCACCAAGCTCCACGTCGCGCTCGGCGTCATGCGGCTCGTCGAGCAGGGCAAGCTCGACCTCGACCGCGACGTCTCCGACTATTTGGGCTGGCGGCTCAGGAACCCCTCGTTTCCGAACGCACCGATCACGCTGCGCCTGCTTATGTCCCACCGCTCCAGCCTCACCGACGCGGCCGATTACGTCCTGCCGATCGGCACCAGTGTCGAGCGCCACGTCCAGAATTCGAAAGCCTGGGACGCGGCGCACCCGCCCGGCACCTATTTTCGCTACACCAATCTGAACTTCCCGGTGATCGCCACCGCGATGGAGCGGGTGACCGGCGAGCGGCTCGACCGCCTGATGCAGCGGCTCGTCCTGGCGCCGCTCGGCGTCTCGGGCTGCTTGAACTGGTCAGGTTGTGCGGCCCCGGTGCTCGCCCGCGCCGTGGCCCTCTACGCCCCCGATGGCAAGGTGGTGAAGGACGATTTGCGCGGCGCGCCGCCGCCGTGCCTCGTCTACGCGCCGGCCGATGGGAGCTGCGACCTCCCCGGTTACGCGGTCGGCACCAATGGCGGCCTGTTCTCGCCCCAGGGAGGGATGCGCATCTCGGTCGCGGACCTGGCAAAGGTCGGCGGGGTGCTGCTCCGCCGCGGCACCCTGCCCGACGGCAGACGTTTCCTCACCGAATCGAGCATCGCCGAGATGGAGCGCATCCACTGGCGTCATGACGGCGCCAACGGCGAGACGGAGGAGGGTTTCTACTGCGCCTACGGCCTCGCCGTGCAGACCAGCGCCCAATGTGCCACCGACGATCTGTTCGGCGACGGCAAGCCCCGCATCGGCCATGCCGGGGACGCCTATGGCGTGCGCTCCGGCCTGTGGGTGGACCCCGCCACCGGCCGCGGCATCGCCTTCTTCGCCACCGGCCTCGGCGATGCGCCGCCGAAGGGCCGCTCCTCCTACCGGGCGGCGGAGGAATGGCTGGCGGCGAACCTCAGGCGCTGATCTCCGACAGCAGCTTCACCCGTGCTGAAACGCCGAGAGCCTTGTCCCGGAACCGAACGTCGCAGGTCAGCAGGTCGCACTCGAGTTCCTCGGCGAGCGCGAGGTAGAGACAATCCTTGAGCGGCGTTCCGAGGCGGACGGCTAGGTCGGCGCCGTCGAGGAGCCGGTTCGGCGTGACGGGGTAGCCTGCGATCGTCTGATCGGACCAGATCTTTGTCCATTCGTCCAGAGCGTGGATCGCGTCCGCTTGAACGGCCTTGTCCATGTTCGCCCGTCGCACGCACGCACCCCCAACCTCGACGAAGATCAAATCGGGTGCGGCAAACCTTCGGCGCTCGTCAGCAAGAAGCGCGAGAGCGGCCGGACTGTCCATCTCGCGCAGAATCCATTTTGCCGCCAAGCTTGCGTCGACAACACAAATCACTCTTCGTCGCGCATCTGGCGAATGATCGGCGTGCTGTCCGGCAAGATGCCGTGACGACTCTCAACCTCCGCATGGAAAGCGCGGAGGCGCTCGACGAGGCGTTGTCTAGGTGTCGCGGCGTCTTCCAGAATCGACCGCACCTCAGCCTCCAGCGACCGGCCGTTATGCTCGGCTCGGCTGCGCAAGACGTCATAGACCCTGTCGTCGAGGCGGCGGACTGTCAGCGTTGCCATGGGTGGGATAATAATGCCCGTGCTAGCACAGTGCAAGCAACTCAGCACTCGACGACGTTGACGGCGAGGCCGCCGAGGCTGGTCTCCTTGTAGCGCTCGTTCATGTCGAGCCCGGTGCGGCGCATCGTCTCGATGACCTGGTCGAGGCTGACGAGGTGCGAGCCGTCGCCGGCGAGGGCGAGGCGGCTCGCCTCGATCGCCTTGACCGCGCCCACCGCATTGCGCTCGATGCAGGGCACCTGGACGAGCCCGGCGATGGGATCGCAGGTGAGGCCGAGATTGTGCTCCATGCCGATCTCGGCAGCATTCTCGATCTGCGCCGGCGTGCCGCCGACCGCGGCCGTCAGCCCCGCCGCGGCCATCGAGCAGGCGACGCCGACTTCGCCCTGGCAGCCGACCTCGGCGCCGGAGATGGAGGCATTCTCCTTGAACAGCGAGCCGACCGCGGCGGCGGTGAGGAGGAAGGTGCGGACGCCCTCGTCGGTCGAATGCGGCGTGAAGCGCTGGTAATAGCGCAGGATCGCCGGGACGATGCCGGCGGCGCCGTTGGTAGGGGCGGTGACGACGCGGCCGCCGGCGGCATTCTCCTCGTTCACCGCCAGCGCCCAGAGGTTGACCCAGTCGATCACCGTCAGCGGGTCCGATAGCGTCCGCTCGGCGCGGTCCAGCAGCAGGCGGTAAAGGCCGGGCGCACGCCGCTTCACCTTGAGGCCGCCGGGGAGGATGCCGCTCTGGGCGATGCCGCGGTCGATGCAGCGGCTCATCGCCTCGGCGATCGTGGCGAGGCGGGCGTCGATCTCCTCGTCGGGGAACTGGGCACGTTCGTTGGCGCGGGCGACGTCTGCGATCGTCATCCCCTCGCGCGCGGCGATCACCAGCAGCTCGGCCGCGGAATGGTAGTTGAACGGGATATCCCACACGCCGTCGGGCGGCGCGTTGCGCGCGATGGCGGTCTCGTCGAGGACGGCGCCGCCGCCGGTTGAATAATAGACGCCCGTCTCCAGCGCCTCGCCGGCCGCGTCGGAGGCGGCGAAGCGCATGCCGTTCGAATGGTGCGGCAGCCGCTCGCGCTGGAGGAAGCGCAGGTCCCCCGCTTCGTCGAAGCTGATGTCGCGGTCCTTGCCCAGCGGCAGCCTGCCCTTCTCGCGAATGCCGGCGACGATGCGGTCCGCCTCGTCCGGATCGATCCCGTCCGGCCGCTGCCCCGACAGGCCGAGCAGGATGGCGCGGTCGGTGGCGTGGCCCTTGCCCGTCAGGGCGAGGGATCCGTACAGGTCGACCTCGACGCGGGCGGTGCGGCCGAACAGGCCTTTGTCGCGCAGCGTCTCGACAAAGCGGCATGCGGCCGTCATCGGCCCCATCGTGTGGGAGCTCGACGGGCCGACCCCGATCTTGAAGAGGTCGAAGACGCTGGAAACCACCGGAAAAACTCCTGACGCCGCGCGAGATGGACCCGCACCCGGCTTCTGGCAAGACGGCAGGCCTTTCGTCCTCCTCGACGGGTGGGGCGGGGAAGGCGCGATGCTGTACCGGGAGCCGGTGGAGATCGTCCAGGCGTGGCGGCCGGAGGAGGTGCGACCTGCGCTCGAAAGGCTGAGGGCGGCGGGTACGGAGGCTGCCGGTTTCCTCGCCTACGAAGCCGGACACGCGCTCGAGCCTGCTGTGTCGGCCTTAGACGGCGCAACCGAGACGCCGCTCCTGTGGTTCGGGTTGTTTGAAGGCGGCGAAGCGGTCGATCTAGAGACGCTTCCGCAACCTGACGGAGCCTGGGCAAGCCGTCCGCGGCCGCTCGTCGCGCCCGACGATTATCTCCGCGCCGTCGAGACCGTGCAGGAGCACATCCTCGAAGGCGACGTCTATCAGGCGAACCTCACTTTCGAGGCGGAGGTGGCGACGGCCGGGCACCCGATTGCCCTCTACGCCGCGCTGCGGCGCCGGGCCCGCGCCGGCTGGGGCGGGATCGTCTTCACCGGCACCCGCTGGCTGCTCTCCTTCTCCCCAGAATTGTTCTTCACACTGGAGAGCGGCCGCATCACCGCGCGGCCGATGAAGGGCACCGCGCCTGCGGGAAGCGACCCGGAGGGGCTGCGGAGCGATCCGAAGCAGCGCGCCGAGAACCTCATGATCGTCGACCTGCTGCGCAACGACCTGTCGCGGGTGGCGGCGCGCGGCAGCGTCGCCGTGCCCCGGCTGTTCGAGGTGGAGGAGTATCCGACGGTCCAGCAGATGACCTCGACCGTGACCGCGCAGCTGCGCGACGGGCTCGGGCCCGTCGATCTCCTGCAGGCGATCTTTCCCTGCGGTTCGATCACCGGCGCGCCGAAGATCCGCGCGCAGCAGATCCTGAACGGGCTCGAACGGCGCGCGCGCGGCGTTTACACGGGGAGCATCGGCCGGATCGCCCCGGACGGTGACGCCGCGTTCAACGTCGCGATCCGCACCCTGGTGCTGCGCGACGGCGAGACGCGGGCGCGACTCGGCCTCGGCTCCGGCATCGTCGCCGACAGCCGGCCCGCGGACGAGTGGCGCGAGTGCCTGGCCAAGGGAGCCTTCGTGGAGACCGACCGCAGCTTCGACCTTATCGAGACGATGCGCTTCGATCCGCACGACGGCATCGCCGAGCTCGAGCGCCACCTCGCGCGGATGAAGGCCAGTGCCGAAGCGCTCGGCTTCGTCTTCGATCGCCACGGCGCTCGCAACGAGCTGCAGGCGGCGACCTTCGCGCTGCGGGCACCGCGCAAGCTGCGGCTGCGGCTCTCGCGGACGGGGGCTATCGCCATCGAGACGCGGCCGCTGCCGGGCGCGCCGGAGGGGTCGGTGGAGGTCGCGCTGGCGCTGCTGCCGGTCGACCCGTCCGACTTCCGCCTCCGCCACAAGACCAGCGACCGGGCCTTCTACGATGCGCCGCGCGAGACTTCCGGAGCCTTCGAAACCCTGTTCGTCGACGCCGCCGGCTTCATCACCGAAGGCAGCTTCACCAACGTCTTCGTAAAGCGCGACGATATGCTGCTGACGCCGCCGCTCACTCGCGGCCTCCTCCCCGGCATCCTGCGCGAGCGGCTGCTCTCCGAAGGCCGGGCCCTTGAAGCGGAGCTGAGGGAGGACGATCTGAGGGACGGGTTCCTGATCGGCAACAGCCTTCGGGGACTCATGGGCGCGCAGCTCCGGAGTGTCTCACCATGAAGATTGCAATGCCCGCGGCCATCGCCGTCGCCGCTCTCGCCGGCGGCGCCTGGCTCCTCTCCCCCTCCGCCCCCGCCAGCGCCGCCGCCCCGCCGCCGCCCAAGATCGACGTCCCTGCCTCGGGCCCCACCCAGACGGCCGTCTTTGCCGGCGGATGCTTCTGGGGGATCGAGGGCGTGTTCGAACATGTGAAGGGCGTGAAATCCGCCACCGCCGGCTATGCCGGTGGGAGCCGCGCCGATGCCAATTACCCCAAGGTCGGGACGGAGACGACGGGCCATGCCGAATCGGTGCGCGTCGTCTACGATCCGCGGCAGGTCAGCTACGGGCAGCTACTGCGTGTCTTCTTCGCGTCGCACAATCCGACCGAGGTGAACCGCCAGACCCCCGACAGCGGCCCCAGCTACCGCTCCGCCGTCTTCCCGCAGAACCCGGCGCAGCGCCGCGCGGCTTTGGCCTATATCGCCCAGCTCAATGCCTCCCACGCCTTTTCCCAAAAGGTGGCGACGAAGGTGGAGAGCGGCGCCTTCTACCTCGCCGAGGACTATCACCAGGGCTATGAGCGCAAGCACCCGGACAGCCCCTATATCCGCCGCTGGGACATGCCCAAGCTGGCCGCGTTGAAGGCGAACTTCCCGACGCTCTGGCGGAACTAGGCCGCCCCGTGGCGACGCCGCCACCCGACGTTACGGGCGCCGTCTTCTTCGGCTTGGCGGCGTTATGGATGGCGGCTTTGACGCGCTGGCCACGCTTGTGGATCGCGATGTCGGTCAACCGGCGCGTGATGCGGGAGCAATTCGCCCGCAAGGAACGTCAACTCCGCATCGTAACGACGCTCGGCATTCCCCTCTGCGGGATCATGAGTCTGCTCCGCTACTTTTCGCCTTGATGAAAGGCACGGCCCTTATGCCGCCAGCGGGAACCTGAGCAGGCGGTCGGCGACCGGCACCAGCGCCTCCGCTTTCGCTCCGACGGCGCGGACGATCTCCGGGTGGGAAGCGTCGAGGCCGCCGGTCAGCGAGCCGAAGGCGGGCAGGATCAGCTTGGTATCCGTCGCGACGAAGCAGCGGCGAGAGACCCGGCGGCCGCGGTGGCTGACGCGCAGCTTCGGGTGGAAGTGGCCGGACAGCTCCGGTCGAAGCTCGGCCGGATCGGCTTCGTGGCGCAGCAGGAGGCCGTCCACCTCCGCTTCCTCGACGATCGAGCCGCCGCAATGATCGAGGATGCCCGCATCGTGGTTGCCGGTGATCCAGGTCCAGCGCGTCGAGGCGGTGAGCGCGGTCAGCATCTCCCGCGCCCGCACGGGCAGGCGCTCGCAGCCGAACTTGTCGTGGAAGCTGTCTCCCAGGCACCAGATTTCGCCGGCGCCGGTGGTGACGGCGAGCGCCGTCAAATCGGCGAGGGTGGCGATCGAATCGTAAGGGGGGAGCATCTGCCCGAAGCGGGCGAACCAGCTCGCTTTTTCGAGGTGGAGGTCGGCCAGCAGCAAGGCGCGGCGCGACGGCCAGAACAAGGCGCCCTGCGGCAGCGCCATCAAATCGTGGCCACAGAACGTAAAGCGAACCATTGCCCTGCTATAGCCGGGCCGGCCGCGGGTTCAAGCGCTTAGCGCGTCAGCTCTTTGACAAGGGCGGCGGCCTGCGCGTCGGCGCGGCCCGAATCGGAGTGCACGAAGGTCGGGTTGGCGACGACGAACAGCAAAGCCCCGGCAAGGAAACCCTCGACCACCAGCACCATAGGACTGCGAAGCTTGCGCAACATACCCGTCTCGGCCCCCGCGGAGCCGCCTCCCTTATGCATTCTCGGGATATCCGGCGCTCTTACGGCGGGTCGGATCCCGTCTCCGTCCTGGCGCCCTCAACCTTAACAGGAGATAAGCGGAGGGTGCGCCGTAACAACCCGTGGGCCACCCTGCGCGGCGGGCGGTTCCTTTTATGCGTTGAGATGCTTCCCGTGATCGGGAGCCCGCAGGTCAGCGGGTAAGCTCAGCCAGCCGCGCCGTCGCCTGCGCGTCGTTGCCCGGCGCACCGGCGCCCACGACGGAGGGATCGGCGGCGACGAAGACGAAGGCCGCGGCGATGAAGCCCTGCACAACCAAGGCAACGGGGTTACGGAATGCGTTCGGCCTTTTCACTGTCTCACCGCGTCCTTCATCATCGAAGGTCCAGGCGCATACCGGCCCGGCGCGCGGCGGTCTCTCGGCAGAATCGGCAAAAATGGGGACAGCCCCGTAACTGTCCCCACTTCGCGGACGGATCAGGCGGCGGCGCGTTCTTCCTGGCGCTGCACGACGGGCTCGGACGGCGCGTCCGCCTCGATCGTGCGGCGGCCGCCGCCGTTGATCTCGATCTTGCGCGGCTTCATCGCGTCGGGAATTTCGCGGACCAGTTCGATCGACAGCAGGCCGTCCTGCATGTCCGCCGCCTCGACCCGCACGAAATCCGCCAGCTCGAAGCGCCGCTCGAAGGCGCGGGTGGCGATGCCGACATGGACGAAATTGCCGTCGCGGCTGCGGGCCTCGCCTTTGCGGCCCGTGACGGTGAGCAAATTCTGCCGCGCCGTGATGTCGATGTCGCCCGGGCCGAAGCCGGCGACGGCGAGCGTAATCCGGTAGCGATCGTCGCTCAGTTTCTCGATGTCGTAGGGCGGGTAATTGTCCGACTGCTCGCGGTTCGCGCTTTCGAGGAACTCGAAGAGCCGGTCGAAGCCGATGGTCGAGCGGCGATAGGGGGTGAAATCGAAGCTTCTCATATCCTTGTCCTCCAGTTGAGCAACATGGGCACGAGCGGTCCGGCACGAGGCCCGGAGCCCCTCGCGGATGCCGCCGGACCCCGGATAGCGGCCCGGCGGGAGGAGATTTAGGTGCGGCGAAAACGGCTTCAAGAGCCCCTAAATCCTCCCCTGCATTTGCAGCGGAGGGGGACCATGCGCAGCATGGTGGCTCATGGCCCAAGAGGCCCCTCCACCGCACTTCGTGCGGTCCCCCTCCCCTCGAAAGCGAGGGGAGGACTAAAGGACCACATTCTCCGCCACCGCCGCCGCGAGTTCGGCGAGGGTGAAGGGCTTCCGCAACACCGGCACCTCGGAGCCGAGCGCCGCTTCGAGCTGCTCGCTTTCCGCATAGCCGGTGACGAAGACGATCGGCAGGTCCGGCGCAATCTCCCGCGCCGCGCGGGCCACTTCGGCGCCGTGCATGTTGGGCATCGCATAGTCGATCAGGGCGAGGTCGGGGCGGCGCTCGCGCAGGCGGGCGAGGCCCTCCTCGCCATTCTCCGCCGCCACCACTTCGTGGCCGAGCCCTTCGAGCGAAGCGATGAGGAAGGCGCGCACGTCGTCATCGTCGTCGACCACGAGCACTCGCGCCCGCGATGTCGGGGCCGCGACGCCCGCCGCCGCCGCGCCCTCGATGCTTGCGGCGTCGGGGGCTTCCATACCGGGGAGGAGGATATCGACATCGGTGCCCCGCCCGACCTCGCTGGCGATGCGCAGCGTTCCCCCGGCCTGCTGGGCGATGCCGTAGACCTGGGCGAGGCCGAGGCCCGTCCCCTTGCCGAGCGGCTTGGTGGAAAAGAACGGCTCGGTGGCGCGCGCGACGACGTTCGGCGGCATGCCGGCCCCGGTGTCGGAGACGCGGATGCGCACGAAGGTGCCGGCGCGGTGGTCGGCCTCGTCCGGCAACGTCAGCCGCGCCGTCGAGATGGTGAGGATGCCGCCGCCGTCCGGCATCGCGTCGCGGCCGTTGATGGCGAGGTTGAGGACGGCATTTTCAAGCTGGTTGGCGTCGCACAGGCCGTAGCCTGCATCCGGGGCCAGATCGGTTTCGATGACGATAGAGCGGCCGATCGAGTGGCGCAGCAGGGTCTGCATCTTGTCGATGACGTCGTTGACCGCGACGGGCGCCATGCTGATGCGCTGGATGCGGGAGAAAGCGAGCAGCTGCCCGGTGAGCTTGGCGCCCCGACGGGCCGATTCGAGGGCGGTGTCCGCGACCCGCTTCAGGCGCGCATCCTCGACCCGCGCGGCGAGCAGCTCGAGCCCGCCCATGATCGGGGTGAGGAGGTTGTTGAAATCGTGGGCGATGCCGCCCGTCAGCTGCCCCACCGCCTCCATCTTCTGGGCCTGGCGAAGCGCCTCCTCGGCACGCAGCCGCTCGCCGACCTCGGCCTGCAGGCGGTCGAGGGCGGCGCTGAGGTCGCCGGTGCGCTCGGCGACGCGGCCCTCGAGCGTCTCGTTCGCCTCGCGCAGGGCGGCCTCGGCCTCCTTCAGCGCAGTGATGTCGTGGGCGACGCCGATGAAGCCGACATGCTCGCCTTGCGGGCCGAAGCGCGGCTGCGAGATCGAGCGGATCCAGCGCCAGCCCTTGCCGCCCCTGTAGCGCCCGACCAGTTCGAAGGGCCGCAACGTCGCCTCGCCGGCGATCGACTCGGCGACGATGCGCTCGGCGTCGTCGGGATGGATGACGGTCCGCCAGTCGAAGCCGACCGCCTCGTCGTAGCTGATGCCGAGGAACTCCACATAGGCGCGGTTCACGAAGCTGCGGCTGCGGTCCAGCCGCGTGACCCACATCGGCACCGGCGCGGAATCGGCGATGAGGCGGAAGCGCTCCTCGCTTTCGCGCAGCGCAAGCTCGGCCAGATGGCGCTCGGTGACGTCCGTCCCCTGGATGAAGATGCCGCTGACGCTGCCGCCCGACTCGAGCATCGGCTGGAATACGAAATCAACCTGTCGCTCCTCGGCGGCCGAGCCGGGCTCGCGGCTGAGGCCTATCGACATCGAGCGGCCGGTGAAAGCGTTGCCGCTGCGATAGACCTCGTCGAGCAGTTCGAAAAATCCTTGGCCTTCCACCTCCGGAAGGGCCTCGCGCACCGGGCGGCTGATTAAGTCGCGGTGGCCGACGAGCTGGAGGTAGGCGGCGTTGGTCATCTCGAAGGCGTGCTCCGGCCCGCGCAGCACCGCCATGAAGCCCGGAGCATGATCGAAGAGCTGGCGGAGCCGCTCCGCCTCGGTAATTCGTTCGCGCTCGGCGAGCACCGTCGCCGTCGTCTCGGTGCAGACGCAGAACATCCCTTCCGGCTGGCCCGAATCGCCGCGCAGCGGGCCGTAGGAGAAGGTGAACCAGGTCTGCTCCTCGAAGCCCTTGCGGGTCAGCGTGAGGGGCAAATTCTCCCAGTAAGTTGGCTCGCCCGCGACCGCACGTCGGGCGAGGGGCCCGATGTCCTGCCAAATCTCCGCCCAGATATCCTCGAAGGCATGGCCGAGGGCAGCCGGGTGCTTCCGTCCGAGAATCTCTACATAGGCGTCGTTGTAGAGGAAGCGCAGCTCCGGCCCCCAGGCGATGAACATCGGGAATTTGGTGCTGAGCAGCATGCCGACGGCGGTCTTGAGCGCCTGCGGCCAATGCTCCGGCACGCCGAGCGGCGACTTGTTCCAGTCGAACGAACGGAGGCGCGCACCCATCTCCCCGCCGTCGGCGAGAAAGGCGAGACGGCTGGGGGGCACCTCGGCAGGGGAATGCGGCGGCATCGAAGCGGATCGTCTCCACGTGCGGCCCCCGCCGGCGCGCCGGAGCCTAGCCGCGCCGCCCGGCGCGGAAAAGCCCGCATTATTGTCAGGGTGGCGCCGGCGCACTAATCTCCGTTGCGAAGGAGAGGTGCGATGTTCACCGACATGCGCGAAGGCACCGTGATGGACTGGGCGCACATTGCGGCCGAGCACGGCAAGCACCAGAAGAGCGTTGCCGCGCGCCAGATCATGGACAGCCTCAAACGCCTCGAGGAGATCGAAGTCGGCTTCGCGGCGAACCAGCTTACCCACAGCCTGATGGCCGGCACCCTCGCCCGGCGGGCCGGAGCCACGGACGAGGAGGTGGTCGCCGCACTCTGCCACGACCTCGGCAAATTGTTCTCGATCCCGAACCACGGCGCCATCGCCGCGGAGATGCTGAAGCCTTACGTGAGCGAGGACATCTACCACGCCGTCTACTGGCACCAGGAATTCCAGGGCCGTTACTATTTCCAGCACCTCGGCAAGGATCCGGAAGGCCGAGCGCGGTTCGCCGGCGAGAGTTGGTACGGCTTCGCGGAGAAGCTGGTCGATGAATGGGACGCGCCGGCCTTCGATCCATCGTTCGAAGTCGATCCGCTGGAAAGCTTCGAGCCGGAGGTGACGCGGGTCTTCTCCAATCCCAAGGCGATGATCTGAGGGGGAAGAGAGGGGACAGTCACCGAGCTCCCCAGCCGGTGCAAGGATGCGCTGGCTTCTGCGGTCGGTGACGGTCCCCATCGAATCCCGAGGACTGGGAGGTCGGTGACTGTCCCGTTTCGCACGCGCCGGAACCGCGGCCCGGTCCGCCGGTTCTGCGCGCCATGGCAATCGAACCCGTCCGCTGGCCCGCCGCCGCGCAATGGCGCGCCGTCCTCGTCCGCACCTGGAAGGAAGCGGGGGACGACAATGTCGGTTTCCTCGCGGCGGGGGTGGCTTTCTATGCCTTCCTGGCCTTCGTGCCGCTGCTTGCCTCGGTGGTGCTGGTCTACGGGCTCGCCGCCGATCCGCAGACGGTCGCCGAGCATATCGGCAAGCTGTTCGCGACCCTGCCCCGCGACGCCGCCGCGCTGATCGCCGACCAGCTCAAGAGCCTCACCGCCAGCCCGCAGTCGAGCAAGGGCTTCGGACTTGCCATCGCCCTCGCCCTCGCCGTCTACGGCGCCAGCAAGGGCGCGACCGGCGTCGTGACGGCCCTCAACATCGCCTATGAACTCAAGGAAACGCGCAGCTTCATCAAGACGACGATCCTGGCGCTGGCGATGACGCTCGGCGGCCTGGTCGTCCTCATCCTCGCCATCGGCGCCATCTCCGCGACGGCGGCGATCGAGCACATCCTGCCTTTCTCCTCGCCGGTGGTGCACGTCCTCTTCCAGGCCCTGTTCTGGGCGGTGGCGATCGCCGCGGTCGCGGTCGGCCTCGCCGCCGTCTATCGCTTCGCGCCGAACCGCCCCGAGGCGCCGTGGATGTGGGTGAGCCCGGGCTCGGCGGCGGCCACCTTGCTGTGGCTGCTCGGAACAATCGGCTTCGGCCTCTACGTCTCGCACTTCGGCAGCTACAACAAGACCTACGGATCGCTCGGCGGCGTCGTCGTCTTCCTCACCTGGCTGTACCTCTCGGCCTACATCCTGATCATGGGCGGCGAGCTCAATTCCGAGCTGGAACGCGAGCAGGCCGAGGAGGCAAAGGCCAAGGCGCCGCAACCCGCGGCCCTTCCTGCCCCCGCCGCACAGGCGCAGAAGGCGCTTCCCGCTCCCGCCAAAGCGGCTGACTCCAAAGCGCCTTACGCCGGGCTCGCGCTCGTCGCCGCGGCTCTCGGCTTCAAGGTCTGGCGCCGACGCCGGAGGCAGCGGAGCGACGGCACCCATTACGGTGCCGACAGGCTCGCGCCCCTCGCGTCCAAAGCCTGAGGGTCAGTCCCGCCGCATCGCCATTTCCGCGAGGCTCTCCGCCTCGATGAGGATCTGGTCCTCAGCCGTTCCCGTCGCCGTCGCCTCGCGGCCGACGATGACCAGCACCGGCACCGCCATCGGCGACACCCGGTCCAGCGTTACGTGCACCATGGTCTCCTGGGCGCGGTCGAGCAAACGCGCGAGGCGGCCGACCTCGGTGAGCTTGCCCTTGGCGTCGTCCCACGCGGCTTTGAGCAGCAGATGGTCCGGCTCGTAGCGGCGCAGCACGTCGTAGATGAGGTCGGTCGAGAAGGTGACCTGCCGCCCCGACTTGCGCTTGCCGGGATGGTGGCGCTCGACCAGCCCGCCGATCACCGCCACCTCGCGGAAGGCGCGCTTCAACAGGTTCGAGCCTTGCACCCATTCGACGAACTCGTCCTCAAGCAGGTCCGGCGAAAGCAGGGCTGCGGGGTCCTCGATCGGCTCGAGTCCGTAGCAGGCGAGGGCGTAATCGTTCGAGACGAAGCCCAATGGCTTCAGCCCCGCGCTCTCCATCCGCCGGGTGATCAGCATGCCCAGCGACTGGTGCGCGTTCCAGCCCTCGAAGCTGTAGCAGACCATGTAGTGGCGGTGCTCGTGCGGGAAGGTCTCGACGAGCAGCTGGTCGGGGCGGGGGAGGAGCGAACGTTCGCCCTGCGCCTCGAGCCAATCGCGGACGTCGTCCGGTAAGCGCGGCCACTGGCTGCGGTCCCACAGGAAGGCGCGGACGCGGTCGGCGAGGTTGGTGGTCATCGCCATCCGGGTGCCGACATAGGTCGGGATGCGCGCGGACTTGGTGGTGGCGCGGACGATGAGGTCGGTGCCGTCGATCTTTTCGACCTCCAGCACCAGCCCGGCGAAGAAGAAGGTGTCGCCGGGCGAGAGGGTCGAGGCGAAATATTCCTCGACCGTGCCGAGCTTGCGGCCGCGGCGGAAGCGGACGTCGAGCAGGGGCGCGTCGACGATGATGCCGGCGTTCATCCGGTGCTGCTGGATGAAGCGCGGGTGCGAGACGCGCCAGGTCCCGTCGGCCTCGCGGGTGAGGCGGCGGAAGCGGTCATAGGCGCGCAGCGAATAGCCGCCGCTCTCGATATAGGAGAGCACCTGGCCGAACAGCTCTTCCGACAGGCCGGCATAAGGCGCGGCGCTGCGCACCTCCTCCAGCATCTCGCCCTCGTGGAAAGGCGCGCCGCAGGCGACGGCCATGACGTGCTGGGCGAGCACGTCGATCGCGCCGGGGCGGAAGACGTCCGGGTCGAGCTCGCGCCGCTCGATCGCGTCGAGGGCGGCGCGGGCCTCGAGATATTCGAAGCGGTTGCCGGGGACGACGATCGCCTCGGAGGGCTCGTCGAGCCGGTGATTGGCGCGCCCGATCCGCTGCAGCAGGCGCGAGGAGCCTTTGGGCGCACCCATCTGGATGACGAGGTCGACATCGCCCCAGTCGACGCCGAGATCGAGGCTGGCGGTGCAGACGAGCCCGCGCAGACGCCCCGCCGCCATCGCCCCCTCGACCTTGCGCCGCGCTTCTACGGAGAGGGAGCCGTGGTGGATGCCGATCGGCAAATGCCCCTCGTTCACCGTCCACAGATCCTGGAAGATCAGCTCGGCCAAACTGCGCGTGTTGCAGAAGACGAGGGTCGTCTTGTGCCGCTCGATCTCGCGCATGACGTTCTGCGCCGCCCAACGCCCCGAATGGCCCGACCAGGGGATGCGCTCGTCTTCCGGCAGCATGATGCCGATCTGCGGCTCGGCGCCGGGATCGCCGATCACCACCTCGACCGTCTCGATGTCGCCGTGCGGCGCCAGCCAGCCCTGATAGGCCTCGGGATCGGCGACGGTGGCGGAGAGCGCGACCCGGCGCAGCCCCGGCGCCAGCGCCTGCAGGTGGGCGAGCGCGAGCGAGAGCAGGTCCCCGCGCTTGCCGGTCGCAAAGGCGTGCACCTCGTCCACCACCACCGTCTTCAGGCCTCCGAACAAGGTGGGGCTGTCCTCGTGGCTGAGCAGCAGGCTGAGCGATTCGGGCGTGGTGAGGAGGATGTGCGGCGGCCGCACCCGCTGCCGCGCCTTGCGATCGGCGGGCGTGTCGCCGGTGCGGGTCTCGACCCGGATCGGCAGGTCCATCTCCGCCACCGGCGTGAGGAGGTTGCGCTGCACGTCCACCGCCAGCGCCTTGAGCGGCGAGATGTAGAGGGTGTGGAGCCCGTCCACCGGGGCGTCGGCGAGTTCGGCGATGGTAGGGAGGAAGCCGGCGAGGGTCTTTCCTGCACCCGTCGGCGCCACCAGCAGCGCGCTACGGCCGGCGCGGGCGGCGGCGAGCATCTCGAGCTGGTGCCGCCGCGGCGCCCAGCCCTTCGCGGTGAACCACGCGGCGACGGGGGCAGGAAGCCCAAGGTCGGTCATTCCGGACTTGATCCGGAACCCATGAACACCTGCCTGTTCGAGCGCGTCGATACCGTGTTCATGGATCCTGACTTTCGTCAGGATGACGAGCGGTGCAAGGGTTCAGACGTCCTCGTCGCCGGTCCGGCGGACCTGCTCCGATTCGTCGTAGACGTTGCGGGTGCCGCGCTCGGTGCGGTCCATCGGCTGGCGCGACTTGCGGTTGCGCAGCATCGCCCACAGCAAGACGGCCGCCAGCAGCAGCCCGCCGATGATCGTCTGAAGCCCCCAGCCGGCGCCGCCCAGATCCATCGTCCCGATCCTCTTCCTTGCGGCGGTCCGCCTTGGAACCGCCTGTGATCCTGGCCATATAGCTCCCGATGGCCCGCCTCGGTTCCTGGATCGAGCCTTTTCCCGAAGGTCTCTACGTCAAGCCGGCGGACGCGTGGGTCGATCCCAGCGAGCCCAAGGCGCGCGCGCTCGTCACTCACGGGCATGCCGACCATGCCCGCGGCGGTCATGGCGAAGTCTGGGCGACGCCGGAGACGCTGGCGATCATGGAGTGCCGCTACGGCCCGCAGCCGGGCGGCCATGGGATCGCCTATGGCGAAGTGGTGCGGATGGGCGATGTCGAAATGAGCTTTGTCCCCGCCGGCCATGTCCTCGGCTCCGCGCAGATCGTGCTGGAGCATGGTGGCGAGCGAATAGTCGTCTCAGGCGACTATAAGCGCCGCCCGGACCCCACATGCCTGCCGTTCGAGCCGGTGCCGTGCGACGTCTTCATCACCGAGGCGACGTTCGGCCTCCCCGTCTTCCGCCACCCGGACACCGGTTCGGAGATGGACCGGCTGCTCGCGCGGCTCCACGAGAATCCGGAGCGGTGCGTGCTGGTCGGCGCCTATGCGCTCGGCAAGGCCCAGCGGCTGATCTGCGAGCTGCGCCGCCGCGGCTATGAGGAGCCGATCTACATACACGGCGCCCTCCAGCGCCTCTGCGACTTGTACAGCGAATGGGGCGTGGACCTCGGCGAAATCCGCCCCGCCACAGGCGCCTCCAAGGAGGAGCTGAAGGGCCGCATCGTGGTGGCGCCTCCGGGAGCCCTCAACGATCGCTGGTCGCGCCGGCTGCCGGAGCCGATTACCGCCATGGCGTCAGGCTGGATGCGGGTGCGCCAGCGCGCCCGCCAGCGCAACGTCGAGCTGCCGCTCATCGTCTCCGACCATGCCGATTGGGACGAGCTTACCGCCACCATCTCGGAGCTGCTGCCCCGCGAAGTGTGGATCACCCACGGCCGCGAGGACGCGCTGATGCACTGGTGCATGACCCGCCAGATCAAGGCGCGGGAGCTGAACCTCGTCGGCCGCGAGGACGAGGACGATTGACCTTCGAGCTGTCGGGGCGTATCTGACCAACTACCTGGTCAGGAGCAAAGCATGGCGGCCGTCAATCTATCGGATGCGAAAGCCCAGCTCAGCAATCTCGTCGAGCGGGCCGAGCGCGGAGAGGACGTGACGATCCTCCGCCGCGGCCGTCCGGCGGTCCGCCTCGTTCCGATCGAGCAGCCGAGGAAGCCGCTCGACGTGGAGGCGCTGCGCCAGCTTACGGCCAAGATGACGCCGTCGAAGCTGACCGGAGTCGAGATCGTCCGAGAGATGCGGGACTCGCGCTACTGATGCTGTATCCGGACACGTCGCTCCTCGTGGCGGCGCTCACGGCGGAGGAGCATACCGACCGCGCGCAGCGATGGCTGTCCGCCCATGCCGCTGCCGGCCTTGTGCTGAGCGCATGGACGCACGTCGAGGTCGCAGCGGCGTTGGCCGCGAAGCTGCGGGCGGGGCAGCTGGAGCCCGCTTTGGCTGACGCCGCCCTCTCGCTCTACGACACCATCAGGCGGGAGCAGGCACGCGACGTCCTGCCGGTAAGCGCGCACTTCAGGCGTGCGGCCGAGATCGCCGCGAATCGGACGGCTGGAGCACGCGGCGGGGACGCGCTGCACCTCGCCATCGCCGCAGAGGAAGAGGCGAGGCTCTGCACCCTCGATCAGCGGCAAGCCGAGGCGGCCGGTGTCCTCGGCTTCGATTTCGTCCTGATCTAGACCTTGATCGTCTCAGGCTGAATCAGCCTGAGGCGTGAATCAAGGTCTCAACCATTTGAATAGAGCCTGATTCACGCTTTCAGCGGAAGCGCGAAGCGCTTCCACCTCAAACGATCAGGCTCTAGAGCCGCATCTTCGGAGGTCGAGCGGTTCGCCCTTCGTCGATGGCGCGATGATAGGCCCGAGAGCGAAGTTGCTGGTGCGGGAGATGATGATGGCGATCAGGGTCCCTCGCGCACCCCAAGGACGGCGCTGATATAATTTATCGGCGCGTGGTCGGCAAGTTCGCGCGCCGCGACGTTGCCGGGCCGCCCCGCGCAGCGGGCGAGATACTCCCGGCGGGCTGCCCATTTATCCTTCATCCGGCCCCACCAACCGGGAGCGGCGGGGAGGACGCGCCCTGCGCGGTCGATGTAAAGCTCGCCGTCGAGGTGCCCGTAGCCGAGGGCCGGCGGCACCGTCGTCACCACGTCGCAGCAATCCACGTAGCGCCGCACCGCGCGGCCCGCGAAGGGGGCCCTGAAGGCGCCGTTGCCGACGCGGGGTGAGCCGAAGGTGACCAGCGAGGAGCCTGGAAGACGCGCGGCGGTGATCGTCGCCATCGCCGCGCCGAGGCTGTGGCCGGTCACCACCGGCGGCGGCCCCTCCTGCAGCCCGAGCCATGCGTCGACCTCACCAGCAAGGCTCTGCTCCGCCGCCAGGAATCCCGTATGGACCCGGCCGGGGCCTGCCCAGCGCCGGCCCCAGAAGCGGGCGTCGGAGATGAAGTCGCCCGGCCGGTCGGGTTGGGTCCCGCGGTAAGCGAGGTAGCGCGTGCCGTCCGCGGCGATCGTCCCGAAACCCTGGGCCTCCGTCTTGGCGTCAATGAACGTCGCCGCGGCGCCGAAGCCGCCCCGCGCGAGCGCCGCGTTCAGCCTGTCGCGGTCGCCCTCCTCGAAACGGATGTAGGCGAGGCGCGACAGCTCGGCGCACAGGCCATCCTGTGTCCAGGGGAGGTCCGTCCCGAACAAAGGTTCGCGCTCCTCGGGATGGAATAAAGCGTCCTTGCTCGCGTCGTATTGCATTCGCCTGCCCCCTCAGCCTTGGGCCAGCATGCGTCGGCGGCACGAAAAAGGCGAATCGGCGGCGGCATCGCGCCGGCGGCCGGCCTATCGGAGGAGATCGACCGCCGAGGCGAGCCCGATTGCCGCGACCACCAGGATGCCCCACCGCACGGCCCGCTCGAGCGCGAAGTTGCTGGTGCGCGACAGGATGATGGCGCTGGCCGGCATGATCAGCATGAACAGGCCGACCGAGAGGATCACGCCCGCCTTCCAGTCCAGCAGCGCAAAGCCCGCGACCGCGAGGGCGGCCCAGAGGATGCAGAAGGCGAGCGCCTCAGGGTAGATCTTGGGCACCTCAGTGCGCCGCCTGCGGCCCGCGCACGATGCCCGACTTGCCGAGCTGCTCGTCGACCTGGGCCATGAGCCGCTCGACGGCGGCTTCGTCCTTGCCCTCGGCACGGGCGACGAGCACGTCCTGCGTATTCGACGCGCGCAGGAGCCACCAGCCGTCTGCGGTGTTGACGCGGGCGCCGTCGGTGCGGTCGACCTTCGCGCCTTCCTGCTCGAGCCGGTCGAGCACCTCGTCGACGATGGCGAACTTGCGCACCTCGTCGACCTGGAAGCGGATCTCGGGCGTGTTGACCATCGCCGGCATCGCGTCCTTCAAGGCAGTCAGCGACCCGCCGAGGCTGCCGACCGCCTCGATCAGGCGCAGGGCCGCGTAGATGCCGTCGTCGAAGCCGTACCAGCGGTGGGCGAAGAAGATGTGGCCGGACATCTCTCCGGCCAGCGGCGCGCCCGTCTCCTTCATCTTCGATTTGATGAGGCTGTGGCCGGTCTTCCACATCACCGGCGTCCCGCCGAGTTCGGCAATGCGGTCGAAAAGGGCCTGGCTCGCCTTGACGTCGGCGATGATCGTCGAGCCGGGCAATTGCTGCAGCACCGGCTCGGCGAGGATCGAGAGGAGCTGGTCTCCCCACACCACGCGGCCCTCGCCATCGACGGCGCCGATGCGATCGGCATCGCCGTCGAGCGCCACGCCGAAGTCGAGGCCCTTTTCGCGGACGAGCTGCTTCAGATCCTCCAGGTTCGCCTCGACCGTCGGGTCGGGATGGTGGTTGGGAAAGCGGCCGTCGACATCGGTGTAGAGCGTGTGATGCTCGCCCGGCAGGCGCTTCACCAGCCGATCGACGATCGGCCCGCCGGCGCCGTTGCCGGCGTCCCAGCCGATCCGGAACGGCTTGCCGGAGAAGTCCATGAGCAGCCGGTCGACGTAGCGGTCCATCACCTCCTGGTCGGTGACGGAGCCGGATCCTTCCTCCCAGTCGCCGGCGGCGGACATGCGGCCGAGCTCCTGGATGCGCTCGCCGAAAAAGGCGGTGTGCTGCAGCACCATCTTGAAGCCGTTATAATCGGCGGGATTGTGGCTACCGGTGATCTGGATGCCGGCGTCGACGTCGAGCTCCGCCTCGGCATAATAGAGCATCGCGGTGGGGCCGAGGCCGATGCGGACGACGTCGCATCCGCTCTTCGTCAGCCCCGTGACCAGCCGCGCCTCGAGCTCCGGCGAGCTGTCGCGCCCGTCCCAGCCGACCGCCACCCGCTTCCCGCCGGCACGGCGCACGACGGTGCCGAAGGTGCGGCCCACCGCCTCCGCATCGTCGGGGCCAAGCGTCTCACCGACCACGCCCCTTATGTCATATTCGCGCAGGGACGTGGGGTTGAAGCGATGGCTCATCGAATTCTCCATGGGGGACGGGATCAAGACGCGCGAGGCGAATTGCGGTTCATTTCGGCGACGAGGGCGTCGCGCGCCGCATTGACGCGGACGGCGAGCTCGGCGGAGCCGCCGGCGTCGGGGTGGACGCGGGCGATGAGGCGGCGGTGGGCGTCGCGGATTTCGGCGAGGCTGGCGTCGATCCGCACGCCGAGGAGTCGCCGCGCTTCGTCCGTGGGCATGGGCGGCGTGGCCGGCGCGCGCGGCTTCCGCCGCCACGCCGCCCAGAACAGGCTCACCGCCATCAGTCCGGCGCCGGGCAGGAGCACGCCCTTGGTGAGCATCTCGAAGCCGAGCAGGAAGAGCAGGGCCGCGACGATGTCCTCGTGGGTGACGCGCTTCAGACGCCCGGTCGCCCACGCCCAGATCAGGCCCGCCGCGGCGAGCAGGACGAATATGCCCATCAGCCCGCGGCGGCGGCGCGCGGCTGGGCCGCCTCTCCGGGCTGGGGGAGGCTGAAGCCGGCGATCATCTCGCGCAATTCCTGGCGCGCCGCGATGTGGGCGATGCCGACTTCGCCCAGCTGCGCGAGATCAAGGAGGGTGATGCCCTTGGGGAACAGCTCGCGGTAGATGACCCGCTCGCCGAGCCCGGGAATGACGCGGAAGCCGACCCGCTTCGAAAGCTCGGTCAGCGCCTCGCCGACGCGGCGCATGTTGCGCGCCTCGATATGCTGCATGCGGTTGCGCAGGACGACCCAGTCGACGCTGGCGCCGTGGGTCTTGGCGCGCTGGGTGCGGCTGTTCCAGACCAATTCGGCGTAGAAGCTCGGGCGACGCACCCGGTAGGTCTCGGCGTCGACCTGGCCGATCAGGTCGAGATCGACGAAGCTGTCGTTGATCGGCGTGACCAGGGTATCGGCGCGAAGCATGGCGGCCCGGGCATGGGGATCGTCGCGGCCGGGCGTGTCGACGACGACGATCTCGACGTCGGCCGAAATGCGATCGAGCTGGGCCTCGATCGTCTCGCCCTTTTCGGGGTCGAACGTCTCGTAGGCGGGCATGACGAGGTCGATGCCGAGCCGCTTCACCGTCTCGGCGCGGTTGTCGAGATAGCGGCCGAGCGTGCGCTGGCGGGTGTCGAGATCGAGCGCGGC
>NZ_DASWQI010000061.1:0-27540 GCF_036403745.1 Allosphingosinicella sp.
TGGAGTCCCCGCGGGGACCTCATCGCGTTCACCAGGATCGCCGGCAATTTCCGGATCGGCGTCATGACGCCGGACGGCGGCGGCGAGCGGCTTTTGACCAACAGCTGGCAGGACGAGGCGCCGACCTGGTCGCCGAACGGCCGCGTCATCCAGTTCTTCCGCACCAGCCAGGGCCGCTCGGGCGCGTCGAGCGTCTGGCAGGTCGATCTGACCGGGGTCAACGAGCGGCGCCTGCCCACCCCGCTCGACGGTTCCGACCCCGCCTGGGGCCCCATTCTTCCCTGAAGTACCGACCTTGCCCAAAGTCCCGACCTTCCCTGAGTAACGAGGAGACAGCGTGATGAGAAACATGGCCCTGCTGGCCGCAACCGCCGCGGCGCTCGCGCTCGCCGGCTGCGCGAAGAAGCCGCCCAGGATGCTGCCGCCGCCGCCGGCCTCAGGCGCCGCCGACGCGGGCATGGGGCAGGGGCCGGGCGGTCCCGGCTCGGGCGGTGTCGGCGCCGCGGCGCTGCCCGGCTCTCGCGCCGACTTCATCGCCGCCGTGCCATCGGACCGCGTCTATTTCGCGCTCGACAGCTATTCGATCGACGACAAGGACCGGGCGGTGCTCGACGCGCAGGCGGCGTGGCTGGCGCGCAACCCGCGGGTGCGGGTGACGATCGAGGGCCATTGCGACGAGCGCGGCACCCGCGAGTACAACCTCGCGCTGGGCGACCGCCGCGCCAATGCCGCCAAGAACTATCTCGCCTCCCGCGGCGTCGATCCGGGACGGATGGCGGTGATCAGCTACGGCAAGGAACGGCCCGAAGCGCTCGGTTCCGACGAGGAAAGCTGGGCCAAGAACCGCCGCGCGGTGACGGTGGTCCCGGAGTAAGCACCCTTTGCCTCCCCACGAGCGGAGCTCGTGGGGAGGGGGACCACCGAAGGTGGTGGAGGGGTATTTCGTCCCACCTGCGTCCGTGAATACCCCTCCACCAGCTACGCTGGTCCCCCTCCCCATCTGACGATGGGGAGGCAGGTTCATTCGTCGCCGTAGATGGCCACCGTCTTCCCCTCCGGCCCGGCCATGCCGCGGTACATTCCGGGCGTGTTGAAGGCGTAGGCGCCCTCGCCGTCGGGCGTCACGACGATGACGCCGCCGGTGCCGCCGAGCGCCTCGACATCGGCGATGGCGCGGTCGGCGGCGGTCAGGGCGTCCTCACCCAGCATGCGCATGCGGGCGCAGATTTCGTGGGTGGCGGCGGCGCGGATGAAATATTCGCCCGCCCCGGTCGCCGAAATGGCGGCGGCACGATCGTCGGCATAGGTGCCGGCGCCGATCAGCGGCGAATCGCCGATCCGCCCCCAGCGCTTGCCGGTGAGGCCGCCGGTCGAGGTCGCGGCGGCGACGTGGCCCTGGTTGTCGCAGGCGACGGCGCCGACGGTGCCGTATTTGAGCTCCGCGTCGAAATAATGGCTCTCGTCGGCCTTCATGAGGTCGAGCTGATGGCGGCGTTCGGGCGTCGCGAACCATTCGGGGCCGACCTGCTCCAGCCCCTGCTCGCGCGAAAACTGGTCGGCGCCTTCGCGGGAGAGGAGGACGTGGGGGCTGTGCTCCATGACGGCGCGGGCGAGGCTCACCGGGTTCTTCGTCGCCGTCGCGCCGGTGACCGCGCCGGCGTTGCGGCTGGCGCCCTCCATCACCGCCGCGTCGGTCTCGATCGTGCCCTGATAGGTGAAGACCGAGCCGCGGCCGGCGTTGAAATGGGGGTCGTCCTCGAGGATGCCCGCCGCCGCGACGACGGCGTCGAGCGCGGTTCCGCCGGCCGAGAGGATGGCGGCGCCGGCGTCGAGCGCGGCGGAGAGGCCGGCGCGGGCGTCCGCCTCCTGCTCGGCGCTGAGCATCGCGCGTTCGATGACGCCGCAGCCGCCGTGGATCACCAGCTTCCAGCGGGGGGCAGGCTTCGGCATTCTTCGTGGCTCCTCGAGGCGGTGAACGCCTGAGCGCCGCGCTCTATCCGCCGCCCAAGGGCTCGGCAACCGCCCGGCGCGCGCTTACGCCGCCGCGAGGGCGCTCCGGTCCTCGGCGGCGGCGGCCTTCACCACCGTCTCAATGGCGGCGAGAAAGCGCGCCGGCTCGTCCAGCGCCAGCGCCACCGCATGGACGTGGCGGCTCTTGCCGAAGGGGCCGGGCAGGTCGATGTCGCCGCGCAGCAGGACGACGATGTTGGGGGCGTTGAGGAGGCTCGCCTTCAAAAGGCCGCCCGGCATGTAGTCGGCCGGCGCGAAGCCGGACTGGGCGAAGGCGATCTCGTCGAGCGGGACATGCGCATCGATGAGGAAGCCGGCGCGGACGCGCAGCCCGTCCGGCCCCAGCACCACCGGGCGCGACCGAAAGGAGAGGATCAAAGCCACGACTGAGACGAGGGCCAAGCCGCTGACCAGGCCCAGCGCCAGCGCCGCCGCGCCGCTCCAGCGCGACAGCAGCAGGTGGACGAGCGCCATCTCGACGATCAGGATCAAGGTGAGAGCCCAGAGCATGGGCGAAAGCTGCCGGTGGTACGCGAAACGTTGCGGACCATCCTGTTTCGAGGGCGCGGCTTCCCCCTGCGATTCCGCCATCTTCCTCGATCTCCCCACGCATCAAGGCACCACGTGTCCGACCCTTAGTCGCTGAAAACTGAAGAATCTGTCTGTCTTTATGAGGTGTCTGCACATTTTCCGCACGAAGGCTCCGCTTTCGCCCGAAGGCGGGTGCGCCTATATGGCGGCCATGTCCGTACGCCCGTGGCGCGATATCGCGCGCCGTCCGTCCCGCCAGATCATGGTCGGCAACGTCGCCGTCGGCGGCGGCGCGCCCGTCACCGTCCAGACGATGACCAACACGGTCACCGCCGATGCAAAGGCGACGATCGACCAGATCCGCCGCTGCGAGGAAGCCGGGGCGGACATCGTCCGCGTCTCCTGCCCTGACGAGGCTTCGACCGCGGCGCTGAAGCAGATCGTCCGCGCCGCGCACGTGCCGATCGTCGCCGACATCCATTTCCACTATAAACGCGCGCTCGAGGCGGCCGACGCCGGCGCGGCGTGCCTCCGGATCAATCCCGGCAACATAGGCTCCGCCGAGCGGGTGCGCGAAGTGGTCAACGCCGCAAAGGCGAACGGCTGCGCGATCCGCATCGGCGTCAACGCCGGCAGCCTCGAGCGCGACCTGCTCGACAAATATGGCGAGCCTTGTCCGGAGGCGCTGGTCGAAAGCGCGCTCGACCATATCCGGATCCTCGAAGACCATGATTTCCGCGACTATAAGGTGGCGGTGAAGGCGTCGGACGTGTTCCTCGCCGTAGCCGCCTACCAGCAGCTGGCGGACGCGGTCGATTGCCCGCTCCACCTCGGCATCACCGAGGCCGGCGGCTTGCGCGGCGGCACGGTGAAGAGCGCGATCGGGATCGGCTCCCTGCTGTGGTTCGGCATCGGCGACACGATCCGCGTCTCGCTGTCCGCCGAGCCCGAGGAGGAAGTCCGCGCGGGCTTCGAGATCCTGAAGAGCCTCGGCATCCGCAACAGGGGCGTCCGCGTCGTCTCGTGCCCGAGCTGCGCGCGCCAGGGCTTCGACGTCATCCGCACCGTCCAGGCGCTGGAGGAACGGCTTGGTCACATCCGCACGCCGATGTCGCTGTCGGTGCTCGGCTGCGTCGTCAACGGCCCCGGCGAGGCGCGCGAGACCGACATCGGCATCACCGGCGGCGGCAACGGCAAGCATATGGTCTATCTGTCCGGCGTCACCGACCATCATGTCCGGAATGAAGACATGATCGAACATATCGTCCGGCTCGTCGAAGCCAAAGCGGCGGAGATCGAGGCGGCGGGCGACGTGCAGCTGGCGGCGGCGGCCGGCTAGGCATTCCTGTTCGGCGCCGGGGCATTGGCCCCGGCGCCGGCGCGGATCATTTCGGACTGGTGTTGGTGACCTTGCAGTCGCCCACGATGTGGTTGCCGTATTCGTAGCTGCCCTTGCCGTTCCAGCTCTTGTCGACGGCCAAGCCGGCTGAGAAATGGGCGAGATAGCTGCCAATGGCCGGCGGCGGCACGCTCACCACATATTGGCCGATCAGGTGAACCAGCAAGGTGTCCTGTCCGAAGCCGGTGTGATAGATCTGGCCGTGGACCGGGATATGGATGATTCCATAAGGCGGCGGCAATGCCTGTGTAATCGTTGCCGTGCCGTGTACCGTCCCCGTCGGAGCGCTGACTGCGAGATCGAGGTTGAGCGTCTGTGCACCCGGCATATCGCCATGGCTGACCTTCAGCGTGACGTGATAAAGACCCACGGGTTCCGTCATTTTAAGTCTCCCCTAAAGACATTCGCGACTCGGATGAGCCGGCGAGGTCGACACTCGTCTTATCGGCTCCTGCGTCAATTGAATTCTTTTGGTTGTATTTAGGGAGACCAGCAATCCCGAGTCTGTCGCAGTTTATCGTCGATCGAATAAGTTTTTGTTCACTCCACTGGTCTAGCGTCCCGACGGTGTTGAAGCCGCTTCTCTGCGTCATCATCGTTGGGGCCAGCGTCGGGCTCGCGTGGCCGACAGGCCATGCGCCGGCGCCTTCCCGCGCGGCGTCGGCGGCTGCGGCCTCCGTCCCGAAAGAGACTTTGCTCAGGCGCCAGGACGACGGGCATTTCTACGCCGACGTCGAAGTGAACGGGCAGCTCGTCCACTTCCTCATCGATACGGGCGCCACCGGCGTCGCCCTCACCGAGGAGGATGCGCGCCGCGTCGGCCTGGTCTTCTCGCCGGGTGAGTTCGAGCCCGTCGGCATGGGAGCGGGAGGCCCGATCCGCGGCAAGGTGGTGACGATCGACCGCGTCTCCCTCGACGGGAAGGAAGCCCGCGACGTCCACGGCGCCATCCTCCAGGGCGCGACCATGTCGCTGCTCGGCCAGGCCTATCTGTCGAAGCTCGGCTCGGTGGAGATGAGCGGCGATTACATGCGGCTGAGCTAGGCTCGGAAGAGGCGAGCCGCTAAGCGCCCGCCATGGCGGCAGGCGGGCAGCAGCGCGGGATTGCGATTCCCTTTACAATCGCCCTCGCAGGCATCGGCGTCTTTTCGACCATGGACGCGGTGATGAAGGAGCTGGCGCTGTCGCTCGGCGCCTACAATTCCCTGCTGTGGCGGACGGCCGCCGGCGCCTTGCTCGGGGGCGCGGTGTTCCTGCTGCGGCGGATGCGCTGGCCGGGGCGGGCCGCGCTGCGCATGCATCTCATCCGCGGCGGCGTGTCGACCGTGATGGCGGTGCTGTTCTTCTGGGGCCTGGCGCGGGTGCCGATGGCGCAGGCGATCGCGCTGGCCTTCATCGCGCCGATCGTCGCGCTGTATCTGGCGGCGCTGTGGCTGGGAGAGAAGATCACCCGCCGCGCCATCCTCGCCTCGCTGCTCGGCCTTGCCGGCGTGGTGGTGATCCTGTTCGGCCAGGCGCGGGCGGAGCTGGGGCCCGAGGCGCTGAAGGGCTCGGCGGCGATCCTGGTCTCGGCGACGCTCTACGCGGCGAACATCATCCTGATGCGGGCGCAGGCGCGGGTGGCGGGGCCGGTCGAGGTCGCCTTCTTCATGAGCGCGATCATGAGCCTCTGCTTCCTCGTCGCCGCGCCGTTCCTCGCCGCGGTGCCGCCGCTCGCGGCCTGGCCGGCGATCGTCGCCGCCGCGCTGCTCGCCTTCGCCTCTTTGATGCTGCTCGCCTGGGCCTATGCGCGCGCCGAGGCCCAGCATCTCGCGCCGACCGAATATAGCGGGTTTGTCTGGGCCGCCTTTTACGGCTGGATCGTGTTTTCGGAGCCAGTGCGGCCGTTCACCCTCGGCGGCGCGGCCTTGATCGTCTTCGCCTGCCTGATCGCGGCGCGCACCCGGTTGCCGGCCGACCATGCCGAAGGCGCGATCTAGCGGCTCCCCAGCACGTTGATCGTGAAGGCGAGGACGCCGAGGTTGAAGACGAAGCCGGCGAAGCAATGGGCGGTGACGATGCGGCGCATCCGCGCGGTGGTGACGCCGGTGTCGGAGGTCTGGAAAGTCATCCCCAGCGTGAAGGCGAAATAGATGAAGTCGCTGTAGCAGGGCTTGCCGGAGCCGGAGAAATCCAGCCCGCCTATGTCGCCGCCGGCCTTGCGGTCGCGGCTGTAGAAGAGGTGGGCGTAGTGGAGCGCGTAGACGGTGTTGCTGAACAGCCAGGCGAGCGCCAGCGTCCCCACCACCAGCGCCTTTTCGGATCCGGGCAGCGGCTCGCCCTTCTGCAGCTCCGCCCCGACTGCGGTGAGGATGGCGGCCATGACGACGCCGGTGACCACGAGGAGCAGCACGCGGTTGGCGTCGTTCGCCGCCGCGCGGGAGCGGATCGAGGCGACGTCCTGCCGGAACAAAGGCCACAACGAGACGAGGAAGATGGTGGCGGCGACGTCGAAGCCGGTCATCGCGCCGATCCGCCAGCCCCAGTGGATGCCCGCGGCGAGGCCGCCCGGGATCAGCAGCGCGAGGAAGACGATGAAGCGCGCCGGCGCGATGCGGTTGCCGATCGAGCGGGGGCGGGGGGTGGGGGCCATGGCGGGACGCTAGCGCGGGGAAGCCGCGCGCGCTAATTCAATCGCCATGGCCTGGCTCCTCCTCGTCCTCGGCGGCTGCTTCGAAGTCGGCTTCACCACCTGCCTGCGCTTCGTCGACGGCTTCCGGAACGTGCCCTGGACCCTGGGCTTCCTCGCCTCGGTGATGCTGTCGATGGGCTTGCTGGAGGTTGCCTCGCGCACCATCCCGATGGGCACCGCTTACGCCGTCTGGGGCGGCATCGGCGCGCTGGGGACGGTGATTGTCGGCATCGCCTTTTTCGCCGAGCCCGCCGGGACGGTGCGGATGCTCCTCCTCCTCGGCCTCATCGGCTGCATCGTCGGGCTTCGGCTCGCGGCGGCATGAGCGTCGACGAGGGCCTCTACGCGTGGGTGCAGGAGGCTCTGGCCCCGCTCGGCACGGTGACCATGCGCAAGATGATGGGCGCGGCGGTGCTCTACCTCGACGGCATCATCTTCGCCGTCCTCGACGAGGAGATCTGGTTCAAGGCCGATCTGGAAAGCGCCGCGACCTGGGATGACGCGGGGTGCGGGCGATTCATCTTCACGTCGAAGGACGGCACGATCGAGACGATGAATTACAGGCGCCCTCCCGCCGACGTGTATGACGATGCGGAGGCGATGCAGCGCTGGGCCGCGCTCGCTCTCGAGGCAGGCGCGCGCGGCGCGGCAAAGAAGAAGCCTCGGCGAACGGTCGGAAAGGGCACGTCATCCCGGACTTGATCCGGGATCCATGAACACCGTGGTCCTGACTTTCGTCAGGATGACGTGGCGTGCTGGCCGACTACCGCGCCGCCGGCCGCAGGTGCGGCGCGATCTCCGGGCTGTCCTCGATCGACGGGTAGAATCTCGGATCGACCCGGCGGTGGGTGGCCTGTTCGTAGGAATAGCCCAGCGAGAGGATGCGGGCGTCGTCCCACTTGGTGCCGATGAAGCTCAGGCCCACCGGCAGCCCCTTCACCAAGCCCATCGGCACGGTGAGGTGCGGATAGCCCGCCACCGCGGCGAGGCCGCCGGCGCCGCCGCCGGAAATCTGGTCGCCGTTCACCGCATCGATCGGCCAGGCCGGCGGCATGGTCGGGCCGACGAGGGCGACGACGTTGTTCTCGCGCAGCAGGCGGTCGATCCCCTCCGGGCCGGCGAGCCGGTAGGAAGTCTCGCGCGCCTTCTTGTAGTCGGGGTCTTCGAGGCCCCTGGTCTTGTCGGCGGTCTCGAACGTCTCCTGGTCGAACAAGGCGAGCTCGGTCGCGGCATGGGCGCGGTTGAAGGCGATGAGATCGGTGAGGGTGCGGCTGCGCACGCTCGGCGGGGTGGTGGCGAGATAGGCGTTCAGATCGGCCTTGAGCTCGGCCATGAGGACAATGTGCTCGTTGCGGCCGATCTCCTGGCGCCCCTCCATCTTCTTGATCTCAACGAGGATCGCGCCCTGGTTGCGGAGCGCCTGCAGCGCCTGCTCGAAGAGGCCGTCGGTGCCGAAGCCCGAGGCAAAGCGCATGACGCCGATCCGGGTGCCGCGCAGCGACGTCGGGGCGAGCGAATTGGCATAGTCGACCTTGTGGCGGTCGGCCTCGGCGGTCGCCGGATCGGCCGGATCGGAGCCGGCGATGGCGGAGAGGACCATCGCCGCCTCGCGGACGGTGCGGGCCATCGGGCCGGCCGTGTCCTGGCTGTGGCTGATCGGCACGATGCGGCTGCGGCTGACCAGGCCGACGCTCGGCTTGAAGCCGACAATGCCGTTGATCGACGCGGGACAGGTGATCGATCCGTCGGTCTCGGTGCCGATCGCCGCCGGCACCATGCCGGCCGCGACGGCGACGCCGCTCCCGGTGCTCGACCCGCAGCTGTTGCGGTTCAGGGCATACGGATTGCGGGTCTGGCCGCCGACCGCGCTCCAGCCGGAGATCGAATTGTCGGAGCGGATGTTGGCCCATTCCGACAAATTGGTCTTGCCGACGATGACGGCGCCGGCCGCGCGCAGCCGCGCCACCAGTGGCGCGTCGCGGTTGGTGACGTTCTGGGCCAAAGCGAGGCTGCCGGCCGTCGTTGGCAGGGGGCCGACGCTCTCGATATTGTCCTTGATCAGCATCGGCATGCCGTAGAGCGCGCCGTGCGCCTTCTGCCGGTCGAGGGCACGCGCCTGGTCCAGCGCCGTCGGGTCGGTGGCGATGACGGCGTTCACCTTGGGGTTGAGCGCGCGGATGCGCTGCAGCGCCGCAGCGGTATTCGACTGGGCGCTCGGCTGCGGTGCGGCGAGCGCCGTGCCGCTGGCGAGAGCGGCGGCGAGGAGGAGGGTGCGAAGCTTCATCGAAGGGGTCTCCGGCGGATCACAGCGGGGTGAGGAGGGCGTCGAGCGTGCCGTGGCCGCCGCCGGTCTGCTGGAGACGGGGGTAGCGAAGGCCGCCATGCCAGTCGAGGTCGATGTTGCGGTAGGTGTCGCCGCTCTGGACGAGGAGGTGGACCGGCTCGCGGGTCCCCGCCGCCGCACGGATCGCCGACTTGATCCCGTCGCCGTCGAAGCTGCGGCCGTTTACCGCGACGATAACGCTGCCGATGGTGAGCCCGGCGTTGAAGGCCGGGCTGTCCCACAGCACCGAGGTGACGCGGCCGCCAGCCGACGCGACGCTGAAGCCGCCCGAGTAAGTGAGGTCGACGCCCTTAGACTTCTTCTCGCCCTGGCGGAACCAGTCGGTCGGCGTGTCGGTGTAGACGAGCTTGTAGCCGCCCTCGTTGATCCCCTCGAGCGGGGCGTGCTCCGTGTAGGAATGGAGGCGGCGGTTGAGATAGCCCGCCCAGTCATAGGGCTGGATGCGGTTCAGCGTCGCGACGACATCGTCGAACGTATAGGTGAGCTCGCCATAATCGCGGTCGTTGACGCCGAAGAAAGCGCGGGCGAAGTCGTTGATCGAGCGGCTGCCACCGGACTGCTGGCGGATGATCCGGTCGACGTCGAGCCAGATCAGCAGGCCTTCATTGTAATAATCCTCGGAGCGCTGGAAGCTGCGCCACGCCTGCGGCGAGCGCTGCGAGACGATCGGATCGTTGGTCGTGTCGATCAGCGGGCGCCACTGCCGGCCCGGCGTCGCGTCGTAGCTGGCGGCGATGGCGGCCAATGCGTCCAGCGTCTCCTGCTTCGACATCATGCCGGAGCGGGCGTCGAGGACGTAGCCCCAGAATTGCGTCTGGCCCTCATAGACCCAGAGCAGGCTGTCCTGCATCGGCGTGCGGTAGTCGGGCGTCCAGAGGTCCTTGCCGCGGCGGTACTTGCCGTCCCAGCTGTGGGTATATTCGTGGGGGAGGAGGTTGCGGTCGCGCTGGGCGTTCTTCCAGTCGGTGAAATAGCCGAGATCGACGCCGTCCTCGGAGCTCCGGTGATGCTCGAGGCCGATGCCGCCGAGATTCTTCGAGATGGTGAAGAGGAAGTCGTAATGGTCGTAATGCTGGGCGCCGAAATTGCGCACGGCCTGGGTCACGAGGTTCTTGTGCAGCTCGATGACTTCGGGCGTGGCGGCGAGTTCGGCCTCGCTGTCGGCCATGGCGTCGATGGCGACGTCGGGGCTGAGCGGGATGCGGCGGTAATGGGCGCCGGCGATCATCGGCGAATCGGCGAGGATGTCGTATTGGGTGGCCGGGAAGGAGATGGTCGACGTGCCCGCGCCGGTTGCCGGGCGCAAAGCGGTGGCGACGTGCCAGCCCTTGGGCACCGTCACGCTCGGCTCGACCATGATGTTGCGGACATAATAGCCCGCCGGATAGAGCGAGGTGGCGATCCACTCGATGCTGGCGAGCTCCGGCGTCATCAAGGTCCGGCCCTGATTCTCGGCGGTCGGCGCAAAGTACAGGAACTCGACGTCGATCGAGTGCACGCCCTGCGGCACGGGCACGTGGAAGGCGTAGACGTCGAGCGTGTCGCGCACCCATTCCAGCCTCTTGCCGTTGGCGGTGACGACGAGGCCGGCGACCTTGCTGATCTGGCCGCTGGGGCTGTGGTTGCCGGGCAGCCACTTCGGGTAGAGCAGGACGAAATCGCCGGCCTGCGGCACCGGGATCGTCTCCTTGATGCGGAACATGCGGCGCTGGATGTCGGTGGCGTCGACATGGAGGCGGATCGTGCCGGGGAAGCGGACGTCGCGCGCGGCCGGGACCGTGTCGATCTTCGGCGAGGGGGTCGCACGGGTGAAGTTGGCGGGGGTCTGGGCGGCGGCGGGAATTGCGGCGGCGGCGGCGAGGAGAAGGGCGATGGGGGCGAGGCGCATGGCGGGTCGAAACTCCACTGAAGACGGCGCGGGACATGGCGCATCCCCGAGCCGTCTGTCCAGTGGCGGCGAGGCTTTGATTTCGCGGCGCTTTGATGCGAGGGCATGGCCATGAAGGTCGCGATCTGCATCCCCTCCTACGGCGACACCAAGGCCGACTTCACGATCAGCCTGGCGCGCCTGCTGGTGCGCAGCCTGACGGCGCCCGGCGCGCCGCGGCTGGAGATCGAGACCTTCCTCGCCACCTCATCCGATCTCGTCGCCAACCGGACGAACCTCCTGCAGCGCGCGATGGCCTGGCAGGCGCGTTACCTGCTGTGGCTCGATGCCGACCATATCTTCCCGCCCGACGCGCTGCTGCGCCTCATCGGGCGGCGGCTGCCGGTGGTCGGCTGCAACTATCCCCGCCGCAGCGAGCCGACCGGGCCGGTGGCGAGCCGCATGGGGGAGGACGGGCAGTATGCGCATGTCTGGACGACGGAAGCGAAGGCCAAGGCAGGGGAGGTGGAGGAGGTCGCGGTCAGCGGCCTCGGCTTCTGCCTGATGGACATGCTGATCTTCCGCGACGTCCAGGCGCATCTCGGCGCCGGCTGGGCGACTTGGGCGCCGTTCGACCGCAAGCGGGTGCCGAGCACGAATGCGCGGATGGGCGAGGACGCCTCCTTCTTCGCCGAGCTGCGGGCGGCGGGGGTGACGGTCCATGTCGACCACGCTTTGTCTTGGCAGATCGGCCATATCGGCGAGCGCGTCTTCACCAATGCCGATGCCGAGGCCGAGCGCGCCGCCTTCGCCGCGCGTCCCGCCTGAGGTTTGCAGGGCCGCGAAAAAGTGCGAAGGGCGCGCCGATGACGAGGCCTCAGCGCGTCCGCGGGACGCAGGACATTTTCGGCGAGGATGCGGACCGCTTCCAGGCGGTGGTCGCCGCGTTCGACCGCGTGCGCCGCTTGTACGGCTTTCGCCGCGTCGAGACGCCGGTGTTCGAGGCGACCGAGGTGTTCGCCCGCTCGATCGGCGAGACCACCGACATCGTCTCCAAGGAGATGTACACCTTCCCCGACAGGAGCGGCGACAGCCTCACCCTGCGGCCGGAATTCACCGCGGGCCTCTGCCGCGCCTACCTCTCCGAAGGATGGCAGCAGCTGGCGCCGGTGAAGCTCGCCACCCACGGCCCGGTGTTCCGCTACGAGCGCCCGCAAAAGGGGCGCTACCGCCAGTTCCACCAATTGGACGCGGAGATCATCGGCGCCGACGAGCCGCTCGCGGACGTCGAATTGCTCGTCCTCGCCCACCAGCTGCTTGAGGAGCTCGGCATCACCGAAGGGGTGACGCTGCAGCTCAACACATTGGGCGACGCGGCGACCCGCGAGGCGTGGCGGGCGGCTTTGGTCGCGCATTTCGAGGCGCATCGCGGCGATTTGTCGGAGGACAGCCTGGTCCGCCTCGACAAGAACCCGATGCGCATCCTCGACAGCAAGGACCCGCGCGACCGCCCGGCCGCCGACAGCGCTCCGGACATCGACGCCTACCTCAGCGCGGAAGCGGCGGATTTCTTCGCCAAGGTCACCGCCGGCCTCGACGCAGCGGGCGTGCCGTGGACCCGCAACGCCCGCCTGGTCCGCGGCCTCGATTATTACCGCCACACCGCCTTCGAGTTCGTCACGGACCGGCTAGGCGCGCAGGGGGCGGTCATCGCCGGCGGGCGCTACGATGGCCTGATCGAAGCCTTGGGCGGACCGCACACGCCGGCCGTCGGCTGGGCGGCGGGGATCGAACGGCTGGCAATGCTCATGCAGGACCGGGCGGAAACCGAAGCCGCGATCGCCATCTTGCCGAACAAACCCGAACTGGTCGATGTAGCCCTCGAAGTGGCAGCGCAACTGCGGAGAGCAGGGTTCATGATCGCCGCGCCATACACGTTCAGAAATCCGCAGAAGGCCTTTGATAAGCTGAAGAAGGCTGGACATCGATATATCCTCGACGTCACCTCAGGTGAACTGCGCGAAGGTATGGCCCACATCAGGCTCATCACGGGAGGAGAGCCGAAGGACGAGGTTCTTCGATTGGCCATGTCCATCGAAGACGCTCTACGCGAGCGGTACCGCGTCAGCTACATGGGCGACGGACCCCACACATCCGTCGGTTGGTACCTGATCGGCCGGTTATGACCTCCATCTCCGACGATCGCATCGCGCAGATCGAGGCGCGGCGGGACGAATTGCAGAGTGCGATGAACGCGCCGGACATGGCGCCGGATCAGTTCGTGCGCCTGTCCAAGGATTATGCCGAGATCGAGCCGGTTGCGGCGGCGGCGCGGGAGGTGCGGCGGCTGCGGGCCGAGCTTGCGACGATCCGCGAGATGCTGTCCGACGCCAATCCCGAGATCAGGGACATGGCGGCCGACGAGGTCGCGGAGCTCGAGCGGCAGCTTCCCGGGGCGGAGCGGGCGCTGGCGCTCAAGCTCCTGCCGCGCGACGCCGCGGACGACCGGCCGGCGATGCTCGAGATCCGCGCCGGCACCGGGGGCGACGAGGCCGCGCTCTTCGCGGGCGACCTGTTCCGCATGTACCAGCGCTATGCCGAGCAGAAGGGCTGGCGGGTCGAGCTCATCTCGGCGAGCGCGTCGGAGATGGGCGGCTACAAGGAGGTCGTCGCCTCGCTGACCGGGCCGGGCGTGTTCCGGCGGTTGAAGTTCGAAAGCGGCGTGCATCGTGTCCAGCGCGTGCCGGTGACGGAGAGCGGCGGGCGCATCCATACGTCCGCGGCGACGGTGGCGGTGCTGCCCGAGGCGGAGGATGTCGACGTCCAGATCGACGAGGCGCGGGATTTGCGCATCGACGTCTACCGCTCGTCCGGGCCGGGCGGGCAGTCGGTCAACACCACCGACAGCGCGGTCAGGATCACCCACCTCCCCACCGGCCTCGTCGTCATCCAGCAGGACGAGAAGTCGCAGCACAAGAACAAGGCCAAGGCGCTGAAGGTGCTGCGCACCCGGCTCTACGAGGCGGAGCGCGAGCGGCTGGCGTCGGAGCGGGCGGGGGCGCGCAAGTCGATGGTCGGCTCGGGCGACCGATCCGAGCGCATCCGCACCTACAATTTCCCGCAGGGGCGTGTGACCGACCACCGGATCAACCTCACCCTCCACCGCCTGCCGGAGATATTGGAGGGAAATATGGACGACCTCCTCGACGCCCTCATCGCCGAGGACGAGGCGGAGCGCCTCGCCAGCCTCGATGAGGCGTAGAAAAGCCCCTCCCCTTCAGGGGAGGGGTTGGGGTGGGGGCTGTTCCGGTTCCTGCCGCGGCGGCGTATCGTCCCTTACATGCCCCACCCCCAACCCCTCCCCTGAAGGGGAGGGGCCTTGACGGTCGCGGAGGCTCTTGCCGCCGGTGCCGCTAAGCTGGCCGCAGGGAGCGACACGCCGCGTCTCGATGCCGAGCTGCTGATGGCTCATGCCCTCGGGACGAGCCGGGAGGAGCTGCTGCTTCGGCGTCTCGGAGACGAGGCTGGTTCGGCCTTCGATAGTCTCATCTCCCGCAGGGAAGCCGGGGAGCCGGTCGCCTACATCGTCGGGGAGCGCGATTTCTGGACGATCACGCTTGAGGTCGGCCCGGGCGTCCTGATCCCGCGGCCGGACAGCGAGACGCTGATCGAGGCGGCGGAAGAGCATTTCGGCACCGGCTCGCCGCGACGGGTGCTCGATCTCGGTACCGGTCCCGGCACCCTGCTGCTCGCCGCGCTGGCACAATGGCCGGAGGCGCACGGCTTGGGGATCGATGCTTCTGACACCGCGCTTGCTTATGCGCGGCGCAATGCCGAGCGGCTCGGCCTCGCCGGCCGCGCCGAGTTTCGGCTGGGGGATTGGGCCGAGAGCGTTTCCAGCGTCTTCGACCTCATCCTTTGCAATCCGCCCTACGTCGAAACCGGTGCCGATCTGCCGCCTGACGTGTCCGCGTGGGAGCCGGCCGAGGCGCTGTTCGCTGGCGTCGACGGGCTGGACGATTATCGCCGCCTCGCGCCCCGTCTTTGTCCCTTGCTCGCCCCCGGCGGCATCGCCTGCATCGAGATCGGCGCGGGGCGGCGGGATGCCGTCGCGGCTTTGCTGGCAGGCGCAGGGCTCGCCGTGGAGACGCGAAAAGACCTTGCCGGCATCGATCGTTGCCTCATTGCAAAGGGTTAACCCACGTCATCGCTTTTCCGCTTGGAAATCGTTGCGGGCATAGTTACATAGGAACCCAGGGACGGGGCCATCACAGCGATAGACATGCGTGAGGCCAACCGTCGCCGACCCCCGATTGCTTAGGCCGAGCCTGGCTGCAGCGTGAGGTGGCGGAGACCGCGTGTGCGGTCGCCTGCCTTTGGGGTCGTGCAACGAAAGGCGGCCGGGAAGGGCCCGGTCAGCGAGTGGCGAACAGGACCACGAGGACGAGGACCTACTTTTGATCAACAATCGTCAGAACGGCCGCCGTCGCGGCCGCGGCGGTGGCGGACCCCGCTCGCCGAACCAGGGCCATAACAGTGGCAACCGGCAGGAAAACCGCTCGCGCGGCAATGCCGCCCAGCTGCTTGAGAAATACAAATCGCTGGCCCGCGACGCGCAGATGCAGGGCGACCGCGTCCAGACCGAAACTTGGCTCCAGTTCGCGGAGCATTATTTCCGCGTTCTGAACGAGAACCGTCCGCGCTTCGAAGAGCAGCGGCCGCGCCGCGGCGACTTCATGGACGACGACGAGGGCGACGAAGAGACGCTCGCGGCCGGCGACGAAGGCGACGAGGACGAGGACGAGCGGGGCGCCCGCGACGACCGCGGCGACCGCCAGGAGCATAACGGGCGCCAGGATCGCCCTGAGCGGCAGGAGCGCCAGGATCGCGACCGCCCGTATCGCGGCGAGAGCGAGCGTCCGCGCCGGGAATTCCGGCAGGACCGCGATAATCGCGATGGCGGTGAAGTCCGCGATACGCGTGACACCCGCGAAGCCCGCGAGCCGCGTGAACCGCGCGAAACCCGCAATGTCGAGCCCCGTAACGGCGAGGCGCGTCCCGAGCGGCGTCCGCGCGAGACGCGCAACGGCGAAGGCCGGCCGGAGCGCCGTCCGCGCGAAGAGCCGGTCGACACCGGCGAGCGCATCTCGCTCGACGTCCTGCCGCCGGCGATTTCGGTGGTCGACGGCGACGCCCCCGCCAAGGCCCCGCGCCGCCGCACCCGCCGGCCCCGCGCCGACGAAGGCGGCGAGGAGATCGCCCCGGCGGCCTGAGACGTTCACTTCACGAAGATCGAAAGAGGCGGCTGCTCCCACCGGAGCGCCGCCTTTTTCATGCGCTTGACAGCGGCCGCCGCCCGGCAACAGTCTGACCGCAAAGGGAGAGCAGACCATGCCGCATTTCATTCTTCTGGCCGCATTTGCTGCGGCCCCCGCTCTCGCTCAGCCCGCACCCCCACCCGCACCCCCACCCGCGCAGGGCAAGCTCGCCGTCACCATCTACAACGACAATCTCGCTTTGGTGCAGGACACGCGGCAGCTCGCCATCCCGGCGGGCGTTTCGCGGCAGGAATTTCCTGACGTCTCCGCGCAGATCCGCGCCGAGACCGTCTCCTTCGCGGCGCCCGACGCGGCCATCGTCGAACAGAATTTCGATTACGACCTCCTCACCCCCGCCAAGCTGATGGAGAAAGCGGTCGGCAAGATTGTGACGATCGTCCGGGTCAATCCGTCCAACGGTGCCGAGACTCGCGAGCAGGCGAAGATCCTCGCAGCCAACGGCGGCGTCGTCCTGCAGATCGGCAACCGCGTCGAGGTGCTGCGCGACGACGGGCTGCCGATCCGGGTGATCTTCGACCAGGTGCCGCAGAATCTGCGCGCGCGCCCGACGCTGTCGGTGACGGTCGAGAGCAGCCGCGCCGGCGTGCGGCCTGCCCAACTCACCTATCTCACCCCCGGCCTCGGCTGGAAGGCCGATTACGTGGTGCTGTTCGACGAGCTGGCCGGCAAGATCGACGCCCAAGGGTGGATCACGCTCAGCAACACGACGGGCACGACGTTTGCCGATGCGGCCGTGGTGATGGTTGCGGGCGCACCGAACCAGGAGGATGCCGAGGCGGACCGCGAGCGGCGCAGCGGCCTGCGCACCGCCGGCACCGAGAGCGGCAACCGCGAGCGCCTCGCCGATTATTATCTCTACCCGCTGCGCCAGCGCACCACCATCGCGAACCAGCAGACCAAGCAGGTAAGCTTCCTCGACGCGCACGGCGTCGGCGGCAGCAAGGCCTATCGCTATCAGGTGGCGTGGCTGCACGGCGTCACCTATCCGGAGAGCGCGAGCACCGTCATCCGCTTCCGCAATTCGGGCAGTGCCGGCCTTGGCGAGCAGCTGCCGGCGGGCATGGTGCGGGTCTACATGAAGGACCGGCGCGGCGACCCGCAATTCGTCGGCGCGAATGCGATCGGCCATATTCCGATGGGGTCGGAGGTCGAGGTCCGCACCGGCGCCGCGTTCGACGTCAAGGTGAAGCCGGTCGTCGAGAAGCGCGAGAAGATCGGCGACAAATTGTGGCGCACGACGATGCGCTACACCCTCACCAACGCCCGTCCGCAGCCGGTGACGGTCGAGCTCGTCCAGCAGGGTCTCGAGTGGATCTGGGAGGACACGAGGATCGTCGCGGAGAGCCTCAAGAGCGAACGCGGCTCGGCGGACGACGCCGTCTGGCACGTGCCGGTCCCGGCCAATGGCGAGACGGTCGTCACCGCCACCTTCGAGACGCGCACCTGATCATGCGCCCGTTGCGGCGCCTCAGGGCCGCTCTCCTTGCTCTCGCGGCGTCCGCAGGGCCGGCGGCCGCTCAGCCGCCGGCCATCGTCTCGCCCGGGCCCGAGGCGATCGCCGTCACTGTCTATCGCGATCCGATGGGCGGCGGCCCGATGGATCCGACCTTCCTCTCCGGCTACGCCTTCATCACGGAGACGCGGACGGTGCGGCTGCCGGCCGGCGACAGCGTCGTGCGTTTCGAAGGCGTGTCGGGCGGCATCCTCCCTCAAAGTGCCATCGCCGAGGGCCTGCCCGGCGCGCCCGGCGAGAAGAATCGCGACGCGAGGCTGATCTCGGCTGGGTCGCTGATCGAGGCGTCGCTCGGCCGCCGCGTCCACATCCGCCGCACCGACCGCAAGACCGGCCGGGTAACCGAGATGGAGGCGGTGATCCGCTCCGGCCCGGGCGGCATCGTCCTCCAGACCGGCGAGGGATTCGAAGCGCTGCGCTGCACCGGCTTGCCGGAAACCCTGGTCTACGATTCGGTGCCGGCGGGGCTGACGGCGAAGCCGACGCTGGCGATCACCGTCCACAGCGACGCCGCGACGACCGCGACCGTGCGGCTCAGCTATCTGGCGACCGAGTTCGACTGGCGCGCCAGCTATGTCGCGGAGGTGGCGCCCGACGGACGGACCCTCGACCTGTTCGCCTGGCTGACCCTCGCAAACGGCAACGCCGAGAGCTTCGTCGATGCCCGCACCATGGCGGTCGCCGGGAAGGCGAACGGCGACGAGGACAGGGACACGGACGGGCCGGTCTCGGGTGGAATCGAACTCAAATGCTGGCCGCAAGGCCGCACCAACGACATTCCGGAAACGCGCCGCGTGGCGGATATTCTCAACGACCTTCCGGAAGCCGACGCCGGATCGATCGTCGTCACCGGAAGCCGGATTTCCCGGCCTAACCTGGTCAGCGCCATTCCCATCACCGCCGTCGTGGCGACGCAGGAGGAACTCGGCGACTTGAAGCTGTACCGGATTCCGATCCCCGTGACGGTGGCGGCGAACTCGCAAAAGCAGGTGGCGCTGCTCGCGCGCAAGGCGATCCCGTTCGACCGCAGCTACAGCGCGTCCGTCGACACCAATATCCACGACGGGGGGACGACGATCCTCCCCGTCAACCTCCTGCTGCGGATGAAGAACAAGCGCGAGAAGGGCCTCGGCCTCCCTCTGCCCGAGGGGCGGGTCGCCATGTTCCAGGCGGTTGCGGGGCAGAAGCTGGTGGTCGGCGAAAGCAGCATTGGCGACAACGCGGTCGGGCAGGATCTCGAACTCGAAATCGGCGAGAGCCCCGACGTCCTCATCGCCCACCGCATCGCGATGGACCCGGCGCAAGGAGACGCGGACGATCGTTATTACAACCCGAAGCCCGAGCTGCACGAGCTCGAGCTCAGCAATGCGACGGCGGCACCGGTCACCGTCGATGTGGTGATACCCACCTACGAGCCCTGGGAGGTCGCGAAGCCCAGCAGAAAGCTCGGCGCCAAGGACGGGGCGCGCCTGTGGCGGGCGCACGTTCCGGCGCACGGCCGGGCGCGGTTGGAGTTCACGCTGCGGGCGGTGCCCAAGCTGCTCCGCAAGCGCCCGCCGCCGGACCCTACCGAGGCCGCAAGGTGAGGCGCCGCCGCAACAGCGTGCCGGTCACCGGCGCGGTCGCGGGGCGGCCGTGTTGACAGGGTTGGTGACAGTGTAACAGGCTGCCCCTCCTTGTGACGGGGAGATGCCGATGCGCCGCTGGTACCTGCTGCTGACCACGCTCCTCTGTGCACCGGCCGCCGCCGCGCAGCCCGGCCCCGCCAACCTCGCCGTCACCGTCTACAATGACGATCTCGCCCTCGTGCAGGACACCCGCCAGCTCGATCTGCCCGCCGGGCGGTCGCGGCAGGAATTTCCCGGGGTCTCGGGGCGCATCAGCCCGGAGACCGTCACGCTCTCGGGCGTCGGCGTAGGCATCGTCGAGCAGAATTTCGATTTCGACCTGCTCTCGCCGTCCAAGCTGATGGAAAAAGCGGTCGGCGAGGACGTGACGCTGCTGCGCACCAACACCGCGACCGGCGCCGAGACGCGCGAGCGGGCCAAGGTGCTGGCGGTGAACGGCGGCGTCGTCATCCAGGTCGGCGAGCGGATCGAGGTGCTGCGCGACGACGGGCTTCCGGTCCGGGTCGTGTTCGATAAGGTGCCGCCGAACCTGCGCGCGCGCCCGACCCTCTCCGTCACCGTCGACAGCGCTCGCGGTGGGGCGCGTCCCGTGACCCTGAGCTATCTCACCAAGGGAATGGGCTGGAAGGCCGATTATGTCGCCTTGTTCGACGAGCAGGCGGGCAAGCTGGACGTGCAGGGCTGGGTGACGCTCACCAATACGACGGGCACCACATTCGACAATGCCGACACCGTGCTGGTCGCGGGCGATCTGTCGGAGAGCAACGGCGGCTACCGGCCGTCGCAGCGCGGCGGCATGACCCGCGCCGGCAGCGGCGGCTCCGGCCGCGAGAGCGTCGGCGATTTCTATCTCTATCCGCTCAAGGAGCGGACGACGATCGCCAACCAGCAGACCAAGCAGGTGAGCTTCCTCGACGTCAACGGCGCCACTGCCCGCCGCGCCTATGTCTACCGGCTCGGCTGGCTGCAAACCAAAGACGAGCCGGAAAGCGCCGACACCGTCCTGCAATTCTCGACGGCGCGCGACCAGGGGCTCGGCGACGCCATCCCGGCGGGCACGGTGCGGGTTTATCAGAAGGACATGCGCGGGAAGGCGCAGTTCGTCGGTGAGAACCAGATCGGCCACACGCCGATGGGCTCCGAAATCGCCCTCACCACCGGCCAGGCCTTCGACGTCAAGGTCAAGCCGACGCTCGAGAAAAGGGAGAAAGAAGGCGGCACGCGCTGGCGCACCACCATGCGCTACGAGCTCAGCAACGCCCGGCCCAACGCCGTCACCGTCGATCTCGTCCAGTCCGGCTTCTGGGGCGACAGCCGTGTCCAGGACGAGAGCATGAAGAGCAGCCGCCGCTCGGCCGACGAACTGGTGTGGCGGGTGCCGGTGCCGGCCAACGGCAAGGCCGTGGTCACCGCCACCTTCGACACGCGCTACTGACGGCGAAGGGCGTTGCGCGCTCTTCTTTTCCTGCTTCTGCTCGTCGGCCTTGTCGCCGCGGCGCCGCCGCCGCCGCCGGTGCCTCCCGCGCACGGTCAGCCCGCTCTTGCGGTGTCGCATGGCCCGCAGACGACCTCGGTCACCGTCTACCGGGCACCGTGGCGGCAGTCCGGGGAAGCGATGAACCTGCAGTGGCTCAACGGCTATGCGCTGATCAGCGAGACGCGGCGGATCGCGATCCCTGCGGGCGATTCGGATCTGCGCTTCGAAGGCGTCGCGGGCGGCATCCTGCCCCAGACGGCGATCGTCGCCGGCCTGCCGGGCGACGTCGTCGAGAAGAACCAGGACGCCTGGCTTCTGTCTCCCGCCAGCCTGATCGACGCGGCGCTCGGGCGGCGGGTGCATCTCAGGCGCACGTCCAAGAAGACGGGGGCGGTGCGCGAGCAGGATGCGGTGGTGCGCTCCAGTGCCGCCGGCGCGGTGGTTGTCGAGACGCCGGACGGGGTGGAAACGCTGCGCTGCGACGGACTCCCGGAGACGCTGGCCTACGACAAGGTGCCCGCCCGCCTCTCGGCCAAGCCGACGTTGTCGGTGCGGGTGCGCAGCCGTCGCGCGGTCGCCGCCACAATCACCCTCTCCTACCTCGCCAGCGAATTCGACTGGCAGGCCTATTACATCGCCAAGCTGGCGCCGGACGAGAAGAGCATGGAGCTGTTCGCCTGGCTGACCTTGGCGAATGGCGGCGAGACGGGCTTTGCCGGCGCGGACACCCAGGCGGTGGCCGGGCAGATCAACCGGCGCGACGTGCGGGCGCAAAAGGCGAAGGCGGAGCCGCTCGTCCTCAAATGCTGGCCGGCGGGGACGACGACGAGCGACCTGCCGCAAGCGGAGGAATATGAGCAGGAGGAGATCCATATCTCCTCCGGGGTCCCGCCGCCGCCTCCCCCACCTCCGCCACCACCGCCTCCGCCGCCCCCGCCGGCGCTGATGATGGCGCAGCAGGAGGCACTGGGCGACCTCAAGCTCTACCGCATCCCGATCCCCGTCACGGTCGCGGCCAACAGCCAGAAGCAGGTGGCGCTGCTGGCGCGCAAGGCGGTGAAGGTCGATACGGTCTACCGGAGCGCGCTCTACACCTGGCAGCCCGCGGCGGCGCAGCCGGTGATGCGGATCCTGCGGCTGAAGAATGTCGCGGAGACGGGGCTCGGCCTGCCGCTCCCGTCCGGCGACATCATCGTCATGAAGGAAGGGCGGCTGCGGCCGATCGTCTACGGCAGGGGATCGGTGGCCGACAAGGCGGTGGGGGAGGATATCGAGATCGTGATCGGCCGCGCCGGTGCGATTTCGGTGTCTACAAAGGTGCTGTCGCCGCCGGGAATGTGGGCGACGGAGGTAGAGTATAGCGCCGTCAATGCGCGCGACGTGCCGGTGGCGTTCGAGCTGCGCTTCGAAGGGGACGAGTTCGGCCTCGTTCCGGCCGTGACCCTGCCGAAACGCAACGGCGCCTCGATATGGAGCGTCATCATGCCGCCGAATGGCCGCGCCACCCTGCGCTTCCGGATATCGCGACACTAGCAGTCTCCTGCAGCCGCCGCTCCGATGCGGTCCCGAAATGAATTGTCATCGGGCGGTGACAGGCAGATGAAAGTCCCGTTCGTTGAACACGAGGGGGCAATTGAAATGACAAGTCTTCCGGTAGGAACGGCAGCCTTGAACTGGGTCGACAGTTCCGGGCACATCCACATCCGCGTCTATTCGACCGACGGCTACAATGTGACGGAGCGCTGTTGGGACGGTTCGGGCTGGACGAACGGCGCACTCAAGGCACCGGGCGGAAACGTCTCGGCGACATCCTGGCAGGACAAAGGCGGCCTGCACATCCGCGTCTATTGCAACTTCGAGGACGTGACGACGGAATGGTGCGTCGATCAGGGCGGCGGCTGGTACAAGGGCGCCTACACGACCCACTGACGCACTTCTAACTTTAAAGGCCTCAGGCCGCGGGCAAGGGCCGCGGGCGACTCTCGTCGTCGAGCGCGACGAAAGTGAATACGCCCTCGGTCACCTTGACCTCATCGGTGCCGCGGTTGCGGCTGGCGATCACTTCGATGCGGATGCCCATCGAAGTGCGGCCGGTGCGCTCGATGCGCGCGTAGACCGAGATGACGTCGTGGAGGAGAATGGGGGCGATGAACTCCATCGCCTCGATCGCGACGGTCGCGACATGTCCCTTGGCGCGGCGCGAGGCGACGATGCCGGCGGCGATATCCATCTGGCTGAGCACCCAGCCGCCGAAGATATGGCCGTTGGCGTTGATGTCGCCGGGCCGCGGGACGACCCGCAATATCGCTTCGCCGCGCGTGCTGCTCATCGTTTCGTATCCCGTCCGGAGGCGGCGTCGTCATGGCCGCCGGCATTGCTGAGGAAGGTGAGGCCCATCAGCGCGGTGCCGAGCAGGACCGAGAGGCCGACGCCGGCGATGGTGGCGATGACGAGGTGGATCGGCATGGGGCTGCCGCTGAGCTTCAGATAGGTCAGCGCCGCGACGACGGCGAGGGCCGCCGCCAGGGCCATCCAGCGCATCAGCTTCTTGTAGTGGATCCACGCGCGATGGGCGCGCTCGAGGTCGCGCGGGTCGCGCTGCGAGGGGATCGGATCGTGCTGCGGCATCGCCGCCATGTGGCCGCGGCGGCGCCGATCATCAACCCCGCGCTTTCCTTCGCGCCTCGTCCATGGGAGAAAAGCGGCCCGAGTCGCGTCACCCAATAAGGAGCAGGCGATGACGATAGCCGCCATTCTCGAGCGCAAGGGCCGTGATGTCGCCAGCATCGACGCGGGCGCCAGTGTCCGCGACGCCGTCGCCCTTCTTGCGAAAAGGAAGATCGGCGCGGTGCCGGTGACGGACGGCGGTGCCGTGGCCGGCATCCTCTCCGAGCGCGACATCATCCAGTGCCTGAGCAGCGACGGTGCGGCGGTGCTCGACTGGCCGGTGTCCAAGGTCATGACGGCGCCGGCGATCACGACGGGGACGGGGGCCAACGTGCTCGGCGCGCTATCGGAGATGAGCCGCCGCCGCATTCGCCACCTGCCGGTGGTCGAGGACGGGCGGCTGACCGGCATCGTCTCGATCGGCGACCTCGTCGCGTACCGCATCGCCCGGATCGAGGAAGAGGCCGAGGCGATGCGCTCCTACATCCAGGGCGCCTGAGGCTTTACCGGGCGGCAAGGCGGCGCTGCTAAAGCGGTGGGATGCGCGCGCCGCCGGCCATCACGATTGCGATCCTTGCCCACAACGAGGAGCGGCGGATCGGCGCCTGCCTGGCGAGCCTTGCCGTTTTGCCCGCGGGGACGGCGGTGCACGTCGTTGTCAACGGGTCGCGCGATCGCACGGCAGAGCTGGCGCGAGCGGCGGGCTCCTGCTTCGTCCATGACTATAAGGAGGGCGGCAAGGCGCGGAGCTGGAACCGGTTCCTGTTCGACGAGCGCACCGCCTTCTCGCCCGTCCATGTCTTCGTCGACGGGGACGCGGAGGTGGCGCCGGGCTCGCTGGAGGCGCTCGCTGCCGCGCTTGCCGCCCATCCTCACGCGAACGCCGCAAGCGCAGTGCCGCTCAACGGCCGCAACGCCGCCGCCTACCGCCGCGACCTGATCGCCGGGCATGGCTTGTTCGGCGACCTTTACGCGCTGCGGGGCGACTTCCTCGCGCGGATGAGGGCGGGCGCGATCCGTTTGCCGGTCGACCTGGTGGGGGACGACAGCCTGGTCGGTGCGCTCGCCAAGACCGACCTCGGGCCCGAATCGGGTTGGGACGACATGCGGGTCGTGCCGGTGCCGGAGGCGGGGTTCCTGTGCGAGCCGGTGTCGCTGAGCCCGGCGAGCCTCGCGCTGCAATATCGCCGGATGGTCAGCTATAGCGTCCGCCACTTCCAGAACCGGATCGTCTCGGACCTGATGCGGCGCGGGGGGCCGGCGGCGCTGCCGGAGCGGATGGCGGACCTTTACGCCGAGTGGCTGCCGCGATTCGCGCCGCGGCCCCGCCATTGGTGGTTCGACCGGCTGGCGCTGGCGCGGATGGCCGGTTCTATGCGGGCTGCGGAGCGGGCGCGCGCCGCCTGACGATCAGGCCGAGCGCCTCCTCGACCAGCGCCGGCGCGAACAGCTTCAGCAGCAGGGCGTAAGCCGCGGCGCCCGTTGCCCCGAGCAAAGCGAGGAGGAGCGGCGCGGGGAGCGGCGGCAGGATGGCGCGAAGGCCCCAGACGCAGGCGGCCATCGCCAGCGCAGCGGCGAGGCTGGGGCGGATCGCCCGCCCGAGGCCGGCGAGGCCGACGCCGATGTGGCGCCGCGCCTGCAGCCAGGTCGCGGCACAGAGCAGGGGGAAGGCGATCGTCCAGCCCCAGGCCATGCCGGTGGACCCGAATCGCACCGCGATGAGGAACGTCGCCGGCATCAGCGCCGCGCCGCAGGCCGAGATCCGCGCCGTCACGTGGGGCTTGCCGACCGCGTTCAAGGCGGGGGCGAAGAGGATCTGGAGCGTCATCGCCGGCATGGCGAGGGCGAGGATGGCGACGAGGGGCGCCATCGCCAGCCATTTGGGGCCGAACAAGGTCTCGACCGCGGGCGCGGCGGTGACGGCCAGGCCGAGATAGAGGGGGAGCGCGATCGCCATGATGAGGCGCACCGCGGTGAGGAACGAGGCGGCGAGCCGCTCCGGGTCCCTCTGCAGGCGGGCATAAGCCGGGAAGGCGACCTCGTTGAGCGGCGGCACGAAGCGCGAGGAGAAGATCTGGGTCAGGAACAAAGCTTCGGCGTAGAGGCCGAGGCTGTGCGGATCGAGGGCGCGGCCGGCGATGAAGACGTCGGCCTGGCTCTGCACCACCCAGAAGCCCTGGTTGACGAGGAGGGCGGCGCCGAACGCGACCATGGCGCCGGTGCCCCTCAGGTCGAAGCTCGGGATGAGGAAGCAGCGCGTGGCGAGGACGAGGCCGATGGCGCGGGCCCAGAAGATGACGATGGGGGCGACGACCAGCGTCCAGACGCCGGCGCCGGAGAGCGCCATGCTGATCGCCGTCGCCGCGCCGAGCGCGGTTGCGGCGACCGTGACGATGGCGAGGGGCCGGTATTGGAGCCGGCGGATCAGCAGCACCTCGGGAATCGCCACGAAAGGCGTCGAGAGATAGAGGAGCGACTGCCAGCGCAGCAGGGTGGCGATCTCGGGCTGGTGATAGTGCGCGGCGGCGAGCGGCGCGATGACGAGCTGGGTTGCGGCGAGGGCGCCGTTCAGCAGCAGCAGCAGGCCGAAGGTCTGGCGCAGGCGGAACGGGTCCACCGATTCGGCGCGGATGAGGGCGCTCGCAAAGCCGTAGCCATTGAGGAAGGTGAGGAAGGCGAGGACCACCTGCGTCATCGCGAACAGGCCGTAGTCGCTGGGATCGAGGATGCGGACGACGAACAGCGTCGAGCCCCAGCTCAGCATTTGGGCCGCGATCTGGCTGCCCGAGCGCCACAGGATTGCGCCTTTGACTTGGCGGCCGAGATCGGTGCCGGCTTCCGGAGCGGCAGCAGCGCCAGCGGTGGCGAGGGCGGCTTCCTCCTCGAAGGCCGTCTCCACGGGTGGGGGGCCGCCGCCGTTCCAGTCGCCGCTCGTTTCCATGGCTTCCCCTTACGCGCAAGGGGTTAACCGGCTCTTCAGCAGGGCGCGCGAAAGAGGCGGGCGAACCTCATCCATGTAAGTTTTTTGACGACAGGGGTTGCCGACTCGCAAACCCCTCTCTAGATGACCCCTCACCGGCGGGAACGAGGCCAAGCGCTTCGATAACGCACTGGAATGTCTTTGAAAATCGAGCTTTGAGAGCCTTGAAAGCGGGGTGAAACCCACTATCTTGGTTCTTGTGAAGGGCGCGCCTGTAAAGGTGGACGTCCTTTTCTCAAACTCTCCTTCGCGGGATCAGGCGAAGGCCGGCGGCACGTTCCGTCCGGCCCGAGCGGACGCCGCGGGAGCTTAAGCGGGTCTTCAGGGACCGGCCGGAATGCTCCGGAAAGTTTGCAGAAAAAAGTCATTGACGAGCGGAACACCCGCTCATATATGGCACTCCACCGGCGGGGCGGTTTAGCCCGCTCCCGCTTGCGTCTCTTAACGATCGGTAACCCGGTTGCCCCGGTTCAAGGGGAAGAGAGGCGCGTCGGCTCTTTGACATTGTTGGTTTAGATGAAGGGACATGTGGGCGGCGGCCCCGGTTACCGGCAGCCTCTGGGTGCTGGTGTATCGGTTAAAGTCAAGCCGTTCCATGGGTCGAACTGAAGCTCACGCTTCGGTGCGGCTCTACATGTCTCAATACATATCCACAGTATATGTAATGTGCAGGAACGGCTCCCAGAGATGCCGGCCTGCCGGTTCGGGTTTTCCCCCGGGCTGGCTTGTCGGACATAAACTTGAGAGTTTGATTCTGGCTCAGAACGAACGCTGGCGGCATGCCTAACACATGCAAGTCGAACGAGACCTTCGGGTCTAGTGGCGCACGGGTGCGTAACGCGTGGGAATCTGCCCTTCGGTTCGGAATAACAGTTAGAAATGACTGCTAATACCGGATGATGACGTAAGTCCAAAGATTTATCGCCGAAGGATGAGCCCGCGTAGGATTAGCTAGTTGGTGAGGTAAGAGCTCACCAAGGCGACGATCCTTAGCTGGTCTGAGAGGATGATCAGCCACACTGGGACTGAGACACGGCCCAGACTCCTACGGGAGGCAGCAGTGGGGAATATTGGACAATGGGCGAAAGCCTGATCCAGCAATGCCGCGTGAGTG
>NZ_DASWQI010000062.1:0-125385 GCF_036403745.1 Allosphingosinicella sp.
CACGACAAGTTCGAGAATATGGGCGCGCAGATGCTGCGCTCGGTCGCGTCGCGGACGCACGACCATGCCGGCGACGGCACCACCACCGCCACCGTGCTTGCCCAGGCCATCGTGCGCGAAGGCGCGAAGTCGGTCGCGGCCGGCATGAACCCGATGGACCTGAAGCGCGGCATCGACCTGGCGGTGGAAGCCGTCGTCGCCGACCTCAAGAAGCGCTCCAAGCCGGTCAAGAACAACGCGGAAGTCGCCCAGGTCGGTACCATCTCGGCCAATGGCGATACCGTCGTCGGCGAGAAGATCGCCGAGGCGATGGAGAAGGTCGGCAAGGAAGGCGTGATCACCGTCGAGGAGGCCAAGGGCCTCGAGTTCGAGCTCGACGTCGTCGAGGGCATGCAGTTCGACCGCGGGTTCCTCAGCCCCTATTTCATCACCAATGCCGAGAAGATGCAGGTCGAGCTCGCCGACCCCTACATCCTCCTCCACGAGAGGAAGCTTTCGAACCTGCAGTCGATGCTTCCCATTCTCGAAGCCGTGGCCCAATCGGGCCGGCCGTTGCTGATCATCGCCGAGGACATCGAGGGCGAGGCTCTCGCCACGCTCGTCGTCAACAAGCTTCGCGGCGGTTTGAAGGTCGCGGCCGTCAAGGCGCCGGGCTTCGGCGATCGCCGCAAGGCGATGCTCGAGGACATCGCGATCCTGACGAATGGCGAGATGATCAGCGAGGATCTCGGCATCAAGCTCGAGAACGTCACGATCGGCATGCTCGGCCAGGCCAAGCGCGTCACGGTCGATAAGAACAACACCACCATCGTCGACGGTGCCGGCGCGCGTGAGAAGATCGAAGCGCGGGTGGGCGCGATCCGCCATCAGATCGAGAGCACCACGAGCGACTATGACAAGGAGAAGCTCCAGGAGCGCCTCGCCAAGCTCGCCGGCGGCGTTGCCGTGATCAAGGTCGGCGGCTCGTCCGAGGTCGAGGTGAAGGAGCGCAAGGACCGCGTCGAGGACGCCCTCCACGCCACCCGCGCCGCCGTGGAGGAAGGCATCCTGCCGGGCGGCGGCACCGCCCTCCTCTATGCCACGAAGACGCTCAAGGGCCTCAGCGGCCAGAACGACGACCAGACCCGCGGCATCGACATCGTCCGCCGCGCGCTGCAGTCGCCGATCCGCCAGATCGCCGAGAATGCTGGCCATGACGGTGCCGTCGTCGTCGGCAAGCTGCTCGAGGCCTACGACGAGACCCAGGGCTTCAACGCCCAGACCGAGGTCTACGAGAACCTCGTGACCGCCGGCGTCATCGATCCGACCAAGGTCGTGCGCACGGCGCTCCAGGACGCGGCCTCGGTCGCCGGTCTCCTCATCACCACCGAAGCGGCGGTGAGCGAGACGCCGGGAGACATGCCGGGCCGGGCCGGCATGTCTTCCGACGGCATGCGCGCCGCCGGCGGGAGAGCGGCTGCCTGAGCGCCTTCAGAGGACGCCCGCCGGCGTCGACGGGGTCCCGCCTCCCCCGTCTCTATCTCCGCCTTCGGCCCAGCGCGCCGAACGAGGGATGCCAGAGCTGCAACTGGCCCTGCGGGCTATTGCCCGGCGGCTGCTCAGAGCTTCCGTCCCGCCTCGCGTCATTATGCAGAGGACAGGTTCCAGCCAGCGGACACCCATGGCCGAGTATTCGTCGATGAAGCTCGCTGCTAGGTCATCCCGTCCGGGATTCAGATGCGCACAGGCTCCAGCGCTGATTTGGGCCTGATCACAGACGTCAACACGACCGAGCGAGATCAGCTCCAGCTCGATTCCTCGAGACGACAACGACCGCCGACAGAGCAGCAGTGGATCGGGCCGTCCCGGCGCTCGGAGCATGTCAAACCGAATGATCGCTCGACCCGCAGCCGCGAGATGCGAGGCAGACATTGCGAGTACTGCTCGCACCGCGTCGAGCCCGTCAGGCCCGCTTCCGACCCTGATCTGCGGATCGGGATAGCGTATCCCGGCTGGGACGATACGCCACGGCGGATTGGCGAGGATTACGTCGAAGAGGCCTTCCTTCGCAGTCATTCTCTCCCAGCTTTCATGGACGAGGCGCGCATGCCTGCCGTTGACGGCGAGGTTGACCCGGCTCAGCCAGATCGCGCGCGGATCGGTATCAACCGCCACCGTCTCGTCGCACATCCCGGCTAGGAGGTTCGCGAGAATGCCGGTCCCGCAGCCGAGATCCAGCCCCCGCGGCCTTCGGCCTAAGGGAGCGACTGCCGCCGCGAAGTCGTACGAGACGGTGCTGAGATAGGTTCGCTGGCTGATCAATCGGCCGCAGGCTGTTCGCAAGGGCCAGTCGGCGAGGAGAAATTGTCCTGGCGTGGCGAGCAGGCAGAGCGTGCTGCGCAGCGCGCCGTCCCGGCTCGTCAGGACGCCGTTCAACAACAGCCATTCGAGTGCGGCGTCGCTCAGAGCACGCTCCGCTTCCGAATGCCCGACCGCTTCACCGCGTACGAACAGCTCGGCAATCCCGCGAAGCGCGCCGCCCGCCTCTCCGGCGACACCTTGCGCCTTCTCGAACGAAGTCCAAGGATCGGTCGCGAAGGCTGGCCCGGCTGAAGCCTCAAACCAGTGGGCAAAGCCCGACCGTCGCAATGCCGCGAGAACGGCTGCGGCGCCGCCTGCAGTGCCGAGTCGGTTTCCGAGGGGAGCTACGTCAGCCAATTCGCCCACCACTAACGGTGTCGAACGCCATCAACCGCTCCTGCTGGATATGTATCCCCACGATGCTCCCCCCCGCTAGGTTTGGCGATCCCCGGACCCTGGCGGTCACGAAATGATCCCCGTTCAGGCAGACGATCGAATCCGGACCTATCGCCTCGACCCAGTCGACCTTCAGCGGGATGGCGCCGGATCGGCTCGGCTCGACGATTATGACGGCTTCCGGGCGGAAAGCCAGCGAAACACTGCTGGGCGCGCGATGCGCCGGCAGGAGCTCAGGTCGAGCTAGCGCCGCGTATTTCCCAAAAGAATTTAGGGCGTTATCGCCATTGGCCGCCGCGACGACGTTGCATCGCGGGATGCCGAAGAAGGTCGCAGCGAAGATCGTCCGTGGATCGCCGTACAATTCAGAAGGACTCCCCGCCTGCTCGATCCGCCCGTCCCGCATCAGAAGCACGCGATCTCCCAGCGCTAGCGCCTCCTCCTGATCATGGGTGACGAACAGCGACGTCACTCCGCGCTCTCGCTGCCATCTGTGGAACGATCTTCTAAGCTCGTGCCGGAGCTGCGCATCGAGGTTCGAGAAGCACTCGTCGGCCAGCAGCAGCGCCGCATCGTCACGCACGAGCGCGCGGGCGATAGCGACCCGCTGTTGCTGGCCTGCGCTGAGCTGGTGGGGACGGCGGTTCTCGAGTTCTATGAGTCCGACAAGACGGCACGTTTCGAGCACGCGCGTCTGAAGCCGATGCGCTGGTATCGCTCGTATCCGCAACGGATAGGCGATGTTCTCGAAGACGCTCAGGTGCGGATAGAGGCCTAGCCGGTCCATTACGAAAGCGAGCTTCCGCTCCCGGGTCGGTAGCCGGTCGACCGAGTAACCTCCAATCTCGACGTGCCCCCCATCCGGGGCGATTAGGCCGGCGATCACGTTCAGTAGGGAGGTTTTCCCGCAGCCAGAGGGGCCGACGAGACAAGCCAGCTCGCCATCGGCGACACGAAGCGAGCAGTCACGCAAGACCTGCGTCGGTCCGTAGCTGAGCGAAACGTCGCGCACGAGGAGGCTCACGCGAGCCTCGTCCCGTCATGAATAATGCCGCTCGTAAAGCCTCGTGCGAGGAAGCGGCGGACCATGAAGACGAGGCAGATCGGCGGCAGGCTTGCAATTAGAGCGACCGCGCAGAAATTACCCCATTGCGAGGTGGCTTGGGCGATGAAGCCGGGCAGCGCTGGTGTGATCGGCCGAGTCAGGGAACTGGAGAGCAACGACGACAGGAGATATTCATTCCAGGAAAAGAGAAATACGAACGCGGAAGCCGCCTGTAGCGCGGGCGCGTGCGCGGGTATGACGATGTCGAGCAGGGCGCCAAGCCAAGAGCGGCCGTCGATCTGCGCGGCAAGCTCGATCTCCCGCGGCGACTCGGCGACGGCGCTTTGCAGAAACCACACGACAAACGAGACATTGAATGCAGTCTGCGCGAGTATCACGGATAGATAGGATCCTCTGATATCGAGAAAAGTGAAGAGCGCAAACATAGGCAGGGAGAGGGCGATCGGCGGCGCCATCCGAGTCGAGAGGACGAGCAGGAAGAGCGTCCGGCTCCACGGCGTCACGAAGCGCGCAAAGAAGTAGGCCGACGGCGCGCCGATGATCAGGCTGAGCACCACCGTTCCGCCGCTGATGATCAGGCCGTTGATCAGCAGCTGAAGGATGCTTTGGCCGTTATACTCCCAGGCGAAGTTCTGGAACGTCAAGGCGAGGTGCAGCGTCGGCGGGCTCGCCGTTATGTCACCGCGGTCGCGGAAAGCCTGAAAGGTCATCCAGAGATAGGGGCCGACACCAGCGAATATCAGCCAGGCGGCGACCAAGCGCGCGAGGCGACCGCTCATCACCGGGCCGCCGCGCCTGACCGAAGCACCGAGAACAGCAGAGTGCACAGACCGTAGATTGCGATATACAGGATGACAGTGATCGCGGATCCGTAGGCAAGGTCGCCATGATCGAACGCCACGATCCAGGTGAACGGGCTTACGAGTTCGGTCGCAGACGCCGGACCGCCCCGCGTAAGCACGAAGATCTTATCGTATTCCTTGAACGAGTCCATGATACGTAAGAGGATGACGATCACGAACGTCGGCCGAAGCAGAGGCAGCGTTACCGTTCGAACCACCTGCAAGGTCGACGCGCCGTCCGCCTGAGCGGCCAAGTGCGGCTCGCGCGGCAGCTTGGCAAGCGCGGCGAGGAGGGCGATAACGAAGAAGGGCGTCCACTGCCAGATGTCGACCAGCACGACTGCCATGAACGCATAGTTGGGCGATCCGAGCACAGAGGCGTTGTCGCGCGTGAACATCGCCGAAAGATAGAAGCCGAGCGGCCCGTAGTCACCGTGAAGCAGCAGGCGCCAGATCATGCCGACCGTGATCGGAGCGATGATCAGCGGGAGAGCGATCAGCACCAAGGTGACGCTCGTGAGCCGCCGCCCGTGCCAGATCGCGAGCGCGAAGAGCAGGCCGAGCAGGAACTCCGGCGCTACCGTGACGAAGATGAAGAGGGCCTGCAACCGCAGGCTTGCGTGGAAGCGCTGATCGGACCAGGCCGCGGCATAGTTCGCCAGGCCGACGTACGAGCCGTCATGGCCCGGCAGGTTGAAGCTGAAGTCACTGAGGCTGAGCCACAGCATGATCGCGAACGGAATCACCGAGGCGGCCAGCATGAGCGCGACCAGCGGCGCCAGCGCCGCCAGCCCAAAGCGCCAGCCCGGGCCTGCGGCCCCCGGCACCGCGATGGTCTCTCTCGCAAGCAAGCGCCGCATCCCTCAAGCCTTGGGGGGGTAGCGGAGCTTGGCCTTGCCGCGGAGCACCTGGCCGATCTGGATCGCTATCGCGTCGAGCCCGTGCTCGGGCGAGGTCCGCCTCGTGACGATCTGCGAAAGGCCTCGTTGCATGATCTCGGTGATCTGCGAGGATTCCGGAATCGTTGGTTTCGGCACGCCGATCGGAATGCTTTGCAGGAATGTCGGTACATAAGGAATCCTCCTTACCCGCGGGTCCTGATACGTGGACTGAAGCGCCGAGGCGCCGCCGTGCAGAGTCTGCTGAATTTGAACGTTGCGACTCATCGCCCACTCGATGAACCTGTAGGCTTCCTTGGGATGAGGCGACTTCGTGGGAATGAGATAGGTCCAGCCCTCCAGCTGGCTGAACGGTGTGCCCGTCGCCGACGGGATCAGTGCGTAGCCCATCTTGCCAGCGACTTTCGACACGGACGGGTCCTCGAGCAGCGGCGTCTGGTCGTGCCAGAGAATGCCCATGAACACGCGCCCCTGCTGAAGGGACGCAAGAGCGTCGTCCCAGTTATAGTTAAGCGTCTCCCGCGGACTGTATTGAATCAGGCTGAGATACTGTTTGGTCGCCTGCACATTTTGGGGAGAGTTAACGACGATGTCTCCGTAGTCGCTGCCCTTCTTGGCGTCGAGAATGTTTCCTCCAAACGAGTATGCGAAATTCAGCCACTCGTACCACAGCGCGACGTGCTGCTGTCCCTGGATATAGGTACCATTCATTCCCCGCTCCGGGTGGTTGAAGAACTTTGCCAGGTCCATGTATTCCTGCCATGACCTCGGGGGAGCGAGCTCTCTTCCGAACTGCTGCCTGAAGGCAGCCTTCTCGGCCGGGTTCTCCATCATATCTTTGCGATAGCTGACGTACATCGTCAGGCTGGTGAACGGGTAACCGTAGAGCCGTCCCTTGTACCAGCCGATTTCGCGCCACCACCGGGGAAAGAGCTGGCTGGCCGGATCGAACGACGCATTGTGTAGAGAGGGGTCCGTGAGGAACCTGTCCAGCGGCTGGACCTGGCCCTTCTCGACCCTCTTGCCGAGGAGGCGGTGCGGCTCGAGAATGATATCGTAGGTGACCTGACCAGAACTCAGTTCCTGGTCTACCTCCGCGACGACCGCTTCATGGTCCTTTTGGACGATCTCGACCTTGAAGCCGGTCGATCTCTCGAATTCACCCTTGATCTTGTTCAGAGCGTCGAGCGGCGCATAGGCCTCGCCGATCAGGCGGATCGTCGTGGGCTGTCGCGAGTGCCAGACGGAATAAGCACCTATGCCAACGACGACGAGGACCAGCAAAACGAGAACAGTCCGATAGTTTCTCATGTCTGCCTCCCACTCGCGCGTTGGCGCGATGATCAAACTCAGCTCACGATAGATCTTACCTGCGTCTTTACGTTCCGCAGAGCATCGTTAATCGCGGCGTCGAGCTCCCCCCCCTCCCTCGGGTCAGCGATCAGAGAGGAGAGCATCTCGAAGACCAGGTTGTCGATGCGCTCGCGCGGCGAAGCCACCCAGCGGCCGCCCCAGATTGCATTCTTCATCGTCGTCAGGAAGACTTCGAACGAGGCCTCGCTCCGCAGCCGGGCCTCGGCGGACGGATCATCCGGGATGTATTGGCCCGACCTCAACCGCTCCGCCGGTAATCGCTCGAGTTCCTGGGCCACTGCCCAGCTGGACGGGCTCGGAAACCCGCGCCTGAGTAGGGTGCGCTGCCGGTCAGGCTCGAGAAACCATCTAGCGAATACCATCGCTTGTGCTGCGATCGTCTCCTCGCCCGGTTTCGCGGGGAAGGTCATGACCCATCCGTCGACGAGACAGCTGCGTTGCTGGCGCATATCCCTCGGGCCGCGCGCCAGCCTGATCGCGAGAGAGTTGCTCTCCAATGCCTTCGCATCGCCGTTGAGGCGGGTGGGAGAGACATCGCGCAGCACATCGCCCTCCCGCTCGAAGCGGAAACTGTCGGTCCACCCCATGTAAAGCGCGCACTCGGCGTTGCCGAAGCGTACGATCTGCTCGTCCATTGTCTTGCTGTGCCCACTCGCCTTGGCGAGCTCGATGAATTGCCGCGTCGCAAGCTTGGTCTCGTGGCGCTCGAAGCCCACGCCGTCCAAGTGCCCGTCCGAGAGAAGGAGATCGTATCCGCCAAGGCTGGTCACAAAATTCAGCCAGTCATAATAAAGGCCCGGGCCTTGCCCGACGATGCTGAAGATCCTTTCGACGTCGGCGCCGGCACGCCGATTGGCGTCGAGAAGCTCCATCAGGGCCGGCCAACTCCCTGGCATGAAAACCGAGCCGGACTCCTTCTGCCCCCGCTCGCGCCAGTAATTGGCGCAGTAACCCGCAAGGGGCGTCAGGTTGGCGCACATGACGCTGGCATTGACCGAGAAGGGAAGCGCCAACACCCGGCCGTCGACCGAGCAGCGCTTACGCCAGTTCTTGTAGTAGCTTTCAAGAAATTCCCAATCCAGCGCGGACGCCCCCTCCTCCCTTTCGAGAGGCACGCGGTGAAGCAGCTTCCCGCCGGCAAGCGCGCTCACCTCCTTCAGCCGGCTGTGCGGCACCATCAGCACGTCCGGCAGCTCAGAAAGATCGGGTCCCTCGCCAAGGAGGCGGGTCCAAGGGGCGTCAGCAGCTTCGGCTTGATAGCCGGTGATCTTGAAGCAGGTGGCGTCGGATGAGCCTTGGACGAGTTCGTCCAGCAGGTCGAAATGTACGTTCTCGACGGCAATGCGGACTGGTTCGGTCACGGACTGCGCCGGCACGACCGCGCCATCGAAACTCTGCGACTCCCGGATCACCAGCTTTGAGATGTCCGAGGCGAGTTTTCGGTAGCCTTGGGTAAGCAGTGAGTGGGGAAACTGGCCGGGGAAATAGGCTTCGCCGAAAGACGCTGCATCTGAATAATAAAGGAAATGTTCGACCCGCGCCGGCAACTGGTAGAGCGATTGCGATCCCTTCGCCTGTCGTTCTCCCAGCAGACCAGCGACATAGGTGAGCCGTTGCTCGAGCGCTCCAGGCCCAACCGTCGGCACCGGGCTTGCAACCAGGAATACCGGCACCTGCACGGGCTGCGCCCCGGACTCCGGCCCCAAGGCCTTATCGAGGATGGACAAGCTGCCGATGATGTTCTGATCGTTCAGACCGAAAAAGAGCACGAGTAGATGCGGAATGGAATAGGTGTAGACCGGAGAAAAGGGTCCGGCACCAGTCCGACCATCGATGAACAGAAAGTCGAGCTGATAGCGATCGATGAAGGCGTTCGCGATATCCCAGGTGATAGCTGTCGCTCCCAGGGAGGTCACGTTCGATCCAGCGAAGATGCTCGTGAATCTCTCGACCGTCTTCATGTATCCGATCGATTTCTGGACTGAGCCTTGCGCCGTCGGCATCAGAACCAAGTTGCCCGCTCCGGTCCCAGGCAGGGCGAAGACATGCGCGTCGAGGTCGTCGGGGCCGATCTCTGGCTGCTGTCCGACCAAGCTCGCGCGGCTATTGAACAGCTCCAGGAAGCCGGGTCGTTCATCGATCGCCGCGGACAACTCGCTCCGGCTGGGTTGCTGCTCGAGGTCGCGGCAAAGCGCCTCGTGCACAAGGCCTGGGGAGTCGATGTCGAGGTCCATGAGACCGACCCTGTATCCCATTTCGTCTGAGAGCAGTCTCGCCACATTCGAGAGGGCAAGAGTGCGGCCAGTGCCTCCCTTGAAGGCGTAGAAGGTGACTATGAGAGCCTGGTGCCGGTCCACGTCAACGGCCGCGTGCGGGATCGACGCCGATCGTGCCATTCATCCTAGGTGTGACACCGACTGCAATTGGGACTGCCGCTCGCCCGTGCTCGGTGAGCAGGTTCATGGTCGCTTTGCCCTTCCGATAGGACGCGACGAGACCCTGGAGCCGCAACAGCGGAAGGCGACGAGCGATGGTTTCGGCAGTCACGCCGATGCCCGGATGGTCCGCCAGCTCCCTCCCGGAGAGCGGCCCCGCTTGCTCGAGGACGTTGAGAATAAGAACGTCGGTAGGGTTGAGATTGAACCCTCCTTCACCCTGCATCTCCGGATGCTGCCGCTGCAGCGCTACGGCCAACAGCCTGACATAGCCACGCAGTTCGTCCGTCAGCGCGCGGTCGTCAAATACGTGGTCGGCGGCACCGTCTCGCGTGAGGATCTCCGTGAAGCAGGCTTCCACCGCCTCAAAGGTCTCGTGAAGATCGCGGCCGCTTCGGCTGGCGAGCACTGAGACGATCTGGTTGGCCAGGGCATTCAGCTCCGGCTCCGTTCGCCCGGCTTCCCCCGACTCAGCGGCCCCCCTGATGGCGCCGATCAGCTCGGCGACAAACTCCTTGCGCTGCAGCACTCGGCACTCCCTTTTACCCGACAATAGCTCGGCAAACAGCCATCGTCAATTGACCATCAATTGATAACTGAGCCCGTCTTAACGGGAGGTTGACACGGACGTGGGAGCCCACGCTTCAACGTCCCAATTGATCGCCGCCCAAGGCGCCGCATCCGCGAGTTTCACTTTCCAGAGGAAATAGCGAACATCCGACTCGTCGCCCGCAGCCCGCTCCCCAGCTGCCTCGCGGTCGTGCCGCCAATCGACGCAAAGAGCGGCTCCGCACTCCGATAAAGGCGGAAGCAGCCGCGCCGCGTTGGACCTATGTGTAAGAGCCAGGCTGTTGGACACCGCGACCCGGCATCGCCCGTCGCGCGCCGCCGCCTTACCGAAGCTGTGCATCCATCGATGTTCCTCAATCGAGCGGTCGAGGATCGGCGTGAAAACCCAGTCGAGTGCTAGGTTGGCCCTCAGGAAACGTCCCGGCTCGGAACGACTGAGATCCTCGCAGATCAACACGCAAAAGCGTCCCAGCTCTCCGAGCTCGAAAACGACAACTTCATCGCCCGGCCGAATCCTTTCGTAGAGGAGTTCGTCGTCGGACAGGTGGGAGACCACTCCGAGCTGGCGCCTCTGATCGGAGTTCAGGTTCCAGCGATGAAGCTTGCTCTGGCGACCGATCTCGACGCCGCGGGCATCATAGATCACGGCTTCATTCCGCGGCATTCCACCCTCTGCTTCGCGAGACGTCGTGCCGGCGACGACAAGCTCCAGTTCGCTTGCCTTGCCATGTCTGGAGATTGCGTCCCGCAGAGGAGCATGCGCCGAGGGATGCATGGTGGCTTCCGGGAATATGACGATGTGGGCGCCAGCCTCGGAGAGCGACCTGAGCGCCTCTCCCGCCTGCGCGCCCAAGTCGCGGGGGAACGCATCGTACCACCCGCGGCCGTCATCCAAGGACACCACGAGGTCGACGTCGTCGGCGTCGAGGGCCAGCGGGGCGAATCCGACCATCAGATTTCCTGCCGGAAACCCACGCGCGCGCCGCGGGACCGTCGGCACGATCCGATAGGTCAGCTTTACGTGGCGTTCGTCAATGCCGTTCAAGCAATCGTCCGGGTCCGTGGCGGGCACGGTCTCAGGAATGACGACGAGCCACTTGAACGTCTCGTAGAGAGGGCGAGTCTTGTCCGTTCCCAGAGGCATGCCCGCTGCGAAGTCGGGATCGGACCGACGCCCCGAAGCTGGAAGCTTGGGTATCACCTGACCGAGAGCGGGAACTAGATTGAAGCGGCCGGCGCTGCCGAGGAGATATTGAGCGCGAAGATGCTCAAGAGAGAATAGCTGATCGTCGAGGGCGAGCGTCCCCACGCCCTCGTACCACTCGTCGATGCCCTGCGCCACGAGCAGCCGTCGCATCCATATCCCCGATGGATCGCCGTCCCCTCGTATGAACTTCTGCAGGTCATCGAGGCCTTTGACCTGATCGTCCAACGCAAGTCGCGACTGAATGAGCCTGCGGCTGAAGCCGAGGGTCCGCTCGCGTGGCTCGGCGGCTTGCTCCGCTATGGCGCCTTCTGTTGCCTCATGATTTTCTGACAGATCTCGCCAGATCTCGGCAAACAAATCCGCGGCATTGTTGGAAATACGCAAGAGCCCCCTCCTTACGTCACCCGCTAGCTAGGCGCTTCGCGCATTCAAGTTCAATGGTTTTTTGGGGACAGCTTTTGGTTCTGTCCCTGCACTCTCGCTGACCGTTTTAGCGCCACTGAAAGAGGCCTGCTGCTTTCTCCAGCGCCCTGCGCCGCAATCTTCATACCACCGAGGCGATGCTGGCGGCCGGGTGGGAGGGTGCGTTTCCAAGGCGCGACTCATGAAGCTGACGATTTGTGGCTCGACGACGCAGTCGTCCGAGGTGCTGGGGACAAAAAACAGCTGATTCCCCACCGAGGCATTCGATTGTCAACGCCTGATTTCTAAAAGGCATAAAACCAAAATGGCGCGATTGAACGCCGGCTTTCATGCCGATGGGTCGACGGATCGTCACACTGAATTTCAAAGCACAGGTTGCTGGAGCTCACCCCCATGGCCTACCGGAGAAGCTCTTGCCACGTCCGCTTAGTGAAGCGGTGGCCAGCCCTCCTGTCCGAGCCCATGCTAACGTAAAACAGGATGATGTCCTCGGACGGTACCTTGCAATCGCTGTGAAGAGGATTACGGTCCACCAGTAGAAGTCATGGCTTCTGTAATTCTGTTCCTGCTTTCGTCGTCACGGAGTCCTGTGGGTTTCATGTAGGGCTTCGGTTCGGCTCGACCTAGCGATCGCTTTTTTCACGACCCGGTCGTCTCATGGTGTTCGTCCCGTTCTAATGATCTCCAGTGCGTGGGAACGCTGAATGGCTTTACAGGGTGAGAATCTCGCGATGGTCGGGCTCGGCGTGCTGGGTGACCAGCCGCCGCATCCGATCCAGCCGGTTCTTCCCAACGGAGTGCATTTGCGCTGGGCCTTTGATCCCGAGCTCGGCTTCCCCTGGCACGGCTACCACCTGTTCCGGCGGCCGCACCGGCCCGGCAAGCCGATCTGCATCGCTCAGCAATGGCGAACCTGGGCCCAGGAGCCTCCCGCCGCCCTCACGCAATCGCTCGCAGAGGGAGAAATCTCCAGCGACTCGCAGTTCTCCCTCGCGTCGGCTCCCGGCGGAGTCGCGGGGATCGACCTTCGCCACCGCACCTTTCTGCGCTTCGACCTGCCCAAGGCCCGGCCGGCGCGTTCATTCCAGCTCAGAATTGGATTCCCGGCCGACAAGCCGCTCAGGGACTCGGACACGGTTCCGGATCGGGAGGATCGGGCCTCGGGGCTTCGGGTCCCACCCGCCCCGGTCCTCGACCGGATCGTTCCCGATCCGAATGATCGCAAGGCGGGGCCTCGGACCCGGGCGGCCCCGGTTCTCGAGCAGATCCCTCCTGATCTGAAGGACGGAGAGGCGGAGCCTCGGACCCGCCGTGCCCCCGACGTTGAACAGGTCGAAGCGGCGATCTCGCACAACCCTTTCGCAAGCCCGAGGGCGGTGGCGTTCGACCGCGATACTCCGGTGGCGTTCGCCGATCTTGCCCCCGGCGCCGCGCCAACCGCGTTCGTGACCTTGGCGGCGGACCGGATGGACCGGATCGAGATCAGCGGCGGGTGGGCCGTGCTGACCGATCTGTGCTTCGTCCCCGTCGACCAGGACGCAGGTGAAGGCTGGGGCCAAATCCCGGGTTTCCCTTATCCGCTCTGCCTGCCGACGGCGGCGCCGGGTTATGCCTGCAAGGGCCACCCGACAACCGATGCCCAGGCCGAGAGCATGGCGCTGTCGCGGATCCGTTACGGCGCTCCGGCGCCATGGAGCGGCACCCGCATAACGCAGCTGCGCCAAGTGCTCGATTCGCTCGCGGCCAATCCGCCGTCGGCGGGCGGACAGGAGATGGCGGAGCGTTCGGGAAGCTACCACGACTCTCTGGGCGATCCCGACCAGCCGGTCATGCCCGACCAGCGGCCGCTCGACCTGGTGCTGATGGGCGCGATCAACCCGGCCATTGCGCAGATGGTCGGACTTTATTGGATCGACGATTCGCCCCGCGCCGGTCCCGGGTCCGCCTCGGCGGCGTCGGACCCGCGTCCAATCGCGGCCGCCCGGGAGGAGCCGAGGCTCGTCCGCGCGGACGCCGCGCCCGTCGCGGATGAGCAGCCGAGACGCGCCGGATCGCGTGTATCGACGCTCGCGGCCGAGGCCGGGCAGCTTGCGGCGGGCCTTCCTCGCGGCGGGCCTGCGCCGACGCCGGAATTCTTCACTGCCCCCGCGCCTCTCCCCCCGCCTTCTCCCCCTTACGACTATCTCTTGCTGGCCGATCATTCCGGCCGCTATCACGGCGAGCCGGCGGAGGCGCTGGTGGCGCTCGCCCAGCCACTCCCCGACGATGTCGACGTCTGGATCTGCTTCAACTTGCGCGAGCAGAAGGCGTCCCCCCTGCCGCCGCCTCAGGAGGTCGCCGTGTTCGCCCTTCCGGGAGGAGCGACCGACCCCGCTGTCATCGCCCAGGACCTGGTCAGCGCGGCGGGCCTGCGCTGGCGGATCGAGCAGACGGCGGAAGGGGACCTGCTCCCGGGTGCGGCGGTCGGCTATCATATCTGGAGGGCCCAGCTCGGACCAGCGGCCCCGGCCGCGCCGCCGCCGCTTTCCACTCACGCCCACCTGACCGCGAGCGGGATGGTCATGGTCGCCGCCCCCTCGCCGGCTCCTGGAGGGCAGGCGCGGCCGAGCGACTGGCCGCCTTGGCCGATGCACAAGATCGACGGGCGGCTGGCCGAGGGCTGGTATTCCTACCTCGTCAGCGGGATGGACATATTCGGGCGCATCGGCATCATGAGCGCACCGGCCGAGTGGCGGCAATGGGCGCCCGAGCCGGTGCCTCGGCCGTGGTATTATTCGGGCATCCCCTCGGACGCGCATATCCATCCGTTCGCCGTCCGCCTTTTGGTCAAAGCTCCGCCGCCCGTCGTCCCCGGGGTCGAGGCCTCCACCCTCGATCCGCTCGACCCCGATCTGGCCGGCGAGGCCCGATACGATTCGTGGAAGGCGCAGGGCTGGTGGAACGCGCTCTCAGCCGCCGACAAGCGCAAGCGCGCGGGCGTCAGGGTGCGCTGGCGCTGGGACCCGGAGCAGATGGCGCAGGCGCCGCGGACCAAGGAGTTCCGCATCTATCTCAGCTCCGGCGGTGAGCCGGTGGCGGACCACAACGATCCGCTCGCCTGGCCGCAGCGTGTCTACGCGATCGACGCGGCCACCCATTTCACGCCGGTGCTCGGCTCCAATCTGGTCCCGACCGGCGGCCGCCAATATGAGGTTCTTCTGCCCGAGAATGCCGCGGGCCAGGGCTTTGCCGGAGTCGCGCTGGAGCCGACCGACCTCGAGCCGATCGTCTACGCCCATGTCGCCGTCACGGCGGCCGACGACCGCACCCACAGCGCCGACCCTCCGAAATGGTCCGCCGGAGCGTGGGGCGGGCGCTTCGGCAACGAGGGCCGGATCGGCAACGCCGCCAAGATCTTCCGGGTGCTGCGCGCGCCGCCGCCCATGCCGCCCGTGATCGGCGCCGACGACAAGGTTTGGGCGACCCGCGCGGACTATCACGGCGTGTCGCGCTACACCGTTCACTGGGCGAAACCGGCGCCGGGGCAGAAGGTTCACATTTTCCGGGCTCTCGACGATGCCGTGTTCCGCGCCGATTGGGACCGCCGCCATGCCGGGGGTGCCGCGGCCTTCCAGACCGCCGACGCCGCCCCGTTCGGCTGGAACCCGGCGGAGGAGGCGGCGGTGGTCGCGGAGCTCGGGGCTCCGCTCGACTCGGTCGCGCCGCTCAGCTGGGACGACGATCCCGCCGTGCGCGCCGCCTACGAGGCGCTGTCCGAACGGGCACTGCGCGTGCTGGCGAGCTTCTCCGGCAATGACGACGCCTTCGTCCAGACCACCTTCGAGCCGCTCGATCCGGCCGATCCGGCCAATGCCGACCGCCCCGGCCCGGACCCCAATGCGCCCTACACGTCGAATTTCGCGTGGGGCGCGTATGTGGCAGAGATCGACGGCAAGGCCGCCAACCGCTATTTCTTCCGCGCCGCCTATGTGAACGCGGCCCACATCGTCGGCGCGCTCGGCCCGTCGAGCCCGGCCGTCTACCTCCCGAAGGTCGCGCCGCCGCGGGTGCCGGCGATCACGAAGGTGACCAGCGGCGAGCTCTCCATCACCCTCGAATGGGCGCACAACCGCGAACCCGACCTCGCCGAATACCGCGTCTACCGCGCCGAGGACGAAAGGCAGGCGCGGGATCCGCGGCTGATGGCGCGGGTGGCGACGATCGCGAAGGCGGACGTGGATATGACGAAGCCGGGGGTGGTGTGGACCGATACCGGCGGGTTGATCGGGGGGCGGACGTACCTCTATTGTCTGACTTCGGTGGACGGGGTCGCAAATGAATCGGCACTGGGCCCGGCGGCCGGAGCGATGGCGGTCGACGGTCGAATCCCCGATGTTCCCGTATGGGAGGGGCAGCGATGGCAGTTGATGGAGCCGCAGGACGGCACGACGTCCCCATGGCCCGCGGACGGAATCCTTCAACCCGGACTTGTGCCGGCGCTTGAGCTGACCTGGAGCATCACCCGCGAGGTCGAACGGTTCGAGCTGGAGCGCCGGCGGGCCGGAACGGGTCCGTTTGACCGAATGCCGACCCAGGCGGGAATTGTCGAGGAGAGCGGCACGTTCCGGTTCGTCGACACCAGCGCCGATCCTCGATTCAGCTGGGAGTATGTGGTCAGGGCGCAGGCGGGTTCCGGCCTGCAATCCGCGAGATCGCTTCCGCTGCGGGTGAGCCGCCCCCGTTTGGGGGGCGGGCAATGACCTCGTCAGGCTACAAGGTCACTGCCTACCTCCCGGTTATCCCGCCGCCGCCGGATCCCGCTTCCGGGACGGCCCACTACGCCGCGTTCGGGGCAAATCCGATCCTGTCACAGTCAGGCGTCGATGACGGCGTGATCATCGAAGGAATTCCGCTCGCGCACAGCCAGGTCTACGCGATGTTCGGCGGCTTTGTTTCCTTCGTGCCGGCGGGACAGCCGCTGCCCGTTTCGACCAATGTCGCGCCCGCCGGCGGCGCCGTTGCGATCACGATTTGGGCAGCGGACGTCGACGCCCAGCGTCGCTGCTTGGCGCCCGGGCTCCCCGCTCTCAGCACGGTGATCTACACCGGACTGAACCCGGCCACGGTGAAATCCGCGCTTCGTCCGCACGTCCAGGCGCTCACCGCAAAGCAACTCCTCACTTCCTACAAATCGGCCCATGGCGGTGCGGCGCCCGCGAGCGGCACCGATGCGGCGGAGGATCATCTCAACCGCGTCATATCGGGAAGTGCCTCGGTCTTCGTCGGCGGCGGCGCGATCCTGGGGAACGGCGGCCCCGTCAATTCGACCGACCCGGCTCAAGGTGCCCGACTCGAGCTGCGGCTGATCAGCGCACTCGAGCCGAACAGCTATGCGCCGCCCCTTCCGGTCCTCGCTGCGGCTCCTGCCTTCGACTCGACCGTCCCCAAGGAAAGCTGGCAGGAGCATCCGCTTACGCTTGCCGCCTTGGCCCTGCCTCGAGCCGCCGAATTCCATCTCCGCTTCAGCGTTTGGAACCCGCTCACCTCGACTTATGATCCTATCGCCAATGCGGCGGTGAGCGTCATCCACGACACCCAGACGGGGCCGGTGGCTTTAACCGGCGGTCTGATGGGAACGACTGACAGCAATGGCGTCGTGCACCTCAGCACGCCTGATCTCGACCAGGCCACCGGACCCATGCCGGCGCTTCACTTCGAGATCGACCTGCAATCCAGCAACCAGCATTACGATCCCGCGACCGGCCAGTTCGGCCCGTTTCCGATCTCGGCCTGGTCTACTAAAGGATGGCGGAGCGCGAACTATGTGGTCCCCGGCGACTTTCCGGCCTTCAGCGGCGGTCGAATGGGGAACGCCGCGGCTCCGGCGGAATTCCGAGTCGGCCTAGACTTCACCGTCAAGCTCGGCTGGACCGACCCGTGGACAGCACAATTTCTTCAGGCCCCTCCAGGCCTCGTCGTCGACCTGGTCATTAACGTAGAGGGCGGCCTTCAGCGCTTCACCACCCATGCCGATATCGACGGGGTAGCTGCCGGGGTCGTCTATCCGAGTTCGATGGCCGGGGACGCGGTCATAGCGCTCGTAGTCAAGACGGCGCTTTGCGATCCCACGGCTCCCGCTTCGATGCTTGCGACATTCCTCGCGCTGGAGGCACACGATCTTCCCGAGCTGATCCAAGGCTGGAATACTCCCCCCAGCGAAATTCAGTTTCCATTTTACGAAGGGAGCCGGCCCAGACCCATACGGCCGCCGCAGGGCCACATTTACACCCTGGACATGAAGACTCAGCCGCAGCTCGAGGGCGTGGACCGAGGCCTGTTCCTTGGCGAAGTCTACGTTCTCCAATGCTTCGCCGAATTGCTGGAATCTCTCCGGTGGCTGATCCCGAACACCAATATCGTGTGGAATGACGGCGAAGGAATGAAATTTGCGGTAAATTTCTCAGGCAATACCTCCTTCACCGCAGCGGACCTGACCGGCCCCACGAGAAGGGGCGGCACCGTCTATAATCCGGACCGGCTCAAGGCGCCGAGCAGACGCGTCACCATATTCCACGAGCTGGGTCACGCCTTGCTCGGCAATTACTGCGAATCCGTTTTCGACCAGAACGCCTGGCAGACGCACGGCTTCGAAAACCATGCCGCCCGGCTGATCACGAACGAACTGACCGCCTTTACCGAAGGATTTGCGGAATTCTTCGCCGCGATGTTTACGGCTCCCGAAGCGATCTTTCAGCTTTTTCCGCCGCCTGACGGATTTGCGGATGTGGGCACGCCCGGCTTCCACTGGAGCCGTCCATTCAACGGATATGATCCCTACGGGCAGCCCCTACCGGCCGAGTTGAACATGGACGTCGTATATTCCGGCGAATTTTCCGGTTTCGTTGCGCAATCCTTTGGCCCTCCGAGCGCCAACAAGGGCCTCGTGGTCGAAGGCGCGTTCGCCACCGCTCTCTATATGATCTTCAATGAGATGGTCGCCGGAGGCGACAACTCCAGTCCCCGAACGATCAAGAGGAGCAACGGGAACGGGTTGGTGGCTTCAGTCAATCCTTGGATCAACGCCGGTCTTGGGGCGAAGTTCGAGAGCATAATCTGGGATGCCTTGAACCCGTTCCTTCTCCCCAACACGCTCGAGGAGACCAGCCCCTACGTTCAGGAAATGCAGTCCAACCGTCCTTCGCTGGGTCATGAAACAAAATCGATCTGGAACAGGCTCAATATCTTGGTAACTGAGCCGGTGATTACATCAATAAAGTCTAACGGAAATCTGATTTATAGTTCAGGCGCGGTGACAGGATTGGTTCAGGCCGTGGATCTAATTAATATCACCGTCTATCTCGAAATCGCCGGATACGATTTCCCCAGCGACGCAAAACTAGGACTCATATCCTCCCCGGGGGATCTGCCTCTTGGCCGGGTGTCGGTCGATGGCTGGAATCTCATCACCGTCCGGCTGCTTCCGCTCCAGGTGGGAACCTACGACCTTTTTCTCGATACAGCATGGGGACGAAAAGTGTTTCCGGGCGCACTGGTGATCGCATGACGCAACGTCGGCAGGAGCGCTGAAATGGGCTTCGCTTTCGCTCCCCTCAGCAAAACGCTTCCTTCTTGGCCGAGTGCGTTCGGAGAGCCGGGCGGCCTGCTCGACGAGATCGGCGTCACCGGCCTCGAGTCCTTCTCCGACGAGACGTCGTTGCGCTTCATCGGCAAGCTGGCTTGGCTCGAGGAGATCGAGCTGAAGCTGCCTGGCCTCGACGCCGCCAGCATCGCGCTTCTGAGCGCCGGCTCGTTCACGGAAGTTGACTTCGAGCTGCAGGCCCTACCGGCGTTCAAGCTCATTCTCCCCAACCTCAATGCGACGTTGCGCCTTCGCTCGCCCATCTTGAGGCGGGTGAAGCTACAGAGCGGTAAATGGAACCCCGATCTGGACACGGGCGGCGCCGCCAGGCCTGTCGAAATCGGGCTGAACGGAGTCGCCGCCAGTATCACCGGCGAGGGAGACATTTCCGTTTCCACGGCGGGGATGGGCCTGAGCCTCAGTTCGTTTGAGATCGGCACGACCGGCCTGATCGTCGATGCGACCAACGCCGGCCTCCATCTAAACGCCGCCGACCCGCCGCCGCCGGGCGCCCAGCCGGGCTTCAAAGGCGTGTCGATAGCCCAGGCGAGCCTGCACCTCACCGCAAGCCTTGCCGGGGGCGCCGCGCCGGACACGGTGACGCTCACGGATGTCCTGATCGGCTCCTCCGGCTTCAGCGGCCGGGTCGCGGCGACATGGGCGCCGAACAACCAGTCGAAATTGTTCGGGATGGACTGCGAGCTGATCGAGCTGGCGATTGATTTCCGCCAGAACGCTCCGGTCGGCGGCGGGATCAAGGCGCGGATCAAGCTCCCCTTCTTCGACAAGCCGGTCGACGTCGAGATCGGCTACACCGCCGACGGCGCCCTCACCGTCGGACTCGGCGCGGCCAATGGCGGCCTCGCCACGCTGAGCATCCAGAACGTCCTCGACCTCGAGCTCGACGCGCTCAAGTTCACCGTCGACGATGGCGTCCTCACCGTCGGCCTCAGCGGAATGATCATTCCCAGACTTCAGGCGCTCAAGGTCCCCCCCATCCGGGTCGACAATCTCACCATCGACTCCAAGGGCAACGTCAACTTGCCCGGCGGCTGGCTCGAGCTGCCGTCGCAATACGCGCTCGATTTCCACAGTTTCAAGATCTCGATCACCAAGTTCGGCATGGGGCGCGAGCCGGACGGGCGCAAATGGATCGGCTTTTCCGGAGGCATCAAGCTGGTCGACGGCCTCCCCGCAGGAGTTTCGGTCGACGGCCTCAGGATCAGCTGCAAGGAGGACTGGAGCGACCCGAAGGTGTCGCTGCAGGGCGTCGGCGTCGAGCTCGAGATCAAGGACGTGCTCTACTTCAAGGGCGCTGTCGCCTATCGCGAGCCGAACCCCGGCGAGAGCCGCTTCGACGGCTCGATCAAGCTCGAGCTCAAGTCGCTGAAGTTCAAGCTCGACGGCGAGTTCGTCGTCGGCAACACCCAGACCTACCGCTACATGGCGCTCTATATCGGCGTGGACCTGCCGACCGGCCTGCCGCTGCTCAGCACCGGCCTCGCCGTGTTCGGGATGGAGGGCCTGTTCGCGCTGCGCATGGCGCCCAACAAGAAGCCAACCGAACCCTGGTATGCGCTCAGCCCGGCGCACTGCTGGTACAAGGACCATGGCAGCATCGGAGTCCTGCCGTTCGCCGACAAGTGGGACCCGGTGCCGGTCGGCAAGGCGTTCGGCGCCGGATTCACCTTCGGCACCCTCTCCGACAACGGTCATACGTTCAGCGCCCGCGCCCTGTTCGTCGGAATCTTCCCCGGCCCGATCTTCATGATCGACGGCGCCGCCAACCTGCTCAAGGACCGTTCCAAGCTCGGCGACGATCCGCTGTTCCGGTCGCTCGCCATCTATGACGGCAAGGCCGGCAGCCTGCTGGTCGGGCTCGATATCAGTTACAAATATGACGCGACCGGCAAGCTGATCAAATTGTCGGCCGGGACCGAGGCCTATTACGAATTCGCCAACCCCAAGGCATGGCGGATCAACCTCGGGCTCAAGACTCCGACCGAGCAGCGCATCCAAGCGCGATTGTTCTCGATGTTCGACGCCAACGCCTATCTCATGCTCAACGCCCGCCAGGTCGCGATGGGCTGCTGGGTTGGCTACGACAAAAAATGGAAGTTCGGCCCGCTCGGCGTCGCTTTGTCGGCGTGGATGGAAAGCAACGTCGTCGTCAGCTTCAAGCCGATGCAATTCTACGGCGACATGGCTCTTCACGGCGGGGTCGAGCTCAACGCCTTCGGCTTCGGCTTCAACCTTACCGTCGACGCCCGGGTCGAGGCGGAGATATTCCATCCCAAGCATCTGCTCGCCGAGCTCGACGTCACCCTCAACCTGCCGGCGCCGTTACCCAAGAAGAAGCGCCGGCTGACCGCCCATTGCCGGATCGAATACGGACCCACTCCGGACCCCCCGCCGATCCCGGTCGCGCTGAAGGGCGTGTCTATCGAACATCTGAAGGTCAGCACCACCTGGCCGCTGCGGTCCGCGCCGGAGGAGCTTCTGCAGCCGGTCTATGACGACGGTCAGGGGTTCCTTCTGGACTCGCCTGTAGGGGACATGAACGCGCTTCCGACCGGCCCGATCCCGGTGGTGCCGCTGGATTGCCGCCCGTCCCTCCATTTCACCCGCGACGTCCACGACGAAGCGAAAGTCGGAGCGGTGGTGCAGCTGCCCGATCCTGAGTGGGAGTGGATCGGCGACCCGGAGAAGAAACAGGGATCGGCCCGTATCCGCTACGCCCTAACGTCGGTCCTGCTCGACAAACGGACTCCGTCGGGCTGGCAAACGGTGGCCGGCAAGGGCGAGGGCGTGTCGGGCCTTCCCCCCTTGTTCGGGACCTGGGGGCCGGCGGCGGCTCCGGGCGGCCCGGGAGTCGCCCAGAACCGGCTGACCTTGTGGTCGAAATGCGGTTTCGACAGCTTCCGCAACACCGGCCTCGATTATGCGGACTGGTTCGCGGGCGAGTTCGGGGGCCTGAACGGCTACCCCTGCGTTCCGACGCCGAGCGAGATGTGCCTCGACTTCCGGAACGTGCCGCTGGGCGCGCGCGATTCCCCCTTCACGCATCCGGACCATCCCGGTGTGACCTTCAGCTGCCCGCAGCCGGGGCCGGCGCTGCCGCCGCGGCATATGATCGTTCGCCAGGTGTCTGACTGGGGTGAACGCACGCTCTGCTCGAACTTACGCGACAGCATCGACATCAGCTTCGCAAAGGGCGTCGGACAGCTCCGGATCCGTATCCTCTATTATGCAAATATGGCCCCTCCGGAGGTGACGGCGACGGGTCGGGGTGGATCGCGGGTGCCGCCGAGCTCGGAGGAGAGCCTGACGCCGGCCGAGGGAATGCATGTGCTGATCATCCGCTTCGATTCCGGCTCGGTCCGCGCAGTGCATATCGGCCCCGGCCTCTTCTGCCTTGCCGAACTGTGCGGCTCGTTCGGACCAGGAACCGCCCAGATCGAAGCAACCAGCCACAACCAGACGGCGATCGGGCTGTGGTCCGACGAGGGCAAGGTTCTCGAACCCTACACGATCTACCGGCTGCGCATCGCCACGCGCATGACGGTCACCGACTTCAAGCATGGCGGGACCGTCAACGGCGACCATGACGCTGTCCAGGCCGCCTTCTTCCGGACCGAAGGCCCGCCCAGCCTCGTCACGCTGAGCACGCCGCTCGACCCGCCCAACGCCAGCGCCGACAGAGCGCTCGACGATCTCGGCCTCTACGTCGCCCAGACCGCCCCCCCCACCGTGCCGCCGCGCGGCCAGCCGCCCATCCTGCCGCGGCCGGTCTATCGCGCCTATGACGTCGGCGTCGATTTCAACGAGGATTATGTCGACCTGATGTACCGCCTGGCAGGCCGAGACCTTGCCCTCATTCTCTACGATCGCAACAACAAGCCGGTCCGCGAGCGCAACGGCTCGGTCGCGGTCGCGGAGAACCCCTGGGGAGTAGCCGAGGCGCTCGGCCTGACCGAGACGGAAACTCGCTGGCTTGCGCTGATCGACGGAAGCAGCTGCGTTCCGGATGTGGACCGCACCCAAATTCCCAAGGATCTTACCCTGGCCGCCCCCGCGGAGGTGCTGGCACCCGACACCCTCTACCAAGCCCGTCTCACCCCCCTGCTTCTGCACGAGGATTTCGCCCGGATCGAATCGGGAACAGGTCGCTGGAACATCCATGATTTCGCCTCGACCGGCGGGCCCTCCGCCTGGTCGATCGCCCACAGCACCAATCCGGCAGCATCGAACCTGGCCCAGACCGGCGGCATCGGCACCGCCGGCGGCGGCGCGGCGAGCTTGGGTACCGCGGCGGTGCTGGGGCCGGACCCGAGAGCCCCGGCGGAGGGACCGGCTTCCTGGACCGACTACCGACTATCGGCCTGGCTCCAGTCCCAGACCGGCGGCTCCGTCGGGCTCGCCTTCCGCTGGGCCGGCCCAGGCGATTTCCACCTGTTCGCGATGGATGGGGCGGCAGGGCGCCGGCTGTATCGGGTGGCGGGAGGGGTCGTGACCTTGCTAGCTCAGGACCCGATGCTCTTCGCCCAGAACCGGTCCTATCAGGCCGTGATCGAGGCGATCGGCGGCACGATCAGGATCTGGGTCGAAGGTGAGTCCGTCTTCGACGTCGAGGACCCGGCGGCGCCGACCTCGGGCACCGTCGCCCTCCATTGTTCTGGGACTTCCACCGCCTTTTTCTCGGACGTTCGGGTTCACGACCTCTCCAAGGCGGCGAAGTCGGCTTACGGCTTCAGCTTCACGACATCACGCTTCGTCAACTTCCTCCACCATGTGCACAGCCACGACGACGACGCTTGGCCGGGGCCCTGCACACTGTCCGCTCCAGACTTTAGCGCGGTGGCGGGCACGGCCGTGCCGGCCCTGGGGACGCCGGTCGGCGACGATGAGGCGCGGGCCTTCGAAGCCCTCGCTGAAAACCTCCTCGGGCCGCGGGCCCGCCAGGAAGCCCCGCGGACCGAGACCTATCGGGTCGAGGCCGCGGAAGGGGAAGTCCTCGGCTTATTCGTCCGCAGCCCTGAGCCCTTCGACTTCTCGCGGCTCTCGCTCACCCTGCTCCAGGTCGCCAACGACGCGCCGGCCTCGATCGCGCCGGCGAAGGTCAAGCTGATCGGAGCGATCCTTGGCGCCACTACGCCCGCAGACGAGCAGGTCACCTTGCTGGTGCGGGAGACCACCAATCTTACGGGCTGGCGGCTACAGAAGCGCGACCCCGCTGTCGCAGATTCGGCGCCGTGGGAGACTATCTTCGAATTCGGCACGGAAGGAGAAATGAGAGACGCGACGTTAGTCAGGATCCACTCCGGCAACGCGGCCGGCGGTCCTGGAGACAATGCCCGGCGCCTCGAGCGGTACCGGGCCCCGACCAACGATCCGGGCGACCTCAAGCTCGCCGGCGATCAGGCCGACCTCCAACTCGTGGACCGCGACGGACGCGTCGAGCACCGCCGTTGTTTCTTCCGCGATGCGCTCTACGCGCCGATTGGGGTGAAATTCCTGCGGAAGGCGGACGGCACGGCACTGGCGTTGCTTCCGACCGCCCCACTACCGCCCGGCGCCCTGCGGCTCGCCTTTGTCTACCGAAAGGACAATCGGATCGCCCTGCCGGGGAGCATCGTCCTCACCGAAGCCGGCGACCGCGCGCCGGAAGCGGTAGCAATCGACATACCTACACTGTCACCCATTTAGTCGTCGGAACTCGTGCTTGGCGGAGTCGCCAGGATGCAGGGAGTGCCGGTACTGAAAACCGCGGCCAGCCATCCGAAAGCCGCAGAAATCACGCCCAATCAAGAATTTAGTACGCTGGTGACGACACCCGGCTCCGTATCTTGCGCATTGTCTGCCGAGCCAGGGGACGGCGCAATCCGTGTCGCTAAGCAGACCTGCGGAGTGCCAGCGAAAAGGTGGAGCGCCCCACCTCCTCGGCGAGCGAGGCTCAAGTTCCAAAAGGTTCAAAACACAACTGACCTCCCGACAATGCACCTCGGCCGCGGCAACAAAAAGGTTCATTCTCGACAGATAGGCTGTGCGCGGCTCCAGCGCTTAGCAAGTATCGCGCTGCCGGAATGAACCGGCACAAAGGAGAGCCATCATGGCCAATGAAAAGAAGGGCGTTCCCTTCGGACGTGCGATCGCTCGGGAGCTGACCGCGCAGGAGATGGATCAGGTTGCGGGTGGTGACACCTCCTGGACCCTCACCCATTGCATCCGGTCGATCACCGAAGATTGCGGCGACGGGTCCCAGACCGACTGACCTCTTACCGAGCTCCCTCCGGCGCTGTCCGGGGGGGGCCAAGGCCAGGTTTGACGATGAGCGTACTTATTCTCTCCCAATATGGCGACGTCCATGCAGAGGCGGTCCACTGGGCTCTAAACGAGCGCGGCATTCCGGTCCGCCGGTGGACCGTATCCGACTTTCCGGCACGGCAGCGCGTCACCGCTTCCCTGTCTTCGAACCGCGAACTCCAACTCGAGATCCTGGACGATGCTCGATCTGGCGCCCTTGTCGATGGGCGCCTCCGCGATCCGTCTGCAGTATGGAACCGTCGCCTCGGGAAACCCAGCCTCCACGCCGAGTTAGATCCCGATTACGCACCGTTCGTCCGCGAAGAATGCCGTCGCTTTATCCAGTCGGTCCCCCACATCGTGGCTCCCGACGCAAAATGGATCAACGAGCCTGCAGCTGCCCGGCTTTACGAAGGCAAGCTTCCTCAACTCATGCAGGCGCGGAGAGCCGGGCTCGCCATTCCTGATACCATAGTTACCAACGATCCGGAGAAAGTGCGCGCACTCTGCGATCGCTACGGCGCCATCATCTACAAGGCTTTCCTTGTGCCTTCCTGGAACTTTGGCGACGAGGCCGGACGCAAGCTCGCCGTCACCTTCACAACCAAGCTGACGCGGGAGACACTGGACCAACACCTGCCCAGCGTCAGCTTTGCGCCGGGCATTTTCCAGCCACTCATCCCGAAGAAATCGGAACTTCGCGTCGTGGTCCTCGGCGGTCGACTGATCGCCGCGCGCCTCGATTCGCAGAGCGCCTCCGATACCGCCATCGACTGGCGGGCCGGGGAGTCCAGATTCGCCATCGAGAAGGTCCGGCTGCCGGAGCACGTGGAGAAGGGCATCCTGCAATTCATGAAGGCCTGCGGCCTATGCTTTGGATGTATAGACCTGATCGAGACACCATCAGGGTCGCACGTCTTCTTGGAAGTTAATCAGATGGGACAGTTCCTCTGGCTCGACGAGGCTAACGACGAGTTGGATACTTTCCAAGAATTTTGCTCCTTCCTGAGCAGCGCCGCCGGTTTACCGACCGTTCCAGAGGAATTTCCAGACTACAGGGATTACCGCGCCAGCACATCTTTTGAGCAATTCGCACAGGTGCTTGATCCGGAGGAGCTCTACTACCAGAACCAACAGACCTATGTCCTGGCCTGACGACAGCCACTTTGAGGGTGGGCCGTCCCGGCGCGGCGCTTCCGTCCCTTCCTTTGCGGCCAGCGCAGTGGAGGTTGCGGCATCCGGATTCCGCCTTGCCGCTCCCGCCGTCTTGGAAGCCCGTCTCGCCGCTTGCCGCGCCTGCCCGGACTCGACCGGCGCGCTGATCACCTGCGCGCGTTGCGGCTGTCTCATGACTGTGAAAGCTCGTTTCGAGCAGGTGCGCTGCCCTCGCTCGGCCCGCGGCGAAAGCGTGGAGGGCTGGTGATGGGCGACTCGCGCGCCTACCCGCCGCCGCCGGGGTCCACGGCAGGCGGGCGCGGCGAGCGGCCGCTCGAGGAGCTCCGTATTGCGCCGCCAATATCCGTGCGGGTCGTGTCCATCGTCTCTGCGGCGTGTGTTGGGGTTCTCCTGACCGCCGCTGCCGTCGTCGACGTATCCCAAACCCGAACCGTGGCGGGAGCCGTCACGACTGGCGGCGCGACGATCGCCGTGGTCCCGTCACGCGCGGGTATGATGAAGAAACTGTTCGTTCGAGAAGGTAGCGTGGTCAGCGCCGGTGCTCCGCTTGTAGAACTGGACATCCCGACGTCGCGCGAAAACGGACTTTACGGGAACGAAATGGTCGAGGCCGCGTACCATGCTGAAGAAGCTTCGATGAGCGAGCAGATCGCGCGGCAGAGGGGGCAGATTGCCCTTGCCGCCGAAAAGGCCAGCTCCAGCCGCCAAGCCTTGCTGGTGCAGCGGCGCGAGCTGGGTCTACGCATCATCGCGCAAGAGGGCTTGGCAAAAAAGGCGCGCGAGCGGGAAGCGACATTCGAGCCCTTCCTTGCCCGCGGATTCGTCTCGCGCCACGAGTATGATTTGCGGCATCAGGAATCCGTCTCTCAAATGCAAGAGGTTGCCAGGCTTCGCGGGGAACTGGCGGCACTGGACGGGAATCTGGGAGAAGTCGCCGCACAGGAGCGAGAGACAAGGAACCGGGCGGAGCTGACGGTGGGAGAAACGCAGAGCCGGTTGCGCGCTCTCGCTCAGGACCATCTTAAAGACACGACCAGCCAAACGCTCGCGATGCGCTCCCCTGCGAAGGGAGTCGTCACGGCTATCCAATATCGCCCGGGCGAGTTCGTCGACGGCCGCCATCCGGTCCTCTTCGTGTTTCCGAAGGACGAGCCGCTGGAAGCCCAACTCGTCGTGCCGAATGAGAACGCCGCCACTCTTCGGGTGGGGCAGGTCCTCAAGGTCGAGGCCGTCGCGTTTCCGGCAAGCGAATTTGGCTATCTTCGTGGCGAAATCGTCTGGATTTCCGGCTCCGCGATTCAGCCTCAGGACGTCGCCACGCCGTATGAGGGCAAGACACCCGTCTTCCTCGTACGGCTCCGGCTCTCGCGAGGGAGCCTCGAACGCTCCGCCGTGATCCGCAGCGGTATGCGGCTTCGGGCTTCAATCATTGTGAAGAGGACCAGCTTTCTGCGCTTTCTGTTGCCCGAAAGTGAGGGCTCATGACGACGATCGACCCATTTACCCTGCTGTCGCGTCGGCGAGTTCGAACCATACGTCAGGCGGAGACGGCAGAATGCGGCTTGGCATGCCTCGCGATGGTCGCCAATTTCCATGGCCACGAATGGACTCTTCCTTCGCTTCGCATGGCGCATCCAATCTCCGGGCGCGGCGCCACTATTCGGGTCTTGGTCGCGGTCGCGGCAGAGATGGGCTTCGATGCCGCCGCCGGTTGTATCGATGCAGCTGATGTCGGGAAACTCGAGCTGCCGGCCATCATCCACCTCGACAACAAGCACTTCGTCGTCGTCGAGCGCACCGATCGCAAGGGCGGCGCCCATGTTCACGATCCCGCCCTCGGCGCCTATCGGATTTCCCGAGCAGGTCTGGAGAAGCGGTTCTCTGGATACGTCATCCAGATGTCGGCCCTCGACGGATTTGCCCGACCGGCGGCCCAACCGCAACTCAGCCTGCGTAATTTCTGGTTCTCGGCCCATGGACTGAAGCGCACCCTTGCCCAAGTCGCCGTGATGTCTCTGGTCATCCAACTTCTCCTTCTGACGCTGCCACTCTTCATCAAGTTCGCGGTCGATGGCATTCCGGCCGCCGACAACAGGATGTTGCTGGCTGCGATGGCGGGCTTTCTTGGACTGGCGCTATTCCACTTCTTCATGAGCTGGTTTCGGGACCTATTCCTGTTGTGGGTAGGCACATCGTTCAGCTTTGAGCTTGTCACGAAGCTCTTCCGCCACCTCGTGCATCTTGAGCTTAGCTGGTTCGAACGGCGTTCCGTCGGAGACGTGGTGTCCAAGTTCCAGTCGACACAACCCATCTCTGACCTTCTTACAAAAACGTTCATCGCCACCCTTCTCGACGGAATCATGGCATGCCTGACGCTCGTGGTGACCTATCTCTACGGGGGCGCCATCGTGCTTATACCCGTTGGCGCCGTCCTCATCACAATCCTCGTCCGGCTGGCTGCACTGCCGGCAATGAAGGCTCGGAGTCTGGATTCAATTCAGCTGAGCGCTCTCGAGAGCTCGACCTTCATGGAGACGGCTAGAGGCATAGCGACGCTTAAGGCGTTTGGCGAGGAAACCAATCGGGCTCGGATCTGGAGGGGCCAGAAGGCGGCGGCAAACAATGCCCTCATCCGCTTCCTTTCGTTGAAGGTCGTTCTCGACGATCTGATCGCCTTCACGACCAATGCGGAGCGAGTGATATTCATCTTCGCCGGCGTCGTGCTCGTACAGAAGGGGGTGCTGACTCTGGGTCTTCTCTTCGCGCTCCAGGCTTACAAAACTCAGTTCGTCGAGGCACTCGAGCGGTTCACGATGGCCATCGTCGACTACCGGATGCTGGACGTGCATCTCGGCAGGCTCTCGGACGTGGCCCTGACGGAAAGCAAAACCTATCCTGTCACTTCATCTCTGCGCGACGTACGCGGTGAGATACAGCTGCAGAATGTTGGGTTCTCCTACGACCGCTTTCAAAAGCCCGTGCTCGATGGGGTCAACCTGCGGGTCGGCGCTGGCGAGACCGTGGCCATCACAGGTCCTTCGGGAGGGGGCAAGTCGACGCTGGTCAAAATCGTGCTCGGCCTGCTGGAGCCGACCACGGGTGGATTGTCGATCGACGGCAACATCATGGATCGCGCCGCATTTGCGCAGATCCGGCCTTTCCTCGCCTCGGTGCTCCAGGACGACGTGCTCTACGGCGGAAGCCTCGCGCAGAACATCACCTTCTTCGATGAAGCGATGGACGAGGACCGCCTGCGCGAGGCCGCGCGCGCAGCCGCGGTACTGAGTGAAATCGAGGCGATGCCGCTGAAATTCAACACGCTCGTGGGAGACATGGGCTCAACTTTGTCCGGAGGACAGAAACAACGAGTGTTGCTGGCCCGGGCGCTGTACAGATCACCCAGACTATTGATCATGGATGAAGGAACTGCGCACCTCGATGCTTTGACCGAGCGAATGGTCAATGAAAGCATCAGATCGCTCAAGATCACGCGCCTGATCATAGCACACCGGTACGAGACTGTTGCCAGCGCGGATCGCGTCTTCTTTCTCTCGAACGGACAGCTCGAGGAGGTTTGTCATGAGGATTTTTCCCGCCGTCTCACGGCCTAGCCTCGGCGCTGGAGCCTTCGGGCTTGCCCTGATCGCCACCTTCACGGCGCATGCCGCAGTCGCTCCGCGACACCAGGCTCGGGAAACTGCGCGGCCGTCTAGGAAGTGCCCCCGCAGCACGATTCCCCCAACGGTGCTTTCCCTCAACTTCGCCGAATTTGATCAGAGTTCCGGAGGATGGCGCATCCTAGCTGATTGGGGCTGCTATCGGGGCGCGGCCGCCGTAATCCGCCGCTACGTCGCTGCTGGGGGCGCGGCGCTTACACCGCCTGAGCGCGCGATCCTCTACTTCCACTTGGCGCAAATGCTCGCCAGCACCGGCGACCGCACCGCCGCACTCTCCGCACTGGGCCTATCGCAGCGCGCATCCGCCCAGCAGTCCAAGCGCTTTGCCTCCTGGGACGTCTACGTCCAAGGCACGATAGCCTTTCTGAGACAGGATCGCCGCAGCCTCATCGACGCCATCACAGGACTGGAAAAGACGGCGGCGGGACAGGCTGGGACCGCAAAATTGGTGACCGAGCTGAACCTCGCGACCTTGAGAGGCCTGCGTGATTGTTTCGTGAAAGATTACTCAGTCGCATATTCCTCCGAGTGCGCCGTCGCCCGACCGCACGTGTCACTGCCGCCGGCGAGAGGAACTCAGCCCTGACCGGCCGGCAGCATCGCGACGCGCGGGCACCGGCGGACGAGTTCCGGGGTGCGCGCAGGCAGACCGCGGACCGCCCCGCCTTCAAGCCCGGTGCCAGGAGCCTAGTCGTCGCTACTCTGTCTGGCTGCCGCGGTTGCGCAGCTCTGCGAGCCCTGCTCGAGAACGCCGACCTCGGTGCCCTCGACATCTCCCTCTTCGTCTATGACGCCGCGGATGCCCACTCGCACACAATCATGAGCTGGCTGGGCCCACGGGAGTTTCCGTCGGCCTATCTGTTCCTTGGCGAGACGCTCATTGGGGGCTGGGCAGGTTTCGCGGGCGACCCGCACTCGGCCGAGGCTCTAGCCGAGCTCAGCACTTATCTGCAAACGGCCTATGCACTCGGCGGGATGGAAAATCCGGAGCAAGCCCTATAACCGTTCGGCTCAGGTGGCACCCGATCAGCTCCAGCGGGCCATCACAACCCTCCCCTCCAAAAGGGCCGCCTCGACCCGGGCTGCCCCTGGATCCGAGAGGCAGATGAACACTCGCCTTCGATCGTTTGGATCCGGCTCGCGCAGCACGGTACCGTCCGATTCGAGCTTCCTTATCCATCGCAGAGCGGTGCTGGTCGGAACGTTCGCGGCCGCACATACGCTGGAAACGCATACCAGCCTCTGCTCCTTGCGTGCGAGGAACAGGTCCAACATCATATCCCACGCGGGTTCGAAAAAATGATCTGCGCTAAAAAAATTCAGCCGTGCCCGGCGGGCCTTGATCAGGGCGCTCACATACTCAGCCGTAACTGACGCTAAGGCGGCGCCAGGCTGCTCAGTCTCCTCAAGCGAAAAAGCGATACGCGTCAGTTCATGGCTGAGCTGGTACAGCCGCCGGCACTCTGGCACCAAAGAGCCTGAAAGTCCCACGTAGAGCCTCCTGCCCGCGAGCCCCACTCGCGCACCTCTCAGAGGTATCTGCAACTTGAGCGTAACGAAAGGACTTTTTCGCCTAATTTCAGACTGATGTTCGTGCGTGAGCAATCAATGCGTAGCCACATCCTGCGGGGGCGGTGGCGCAGGAAGGCCCTCCGCTGCCTGGGGCGAATCCTGAAAGCGACAGCGTGCGGGTGGCGGTTGGGGACTGCGGCCTCGCGGCCGCCTTGCCGGAGGACCACGCACCCACCGGCGCCTGAGTTGTAGATGGATTTCCCACGGACTGTCTCCCCTCAAGCCACTACGTCGGGGGAATAAGTCAGCGGGAGACCATTGGCGCAGCAATGCCGCACCGCTCTACCACGTAATACTGCCCCTGGAGCCAAAGTTCCTTGAAGGCCGTAGCCATGTCAAAAACGATTCATTCGCTTGTCGCCAATTTTTCCTGCTTTACCTCTCATTAATAGGCATTTAGGCCGGCCCGCATATGCAGATGCAATAGATCCAATCGCGCCGATTAGCGCCGTAACGATCCCGGCTTTAACGGCCTTGCTCAGCCACAGATTTTGTGGGCACTTTAGGAGATACGACTGATGCGGGATAGAGACGGACTCGGTGGGTTGCCGGTGCGCGAGGCCTTCATCAGCGCAACCGCCGGCGGGTTTGAGGTGAGGTTCGGGCCCTACTCGCCAGAGCGCGTCGGGGCATTCCTCAAAAGGCTGGTGGAGGAGCACGACGGGGAATATACCTTCGTTGTGACTCTCGCCTGCGACCCGATCGACGATCCCGTGCCCCACCTGCGCGAGTTCACCTGCCAGGTCGAAAGCTTGGCTACCGACCCACCCGTCGGATCGGAGAAGTCTCACTGAGTCAGCTCCCACCTATCGGGTCACCCAACCCTAATTGTACCGCCAGAGAGTTCGCGATGAACCGGAATCCGCGGAGCGAGGCGCGGCCCCGGTACCGATAGCATCTCTTCAGTCGCGCATATGATTGATTACCGGCCCATATCGTTGAGTTGGCAGCAAATCGCTGAGTGGATATCGACGCCGTAGCCTCGGAGCACGTCCAGACCCGCTCCAACCCCGTCGCCGGCCGCTGGCTTTCTAGACAACAGCGCCCACGTGCGCACTTGGCACGGCTGCTGCGAGGCTTGATGACGTTCGGGGGTTCACGCCTGCGCTTCGGAGGCCTCACCAAGCAGTTGCCGAGCAACGTGCAAGGACTTGTCCAGTCGCCTGAGGCCGGGACATCAGCCCGCGAATCACCCCGCCGGTCGAGTCGCAAGGGGCTGCAAAAAATTCGCTCTAAAAGCTGTCGCCGGGGAAAGAAAAATTTTTCCGGCTCCCGCACGTTCAAACCCCTGAGGGGTACTTAGATTTGAACGTGTACGTACGTAATTTGTTCTTGCAACACATTTTCGACGAAGCGATAATACAACACGCCGAACTGATGCGACTTCAGCTCGTCCGGCTGTGAAGTTTGTTGTGAAGTGGTTGTGAGAATGAATGCGAAGTTGAAGGTTTCGATCGGTACTGGTGATCTCTTGATCGATAAGAGTTGCCTATCTGATCCAGTTTTCCTGGCTGTCACCGAGCGGCGTAAAAAAGACCTTGTGGTCCGCTGCCTTCGGACTGGCCTCGAGCGACTGATGAGCCGCGCAGAGTTGATCGAGCTGCGTGAGAAGAGAGCTCTTGAGGTGCGGCGAGTGAACTGGCGCAAGCTGCCGCACGAGTGGCTGCGGATGATTGCCGTCGGCTCGGACGGCTGGCCTGAGGAGCTGCGGCTGACGGCGCAGATGCGCGAGCGGTACTGCCTGAGGGTAATCCATCTGGTCGAGCGGGAAGTTCCGCTCACCAAGGCCTGCCGCCGCGCGGCTCGGTCGGTTTTTCAAAGGCATGAGGGCGAATGGCGCGAGCGCCTCATCCATCTTCGTGGAAAGGCCGAAGCGGCCTCTGCGACGCCGCGGGCCAAGCCTGCCCCTGTCGCTCTTGCCCCTGAGCCGATCGTTCTTGCCCCCCCGGGCGAGAGCACGCTCTTCAACTGGTTCACGAGGTACGTCGCTTCCGGCCGGGACATCAGCGTTCTTATCGACCGGGTCCACGACCGCGGCAACCGCGTGCCGCGCAAAGAGAATAAGAGGCATCTGGAGACTGAGGGCGGGGGTGCGCTTTGCGTCTACGGCGCAATGTTTTCGGCCGGCAGGGAAATTTATCTGAAGATTCCCGCGGCCAACAAAAAGGCTGCGTACGAGGCGTTCCTCACGACGTGCAAGCGGATCGGCGCGGAGCCTGTTTGCCGTCAGACATTCTATCGCTTCCTGGAGGCGAACTTCACGGCCTTCCAGCACTACGAGGCGGCGTGGGGCAAGAAGGAAGCCTATTACCGTTTTGGCTTCTTCAACAGGCGGGAGCTGCCGGAAAAGCTGCTTGAGCAGGTGGAGGTCGATCACACGTTGCTCAACATCTGGCTCGAGGACGAACGCGGCAACTTGAGGCGTCCGTGGCTGACGCTCTTCATCGACCGGGCGAGCCGCTGCGTCCTGGGATTCCACCTGACCTTCGATTCGCCTTCCTATGCGAGCGTGCAGCGGGCGCTTCGTCATTCACTGGTCGCAAAGGATGTAGCCCATTTCGGCGTTCGGCATGAGTGGCCCTGCCACGGGCCGTTCGAAATGGTCTTCTCGGACCGCGGTTCCGAGTTGCGGTGTGCGTCTTTCAGAGCCGCACTCGAGTTGCTGGGGACGCTGCTGATCAGCCTGCCGGGCGGATGCCCGCACCCCCGAGGCACGATCGAGCGCTTCTTCCAGACTGTGAAAGAAGCGCTGCTCGCCCTTCCTGGGGCATTTTCTTCGACCGCCGAATATCCTTCTGATTTCAAGCCGAAGCGCGGGCGGTCACTCGCCTGGTTCGAGGCATGGCTCACGAAGTGGATTGTCGACGACTACCACCAGAGGTCCCACTCGACGCTGAAATGCTCCCCGGACGCGCGCTGGCGGTTGCTGGCGGCCCAGCAGGAGATGCGCGCGTTGCCGGAGAACGTTCGCCTTGAGCGCCTTCTTGCGTACAGCTTCACGCGCAGGGCTCGGCACGGCGCCATCCACAGGGGCAGCAAGGTCTACTGGTCAGCGGAGCTTACCAGCGCGATCAAGCGCGCGGGCCACCTGAAACGGTGGGAGGTGCGCTTCAGCCCTGACAGCCCGAAGGTCGCCGAGGTCCTCGACGACACAGGCCCGTGCCCTTTGTGGATCCCGGTCAAGGTGATGAAGGCGGCCTCCGCGAAGGTTGCAGCCAAGCTGATTGCGGAGGCGAGGGCTGCCGAGAAGGGGCTGAGCCAGGAGTATCGGGATAGCTTTACCGATGCGACTGCGCCGTCGCCTCGCACCGACACCCGCGCCGAGGAAGAACAGTCCTTGCCGCCCATCAGCGACGGCCGGCTTAATTCGGAGCCCCCCGTGCCGTCTGCGCCTGGACGCCAGTTCCAGTTCCAGTCCCAGCCGCAGCCCCAGCCCGAGCCTTCTGCGACTCCCGCTGAGGAGGAGCGTGACTCATCCTGGCTCGAGGACCTCGTGTTCCAGGCCGCTGCCTGAGCCATTAAAATTGAAGCCCAAAGAGATTCCAATCATGACGACGTCCTCCAACACGCCCGCTGTCGGTCCCCTTCCCTTCCCGTCTTTGTCATCCCTGATGCCGCCGGCGGAACTCACGACCCGGATTACCCGGCTAGAGTCGGCACGAATCCTTCACCCTGCCTTTTACCACGCGCTTAGCAGCATAGCGGATCTGTGGGCGTTCTCACCGTCCAGGCTGCCCTCCCCTTGCCCCAAAGCCAAGGCGAAGCTTCTCTATGGCCCCCGTGGTGCAGGGGTAAGCGCAGTGATCGCAGCCTTCGTGGATTGCCTGTCCACCCAGGAGGGGGAGGACGGTGCCCCGTCGCAGATCCTCAGAGTCTCTCTCGCGGCGCCGTCGATGTCCAATAACCGGTCGAAATCGGCGCTTCGGCAGCCGTCCGACCCGACTAGCTCGATCAATGGCGTCACCGAGGAGGTCGACCTTATCTGCTCAACAGCGCAAATGCATAACGTCCGCCTCCTGATCCTTGAGGAGGCCGAGGTGCTCATGGACTCGAGTGACCCTCAAGCGGTGGCCGAGTTCCTGGAGCGTCTCCTGCACGGACTTCCCTGCAATCTTCTCATCTCCGGCAAGTGCCCGATCTCAATCCTGGCCGAGTTCGCGCCGATCGCCTCCAGGATCGAGGGAGTGATTCCGATGCTGCCATACGATTGGCAAGCCAGTGAAGGGCGCGCTGAGTTTATGCGCCTTTTGCAGGATATCGAAAATTTGCTGGATCTGCCCCAGCCCTCCCGTTTCGCCGCCGCGGACTTTGCCCGACGGCTGTACGCCGCGAGTGGCGGGCTTCTTGGTCCCCTCGTCGATTACGTCAGCCTCGGGATGAAACTGGCGGCTCGCCGGGACTGGCCCGCAATAGACGTATCGCTGATGGCCGAAGCCTACGCGTTGCGCCACTATGTACCAGCCACTCCGCCGGTGGTTGACCTTGAAGCGAGCTGTCCGCGCGAGGAGGGACAATCACTCGCTTCTCTCCGCGAGCGGGTCATGAGGCCCCAGCTGGACGCACAGGCGAACCCTTTCGCCTGCACGCCTGAGCGGCTGACCCTGCTGTGCGCTCAGGTCCGTCGAAAGGCTGAACGGTCTAGCCGCGCGCCTGCATTCTCCCCCCGCCCCCGCGCGCGGCCCAGCTTCGTCCAGCAGCAGCTTACGATGCTCTAACGAGCCGGGGAGTAACGGGCGCGGCTCCTGGAGCGCAAGAGGCGCGCAAAGTGGGGCAACCCGTTGATCGCGCGCTCAACGATATGGCCACCATCTGGGTGGGCTAGAGCCTCAGAGCGCCACACAAAGTCACCCAATGTTATGCCCGATTGAAGAGGTGCGACCCTCGGCCAAGGGGGAACGGCGGACGTAAGGGTGCTCGTCAACAATGTCAGGTTGTTTCTGTCGCGGGTGTTCCGGTGAATTCGTCCGGCGATGGAATGTCCACCATCCTTACCGATGGCTCGTTCGATCACGCCTTTGAAAATTATACCAAAGCGGTGGAGCAGCGACCGGCCCGCGGGTGAGCTCCTCCGGGCGCTCTGCGCTTCCTCTTGAGACGGATCGCTCGCGGGCGCATCGAGATTTCGTCGAAAGTTGTCACGCCGAACCTCTCAAGGCCTCCTGCCGAGCCTGTCTTAGCGCGAGGACACTGACCGCAACCGGTTTTCTTTTCGTACCTTTCGCGCGCGAAGGCTACTCGCCGTCCTAACTGTCTACTCTTCGCTATCCGGAGTAGAATGGCACCCGACTCGGGAAAAGCTTGGGGGGGCACAATGGCACATGCTTGGCAGCCTGCGTTTGATCCGCAGGCGGGGAGCGCGGACAATCTCAAGTCTCACGCTGTTCATATGGCGCTCTTGCCACACGGCGCGCTCGGCTCCGTCATTTACTTCTCCGGGAATCGTTGGGACGGCACAAACCACAACACCGGCAACGTCGATCATAGCGCCTTACTCGACTATGCCTCCCGCACGGCAACGCCGGCCGGCTCACCCACCGGGCCGAGCGGACTCAATCCAAATCACTTCTACGATCTCTTCTGTTCGGGCCATGCCTTGCTGGCCGACGGGCGCCTCCTTATCGGCGGCGGCACGAGTATCATGGGGATTCCGGCCGGTTCGAACCCGCATGAAGGTCACTGGGGCGGATTGCGAGAAGCCTTTGCCTTCGATCCCAATGCGGCTTCTCCCTGGAGGGCCCTCGGCCTCATGAACCCGCAACCCGGCAGCGATGTCGGCGGAGGGCGCTGGTATCCAAGTCTGGTAACGCTTGCGGATGGCTCGGTGTTGGCGCTCTGCGGACACCCTCGCGTCTATCCGCCCTCCTTCGATGAAGCGGCGATCAGCGACTATCCTGCGAGCGAAGACGACGATCGCCACAACAACTCGACTCCTGACCGCTATAGTCCCTCGTCGGACAGTTGGGCGCAGCTGAACGTACCAGCCGGCCTGGGCGAGAGCTTTCTTCATGATTACGAGGTGTTCTACCCGCGCGTGCACGTCCTGCCCGGTGGCAAGCTCCTCATCGTCCAGCCGCTCTTCACCTCGCCGGATAACGGGTCGATCGATGACACGGGCGCGCTTGCGGGGAAGTCGCTCGTCTACGACCCGGAGTCGCAGACCGTGACGGCGTCATTTCCAGGTCCTCAGCTTGTGGACGGCTGGTATCTCGATGCGACGACCGCCGCGCAACCGACGTCATCGGTGCTTCTGCCGTTGCTCCCGGAGACAGGCTATCAGGTCGACATCCTGCTGTGCGGTGGCGTTCAGGCCCTGCGGGCGACCTTCCCGGCGGGCTCGGAGGCCGGTGCATCCTGGGTGCCGACGGCGGCACGCTCCGCCTTCTTCCTGCAGGGCGCGACCCACGTCGTTCCCCCTCGCTCCCACGCGATGGCGGTTCTCCTTCCGACTGGCGACGTCTTCGTCAGCGGGGGCCTGAACGTCTGGAACAATACCACCGCGTCGGCCGACTACGACCAGACCTTCGGCGTTCGGGTGCCGGAAATCTTTTCGCCTACCACCGGTCAGTGGACGGCGCTGACGGATACGCCCGCGGCGATCACGCGCGGCTATCATTCGAACGCACTGCTGATGCTCGACGGGCGGGTCCTGACCGCAGGATCGGAGATCAACGGGGTGTTCGGTGCCGGGAGCGCCGAGTTCCGGATGGAGGTTTTCGAGCCCGACTATATCAGCGCGCCGCATCGCCCCTCCATCACGAGCGCGCCGCCCTCCGCCTCGTACGGCGAAAGCTTCGTCGTCGCCTACGCAATCGCGGCGGGCAGCCCCTTCCCGGATATTTCCCGGGTCGCGGCCATCCGGTTTGGCGGAGCGACCCATGCCTTCAACTATGATCAGCGTTATGTTGGGCTGGAATTTACGCAGACTCAGGCCGGGAACCTCGAGGTGCTTGCGCCGCCCGATCCTTCGATCGCGCCGCCTGGCTATTACATGCTCTGGCTGCTCGACAGCGGCGGCGTCCCCTGCAGCCAGGCTGCAACCATCAGGTTCGGACAGCAGACCGTCTCGCTCGACTTCGACCGGTCGGTGTTCAGCATCTACGACGTCGAGCTCACCGAGGATCCGGCAACGCACCAGGCCGTCTATCACCGAGCCATCTATGCGGTATTCGACGGCTTCATCCCCAATGAGGTCATGGGCCTTACGCCGACGCTTGCCATCTCGGGGACGGGCGTTACCGCCAGCCTCTCCGCGGGACCCCCACCCAATCCGGCGCTTGAGCTGTCCGACAGCCCCCAGCTCATTCAGCGGACGGTCTTCGCCTTCGATGTGCAGTTCGATGGCACGGCCGCCTTCACCGGAATGGCCGGGGACGATTTGCGGACGCTCACCGTCACGCTTGCCTCCGGACCCTGGAGCGCGACGGGCACGATCGAGCTCGTCATGGAACCCAGCCCGTTCATCCTCGATGGCGAGCCATCCTATCTGAGCGACGACCTCCGCGTGTTCCGGGTGATCGAGGGCAACTCGCCTACCTGGCTCCCGGGCCATGTTTGGACGGGTCCGACGGATTATATCACAACGTTGGTCCAGAACTTGAACACGAGCGCGACCCTTGGCTCGACGATGTTCGGCACCATCTCGCCGCTGGAAGCCTCCTCCGCCCTCCTCCTCGCTCCCACCACGGACGGGACAGCAACCGGTCCTCGCGTGCATAATTTCGCGGTCGCGCGAGTGCGCCTGAGGAGTGCAGCCGTCCCGACCGACGGGGTCCGCGTCATGTTCCGGCTCTTCCGTACTATGACTCCGTCGCTCGTGTTCGACACCGCAACGATTTTCCGGCGGCACACCACAGGGCTCGATGCGATTGCCCTGCTGGGGACGCAGGGCGCCGAGCTGATGTCGATCCCGTTCTTCGCGCACGGCCGCGTCACTCCGAGCCAGAACATGATCCTGCAGCAGGATCCGCCGAACCGGCGCGACATGCCCGCGGCGCCAGCCGAGGAAATCGCCTATTTCGGCTGCTGGCTGGATATAAACCAGCCGGACGACCATCGCTTCCCCGCCAATCCCGGAAATGCCACCAGCTTTGCGGGCGTGCCGGCGGGCGACCTTCGCAGCATCCAGGAGCTCGTCGCCGGCACGCACCAGTGTCTGGTGGCCGAGGTTCACTACAAGCTGGATGCAGCTGCGCCGGATCTGCCGCGGCCGGGGGACACGCCCGCGACATCGGACAAGCTGGCCCAGCGCAACCTGGCGCTCGTCTGGTCCGCCAATCCCGGGCGGCCAGAGACGCGGACGGTACAACATAGTTTCGAGATCGCCGCACCAGCGGTGGCGACGCCCACCTTCGCGACGCAGGGAAGGCTGCCACCGAGGCGCCAAGGCCTTTGTCTCTGGTGGGACAGCCTCCCGGCCGGCTCGGTCGTGGACACCTACCTGCCCGGCATCGCGGCAGCCGATATTCTCGCGCTCGTTCCCGCAGCGCATGCGCAGACGTGGCAAGCCGTCGACGGCAATACTCTCCGTTGCCAGGTCGCGGGCGAATACGCATTCCTGCCACTGCCGACGGCTCGGGCGGCCCACCGTGTGTCGGGGCTCCTCACGGCGCGGCTACCGGCAGGCGTTCGCCATGGCGAGCGCCACAAGATCGTCGCTCGGCAGTTCGCGCCGACGGGTAAGCTTCTCGGCTCGTTCGAGGTACGCATCGAGATCAATCGAGATCACGGCTGGCTCCTCGCGCGCGACAAGGATGAGTATGCGATACTTCAGCACAGCCTCTCCAGGCTGCCGGCGGGCGATCCCTGGACCAAGGTCCTGATGCGCATTGTCGCGCAGCTGCGCGAACGGATCGCCGCCTTCGGCGCCGACCCCGACAGCGTTCGTGCCTCGCCTTGGGGCGCCGGGCCGCACGGGTTGCTCGACTCGCCACCAAACCAGGGCGGATCTCCGCAAGCCGGGAAAAAGAAGTCCTATTGGTGGGTGTTACTCTTAATTTTTGTCCTTCTGATCCTGATGATTGTCCTATTTTTTTGGTCGGGCTTGTTATGAGGGGGGCGACGCCCTGAGCGTGCTAAGTGGTGTTTGGAGCGGTGGACAAACTTTCTGTTCCTGCCTGAGCACTGGAGGCCGAGGTCACCCGCCGCAGTAGTGATCTTTTTGGCTGCGCAAGGCGGGTCGACGCGTCACGACAGAGTCATGAACCTTTCGTATGGCACTCCCTCGTGTAGGCCCCCGCCGCGTTCACGCGCCGATTGGGCTTCGCGGGCAGGAAGCGCTGCTCTCAGTGGATTTTGCTGGCTCGTTCCAGCCTTTATTGAACCTTCCATGTCTCACGAGTTTCAAGAAAAGTTCGTCGCCTTCATCGATATCTTGGGGTTCAAGGCGATGGTGGAGGCGGCGGAGCGCGGGGAGCGGCGCACCGTGGCCGAGGTGCGGGAGATCCTCGACCAACTCGCCGGCGCCGGGAAGGCCGCCTCCATCCGCACGCATGGCCCGACCACTTGCCCGTGCAGCCCAAGGGTGCGGCAGGATCTAGCCTTCGAGGTGACTCAGATATCCGATGCCGTCTTTGGGACCGACCCAGCCGGTTCTTTCCCGCACGCCATCCCGTTGAAGTCGAAGGCCGCATGGTTCGTGCTGAATGAGGTGAACGTAAGGCCCTCCTTGTTCAGATCGATGATCAAGGGGGTCCTTTTTTTGCGTGAAGCCCGCCGAAAAGGTTGCTCAACGGATTATCGAGCGTGACGCGGAGACCTGTGTAGGTCACGACTTCTCTCCGTCGCCCGTTTAGGGAACATCGACACGGCCTGGCGCCGCACGTCGATCCTGGAGAGTACGCTCAGCCAACCGTCGTTCCGGCCGGATGTTTGAAGCGCAGCCTTACCGGTGGAGCTCGTCCCTTGTGGCCAAAGGCGCTTCGTCGTCATTCAGCGCCGGTCGCCTCCGCCTGATCGATGGCCGTCATCGCGGCAGCGCCTTGAAGCGGCAGCCACTGATGGAAGCAGCGCGAATCACTGATGGTCTGCTGACCCCACAGGACATTGGAGATGTCGCTCAGCGCCTCTCCCGAGTCCGTCCCCACGTCGAAGATCATTATGCCTCCAAATCCATTGCTTCGGATGAAGGTGGCAAGCACCTCTGCTGCGCTCTTATCGTAATTATCAAGGGTGACCCCCGCAGCAAGCTGCGCCTTCACCATGCCGTCGCGGAGATATGGATCGAGGCGCGATGCGCCGTCGCCACCATAACTCATCTCCCAGCCGAAGCTGAGATTCTCCGCCAGCGTGTGGCCGTTCCAACTCGCCTGGAAGAATTGTGAGTCTTGCCACAGGGCTTTCGAGACTATCTTGCCCGGCAACGCCTGTCGAAGAAGGGTGGTTACCCACCCGAGGGAATCAGCAACCGGCGTCCCGGCTGAATACTCGTCGTCGATGTCAATGCCGTCGAGACCATAGGTTTCGACGCACTCGACCACTTGGGAGACGAAATTCCTGACGTCGACCTCGTTGCTGAACTCGGACCATCCCGTAGAGGCGTGATCGTTGAGGATGCTCAGCAGGACGACGATGCCCTTCGACTGGAGCGCCTGTATATCGCCGCTGGCGAGTGCCGCCGAGACGCTGTCGTTGAAGGTTAGCTTCGCGCCCCCGTCTACGTGATTCCAGCCGATATTGGCGGCGAAAATGCAGGCGATGTCGAAAAATTCTCGGCCATCGGCGAGTGTGTAGCAACCGACATTGACCAGCCTTTGGTCGTTCGCCTGGACGTAGGCGGTGGCGAAAAAGTCCTTGGTGTAGAGGTCGCAGCCCGGAAGCACTCCAGGTGCCGGAGATCCAGCGAAAAACAGGACGTCGCCGGCTTGGAATGAGCCTTGGCCGGGAACTGTCGCCGCCGTTCGGAAGTAGAGGAAAAAATCCACTCTTGGATCGATTGTGGCGGCGCGCTGAGCGGCCTGCCAGTCCAGGGTACTTGTCCGCCACAGCAAGCCGCTCCAATCCGTCTGATTGTTGCCGGTATCGACGCTCGTCTGGTAAGGCATGCTTTTCCCTTTCTAAGGGGCTGTGTCGGAGGACGGCGTTGCACTTCGGCTCAGGATGCCGAGTTCAATGAGCCGCTTTAGTGAGTGGTAGGGCGCCGGGATGGCTAGGCGCTTAGCGAGATCGGCGGCGCTGGCGGGCAGGTGGCGGCTGAGGAAGGGTGCCAGCTCGATCCCACCGAGGAAGGCAATTGGCCGCCCGTCCGCCGGAGGAACGATACCCGGCCTCGCCTCGATGAATGTGGGCCCGATCGTCGCCACCGCCTCGAACCGGGCCTCGGCGGAAAGGACAAGTTTCTCCGCCGGCGCCAACGGCCTCATTGGACCGGTCGGGCCCTCAGGTTGCGCGCTGGCCGATCGCACTTCCCAAAACGAACTGCCTAAGCCGCTCCGATTCTCAGCGTAGACGGCACCGGCCCAGGCAAGGTGCCTCCGGAACGTCCGTTTTTGCTCGGAGCGATAGAAATCGAGCGCCAGCGCTGCATTCCCTGGCCGGCGTAGGAGTGTGTTGGCGACGATGGCGCCGGTGAGAGCGGTGGCGATCGCCTTTTGAACTCCGGATGCTGAGAGAGGGTCTAGGGCGAAGGCCGCCTCGCCGATCCTGAGCCAGTCGGCGCCGGCGACCTCGTCCCCTTCATAGGCGCTCGAGTCGCAGAGGCGCACCGGGCCCAGCATCCATGCTCCGTCGCGGCCCAGCAGTCCGGCCGCCTTCAGGTCGGCGCGGTAGCTTCCTTCAATGTCTCCGCGCCGCCGGCGAAGCCCTTCCTTGTCGAGGAACAGCATGATGGAGCAGCCGAGGCCCGGAACGGGCGCCGCCCAGATCCAATGGTCGGCGCCGGCCACGACCGCGGGCCGGGTCGGGGCCCGGCCGCACCAATAAGCGTGAAGGGCAAACGTGGCGGAACTCCGCACGCGGCGGCGGCCCAGAAACCCTGACCGGCCGGAGGCGTCGATCAGGAAGCCGCAGTCGACGATCTTCCGGCCCCCGTCGACGTCGGCTTCGACGCGCCACCCGGAGCGGGTGCGTATACACGATCGCGCCCGGGCCGGCTGAACCACGATCGCTCCGCGCCGCTCGGCTTCGATCAGCAGCGCTGAATCAAACCGCCCTCGGTCGACGGTGACCGCATCCCAATGCGCGGGCCGCACCTCCCAACCCCCGCCCCACCGGATTAGTGACGAGTCGAACCGCAATGCGCCGACCCGACCGAGCAGGCCGCCCGAGCCGAGACTGCCGAGCTGCGCCGCGACCCCGGGGCTGAGCGCCTCGCCGACATGTACACGCGGGAATCGCTCTCGTTCGAGGAGCACGACCCGATGGCCGAGATCAGCAAGCCGCATGGCGGCGCAAGCGCCCGCGGGGCCGCCGCCAACGATCCCGATATCGGCGTTGATTTCGGCCATCAGAGCACGCGGTCGAGCAGGCGGTCTCGAGACAGCCTGCCGTAAACCTTGATCGAATGGTGCAGCCAGCCTCGAATGAAGTCGCAAGCCGGACGGCCTCGGCTGAGCGTCTCGTGATGGCAGCCGCCGCCGCACAAATACCTCGCCCAGCAGCCGCTGCAGGGTTGCTGCCGATCAACGTGCCGTCCGGCCAGCCAGGCGCTCTGGCGCTCGCGGTCAACTCCGCGAACCAGATCACCCATCGCTCCCGCCTCATCTCCGACGAAGCGATGGCAGGCGGCGAGATCTCCGTCCGCTGAGACGCCGAGATACCCAGCGCCCGCGCCGCACGGATAGGGGCGATGGGTCCCCTTGTGAATCTCGCGAAGCGCGTTGAGAAGGTTCGCGAACGGATAACGCCGCCCCGCCCGAAGATGTTCTTCGAAGGCGTCGGCGCAGGAGACCATCTCGGCCAGCATGAGCGCGAGATCGCGCGCCTCCATTTCGTGGCGCTCCGACGGCGCGCTCAGCATCGGCGAGAAGCCGACGCTGTGGAAGCCGAGGGCCACGAAGGCGTCCAAGGTTTCGCGCAACGCCAAGTTGGCAGGGGTCACGGTCACCCGCGCCGAGACCTGCATCCGGCGCTGCGTCTCTAGCAGTGGCTTCGCGCGCTCGACAATGCGGTCGTAGCTGGACGCGCCGGTCTTGAATGGCCGAAGCCGGTCATGGGCCGTTCCGATTCCGTCGAGGCTCAGGGTGACGGCAAAGCCGTGCTCCTCGAAAAAGGCAGCGTCGTCGGCGCGGAGCAGGGTGCCGTTGGTCGTAATGGAAAAGGTCAGCCTGACGCCACGGCCGGCGGCGCGCTCTGCGGCGTAGACTGTCGTGCGGCGGAGCGCCTCGCGGGCGACGAGGGGCTCGCCCCCGAGGAAGGCCAAGTTGGCGCGCTCGCCGGGCTTCGTCTCCTCCAACAGGAGATCGACTGCGGCACGGGCGGTCTCCTCCGTCATGCTCTTGGCGGGCTGCCCGAACTCGCCGCCCTGAGCGTAGCAATAGGTGCAGCCGAGGTTGCATTTCTGAGCGATAGCGAGGGAAAGGGCGCGGACCGCGAAGCGGCGCGGGGGCTCCGCGGAAATCGCCCCTCGGCCTTCGAGCCCGTATTCCGTCATCAGCGCCCGAAGCGATCCGCCGGTGGGATCGGCGAAGGCCTCGCGAACCGCCTCGGCGATGTCGGAGTCGATGTCGAACAGCCGGCTTCCGTCCACCAGGAAGAGTTGTGCGCCGTCTTCGCGATCGAGCAGATGCGCGTCGGCCAAGCGCGGGCGGGCCGCCCTGAACAGGACTTCCGCCACGCCCACTCAGTCGCCCTCGCGGCGATCGCGCCGGTCCTGCGCGTCGGTGCCCCCGATGATGAAGCGCAGATGGCCTTGCCAGTCCTTGAACAGGTCGTCGTAGGACCACAGGCGCGGGTCCTTCCGGTCGTCTGGGACGTAGGTGCTGGTAGGCTCCTTGGTGAGCCACTGCTCACCGGCCGTGACGCCCTCCGGCGTGTCGGTGACGTTCACATAATCGGGGCGGCTCGCTGCCCAGTAATAGCAGGCGCATTCGCGGTAATCGTTCTGCCAGGGCGAGCACAGGCCCTCACTGAACTCACCCGGATCGGCGAGTGCTGGGTTGAGCACGGCGGTAAGCTCGTCCGTCGCATTATGGGCGAAGAAGTGCCGCATCTGGAGCTCGACCTTCATCAAGCCATCGGTGCTGGCTGGAGGCACAATTTCCTCGGTAGCGTCGGGCGGGCCAAACCAAGCTGTGACCTTGTGGCCCTGGCTGTACCAGAGCCGCGCGAGATTGTTCGACCATTCCATGAACGACACGCCGTTCGGGTTGGCCCCGGTCGAGATCGGCCCGTCCGGTAGCCCCGGATTCTGCACTCCGGTGGTGACGACTGCGGTCGCGCGCAGTGCGTCCCCGTCATCGATCAGGAGCAGGCGCCGCGTCTGGAGATGAAGGAACGGCTCCTGCGCCTTCACCACATAATTGTTGTGCTCGCTGAGCTCGACGCCGACGAACATCCGACGCCACGCCGTGCGGAAATCGAATTCCAGCCCCGGGAAGCAGTTTGAGATCGCGGAGAGAGGGCGCGCATTCGCCGGGTTGCCGCGGCCGCGATAGCTGAGCTGCGCTGCCAGATTGGCCGGCTCGATGATCATTCGCTCCTCCTGCCGTCGGCCTCAGTGAACAGAGTTCCTATACAGCCCGAAGCGACGGTCGCGATCTGCCGGCGCGTCAGCACCAGGTGGCGACCGTCGGCTCCGCGCATCATTCCGGGCATCTTGCGACGCCCAAGGTCGGTGAGGTCGCCGACTTCCTCCGGCTTGCGCAACGTGTCCGCGAACCAGGCGCCGGTGCCGCTGCGGACCGCCGCGAGGATTGCCTGGTGGAGGGCAAGAACCGCGTGCTGATCCACGATGCTGGGCGCCATGATCGGCGCGTAATAACGGCCGAAATCGTTCGAATCCTGCCGCACCATGGTGCTCGCGGCATTGATCCGGCCCTCAAGCGTGTTGCCGTTCATCGCCGCGGTGTTGAGCAGCCGCACCGTCTCGACCGCGCGGCGGACGATCTCCTCGACCTCCTCGATGGTCGCCGGCTTGTCGTGGTCGGGGCCGTGAAGCCATTGGTCGAGATCGTCATGGACGGTGCGGATCGGGATCGCGTCCGGGGCGAAGGTCGGCGGGCCAGCGCCGATCCGCGCCTGCGCCTCAAGCGTCTTTCCCTGCACGTCCAGCCGGGCCGAGACGATCCCGTCGCACTCGTCGTCCAGGTAACCCCAACTGATCTGGTTGCCCTGCGCATCCGACCAGCCGGCATAGATTGCCCCAGGCTCAGTCTGCAGCGGCGCGAGCGTATTGCCGTCCGTGAACCCCACCCAGCCCTTGTCCGGATCATAGACGATCTGCTCGTCGTTGAGGAGAATCGGGTCCGGCTCTTCTGCGTCGGCTGCGGTGTTGCGGGTCGTCTGGGCTCCGTAAACAAGACCGGCGGCGGGCGTGTAGCGCAGCCGTATCTCGGGAAATCCCGCGTTCGGCTTCACATATTGGACATGCCCGAGCGGCAGCCGCTTGCCGCGCCGGAAATTGTCGCACGTCCCCTCGAGGGCGGTGCGCCGATGGTCTTGGAGCGTCACTTGCGCAAAAATCCTGTCAGCCGGGTTCCCGGTGCGCCGCGCGATCTTCACGTTGCCGACGTGGATCGTCCAGCGCACGTCGGCGGGCGTCAGACCGTGCGCTTCAAGCAGCTCGGTGGTTAGCGGCTCGAGCACGTCGGCCGCGGTACGAGCCCACAATTCCAGGAACGGCGCTACCGGTCGGACCTTGGAGCCGTCGCGGAATCGGACCTCCTCGGGCACATACGCTTCGACGATCTCGCCGCTGTGGGGATCCAGCCGCAGGGTCTCAGCGGGGACAATGCGGCGATAGCCGAGCGGCTCGTGCGGGTGGGTCTCCAGATCGTAACTTTCGAGCGGGGTGGCCGAGGCGCCGAGGCGGGCGATCGCGATCGGCGGCAATATCCGCAGCTCTAGGATGCTCATGCCCATCCTCCCATGCGGGTGCGCCGGCCGCCAGCGCCCTCCACCAACTCGTCGAGCGCGACCCGCCGTCGGGCGTCGATGGCCGCCATCGAGTCTAGGTAAGCTTTCTCCTCGGTCGAAGCGTGCGGCCGCAGGCGCTCGACCAAGATCTTGGCGGCGCCGATTAGGTCGACGTGGAGGCGCCACGCATCGGCACGCGCAGCTGGAAGCGCTAACGAATAAGGCATTTCGAACGGTGGGCCGGCGCGAGGTCCGTCGGCTTCGTCGGCGGGCTTCGTCACCAGCAGGTTAGAGACCGCGCGCAGATTGTACATCTCCGCGAACGTCGCTTGGAGGACGAGGCCCCGCGCCTCGGAGTCGGGGTGCTGGCCGGAGCCGTCCGAAAGCTGGAAGCTGTGAGCGAGATAAGTGAGCAGCATCCGGTAGCGCAGGTTGAGCAGATGGGCCCAGTGCCGGGTCTGCCCATCGGCAATGTAGGTGAGGCCCTCGAGGCCGCGAACGGTCGTCGGGTTCGGGCAAAGCCTGCGTACCGCAGGCCAACTGCCCTCTTTCGGAAATGCCTTCCACAGCTCGAAGAAGCGCCGGAAGTGCGAATGCTGGCCGGTCGCTGTGTCGCGGTCCGGTGCCTCGCCCTGCGCCGCGACCGCCTTCAGAGCATCGACAGCGCTGGCGCGCGAGTACGCCCGCTGCACAATCAAATCTGGAGTTTCGTCGCCGGGGCTGGCGGCGCCGCGGGCTCCGTCGCGATACCCGCGTCCCCATTCGTCCCACGACGCCTGGTAGGGCAGCGTAGAGGCCTGGAACGCGCTCTCCGGGACCAGGTCAGGATCGGAGAGCAGCTGGATCATGAGTTCGTAGAGCTTCCCGACCCGGTTCGGCTTCGCCGGCTGCCCGGCTTCGGCGAGCGCGGTGATCTCCTTGCGATACGGCTCGGCATCGGCCGGCCATTGCTCGGGGGATTCGACGTAGACGTAGCGAGCCAGCGAGGCGGCGCTCAGCCGCTCGAGCGAAAACGCGAACGGTGCGAAATCGACGTCCCAGGGAAAGTCCTCGCGCTCGAAGTTGAGCGGCGCCCCGAGCAGTCGCAGCACGTTCTGCACCGTCACGAAGTGGGCCATCTCCTCCTTCGCGATCCCGAGCAGCACGGTCTGCCACTCCCGGACCGTGTCGCGGTGCGCTTCCGGCACGTGCGGGCCGCCGAGCGAGTAGGCCGCGAAAAGATATTCGACAAGCAGCGCATGCTCGACCTCCGCCGCAACGTGCAGCAGGTAGATGGCATAGTCGCGCGGGACAAACCCTGCCGGAATGGTCACGGCCGCACCGGCACCAGGCTCAATCGCCGCCTTCAGCAGAACGGCGCGCGGGGCGGAATCCGCGTCGTCCGCGATCATCCCCGACAGCTTATGAGCGACGCGCCTGCGCATGCATGCCTCCCCAACGGCGTAGCGAACGACCCAAGTCGGCGGCCACAAAATCGACCGACTCGCCTGCGCGCTTCGAGCACAAGCTGCTTCCCCCGACCTCGATCGTCAACTGCTTCAAAGAATCGTGAGCAGTCGAGACCTCTAATTCGCTGCATCGATGGCCGAGGCGGCTAGGGCGCTTCGCTGCACAGCACCTCGGCATCTGTCGAAGAGATGGGGAGTGTGCCTATCAGAGTGAACGCTCCGTCTTAGTGCGACGATGGAGCGATGGCGCTAGGTGTCCTGAAACAGCTCCGCTTATCTCTCCCAGCGACGGCCGAAGCGTGTCGATGTAGCCGTGCCTAGCCTGGTCGAGCGCCCGCGGTATCTTTTCTTTTCGCGGTCTTGCAGCGTCGGTAGGATGTCCAGCTGGGCGTATCCGTGGCATTCCCATCTTCGAGGATGGGGTCATTAGCGGGAAACTTACCGAGGTTGGCGGGCGGTTCAGTGACGAAGGTCGCCCCTTTAGAGGGGAGCGAAGATCTTGTCGCCCATCCTGAACTCGGAAATATCATAATCGGTGCGCCCGTGCAGGGTCAGGTCGGAAAGGATCCTACCGATCAACGGCACGAACTTCCCGGCCCAGCCGGTTGCGTAGATTACAATGTTGGTGTGGTTGTGTACGTACGGCGGCGCGAAATCGATAATCAGCTCCTTGTTCTGTTCTTCACTCAGAGCGACAAAGCATGTCGTCGCGAAATGCGGCTTGGGATCCAGGCCTCGCATGTGGCGCCTGACCCACTCGGAGGTATATCGCAGTTCGTCGACGTTCGGAACCGAGGTCCGCTGTGAGGGCTCGGTGAGCGGCTTCATCACGAAATCCGGCGCAGTTCTGATATAGCCGGGGCGGTCCCAGCTCACTTCAGGGAAGCCGTAGAACTGGTTGCCGTTTGTGTGGACCGGGTTCTGGAAGACGAACCACGTCGGATATGTGACGTTTGGATCAGTCTTCTTGAAATAGCACGATGACATGTTCCAGTAGATAAGCTTGGTTTCGAAGCCGAGCAGGCGGACCACTTCGTCGATATAGGGCCCGGGCGTCAGCACCAACTTTTCGCATGTATATGTACCGTGACGGGTGCTCACCTCGAACGTCTTGCCGCGTTGGCGAATGCCGACGACGCGCGAGTCCTCCTTCAGCGTCACATGGGGAGAGGCCTGGCTTGCCTGGAGGAGAGTCTCGATCGTTGCCTTGAGATCAATGCTGGCTCCGTTCGGCTGGAATAGCCCGACATAGGTGGATGGCAAGTCGCGGAAATTGAAACGCTCCTCGATGTCCCTGGCTTTCAGGGTGGTGAACTTCACCTTCTTTGCCTGGAGGGCGGTTTCCGCCGCGCCGATGTTCCCCTCGGTCGAATGGACGGTGGGGTCGCCGAACCAAAGGGTGCCTACGAATTCCCGCAGAGGCTTGTCGGTCTCCTCCTGGAGCGCATCCCACAAGGGAGTGGCCTTGAGCGCCATCTCCACCATGTAAGGTTCGGGGTACGGAATACGAAACTGCCTAGAGACGCCGGCAGAGCTCCCCAGCTCGTTGAGAAACGTAAAGCGTTCCAAAACAAGCGTCTTGGCCTTGTTCCCGGCGAGATTGTAAGCCGTTGCCAATCCAATCGCGCCGCCGCCGATGACTATCACGTCGAAGGTATCAATCATGCGGCGAAGCTCCTATTCACGAACGCTGAGCATCCATTAGAAACAAGTCTCGGCTAACCGGGCGCAGCCTCACCCCAATCACCGGATGTGGAGCTCACGAGTCGATTCACACATCAGGGCACTAGCCGCGATGGGCTCTGTTCGGCCGCATCGCGCGGCGATCCGCGGCTGTGGCCTTGAGGGTCGCTTCGAGAGGCCCTGCCTCACCCATTCCGGCCGTGCAGATCAGGGTGTAGTCCGTGCTCGCAAACGGCGCCAGGCCGAGGAAGTCCTGCAGGACCGATTCCGCGACGCACAGCGCGCCTTCGACCCATGCCTGGTCGAACGAGTAGCAGGAGCCCACGATGTAGGTCTTGCGATCGGGGTTCTGCAGGATCTTGGCGTAGGGTGCGCGAATATGGTCCATCGCCTTGCAGATATTGTAGTGCGCAGACCAGCCGTGATAGCCGGCGCCATAGGGATCCTGCCCCCAATCCTGGAAATACAGGGCGGCGGGGGTCGGAATCTGGTCGGTGTGCATCCCGTGCAACTCGGCAAGCTGCTTCATGAGGATCGCCGCCAAGGGCGAATCCACCGGCACTGCGGTGGGTCCGACGAGAGGCTGCCGGACCGTCGGCGGCGGCACCGGGTAATCGCCGGAAATCTCCAGTTCGCGCCAGAAGCCCGAATAGTTCATGTCGTCGTAGCTGGCGAGGAGAACGTAGGGCCCTCCTTCCGTACCCGGTCCCTCCGGTATGTTGTTGCCGAAATAATAGACCATCCTGAGCGGCAGGTCCGTTATCGAAGGACCGCCGACGCCTTGGCTGTCGGGCGCTCCGGCGGGCACGGTCAGCCGGGGCGGGTAGACGCACTCCGGGCTCGTCCACCAAGCTTCGTCGAAGACCATCACCACCTTGATCGCCGGCTGGTCGATGGAGGAGTCGAGCCAGTACCGGACGGCGGGCTCGTTCAGCATGTAGCTTTGGGGGCAGGCGTCGGCCACCAGCTCCAGCGACCGCTTCGGCATGGCCAGGAACAGCTGGTCGGCAGATACGGTCTGAGTTCCGCCACCGCCTTCGAAGGTGCAGACTGTCTGGCCCTCGTCGCCCTCCGACAGGCTGGTGAGCTGCTGACCGTAGAATATGCCGGAATCGGGGAAGGTGGCCGCGAGTGTCTTGATCTGGTCCGCGAGGGTCTCGAACAGGATGCTGTATCCGCCATCAAGGCGCTTGTAGAACGTGCTCGAGCCGTAATCGTTGTTGGCCTGCATCGCGTCCGCCGCGTTCCAGTTGATGACGTTCGAGGTGTAGCCGGTGCCATCCGCGCTATAGTCGAAGCCTTCGTCCCCGAACTTGTCGTAGAGAAGGTTCCAGTAGCCGATATCGCGGATCGGCGTTCCCGAGGGGAAGGCGACGCCGGCTGCCTGGCTCGTCACCGCTCCCGACGCATAGTATTTGCACCAGTTGGTTCGATCGGCATTGCTCGTGGTGAGATTGGGCGCAAAGAGCGCGGCGATCGACCCGAGAAGGTTGTCCGCCGTGTATGGCGTGGGGACTTGCTGCGACTGGACGAAGTTTAGGAATTGACCGTTGAACCCGTATGGCAGCGCCTGGAGCGACTGCATGGTGGTCAGCGTGTTCTCATACACGTGCCGGCCGCGAAGGTAATAGAGCCGGTAAGGCGATTCGTCGAAGTCGACAACCTTGTGGGCAAGCCCCAGCGCGTCGATCGTCGTCTGGACGAGAACATGGCCCTGAACGATCGAGTCGGGGAAGTTCTTGTCCACCGCAAAGCGCATTCCTCCGAACTCGGAATAGAGGCCGTTCGGTTTCGTGTTCGGAGGATACAAGCCGTCCGGGAACGTGTACGTATAGATGCGCCCTCCCGGCCGCTCCGACCATTCGTAGAGCTGAACCGAGTCGTCGCTGGCGAGGGTTCCGCTGCTCAGCAGCCGGTAGGCGGTATAGAGTCCGGCGGCGCCTGCGCCGACGATCACGTATCGTGTCATGCATGGATTCCCTGCTCGGTCAGGCGCTCACGCCTGGACGTGTGATATCCGACTCGCACCAGCGGCCGCAAAAAGGTCCTTCCCCTCCGAACGCTAGTGCACGTCCTTCCAGATCGATGAGGGCGGCACGATTGGCGTCGTGGAATGGAGGGTAGCCACTGACACGTGCGGCCAGCTCAGCGGACCGAAATTAAGCAGGACCACCTGCGAATATTGGATTTGGGTCGAGTGGACGGTGATCGTGATCGGCTTCGGGATCGGGAATGGCGGGTGGATAAGGAAACTCTGAGCAGGGATGCCGAGCTGCGGGTTGGGCGCCGTTGGAACGACCAGCGGCGGCTGCCCCTCGCGGAAGACCGGGATCGTGATCTTGTGCTCCACCGTCTCGATCCAGAAGGTGGACTTCGCGCCAGCGAACATCTTGGGCGGCGCACCGGCCTGGTGGGCGGGAATGTTGGCATTCGCGGTCAGGAAGGCGATGTTTGCATTGCCACCGCCCTGCGAAGGGATGGACAGGACCGGCGGGACCTCCGGTGCGCTCGCCACCTCGATGGTAATTGTGTGGACGATATTCTGGTGAGCGATGGCGTTTCGCAGGAAGCTATTCGGGTCGTCCAGCAGTGCCTGCGTCATTTGACCGCTGGCGATGAACGGCCCGAGATCCTGGGGAATCCGGAAGGTGTGGGGGTCGCCGGCAGTCTGGCTCGGGAAGCGGAAGGGCGCGCCGTTCGCCGTAAAAAAAGGCGTAGGATCGACCGGCGGGATGTTCGGCGGTCCGGCCGTGCTGGTGCTGCTTCCCTGGAGGTTGACGGTCGTCCCGTGCGGTATCGATGCCATCCTGACGACGGTGACGCCCACCGGGGGTATGGTGCTCGCGGGCACCTGGAGCCAGACTCCCGGCTCGAAATGGATACCGACGGGGGTCCCTTGTGTAACGTCGTTGACGGCTTGGACGTAGGGAACACCGTTCAAAAAGAGATCCGCTTGGTTGCCGAAGCCGCGGTTTGGAATGTTGCCCAGCGTTCCTTGCGTGAAGGACAGCGTCTCCTCTGTCAGGTTGAGCTCCAGGATATTGTCGCTTGGGCCGTTGGCTGGAGCAGGCAGGTGCGTCGGGGTGGCGGTTCCGTTGGGCCTGAAAATGAGGTTGAAGCCCCGGCCAGCGAAAGTGCCCCGGAAGGCATCCAGCGGCCCCACCGGCGCCGGAAAACTTAACGCGGCCCGCAGCCGCTCTTCCGGAATCGCCCGCACCTCGTCCCAGTGAAAGCCGGGCGCAAGCTCGATTTGGGCGCCGCGCTGTAGGGCGACGGTCGGGCGCAGGAGCTCCTGAATGCGAGGATTGTTCAGCAGCTTTTCTTGATCGTTGCTAGTGTCGCTCATCGTCGTACACCTCCCTGATCGTGCTCCTGGAGAGAGTGTGGCAGTATCAGGCCGTCGAGCGGCTTGAGCACAATCAGCCAGGCAAAGGTACTTGAGAACGCTACAATCGAGCCAATTAACCCGAGGCGTGCATCCATCTGCACCCGTTTGCCCCGACGACTCGTTGGTACCACGCAGATTTAGTTTTCTCAACTCCCGGGATGTGGCATCGCAATGGTTGCGACGACCGCATGGGTTGATCGGGGCGCCAACAACCTGACCTCGGAGTATCTCGATTTTCCTCGAGCTTTCTCCTTATCTGCAGTGTTCCTAGAGGTTCTTGCGGTGTCTGGCCGAACAATGGTCAGCAAAGCATTACCCCCTCAACGATGACCCTGGAACTGGTAATTATTAATGCCGAAACGGACATAATTTGAGCGCCGTTTTGATCAGTGCCGATTGAGCGGGCAGCTGGCGAGCCGATGGACCTCAAGCCTCTAGCCGCTCTCCCGGCTTCGCCGCTGCCTTGTTGCCAAGCGCTCCAGTCGGCGCACTGCCGAGGCGCTCTTTGGCCTGCCCGTCGCCTGCTCGACGACCGAGTGCCGGCAGCGGCCGATTCGGTTTGGGGCGCTACTTCAAAGCGCGTTAACCTATTTCCACATCAACGACCTCCGGGTTTTACCACGCCGTTCAGCCGCTTTGACCCCCTGGGGCCGCTGTGATCGCCTCGATTCGCCCGTTTTCGAGGCGGAAGACTCGGCTCGCGGCCGAGATCGTCTCGGTCCGGTGGGCGATTACGATACGCGTGATGCCGAGCGCGGAGATGGCAGCGTTGACGTCAGCTTCGTGAGACGGGTCGAGGTGGGACGTGGCCTCGTCCATCAGGAGAAGCCGCGGACGTCGGTAGAGAGCACGAGCAAGGAGGACTCGCTGCTTTTGGCCGCCGGAGAGGGTAGATCCCATGTCCCCTACCAAGGTCTCGTATGCCATCGGCATGGCCGCGATATCATCATGGATGGCAGCCGCGCGTGCGGACTCAATGACGCGATCAAGATCCGGCGCATCGTCAAAAAGCGCAATATTCTCCGCGAGGCTGCCGGCGAAGAGGCTGTCCTCCTGAAGCACGGCGCCCACCTGATTGTGGAAACTCTTGTATCCGAAGCGCGAGAGGGGAATTCCGTCGACGAGAATGTCCCCCGCACTGGGCTCCACCAATCCAAGGATCACCTTTGCCAGGGTCGACTTGCCGCAACCCGACGGCCCGGTGATGGCGATGTGTTCGCCCGGCTCGATGGTGAGGCTGGCACGGTCGAGTACGATCGGATCCACCGGGCTGTAGCGGTAAACGATCTCTCGAAGCTCGATCTGACCGACGAGGCGGGTCTCCGCCGTTGCGCTCGGACCGAAGCTTACGTCCTCCGGGACAGCCGCAATGTCCGACAGTCGACGAAGATGGAGCCCAAGCATGCCGAAGGTTACCGATTGATCGACGAGGGCCGCCGCCTTCGTGAGGAACTGCAGCTTGTATGCCATGAATGCGAACATCATTCCGAGGCTGAAGCCTCCGTGGATGACAAGGCGTGCCGCCAGCCATGTCGACAGGATCGCTTCCACCGCGAACACGAGGAGCTGTGCGAATTGCTGCCAGTTTCCGACTCGGAGAAGCTCGGCACCTGCGTTCGTCGCATCTGCAAAGAAGGATTGCCACACGCCGAGACGAAGCATCTCGCGGTTCGAAAGCCGCAGCGTCGTAATTCCCCGCAGGGTTTCGATCATGACGCTCTGCGCTTTGCCAGCGGTGACGATTGCCGCTTCCTGTGCTCGGTGCTGGGCTGGCCAAGTGACCAGCCTCGTTGCCGCGTAGAGGAAGAGTGAAGCCAAGGCGATCAGAGCCAGCGCGCCACTGTAGAGGAACATGACCACAAGCGTGAACAGCGCGAGGCTGCCGTCGACGAGAGCGGACACAGGGCCGGCGGTCAGCGCCTGCTGGACCGGCTGGACGGACTGAAAGCGCGATAGAACATCGCCGACGTGTCTTTTGTCGAACCAATCCACCGGGAGGCGGAACAGACGCCTCGCTATATTCACCGACAGCGCGAATGCCAGCTGCGTGCCGGAAGCCAACAGGACGAAAGAACGAAGCAGGCTGGCTGTGGCGTAGAAGACAGCGAATAGGCCGAACCCGGCCGCCAGCACGGCAAGCAAGTCAAGGTCGAGGGCCGGCAGAGCAGTGTCGATGGCGACCTGCATGTAATAGGGCGAAGCTATCACATACGCTTGTAATACAAGGCTGAGGAGAACCAACTGCAGGAGCCCCCGTTTGAGGCCGGTCATGCTGGACCACAGCTGCGACAGCCGGAGGCGCTGCTTCGCCCGGGTCGGCTCGAACCCTTCGGTGAGACGAAACTCAAGCGCGACGCCGGTGAAATGGTCGGACATTTCCTCTTTTCCGACCCAGCGAGTTCCACGGTCCGGATCATGGATGAGGGCGCGCTTCCCGTTGAAGCGTTCGAGCACGACGTAGTGGCTGAGATTCCAGTGGAGCATCGCCGGAAGGTCGAGATGGGGCAGATCGTCGAGGGGCACCTTCACGGCGCGAACGGCGAAGCCCAGGGCGTCGGCTGTCGCCATGAGCGACCGAAGGGCCGTACCGCGAAGGGACGGGGGGAATCGCTGTCGCAGCGACGCAAGATCCACGTCGTATCCATGGAAATTGCTGATCATGGCGATGCTGGCGAGGCCGCACTCGGCGATCTCCGTTTGCCGCACCAGCCGCACCCGTGACCGCTTCCACAAGCCCAGATCGAGCATTGTGCTCACCGCCTGCTCACTGCAAGGAGCGGTTCAAACAGCCATTCGAGCAGGGATTCGCGGCGGGTGACGATGCGGGCTGAAATCCGCATACCCGCAATGAGCGGCCGCAATCTTCCGAATGCCCTGACCTTGGGGTTCCGGATCGACGCTTGGACTATATAGCCCGCTTCCGTTCCGCCAGCCTCCTTCTGCCGGGTTACGGGCGCTGCGGAAATTACCTCCACCTGCCCGTTCAAAGTGCCGAATTGCTGAAAAGGAAAGGCATCGACCGACAGGATGACAGTCTGCCCCTTTTCCAGAAATCCCGAGGCATAGGTCGGCACGAAGAGTTCGGCTCTCAACCCGCCTCCTTCGGGCAGCAGAGCCATGATCGGCTGGTCCGGCCGCGCCGGTTGGCCTTCGCGGCCGCTGACGCCGGTAACGGTTCCGTTGGCAGGCGACGTCAGTACGTAAGTGCCAAAGGCATTGGAGGAGACGCGACGCTCCGCAATCGCTCCTCTCGCCGAACGAATGGAAGAGACTTGGCTCCTCGCCTGAGCCGCACTTTCGGTGAGGGAGCGCTGCGCTTCCGTCAGCGCTGCCTGCTTACCCGCGCGGGACTGACGAAGTTGCGCCAGTTGCTGGCGTCGGCTGACAAAGCTGTCCTCTCGCATCTGCAGGTCGCGCCGGCTGATGAAGCCGCGAGCAGCCACGCTACGGGCACGGTCAAACTCGGATTTCGCACCCTGCATGAGTTGGCGCTGGTCGGCGATCTGCTCATCCAACCGCGCTATTTCGTCGCTGAGTCCCAGGATCTCGGCTCCGATCCGCTCCCGCTGCGCTTTCGCGGCGGACTCGATTTGCGATGCCTGCCCGGAAAGTCCCGCATCCTGCTGAACGAGGGTGGCATCGACTTCGGTTGCAAGCGGGACCCCTCGCGCGGTGGACTCGACGGCCCGAATCCGAGCCAGCGGCTGACCGGCAGTCACCGCATCCCCGTCATGCACCTCAATCGCGGCGATCGTTCCCGCCCGAGGGGGAACGATCTCGGCGATACCTTGCTGGGCAACGATCTCGCCTGCCACCGCCTCGACCCGCGTGTAGGTGGCAACGGAGGCGAAAGCGAGTGCAGCGGCGGGCCCTACGAAAAGGAACGCTCCTATCACTTGCCATGATACCGGCAGCGCTAACGCCACCCGTCCATACAGGCGTTCTGAACGGTGGCGGACGACTTCGTCCCGGAACAAATCCCGCATTCCCTCGCCCACGACTGTCGATCCCGTCCCCTTCCTAAACCAACTGGGAAAGCTCTCAACCCCTTCAGGAAGCTCTGCCCGTGGCGGTTGATCCGCGCGGCTATTCAGATACGAAGATCACTTGGTCGTCCAGCGCACCGCGGGGACTTCACCAGTCTATGGAGGCTCGGGTTTGTCAGCAGCAAGGGCCTGAGCGAGTGGGCGTATTCGGCTGCACCGATTTGGTATTCAACACTGGAGATTTAACAACTGCGAACACCGGTGGTCGCGGAACCACGTGGCGCCAGCGCCCGACAACAATTTTGCTTTCGCTGCTGTTGCCACCAGCTTCCTGTCTGATATGAACGACTCTCCTGAACAGGCTTCAGGAGAAAGGGGACCGTGATGACGAACAAAGCGCGTTACGAAGGCACCGGGACGAGGATTCTCGGGCGTAAGATCGGCCGTGAGCTCAGCGAGGCCGAACTCGAGTCCGTAGCCGGCGCCGGGACGGGATCGACCGGGCCGAACACCTACGGCACGAACGACACCGACTATTCCTAACATTCGGCGGCGGCGGCGGCCGGTTTGGCTGCCGCCGTTGCATCCCTTATGTCAGTTCTAATAATCTCATATTCCGGAGACCTCCACGCCTCCACGGTCTCGAGCGCTCTTCGTCGCTTCGGTATGAAGTGCGCGACCTTCTGCTTTGACGAGTTTCCAATTGCCTCCACCATCACCTTTGATCTCGATGCGGGAGGACCACTTCTTTCTGGGCCGTTGATTGACGGCAGGCTCGGTGACTTTCGGCTTGTCTGGAACCGGCGCGGCTGGGACCCAGTGCTTCCTGCGGACTTGAACGAGGATGACAGGCGTCTCGTGGCCCCCGTGTGCCGCCGCTATTGCGACGAGCTGAGGCTGTCGCCCCCCGACGGGCAGCTGTGGGTCAACAGCCGTGCAAGCCAGCTGGCGATGCGCAGCAAGGCGCTGCAGCTGCAGATTGCAACTGGCCTTGGGTTCCAGATTCCCGAGACTCTCGTGACGAACGATCCCGCAGCCGCGCGACGTTTCGTGGGCCGGCCAGGCGAATTCATCGTCAAGAGCATCTCACCGATGCGCTGGGAGGAAGAGGGAAAGGTCATTGCCCTCCATACCAGCAAGATCACGGTCGACGAGCTCGAGGACGAAGACGCGGTGCGGGCTTGCCCCATGGTTTATCAAAGGCTGATCGAGAAGCGCTACGAGCTAAGGGTCATCGTCTTCGGTGACGACATCCTCTGGGTAAAAATCCATTCGCAGGATTCAGGCCGCTATGGCCTCGACTGGCGCAAGGGAATTGCCGAGGAGCTCAGGCTCGAGGAGGTGCCGCCGCCCGATGGCGCAGCGGAAAAAATCCGCGCTTACTGCCGCGCGGCCGGCCTCGTCCATGGCTCCTTCGACCTTGCCGTGACGCCGGAGGGCGGCATCGTCTTCTTCGAAGTCAATGAGCAGGGGCAAACGCTTTGGATTGAGGAGGTCAATGAGGACATTGCCGTGTTCGATACTTTGAACCGGTTCCTCTGGCGCGAATCCAGCGGAGAACCGGCACCGTGGCGGGATCAGCGGCTCCTGCTGCGCGATTATCTTGATCTGTCGCTCGGCTCCGGACCGCCCGCTGAATCGGCGGCGGCATCTGGGTCCCGGCTGGTCTGAGTCGCCTCGCCCCTGGACCGCATGATCGATAGGGCAAGCCGAACCGCCTGTTGATCGGCGGAATAGCCGGCATCGCCGGAGTAGAGTGCCCGGAGATAGGCAAGGTCGAAAGCCGTCGCGCCTTCGATCCGTACCTTGGATGCCGTGTCGGTCGACAGCAGCTGCAGGACAGACGCCGTGCTGAGTTGTCCAACGCCTTTCGTGTTGATCGTCGAGAGTGCGAGCACGCCCGCGAGATCCCCGAACTGCTGGACGTTGAGACCCCTTGCGGCATCGCTGCTGATCACCACAAAGGAGTGAGCGAGCTCCATCCGGACGGGCTCCGTCAGCCGAGACATGGTGACGTTGGAAGCGATGTACGCGTTGGGCGAGACAGGTTTCGGCGGTCCCGAGCCGAACGCCACCTGCGAAACATGTTCTACCGGTGCGCCGTCACGGCGCTTAGGATCGATCGAATACCAATTCCAAACCGGTCCCGGCTCTTGCTTCAGCCGCGTGGCTTCGGCGCCGGAAAGGGACTCGAGCAACCGCGGGAACTTCTTCTGGAGCGCGAGGATGACCCTCCGTCCGTCATCGGCAGCTATAATCGTCAAATTGGTTGCACAGCCAGCTTTCGCTCCACGAAGTCCGATCTGTTCGGCAAGCAGCCGTATCCTCTCCTCGATCGCTACGGCAAGGCGCCGCTCGACGCCCAAGACGAGGGGGCAGACGGCCGTCTCGAATCGAGCGAACTGTCCTCGGTGGACCCCTGTTATGCTGCGCACGTCGCTCGTAGTGCGTTCAAGATTGCGGCGCATAGCGGTAACAACGATGTCGTCGCCGGCCGGTGCGACAGGCGGCGCTGTAGGTGAGGCACGCTCAACCCGGGCACTCGACTTCGGAATGGCGCGGCTCTGCGCGCCTGCGGGAGAGGTTGTCGTAACCCCGCAGACAAGTCCTAGGAGCAGTGCAAACGAAAACTTGACCACGTGGGCCTCCGCCCGAATGGAGGTTCGCGGACATTTTACGATTCAGGTGCTCGGGTCAATGGTTATTATGAATTGCGAGGTAAATCTGGTTCGCAACCGACACGGCGACGACGAGCCACATCGTCAGCCTGGTAGACACCAGCGGCTACAATGCCGCCTTCAGCAGCACCAGCCTCACCACGATCGCCACTGCGGGTACGAACACGGCGTTCCGGGGCATCGCGTTCGCACCGCAGGCGGCCGTGGTCTCGTCGACGCCCTCCCTCACCGTCAACGACGTCTCCCACAGCGAGGGCGACACCGGCACAATCACCTACACCTTCACCGTCAGCCTTTCCGCGGCGGCGCCTGCGGGCGGCGTCACGTTCGACATCAGCACCGCCGACGGCAGCGCCACCTCCGCGAGCGGTGACTATGTCGCGCACACGCTGACCGCCCAGACCATCGCCGCGGGCCAGACCAGCGCCACGTTCGACGTCACGGTCAATTCCGACCGCGCGATCGAGCCGAACGAAAGCTTCTTCGTCAACGTGACCAACGTCACCGGAGCGACGGTGACCGACGGCCAGGGCCAAGGCACGATCGTCAATGACGACACGACGCCGGCGCTTAGCATCGACAGCGTCAGCAAGGTCGAGGGCGACAGCGGCACGATCACCTACACCTTCACCGTCAGCCTCGACCATGCGGCGCGTGTGGGCGGCGTCACCTTCGACATCGCCACCGCGGACGGAACCGCGACTACCGCGGACGGCGATTACGTGGCCCGGACGCTGACCAGCCAGACGATTCCCGAAGGCCAATCGACCTACACGTTCGACGTGACGGTGAACGGCGACACCAACGTCGAGTCCAACGAGACGTTCGCGGTCAACGTCAGCAACGTCACCGGCGCCACCGTCGCGCAGGCGCAGGGCACCGGTACGATCATCGACAACGACGTGCCCCCGACCCTCAGCATCGCCGACGTCACCAAGGTCGAAGGCCAAGCGGGCACCACCACCTACACCTTCACCGTCAGCCTCGATCATCCGGCGCCGGCCGGCGGCGTGACCTTCGACATCGCCACCAGCGACGGTACGGCCACCGCCGGCAGCGACTATGCGAGCAAGGTGCTGACCAGCCAGACGATCGCCGCGGGGAGCACCAGCTACACGTTCGACGTCGTGGTGAGCGGCGACCGCGCCTTCGAGGCGGACGAGACGTTCAACGTCACCGTCAACAACGTCGTCGGCGCCTCGGTCGGCGACGGCGCGGCGGTCGGCACCATCACCAACGACGACAGCGCCGGCGGCATCCCGTTCATCAACGAATTCCACTACGACAATAGCGGCACCGACAGCGGCGAAGGCATCGAGATTGCTGGCCCCGCCGGCACCAGTCTCTCCGGCTGGACGCTCGTCCTCTACAACGGCACCAACACGCCGGCGGCGGCGCCGATCTACGCCACGATCAACCTCTCCGGCACCATCCCCAACCAGGACGACGGCTACGGTGTCCTCACCTTCGCCGTCCCCGGCCTCCAGAACGGCGCCAAGGACGGCTTCGCCCTGGTCGATGCCACCGGCAACGTCGTCCAGTTTCTCTCGTACGAAGGATCGATCACCGGCGCGACAGGCACGCCCGCCGCGGGGATCACCAGCACCGATGTCATCGTTTCGGAAGAGCCGGCCGTCGGCGTCGGCCTGTCGCTGCAGCTGACCGGCACCGGCGCCAGCTATGGCGACTTCACCTGGCAGCCGGCCGCCACGGCAAGCTTCGGCCAGGTCAACAACGGCCAGGACTTCATCGGCACCAGCGCGACCGGCCTCGTGTCGATCGCCGACGCGTCGATCGCCGAAGGCGATTCCGGCACGTCCACCTTGTTCCTCACCGTGCACCGCGCCGGCGGCCTCGGCCAGGCGGCCAGCGTCGACTGGACGCTCAACCTCGACGGCACCGCCGACGCCTCCGACATCGATCCGAACCAGCCGCTGAGCGGCCACATCGACTTTGCGCCCGGCGTTTCCGAGGTGAAGATTCCGGTGTCGATCGTCGGCGACACGGTGGGCGAGGACAACGAGACCTTCCACGTCGCGCTGTCGAACCCCGTCGGCAACATCTCCATCACCGGCACCACGGCGACCGGCACCATCCTCAACGACGATTTCGTGACCAAGACGATCATGGAAATCCAGGGCGCGGCGCACACGTCGCCGCTGCTCGGCCAGCATGTGCTGACCACCGGCATCGTCACCCAGGTCGGCCCGAACGGCTATTACCTCCAGGACCCGACCGGCGATGGCAACGACGCCACCTCGGACGCCGTCTACGTCTTCACCCACACCGCGCCGACGGTCAGCGTCGGCGATTCCGTGCAGGTCAGCGGCACGGTGGCGGAGTTCGCCTCCGATCCGGGCGTCGGCCTCACCGTGACGGAGATCGATGGGCCGACGACGACGGTGCTCAGCACCGGCAATGCGCTACCGGATGCGATCATCATCGGCGTGGACGGACGACTGCCGCCGCCCAACGTCATCGATGACGACCATCTGACCAGCTATGACCCCTCGACCGACGGCATCGACTTCTATGAATCGATGGAAGGGATGCGCGTCACGGTCGAGAACCCGCTCGTCATCCAGAGCACCAACTCGTTCGGAGAGACCTATGTCGTCGCTTCGAACGGCACGGGGGCGACCGGCGTCGCCGCGCGGGGCGGCCTCACCCTCTCTGGCGGCGACTTCAACCCCGAGCGGATCCAGATCGACAGCCTCAATGGGTCGCCCTTGCACTTCACCGAAGGCGACCACATCTCCAGCGTCACCGGCATCCTCGGCTACAGCCACGACGAATATGAGGTGCTGACCTCGGTTGAACCGACGCTGAGCCAGCCCGGCAATCTCGCCCGCGAGACCACCAGCCTCGTCGCCGATGCCGACCACCTCGCCATTGCCACCTACAATCTCGAGAATCTCGACGCGTCGGACAACAAGTACGACGTCCTCGCCCACGACATCATCGACAATCTGGGCGGACCCGACATCATCGGCGTCCAGGAGGTGCAGGACGACAACGGCACCGGCACCGGCGTCCTCTCGGCGACGCAGAACCTGCAGAGCCTGGTCGACGCGATGAACGCGCTCGATCCGACGGCCCATTACGTGTTCGCCGAGATCGACCCGACCGCGGAGAATGCGAGCGGCGGCGAGCCCAACGGCAACATCCGCAACGCCTTCCTCTACGATGCGAACCGCGTCAGCCTCGTCGACGGCAGCCTCGAGCAGATCACCGGCGACGTCTTCCACAACAGCCGCAACCCGCTGGTCGGCACCTTCACCTTCAACGGCCAGAACGTGACGGTGATCGACGTCCATTCCTATTCGCGCGGCGGCAGCGAGCCGGATTTCGGCGTCGACCAGCCGCCGGTCCAGTCCGGCGACGACCGCCGCACCGCCATGGCCGACGCGATCCGCTCTTATGTCGACGCCCACCTCGCCTCGACGCCGGACCAGCAATTCGCCGTCCTCGGCGACTTCAACGGCTTCTATTACGAGACGGCGATCAGCCACCTCACCGCCGGCGGCGTGCTCACCAATTTGAACGGCCTGCTGCCGACGGAGGAGCGCTACTCCTACCAGTTCGACGGCAACCTCCAGGAGTTCGACTACATCCTGGTGACGAACGGCCTGACCAGCGGTGCACAGTACGATTCGGTGCACATCAACTCCGAATTCTCCGCCGCGACCCGGCCCACCGACCACGATCCGCAGGTCGCGCTCTTCTCGATTCCGAACCTCGCGCCGACCGCCCATGACGACGCGGTGGCCGTCGACGAGAATGCGACCACTGGGAACCTGTGGACCAGCGTCCTCGGCAACGACACCGATCCGGAGGCCGACAGCCTGACGATCACCGCCGTCGACACGACCGGGACGCTCGGCCACGTCGTCTTCGATCCGCAGACCCAGACGCTGCAATATGTCGCCGAAAATGCGAGCTTCGACGCGCTCGCGACCGGGACTACCGCGCCCGATCACTTCTCCTACACGGTCAGCGACGGCCACGGCCACACCTCGACGGCGACCGTCAACGTGACCGTCACTGCGATCGACGACAGCCACACCACCGACGGCGGCACCGGCGACGACACGTTGAACGGCACCACGGGCGAAGACGTGATCAACGGCGGCGACGGCAACGATTATATCGACCTGTCGCAGGGCGGCTCCGACCACGCCTCGGGCGGCAATGGCAACGACGCCATCTACTTCGCCGCGGCCTATTCGCCGGGCGACGTGGTGGACGGCGGCGCGGGCACCGACACGGTCGGCCTCCGCGGCGACTATACCGGCGCCAACGCCGCGACGATCGCCACCGGCAGCTTCTCGAACGTCGAGGTGCTGAGCCTGATGACGAGCACCGAGGGGCCGGTCGGCTACGACATCGTCTGGCAGGACGGCAATCTCGCCGACGGGCAGCGGATGGCGATCTACGCCGGCAACCTGCAGTCGGGCGAGAACGTCACCTTCGACGGGTCAGCGGAAACCCACGGCTATTTCGTCATGTACGGCGGCCTTGGCGACGACGACCTCACGGGCGGCTCCGGCAGCGACGGCTTCTACTTCGGCCCCGGCAAGTTCAGCGAGGCCGACCATGTCGACGGCGGCGGCGGAGCACAGAACCAGCTCGGCCTCGACGGCAGCTACGATTTCTCGAGCAGCGGACTCGGCACGCTGGGCGGCAACTTCGCCAACATCCAGACCCTCGTCCTCTACAAGGGCGACGTCCGCGACACCTCGGTGCCCTACCCCAACGTCTACAACATCGTCACCAACGACGCCGCCGTCGATGCCGGCAAGCTGCTCACCATCTACGGCACCCCCGTCGCCAGCAATCTCGTCTTGGACGGCTCGGCCGAGCTCGACGGCGCGTTCAAGATCCTGTCGGGCAGCGGCGACGACACGCTGACCGGCGGCCATGGCGACGACATCATCTGGGGCAATATCGGTGCCGACACGATGGCGGGCGGAGCCGGCAACGACACCTTCTGCTACATGGACGTCAAGGAGTCGGCCGGAACCTCGATCGACCACATCCTGGACTTCGACGCCGGCGATACGATCGACCTCTCGCAGATCGACGCCGACACGAATCAGGACGGCGACCAGGCCTTCGCCTTCATCGGCTCGGACGCGTTCGGCGGCCATGCCGGCGAGCTGCGCGCCGATTTCGACGCCGTGAACAACCTCTGGACGGTGCAGGCGGACGTCGACGGCGACGGCCAGGCCGACTTCACGCTCCACGTCACGACCCTCGACAACCACCAGATCGTCGCGACCGACTTCGTCGTCTGAGGAAATGGGCGGGCGGCAGCGAGCCGCCCCCCGCCTCGCTTCAGGCCTCGCGCGTTGCCGCCTTGGCGCGGATGGGCTCTTTCCAGCCGTCCATCTGCACCATGACCCGGGCGCGGACCGCCTCCTGCACGGACGGATCGCGGGCCACCGCCTGCTTCTCCACGTCGACGACCGTGTCGAAATGGTCGGGCTCGACATTGCCTCCGACGAACCCGAGGACGATCCGTTCAAGCGTCAGGACGCGCGCCATCATCGTCGCAAAATCGTCCTCGTTCGTCGGTAATTCTCCAGTCTGTTGCCAGGTCGGCAAAGGCTCCTGGAGGCTCGACGGCCCAAGGCCAAGGCGCCCTGCAGCCTTTCGTCGAACGCCGCTTGCACGGCAGCCCGGGCTGTGATCCTCTCCTGTCTCCTCGAATGGGGGCAAAGGGGCATGGAGAGCAGGCACACGGGCTCCGGTTGGTCGAGGCGGTCCTTTGCCTTGCTGCTGCTGTCGAGCGCCTTCCTCATCTCGGGCTGCGGCGACGACGGCGGGAGCGGAGGCGGCGTCACCCCGACGCCCTCGCCTCCCCCGCCTCCCCCGCCGCCGCCTCCCCCGGCATCGACGCCGACGCTCAAGACCCTCGCCAGCCAGCCGCCGGTCGGCGTCTACCTCGCCATGCTGCTGACCGACGGCACCGTCATGGCGCAGGCCAATCCCACCGGCGCGGCGGGCGCCAGCGCCGCCGATTTCTACCGCCTGCGCCCCGACGCCAACGGCGATTATGCCGGCGGCACCTGGACCCATCTCCCCCAGCCCCCCGCCGGCTACGCGCCTTATGCGTCGGCCGAGGCGGTGCTCGCCGACGGCCGGGTGCTGTTCGTCGGCGGCGAATACAACCAGGACCATTATCAATTCGGCGCGAGTTCGCTCACCAACATGTCGGCGGTGTTCGATCCCGTCGCCAACAGCTGGACGATGATCCCGCCGCCGCCCGGCGTCGGCTATATCGGCGACGTCCCGTCCGCGGTGCTCCCCGATGGCACGTTCATCTACGGCAGCAAGCTCGACAAGACGATGTGGGCGCTCAATCCCGCGACGCTCGCCTGGACGCAGATCGCGGCGACGGGGAAGAACGACAATTTCTCCGAGGAAGGCTTCACCCTCCTTCCCAACGGCGCGATCCTCACCGTCGACATGGTCGACCTGCCCCAGTCGGAGCATTACGTCCCCTCGCTCGGCATATGGGTGCAGGACGGGCCGACGCCGGTCGGCCTCACCTCCCCCACCGATGTCGTGGGCGGGCTCCCCTACGGTCCGGCGCCGGTGCAGGTCGTCGGCGGCGTCACCTACGGACCGGCCCCGGCCGGCCTCTACTTCCCGCCCGGCGAGATCGGCCCCGCCATCCTCCGCCCCGACGGAACCGTGTTCGCGACCGGCTCCGCCGCGCCCGGCAAGGCGGCGCACACCGCCATCTACCACCCCGGCGCGACCGCAACGCAGCCCGGCAGCTGGACCACCGGCCCCGACTTCCCGAACGGCGACACCGCCGGCGATTCGTCGGCGGCGCTGCTGCCGAGCGGCAACGTCCTCGTCGCGACCGAGAGCGGCTCGCTCTACGAATATGACGGTGCGGCCCTCACCCGCACCGTCGCCGGTCCGGTCGGCGGGAACGAAGTCCCCGTCTTCCTGCTACCGCTGCCGAGCGGCGAGATCCTGATGCTGACGCCGTCGCTCAATGTCCACGCCCGGCTCTACGTCCCGCTTGGCACGCCGCAGCCGGCCTGGGCGCCGACGATCAGCGCCGTCCCCACCGCGTTCGCCCGCGGCCAGACCTATCCGCTGACCGGCACGCAGCTGAACGGGCTCAGCGAAGCGGCGGCCTATGGCGACGAGCTCAGCGCCGCCACCAACTACCCGCTCGTCCGCCTGACGATGGGCGCCACCGGCCACGTCTTCTACGCCCGCACCCACGGCCACACGATGGGGGTGGCGACCGGCGCCTTGCCGGTCACGACCCAGTTCGACGTCCCCGCCGGCACCGAGACGGGCGCCGCGACCCTGGTGGTGGTCGCGAACGGCATCCCCTCGTCGCCGGTGGCGGTGACGATCTCCTGAGCGGACGGCCTCGGGGCGTTCAGCGGCCGACGGAGGCCGCTGCTCCGCCAGCCATCCTCAGGAGGCGCGACGAAGCCGCTGTATCAGGCGGCTAAACCGGACCAGCCTAAGTGGCGCGGGCGCGCGACTCGGGCCCGGGCTTCAGGTAGAATTCGCGGTAATAGGCGACTGCGAACGCCGCCGCCGGCGTCCCCGCCAGCGCGCCGAGCAGCCCAAAGGCGAGCGCCGAAGCGAGCGTCGCGAACAGCAAAACCGCCGGATGGATGCGCATCTGCCGCCCCCGGATCGCCGGCGACAGGAAGGTGCCGAGGGTCTCGGTCAGCACCAGGTAGAAAAGCGCCGTCCACAAAGCCGTCGGCACGTCGACCGACAAAGCCAGGATCACCGGCGGGATCGCCATGATGTAGCCGCCGATGCGCGGCACGAACTCGGCGAAGAAGGCGAGCGCCGCCCACACGATCGCGCCCGGCACGTGCATCAGCGACAGGAAGATGCCGCTCGCCACCGCTTCTATAGGCCCGACGATGACGTTGGCGCGGATCCACCCCACCACCGCCCGCGACGCGCCGCGATAGGCGCGTATGCCCGCCGCCCGGTGGCGCAGCGGCAGCGCCGCGACATAGCCGCGCATCAGCGGCATCGGGTCCGAGGTGATGTAGAGCACCGCCGAGAGATAGAGGATCAGCAGGGTCCCGAAGCCGAGCAGCGACAGCGACGCGCCGCCGAGCCGGCCGATGACGTCGATCACCGACGGCAGCTGCCCCGGCGACCCGGTCTGCCCCTGCAGCGCCTGCTGGAGCTCGGGATAATCGCCGAGCTGCGATGCCAGCCGCTCGACAGCCTGCGCCAGGAAGCGGGGTATCTCGGGAATGAACTGCGTCGCCTGCTGCACGAGCGGCGGCACGATGAGCACGAAAAAGGCCGCGAACGCCGCCACGAACAGCAGCAGGGTGACGATCACCGCAATGCGCCGCGGCACGCCGTGCCGGCGCATCCACCGCACCCCCGCCGACAACGCAATCGAGGTCACCAGCGCGAGGAACAGCAGAACGATCGCCGTGATCGCATGGTAGACGAACCACAAAGCGACGATCGCCGCAAAAAACGCCAGTGCATAAGCAACGGCGCGCGAAGGCTCCCGCACCCGCCCCTCCGGGCGGCCGGCGCGGCCTTTCCTCAGTGCAGGCTTGGGCTCGTCCATCGGCCGATCTTAACACAGGGACCGGCGGGAAATATCCCTCGAACCGTTACGCCCGCATCCGCCGCGCCGGGATGGTCTCGCGGATCAGCTGGTCGAGCTCGTCGAGGGTGAACGGCTTCTCGAGGATCGAGGCCCCCTCCCCCGCCGCGGTGCGCAGCGCCCGCAGCGCCGCATGGCCGGTCGAGAACACCACCGGCAGGTCCTCGTCGATGCGGGCGATCTCGCGCGCCGTCTCGGCGCCGTCCAACCCCGGCATCATGAAATCGAGGATGACCATCGCCGGCCGCGATTCCTCGATCAGGGCGATGGCGCGGCGGCCGCTCTCGGCCTCGCGCACCTCATAGCCAAGCGCCGCCACCGACCGGGCGATGGTCGCGCGCACCTGGGCATCGTCGTCGACGACGAGAATCATGATCGGTCCCTATTCGGCCGCTTCGGCCGCGGGCGCCGCATACAGCAGGTGGAACGCATCCGGATAGCCATAGTCGACGACGATGCGGCGAGGCGTGCCCGTGCCGGGGGAAGGCCGCGCCGGCGGCTCGGCGATCGGCGGGATCGCCCGCGGCCGCGCCGTCGGCCGCGTCACCACCGTCTCCTTGAACCATTCGCCAACATAGGTCCCGTCGAGGCGATGGACCCGCGAGCCGAGGATCCGCCCGAGCGGAATCCCGTCCAGATCGTGGATGAAAGTCTCGTAGACGAACCCGACCGGCTCCCCGCCGGCGGAATAAACGTACATAGCCATGGTATTGGAAAGGCCCCGGAAAAAAACACGTACAGCCCCGCGCTGCACGGGCTTGAGAGTGGGTCCGGCGCCTGTACGCCAGATGAACAGGACAGGGTGGCGACGAGAGGGAGAGGCAGGCGGAGCGGCGGGTGCGCCGAAGCGGGCGGGGCCGTTGCGGCGTGGGTCCCATTGCGGACGCGCCGCCTCACGGTTCACAAGGACGCCATGAAGCCCGTCGTCGTTTCCGCCGCCGCCGCACTGATATTGCTCGGCGCGCCGGTCGCCTCCAGACCGGCGCCCGCCGCCAGCCCGTTCGATGGCCTCTGGGTCGACGACCTCAAGACCCAGATGGGCGAAGCCGGCTTCGACACCTACCTAGTCGCGAACGGCGTCTACACGTGCAAAAGCTGCCGGCCGCCGCGATCTTACCCCGCCGACGGCAAGATGCGGCCCGTCCCAGGCGACCTCTCGGTTCTGAGCGAATCCGCCACCGTCACCGGCCCACGCACCCTCCTCACCCGCCTCGTCGACCACGAGATGGCCCGGGAGACCACGATGACGGTCGCCCCCGACGGCACCAGCGCAACCTACGTCTCGCTCGACGCCTGGCCCGGCCGCACCCGCCGCCTCGGCACCGAATATCGCGCCACCCGCGTCGCCTCGGCGCCGCCCGGAGCCCACGCCGTCTCAGGCTCCTGGCGCGGCGTGGCCAACGTCGCCTTCCCCGAGGAATACCGCTCCGTCACCCTCCACGAAGCCGCAGGCCTGTTCACCCGCAGCAACTTCCGCCACGGCCGCTACACCGCCCGCATCAACGGCGCCCCCGCCCCCGTCACCGACGACGGCAAGAACATCTACCAGGCCACCGTCCGCGCGCCCAACCCCCACACCCGCGTCGAAATGATCCTCCTCCAGGGCAAGCCGGTGGTGAAACGCACCTACACCCTCTCCCCCGACTCCTGCGCCCTCACCACCATTGTCAGCAGCGCCGGCGGCGAGGAGCCCTTCAGCACGGTCGCGCATCGGAAGTAGCCGAGGCCCAGCGGCCGGCATTACCCGGACAGACCCCGTGATCCCGGCTTCCGCCGGGATGACCGAAGCTGCCTCTCAGTGCCAGCCACGTGCCAGGCACGTGCCAGGCACTGAGCGGGAGGCATTGAGCGGGAGGCACTGAGCGGGAGGCACTGAGCGGGAACTTCGCGCCTTCGCGTGAACTCGATGGGGTGGACGACGGCGCGCGGCCGACGAAGGATTTCTGGAACCGCTCCGCCCGGAAGCCTGCGCGGCCGCCAACACCAGCCTTTCGGCCATGTTGCCCCCACCGTCCCTCGAACATATATCGAACGCATGTCGCATCTCGATGTCCAGGAAAAGCTTGCCATCCTTGCCGATGCGGCGAAGTACGACGCCTCCTGCGCCTCGTCGGGGAGCGCGAAGCGGGACAGCCGGGGCGGCAAGGGGGTGGGCTCCACCGAGGGGATGGGCATCTGCCACGCCTACGCGCCGGACGGGCGGTGCATCTCGCTGCTCAAGATCCTGCTGACGAACAGCTGCATTTTTGACTGCCACTATTGCATCAACCGCAAGAGCTCGAACGTCCGCCGCGCGCGCTTCACGCCGGACGAGGTGGTCCGCCTCACCCTCGCTTTCTACAAGCGCAATTATATTGAGGGCCTGTTCCTCTCCTCCGGCATCATCCGCTCCTCGGACTACACGATGGAGCAGATCGTCGAGGTGGCGCGGAGCTTGCGCGAGGACCACGATTTCCGCGGCTACATCCATTTGAAGACTATCCCCGACGCCGATCCGGAGCTGGTCCGCCAGGCCGGGCTCTACGCGGACCGGGTGTCGATCAACGTCGAGCTGCCGACCGAGCGGGGGCTGAAGCGGCTCGCCCCGGAGAAGGACGGCGCCCGCATCGAAGGCGCGATGGCGGGCATGAAGGCTGCAATCGAGGAAGGCGGCGATGCCAGGAAGCGCTACAAGTCCGCCCCCGTCTTCGCGCCGGCGGGCCAGTCGACCCAGATGATCGTCGGCGCCGACAGCGCAAATGACGGCGAGATCATCGCCCGCGCGAGCAGCCTCTACGACCGCTTCCGCCTCCGCCGCGTCTATTATTCCGCCTTCTCGCCGATCCCGGACGCCAGCGCCGTCCTGCCCCTGAAGCGCCCGCCGCTGATGCGCGAGCACCGGCTCTACCAGTCGGACTGGCTGATGCGCTTCTATGGCTTCGCCGCGAAGGAGGTGGCGGACGCCGCCGACGAGGCCGGCATGCTCCCGCTCGATATCGACCCGAAGCTGGCGTGGGCGCTCAAGTTTCGGGCCAGCTTCCCGGTCGACGTCAATCGCGCCCCTCGGGAAGCGCTGCTCCGCGTCCCCGGGCTCGGCGTCAAGGCGGTCGACCGCCTCCTCGCCAGCCGCCGCTGGCGCCGCCTGCGCCTCGAAGACGTCGCCCGCCTCACCGCCTCAATCGCCAAGGTCCGGCCGTTCATCGAGGCGGAGGGCTGGCGCCCCACCCTGCTGACGGAGCGCGCGGATCTCGGCGCCTGGCTCAAGCCGAAGACGGAGCAGCTGGAGCTGTTCGGCTGACTATGTATGCGGTTACCCTCGCGGCTCCCGACGATTTCGACGGCTGGCGCGCCGCCGCGCGCGCCCTCGCCTCGGCCGGCGTGGCACCGGGGGAGGTCGGCTGGAAGGTCGAGGGCCAGGAGGCCGGGGACCTGTTCGGCACCGGCACGTCGCCGCCCGCCGGCGCGCCCTTCCCCGTCCCGCGCGCCTTCCTCAGCCTCGCCGAAACCGCGATCTGCCATTCGGACCCGGAGCGGTTCGCGTTGCTCTACGCCCTCCTCCTGCGCATCCGCACCACCCCAAAGGCGCTGGAGGACGAAGCTGATCCGCTCGTCCGCCGGGTCGAGGCGATGGCGAAGGCGGTGCGGCGGGACATCCACAAGATGCACGCCTTCGTCCGCTTCCGCGAGGTGGAGGAGGAAGGCGCCGTCCGCTTCGTCGCCTGGTTCGAGCCCGAGCACCACATCGTCCGCGCCGCCAGCGGCTTCTTCGCCCGCCGCTTCGCCAACATGCGCTGGTCGATCCTGACCCCGGAACTGTCGGTGCATTGGGACGGCGAGGCGCTCACCGAGGGTCCCGGCGCCGCCCGCGCCGACGCTCCGGACCGCGATCCGGTCGAGGCGGTGTGGAAGACCTATTACGCCTCCATCTTCAACCCGGCCCGGTTGAAGGTCGGCGCGATGCTCAAGGAGATGCCGAAGAAATATTGGAAAAACATGCCGGAGACGGCGTTGGTCGGTCAGTTGGTCGCAGGCGCCCAGGGTCGCGAGGCGAGGATGGTCGAGACGTCGCGCACGCAAATCGGTTCAAATGCCCTCGCCGCCTGGCAGGCGGTGCGCGAGGAAGCGCGCGGCTGCACCCGCTGTCATCTCTTTGAATGCGCCACGCAGACCGTGTTCGGCGAAGGCCCGGTGACGGCGCCGCTGATGTTCGTCGGCGAGCAGCCGGGCGACCAGGAGGACCTTGCGGGCAAGCCGTTCATTGGCCCCGCCGGCCAGCTGTTCGACCGCGCGCTGGGCGAGGCTGGGATCGACCGCGGCCAGGCCTACGTCACCAATGCCGTCAAGCATTTCAAGTTCGAGCGCCGCGGCAAGCGCCGCATCCATTCGAAACCCGATGCCGGCGAGATCGAGGCGTGCCGCTGGTGGATCGAGCAGGAACGCGCGATCCTGCGCCCCACCCTCACCGTCGCCCTCGGCGCCACCGCGGCCCGCTCGCTCTTCCACAAGGCGGTGACCATCTCGGCGGTCCGGGGCCGCCCGCATGCGATGCCCGAGGGCGGCGAAGCCTGGGTGACGGTCCACCCGAGCTTCCTGCTCCGTGTCCGGGACAATAGGGACGCTGAATATGCCCGATTCGTCGAGGATCTCGTGCGGGTGAAGGAGCGGTTGGCGGAGCTGGCCTAACGGGCCGCCACGTTCAGGCGGCGATCTGCTCCAGCGCCTCGCTTGCCTCCAGCCATTCGGCTTCGGCGGCGGCGAGCTGGCGTTCGGCGTCGGCGCGGCGCTTCAGGAGCTCGGTCATGCTGAGGCCGGCGAGGTCGCCCGCCGCCGAGCTGGGCTCGAACATCGCCCGGTCGATGGCGCTGAGGGCGGCGTTGAGCTTCGCCACCTTCTCCTCCGCGGCCTTCTCCCGCGAGCGCAGCGCCTGCCCCTTGCCCCGCGCCTCGGCGGCCTTGCGGCGCTCCTCCTTGCGATTGCCGCGCGGCTGCGCCTTCTCGGCGTCCGCCGCGTCGCGGGCGAGGACCAGCGCCGTGTAATCGTCAATGCTGCCCTCGAACTCGCGGGCGGTGCCGCCGTCGACGAGCACCAGCCGGTCGGCGATCAGCTCCAGCATGTGGCGGTCGTGGCTGACCACGACGACGGCGCCCGAATAGTCGTTCAGCGCCTGCACCAGCGCCTCGCGGGCATCGACATCGAGGTGGTTGGTCGGCTCGTCGAGGATCAGCATATGCGGCGCTTCGCGGGTGATGAGGGCGAGGGCGAGCCGCGCCCGCTCGCCACCCGACAGCTTGCGCACTTCGGTCAGCGCCTTGTCGCCGGTAAAGCCGAAGCGGCCGAGCTGGGCGCGCACCGCCGACGGCGTCGCGCCCTTCATCGCGCGGGTCATGTGCTGGAGCGGCGTGTCGAGGCCGTCCAGTTCCTCGACCTGATACTGGGTGAAATAGCCGACCTTGAGCTTCTGGCTGCGCGCCACCGACCCTTCCATCGCCGGCAGCTGCGCGGCGAGGAGGCGGGCCATCGTCGTCTTACCGTTGCCGTTGCGGCCGAGGAGGGCGATGCGGTCGTCCGGATCGAAGCGCAGGTTGAGCCGCGAGAGGACCGGCGTCTCGCCATAGCCGACGCTCGCCATGTCGAGCGTGATGAGCGGCGGCCGCAGCGGCGCGGGGTTCGGGAAGCCGAAGGAGAGCGACGGATCATCGACGAGCTCGGCGATCGGCTGCATGCGGGCCAGCGCCTTGATGCGCGACTGGGCCTGCTTGGCGGTGGAGGCGCGGGCCGAATTGCGGGCGATATAATCCTGCAGCTTCTCGCGCTGCGCCATCTGCTTCTCGCGCGCCGAGGCGAGCTGCGCCTGGCGCTCGGCCCGCTGCCGCTCGAAGGCGTCATAGCCGCCCGGATAGAGGGTCAGCTTGCCGCGCTCGAGGTGGAGGATGTGGTCGACGACATTGTTCAGGAAATCGCGCTCGTGGCTGACGACGAGGATGGTGGCGCGGTAGCTCTGGAGGAAATCCTCAAGCCACAGCACCGCCTCGAGGTCGAGGTGGTTGGAGGGCTCGTCGAGCAGCAGCAGGTCCGGCGCGGAGAACAGCAAAGCCGCGAGCGCGACGCGCATCCGCCAGCCGCCGGAGAAGCTGTCGAGCGGCCGGTGCTGCGCCTCCTCGTCGAAGCCCAAGCCGACGAGGATCCGCGCCGCCCGCGACGGCGCCGAGTGGGCGTCGATGGCATTGAGCCGCTCGTGGACGTCGCCCAAGCGGTGGAGGTCCTCGCAGCTCTCCGCTTCCACCATCAAAGCGGCGCGTTCGGTGTCGGCGGCGAGCACCGTCTCGAACGGCGTCGCTTTTCCGGCCGGCGCTTCCTGCGCGATATAGCCGAGCCGGGAACCGCGCGGCATCGCCGCGGCGCCTTCGTCCGCCTCTAGCAGCCCGGCGACCACCCGCACCAAGGTGGACTTGCCGGCGCCGTTGCGGCCGATCAGGCCGACGCGGCTGCGCGGCGGCAGCGCCGCCGTGGCGCCGTCGAGTATCGTCCGTCCGCCGAGGCGGACCGTGAGGCCATCGATAGAAAGCATGGCGCGGCGCCTAGCACGCCGACGCGGTTTTCGAAAGCGGGTCTATAGCCCCTCCCCTGAAAGGGAGGGGCTTAGCGCCCTAGAGTTTCACCAGCATCTTGCCGGTATTGCCGCCGCGGAACAGGTCCAGGAAGGCGTCGGGCGCAGCTTCGATGCCGTCTCGCACCGTCTCGCGGCTCTTCACCTGGCCGCTCGCCAGCCAGCCGCCCATGTCCCGGTAGAACTCGCCGACCTCACCCATATAGTCGGTGTAGATGAAGCCCTTGAGCATGATCCGCGCGGCGATGATGCGCATGATGTAGCGCAGGGCCGCGGGCGGCGCGCCGTTATAGCCGTCGATCATCCCGCAGATCGCGAAGCGGGCATTGTTGCGCGCCGAGGCGAGCGCGGCGTCGAGGTGGTCGCCGCCGACATTGTCGAAATAGACGTCGATGCCCTTGGGCGCCGCCTTCTGCAGCCCCTGGACGATCGGCTCCGCCTTGTAATCGACGACGGCGTCGGCGCCGAGTTCCTTTACCCAGGCGCATTTTTCGGCGCCGCCCGCGGAGCCGATCACCGTCATGCCTTTGGCCTTGGCGATCTGCACCACCGCCGAGCCGACCGCGCCCGCTGCGGCGGAGACGAAGACGATGTCGCCTTCCTTCGCCTGCGCGGCGCGGAGGAGGCCGAAATAGGCGGTGCCGCCCGTGAGGCCGAGATTGCCAAGCCAGGCCTCGTTCGGCACCGGCATCGGCGGAACCTTGTTGAACGCCTCGGCGGGCCCCACCGCCTCTTCGCGCCAGCCGAGCATGTGGAACACGGTGTCGCCCTCTGCCAAGCCCGGCGCGCGGCTTTCGATCACCTTGCCGACGGCTCCGCCCTGGAGCGGCGCGCCCACCTCGAACGCGGGCACGTAGCTCTTCACGTCGTTCATCCGCCCGCGCATATAGGGGTCGACGGAGAGCCACGCGTTGCGCACCCGCACTTCGCCCTCTGCGAGCGGCCGATCGCCGAGCGGCTTCAATTCGAAATTGTCCATCGTCGGCATGCCCTGCGGCCGCGACTTCAGGTGCCAGGCGCGGTTGGTCATGTGCGTTGCTCCCTCTCCGGTTGGCGCAGCCTTGCGCCGCCGCGCGGGCGGTTGTCAAAACCGTGAGCAAAGAGAAGGGCCCGGCGTCCGCAAGGAAGCCGGGCCCTTCGTTCACTCGCGCCGACAGCCTCAACCGTCGCGGTCGTCTCGGCCCGTCTCGCGGCCCTCGTCGTAGGTGCCGGAGAAGCTGCGGTTGAGGTTGCGCGGGCCGCCTTCGCCGGCGTCGCGGCCCTCGCGGAACAGCGCCTGGCCCTCACCCTCGGCCTGCCAGTCGGACCGCGCCTGGTCGGCGCTCCGGTTGAGCACCACCTTGTCCTCGACCTTGTCGACCCAGGAGCAGGGCACCGAATGGTGGACGCCGCCGGCGGCCGGGTCCGCCTTGGTCAGGATGATGCGGTCGCCCCGGACCTTGTCGACGCTGCCGACATGGCTGCCGTCGGAGCCGACCACTTCCATATGCTCGGCGACGCGGCCGAGCGACTGGCGCTGGCCCTGGCGCTTCGAGCGCCAGCTGCCGAATTCCTGCTCGAACTTCGACTGATGCTCGCGGCGATAGTCCGCATAGTCCCGGTCGAGATCCTCGATCTGCCGCTGCCGCCATTCGGAATAATGAGGATCGTGCAGCCCGCCATAGCCGCCGCCCTGCCCGCGCAAGGTCTCGCCGCCGAAGCCTCCGCTGGCGCTGGAACCGGAACCGGAGCCGGAGCCGCGATAGCCGCCGGCACCGCCCTGCCGCTCGCCACGCTCGCCGCCGCGGGAATCGGTGAACCAGCCCTCCCGCTCGCCGCGGGCGTAATGACGGTCGCCGCCGCCCTGCTCCTGCTCGGGACCGGCGCCGTACCAGCCGCGCTCGCCCGGCCGCTCGCGGTTCCAGCTCTCGCCGCGCTGGTTGCCCCAGCCGGCGCCGAAGCCGCCGCCGCCGAGGGAGCCGGGGCCGTCAGAGCCGCTCCGATAGTCGCCGCGGCCGTAATCGTTGTCGCGGCGGCCGGTCATCCGCTGCTCCTGCTCCCAGCGCCTCTGGTCCGCCTCGCGGCGCCGCTGGGCGTCGTCGTCGCCGAACCAGGAGCGGAGCTCGTCGCCGGCGCGGTCGAAGAAGCCGCGGTCGTCGTCGCCGCCGCCGCCGCGATAGGCGCCGCCGCCGCCGCGGCCCTGCTCACGGCCATAATCGCGGTCGCGGTGCCAATTCTGCTCGCGCTCGCGCCACCGATCTCCGCCGCCGCCGCGGCCCTCGCCAGAATTGCCCATCCACCGTCTCCTTTCATGAAAGCCCTCCGCTACAGGCGCGGCCGATCCGCGCAGGCGGGCTCCAGGCAAGAACGGCCTGCGCGCGGCGCACGTTCCGCGACGGGAGGCGGAGCGTTTCGTGCGCTGGCCGAAACGAACGGGTGCGGAGGAAGCGGGCAAATGCCGCATTGCGAAAGGGAGCGCGCCTCGCTATCTGAGCGCCTTCTCGGGCCGCCGCCCCTTCCCATGGGACGGCCTCACCACGGCGCGGGGCTGTAGCTCAGATGGGAGAGCGCTGCAATCGCACTGCAGAGGTCAGGGGTTCGATTCCCCTCAGCTCCACCAGCCTTTTCAACAGCTTATCCGAAGGTCGATCAGACCGTACGTCATGGCTGCTCGGCCCTCCGACGGATTGGCTGGAACCCGAACGCTCCGCCTACTAGGTTCCATAAATGCTCGTGAATGCCTGGATCGGCGTCGTTCTGCTCGGGGTCGCCGTCACATTCGCCTATCCCCTTTGGAAAGGCTGGGTGACACGGACCGTCTGGTTCCCGTTGAGCATTCTTTCGCTCCAGGATTTTGAACACGAACAGAGCCCCCTGAACTTCTGGGGAGTGATGATTGCCGATCTGCTTGGCTTTATGGCTTCCCTCACCGCAGCCGCGGTCGTGCTAGGGAGTGCGCTGCTTACCTCGCCGCAGCCTGTCGCCAGTCTCCGTAGCCTTGACGGATGCTATGAGGGTGAAGGGATGCCCGATTTCATGCGTCCGCCGGTCCATTGGACCCTAAGACTGGACAATGGCGCGATCTCCAATCGGGGGGGTGAGATCGTCTCGCGGCTGATCTTGGAGGCCGGTACGTCAACCAAAACAGCGGTGAGGTTTTCGCCCGGAATATTGCTTTCCACGACGAAGAATAACGGTCCCTCAGCCTATGCAGGCGATCCCGATGCGAGCCAGCCCTTTCTTCGGGGAGCTGTGGCGGGCGAGGCGTCCATGCGTGGCGGGCGAGCGACGATCAGGATGACGAACGAGTCGGACGAGGTTCTTCTCAAAACGAGCTGCGGCTGAGGACGCATGGATCAGTCCGCCGAAACCGTCACCAGATGGTGCCGCTCCCCCTCTTCGAAGCGGATGGAGACCGGCAGGAAGCGGGCGATCGTGTCGGCGGCCGTCCGCGCATGCGACGACGGCTTGACGGTCGTGAAGCGTCCGCCCCCGGCCAGCGCCATCGGCAGCAGGAGCTGGTCGGCGAGATATGGCCCCGCCACTGCGTCCGAGGCGAGATAGCCGGCCATCCGCTTCGCCGCCTTGGCGCCGACCATCTGGGCCGGTACGCCCAGCTTGCCGAAGCCGCTGACCAGCTCGGTCGCCCCCTCGAACACCGCCTCCAGCAGCAGGATGTTGCCCGGGCCATAATGGTCCGGCAGCGTCTCGATCCGCCGCGCCTCGTCCGGCCAGGCGAGCACTTTCGCGACCGACTCCAGTTCGCGCACGGCGATGTCGCCCGGCAGCGCGGCAATGACAGCGCGTGCGGATACGGAGCGGAGCGCGCCCCGCTCGATCAGGTCGAGGCGCGACAGCGCGGCGGAGGGCGCGATCTCCACCTCGATGCGGCCGCCGCCCGCCGGGTAGAAGCCGGGCCGCACGAGCGTCGCGGTCACCGTTGGCCCCATGCGGTTGAGGATGGGCAGGAACACGCGCTCGAGGAAATCGAACGGCGGCGCGTAGATGTTGTGGGTCCCGCCCTCCAGCACCAGGCGCGACGGCCCGCCCGCCAGCATCAGCGGCGGCAATAGGGTCTGGAGGACGAGGCTGGTGCTCCCCGCCGTGCCGACGGCGAAGCGGTGCTCGCCCGGCTGCACCGTGCCCGGCGTGAAGGTCAAGGCGTCGGCGCCGACCTTCAGCTCCTCGCACTCCGCCCCGCCGATCGCGCACGCCGCCTCGACCGCGGTGACATGCTGGCGCAGCGTCCCGGGCCGCTCGCGTCCGCCGCGGATATTCTCGATGCGGAACGGCCGGCCGGTGACGAGCGAAAGGGAGAGCGCGGTGCGCAGCACCTGCCCTCCCCCCTCGCCTTCCGCGCCGTCGATGACGATCATCGCAAACTCCGTGAAGATGGTGGCGCGAAGGGCTCACCCCTTCACGCACACCACCTGCTTCAACGTGTGGACGATCTCGACGAGATCGGCCTGCGCCGCCATCACCGCCTCGATCGGCTTGTAGGCCGCCGGCGTCTCGTCGATCACGCCCTCGTCCTTGCGGCATTCGACGCCCTCGGTGGCGAGGACATGGTCCTCGACCGTGAAGCGCCGCTTCGCCTCGTGGCGGGACATGAGGCGCCCCGCGCCGTGGCTGCAGCTGTCGAACGACTCCTTGTTGCCGCGACCGCGCACGATGAACGACTTGGCGCCCATCGAGCCCGGGATGATTCCCATCACGCCTTCGGCCGCGCGCACGGCGCCCTTGCGGGTGACGAGCACGTTCTGGCCGAAATGATTCTCCCGCCGCACGTAATTGTGGTGGCAGTTGATCGCCTCCAGCTCCGCCTCGAACGGCTTGGCAATGACGGTACGGATCGCGCGGACCACGTTCGTCATCATCGTCCGCCGGTTCAACGCGGCGAAGTCCTGCGCCCAGCCGACCGCGTCGACATAATCGTCGAAATGCTCGGTCCCTTCCGGGAAGTAGGCGAGGTCTTCGTCCGGCAGGTTGACGAACCAGCGGCGCATGTCCTGCTTGGCAAGCTCGATGAAGAAGCTGCCGATCGCGTTGCCGACCCCGCGCGAGCCCGAATGGAGCATCACCCACACCGTGTCCGCCTCGTCGAGGCAAAGCTCGATGAAGTGATTGCCCGTTCCGAGCGTCCCGAGATGGACGAGGTTGTTGGTCTTCGCGAGCTTGGGATATTTGTCGGCGATCCGCTTGAAGCGCTCGGCGAGCGTCGCCCACGCGGCGACGATCTCGGCCGGCGCGTCGCCCCAGCTGCCCGGATCGCGCTTGCCGCGCGCGACGTCGCGGCCGTGCGGCACGGCGCGCTCGATGGCGGTGCGGATCCCCTCGAGAGTGTCGGGAAGATCCGACGCGTGCAGCGACGTCCGCGCCGCCATCATGCCGCAGCCGATGTCGACGCCGACGGCCGCGGGAATGACCGCGCCCTTGGTCGGGATCACCGAGCCGACCGTCGCGCCGATGCCGACATGGACGTCGGGCATGGCGGCGACATGCTTGAAGATGAACGGCATCTTCGCCGCCCGCGACAGCTGCGCGCGCGCCTTGTCGTCGACGGCGACGCCGCGAGTCCACATCTTGACGGGCACCCCGCCCTCCACCGGCATGAACTCGAAGCTCTGTTCGGCCATTGGGCCCTCCTTTGAACCTGTGTACGGCCTCGCCGCGCCTCGGCAAGGCGCCGGCGCGGCGGGCGGGGCCGGGGCGGTCAGGGTGGCTGGGCTCGAACCAGCGGCCTCCGGCACCCAAGGCCGGCACTCTCCCGACTGAGCTACACCCTGAGCTTCGGGGGCGGCCGGCCCATTCCGGCCGCCCCACTTTCCGCACCCGGCCGATCGCGAACGATCGACCGTTGTCCGCAGCACTGCAGAGGGCGTGCCAGATCGAACCGCCGGCCGGAGAAATCTGGGTAAGTCTCTGTGACAGCATCCTTTTCAATGCTGAAAGAGATGTGAGTGGCACCTGCACGCCTGCAAGACCCGTCGCAAAGACTATCGACAGAGCTACGACTTTAGATCACAATATAAGAATGAAACCCACTGTCGTCATCGGATTCCTCGGCTCGACGCTCGACGGCAGCAAGCACGACCAGTCGCGCTGGAACAAGTGGCGGCCGAGCGTCGGCATGTGCATGCAGGAGGACCTGAGGGTCGACCGGCTGGAGCTGATCCACGGCAGCGCCCATCAGGGGCTCGGCCGCTTCATCGCCGCCGACATCGCCTCGGTATCCCCCGAAACGAGCGTCGAGCCGCGGCTCATGGACTTTCGCGATCCGTGGGATTTCGAGGAGGTGTACGGCAAGCTGCTCGACTTCGCCCGCGCCTATGCCTTCGACACCGATGCCGAGGATTATCTCGTCCACATCACCACCGGCACCCACGTCGCGCAGATCTGCCTCTTCCTTTTGACCGAGGCGAGGGACCTTCCCGGCCGGCTGCTCCAGACCCACCCGCCCCGCGGCGCGGCCGGCGGCTGCGTCGGAACGTGGAGTGCCATCGACCTCGATCTGTCGCGCTACGACAGCATCGCCACCCGGTTCGCGGCGGCGGCGGCGGAAGGGAGCTCGTTCCTCAAATCCGGCATCGAGACGCGGAATACCGCCTTCAACGGGATGATCGACGAGATCGAGCAGGTCGCCGTCCGCTCCCGCGCGCCCCTGCTGCTGATGGGCCCGACCGGCGCCGGCAAATCGCAGCTGGCCCGGCGGGTGTTCGAGCTCAAGCGGCTCAAGCACCAGGTCTCGGGCGAATTCGTCGAGGTGAATTGCGCGACGCTGAAGGGCGACAGCGCCATGTCGGCCTTGTTCGGGCACAAGAAGGGCGCGTTCACGGGCGCCGCGGCCGACCGGCCGGGCCTGCTCCGCGCCGCCGACAAGGGTGTGCTGTTCCTCGACGAGATCGGCGAGCTTGGCCTCGACGAGCAGGCGATGATCCTCCGCGCCATCGAGGAGAAGCGCTTCCTCCCCGTCGGCGCCGACCGCGAGGCGTCGTCGGACTTCCAGCTGATCGCCGGTACCAATTGCGACCTCGGCGCGGCGGTCGGCGCCGGCGGTTTCCGCGACGATCTGTTCGCGCGCCTCAACCTCTGGACCTTCGAGCTCCCGGCGCTTCGCGACCGGATCGAGGATATCGAGCCGAACCTCGATTACGAACTCGACCGCTTCGCCGAGCGCGAAGGGACGCGGGTCAGCTTCAACAAGGAGGCGCGGCGTGCCTTCCTCGCCTTCGCCACCGCGCCGGATGCACTGTGGCTCGGCAATTTCCGCGATCTCGCCGCCAGCGTCACCCGGATGGCGACCTTCGCCCCCGCCGGCCGCATCGACGTCGTCACCGTCGAAGCGGAGAAGACGCGCCTCAAGCGGTTCTGGTCCGGCAGTGCGCCGCGCTCGCCGCTCGAGGATCTGCTCGACGCCGACGCACTCGAAGCGATCGATCCGTTCGACCAGGTCCAGCTTGCGGAAGTCATCCGGGTCTGCCGCCGCAGCCGCTCGCTCTCCGATGCGGGCCGCAACCTGTTCAGCGCCTCGCGCGCGCGCCGCGCCTCCGCGAACGACGCCGACCGCCTCCGGAAATATCTTCAGCGCTACGGCCTCGACTGGTCGACCGTCACCGGCATCTCGACCGCGCCCGCCGCGGCTTCTAAGGGACGGCCATAGTCCACCCTTGGGACGTCGGGATGAGAGAAGCTGGCAGCCGCCCACTGAATTGCCTTTGCGGGTTCCTGCTCCTGGGACTGGCCAGCTGCGGCGGCTCGCCGCCGAAATCGACGGACATCGTCTTCGTCTCGAACGAAGGCGCCAACGAGGTCGAGCTCATCGACGGCGCCACCGGCAGCGCCCTGCCGCCGCTCGCCACGGGCCAGCGGCCCCGCGGCATGGCGCTCTCACCCGACGGCAAGATCCTCTACGTCGCCGCCAGCAATTCCAACCGCATCGAGGCTTGGGACGTCGCCGGCCGCAAGCGCCTGCGCCTCTATGATTCCGGCACCGACCCCGAGCGCTTCGCCGTCAGCCCCGATGGCGCCACCCTCTACATCGCCAACGAGGACAATAGCGCCGTCTCCTTCCTCGATTTGCGCAGCGGCAAGATCGTGCGCGAGGTCAAGGTCGGCCCCGAGCCGGAAGGCATGGGCGTCAGCCCCGACGGCCGCCTGGTCGTCGCGACGTCGGAAGCGGCGAGCACCGCCCACTTCATCGATGCGTCGAACGGAACGCTCCTCGACAGCGTGCCGGTCGGCAGCCGTCCGCGCTTCGTGCTGTTCCTCGCCGGGGGCAAGACGATCTGGGTGTCGTCCGAGCAGCGCGGCACCATCACCGTCTTCCACGCCGCGACCCGCAAGATCGTCCGCACCATCGATCTCGTCCCCGACTTCCCCGGCGCGGAGCCAGTCCAGGCCGTCGAGATGAAGGCGACGAAGGACGAGAAGCGCGTGTTCGTCGCCATGGGCCGCGGCAACCGCGTCGCCGAGATCGATCCGGCGACGGCGAAGGTCGTCCGCACCTTCCCCACCGGCGAGCGGACCTGGGGGATCGCCCTCTCCCCCGACGAGAAGAGGCTCTACGCCGTCTCGGGCCTTTCCGGCACCGCGACGATCGTCGATCTCGAGCGCAACGAGGTTGTCCGGACGGTGCACCTCGGCGGGAAGCCCTGGGGCGCGGTCGCAGCGCCGCGATGAGCAAGGCCGGCCGCTTCGCCGTGCTGCTGGCGCTCGCCGCCGCCTCGTGCAGCACGCCTCAGCCGCCCCGCCGTCTCCTCGCCTGCGCCGATCCCAACAACCTGCCTTTCTCCAACCGCGCCGGCCAGGGCTTCGAGAACAAATTGGCGGAGATGATCGCCGCCGATCTTCACGCGGAGCTCGGCTACGTCTGGTGGGCGCAGCGCCGCGGCTATGTCCGCAACACGCTGAACGAAAAGAAATGCGATTTCTGGCCCGGCGTCGCGAGCAACGTCGAGATGGTGGCGACCAGCCGCCCTTATTACCGCTCCACCTACGTCTTCGTCACCCGTGAGGGCGACCGCCTCGCCGGGCTCACCCTCGACGATCCGCGGCTGCGCAAGCTGCGCATCGGCGTCCAGATGGTCGGCAACGACGCGATGAACACGCCGCCCGCCCATGCCCTCGCCAGCCGCGGCATCGTCGGCAACATTCGCGGCTACATGCTCTACGGCGACTATGAAAAGCCCGATCCCCCCGCCGAGATCGTCCGCGCCGTCGCCCGCGGCGAGGTCGACGTCGCGCTCGTCTGGGGGCCCCTCGCCGGCTTCTTCGCCAAATCGTCGCCGACCAGGCTGCGGCTCGAGCCGGTGACGCCCTGGCTCGACCGCGCCCAATGGCCGATGCAATATGACATCTCCGTCGGCGTGCAGAAGAACGACGCGCAGCTTCTAAAGGAAGTGGACGGCGTCCTCGCCGCCCGCGCGGGGAGGATCAAGGCGCTGCTCGCGAGCTACGGAGTACCGGTCGTGCAGCCCTGACGGAGCCCCGCCAGCTTCCCTCCCGCCGCCGTCCCACTTAGGGTCCGTACTCAGTACCGGCAATGGCCAGGATCGCCCGGAGAAGGGCAGCGGCAAGGAGCGGTGCGCAGGGCGGGCTTGTTGCCCGCACAAGCGCCGCGACGTAGCCGCTGCCCTTCTCCGGACGACCGCGCAGCGGCGAGGCGGAGAGGCGGCCATGGCGGCGTTGCTCGTCGGTCACGATGCATCAGCATCGCTCCCTCCTCGCGCCTAGCCCTGACCACCTCTCCGCCTCGTCATGGCCGTTGCCGGTACTGAGCACGGACCCTAAGCCGCAAGGATGGACGACGACCTTCCGCCGCCGATTCCCGCCGCGACATTGATCCTGATGCGGCCGAGCCCAGGCGGCGCGCCGGACATATTGTTCATCGAGCGGGCGCAGACCATGGCGTTCGCGGCCGGTGCACTCGTCTTCCCCGGCGGCCGCATCGACCCGGAGGATCATGAGGCGGCCGCCGGCCTCGGCCCAGAGCTCGACGACGGCGCCGCGCGCGTCGCGGCGGTGCGGGAGACGATCGAGGAGACCGGCATTGCCCCGCTGCTTCCGGCCGATGCGGATGGCGGCGCGCTGCGGGCCGGCCTCGCGGCGGGCGAGCCGTTCGCCGCCCTCCTCGCCCGGTTCGGCCTTGCGCTGGACCTGAGCGGCCTCACCCCCTTCGCCCGCTGGTGCCCAAACTTTCGTGAGGCGCGCCGGTTCGACACCCTCTTCTACTTGGCCGAGGCCCCCGCCGACGCCCCGGCACCGCGCGCCGACGACGCCGAAGCCGTCCGCAGCTTCTGGGCCCCGGCGGCGCACGTCCTTGCCGACGTCGAGGCGGGCCGCGCCCACGCCATCTTCCCCACCCGGCGCAACCTCGAACGGCTCGCCCGCTTCGCCTCCTTCGACGAGGCGCGCGCCGACGCCGCCCTCCACCCGGTGGCGAAGATCACGCCGTGGGTCGAGGAGCGCGGTGGCCGCCGCTTCGTCTGCATCGCCGAGGGGATCGGCTATCCCGTCACCGCCGAACCCTATGAAAGCGCGCGGCGGCGGTGAGGCCGGTCCTGCGCTGGACGCGGCGGCTCGTCGTCGTCGCCATCATCGTCTTCGCCGGGCTGCTCGCCTGGGGCTATGGCCACAGGCATCCCGAAGACGTGCCCTGGACGAAGCTCGACCTCGCGCGACCGGTCGGCACCTTCACCGGCATGAAGCTCGCCGGCCTCCACGGCGACGCCGCCCGCTGCCGCGCCTTGCTGGACCGCGCCGGCATCGCCTTCACGGCCGTGCCGCGGCGGGTCGACGGCCCGCAATGCGGTATCGCTGACGGCGTTCGTCTCGAGCCCGGCGGCGCGGAGACGATCGCCTACGCACCGGCAGGGCTCGCCACCAGCTGCCCGGTGGCCGCCGCCCTCACCTTGTGGGAGTGGCATTTCGTCCAGCCGGCGGCGCTGCGCCATTTCGGCCGCCGCGTCGTCCGCATCGACACGTTCGGCAGCTACAATTGCCGCCGCATGTACGGCAAGGCGAGCGGCGACTGGAGCGAGCATGCCCGCGCCAACGCCATCGACATCGCCGCCTTCCGCTTCGACGACGGCAGCAGCGTCTCGGTCGCGGCCGACTGGAAGCAGCGCGGCGCCAAGGGCCGCTTCCTCCACGACGTGCGGGACGGCGCCTGCCGCCTGTTCACCTACACCCTCTCCCCCGATTACAACGCCGCGCACCGCGACCATCTGCACCTCGACGAGGCCGCCCGCGGCGGCTTCGGCTGGCGCGCCTGCCGCTGATCGGCCATTCGCCGGGGCACCGCGAAAGTGCTTGAAAAGACAGCGATTTCCGCCATTGTGCGGCTTCAACCCCGCGTCGATCAGGGCAGCTTGCATGCGCCTTCTCCGGACCCTCGTTCTCCTTCTCGCCGCCGCCCTCGCCCCTTCCGGCGCCCTCGCGCAGCCGCAGCCTCTCGGCGCCCTGTGGACCGACGGGAAGGGCAGCGTGGAGGTGATCCCCTGCGGTCCCCACGGAGACTATGACGCCTATTGCCGCGGAATAGGGATGCGCCACGCGGGCAAGCTTGAGCTTGTCGGCGAAGGCTACGCCAGCGTGGATCTGATCTGGCAACGCCGCGCCGGCGCGGCGGGACCCGACCTCGTCGTGCGGGGCAATTCCGGCGGCTCGGCGGGGGATGCCGACATCTTCGCGCTCGACTTCGCACACGGCACGGTCCGAAAGCTCAACCTCAACCGCGGCGACACCGTCACCGCCTCGGGAGGCGACGGCCCCCTTCGCCTCGAAGTGCCGTTCGTCGTCGGCTATTTCAACGGCGCGCCGCATGCACAGGATACGGTGGTGGCCGTTCCCTTCGTCTGGGTGGACGGCGATCTTCGGTTGGACATCGATGCGCTCGCAGCCCGCCCCTTCTCGCAGGGCGAACTGCGCTTCCGTGAACTCGCCGTCCGTGAGGAGCTGACGCATCGCGCCCAGAACCTCTTCCCCGCGACCACGCTCTACGTTTCGGGTCCCCATCCGCAAGGCGGTACCCCGGTGACCGTCTACGCCCTGCTCGATCTCATCCTGGCCGGCCGGGCCGACGCGGCGCGAACGCTGCTGCACCGGGCCTGGCCCTGGAGGTATGATGGGGGCCGCGTGCCCTATGGGGGTGAGGACGCCTTCTGGGCGAGCCTGTGCCGCGCAATATCGCAGCGGGAGCACTGGCGGAAATTCGGCTTCGATCGCCTGCCGCACGCCGATCTCATCGAAGCGTCGGCACGGGCGCCGGCGGCGATCACAGGCTGACGCAGCGAGCCCCCAAACGAGATCGGCCCCGCCCTTTGGGGGGCGGGACCGATCGGAAAGCCGCTGGTAGCGACGCTTACTTGAGGTGGCCCGACAGCAGCTTGTTCATCTCGAACATGGTGGCGCTGTCCTTGCCGAAGATCTTCTTCAGCTTGTCGTCGGCCAGAATCTCGCGCTTGTTCTGCGGGTTCTGGAGGTTGTTCTTGCGGATGTGGTCCCAAACCTTCGACACGACCTGGCTCCGCGGCAGCGGATCGGCCCCGGTGATCGCCGCGAGATCGGCAGACGGAGTCACCGGACGCGCCAGACCGCCGCGCGCGCCGCCAGTAGTAGATTTAGCCATGAAACCCTCCCTGTTGGTGTTCGTGCCTTGATACAGCCCAAACGCTCTCTCAGTGCAAGAGACGAAAAGCCCTTCGGCCCCTCGTTCCGGCGCATAGCGCCTCCGCGTGCCGCATTTGCTGTGGATTAAGCCGCCTCCGTTGGCCGGAGAGGCGTGGCGGCGCCGGCTCCTCAGAGCGGAACACCGCATAGAGGCGAGGCGCGAAGGCGTGATTCGCGCACCTCGCGGGGCCAAAGCTCAGCGGAGGCGGCCGAATGGCACCACCTTATTGTCCGCATCGTGGCCGATGTCTGCGCGCCCCAAATACGGGATTCCCGCGCGGCTGCACCAGAAGCGGAACACCTCCTCCTCGGTCTCGCCGAAATCCGGATCGTTGACCGGCACCTCGCTGCAGCGGCCGAGGCGGATGCCCGCGACCCTGCGCACGCTGGCCGAGCCGGTGATGTGGAACATCGCCCGGTCAGTCCGGTACATATGCTCGCTGACGTCCTCGAGCAGCAGCACGTGGTCCGACAGGTCCGGCTCCAGCGCGGTGCCGATGAGGTGGCCGAACACCGTGATGTTGAACGCCGCCGCCGGCCCCTCCCCCAGTTCCGGCTCGAGCGCGCCCGGATCGCGGTCGACGAGCCAGGCGAGCGCGCGCCGCACCGCAGCCTCCCCGCCGATTCGCAGGATATCGTTGGGCATCGGCCCGTGCGCCGCGGTGCCGACGCCGTTCCCGTAGAGGCCGGCGAGCAGGAAACCGGCGTCGCTATAGCCGAGATAGGCCTTGTCCCGCGCCGCGGGGCCGAGCCGACCCAGCACCCCCTCGGCGATCCGGCACGATCCGTAGCCGCCGCGAGCGAACCAGAGAGCGTCGAAGCCGGGATCGTTGGCGGCGGCGACGAACGCCTCCGCCCGCGCCGCGTCGGTGCCGGCGAAATGGTTGTGGCGCTGAAAGCATTGCGGATCGAAGACGATCTCCACGCCCGGATGCGCCGCCTCGGCGAGCGCGCGCACGCGCTCCGCCGTCTCCGGCGCAATCGGCGTGCTCGGCGCCACGACCGCAATCCGCATCCCGTCTCCCCGTTTGAAAAGGCGCGGCGACCTCAATAGGGCGGCGCCATGGCGGAGACAAAATCCTATTTCTTCTGCGGGATCGGCGGCAGCGGCATGCTGCCCTTGGCCTGCATCGTGCGCGCCCAGGGCGCCGAAGTGGCCGGCTCGGATCGCGCGCTCGATCAAGGCCGGGTCGGCGAGAAGTTCGCCTTTCTCGAGGCGCAGGGGATCAGCCTGTTCCCGCAGGACGGCAGCGGCGTCACGTCGCCGGACCAAATTCTCGTCGCCTCGGCGGCCGTGGAGGAAAGTGTGCCGGATGTCGCCGCCGCCACCCGCATCGGCGCCTCCCGCCTGACCCGTGCCGAGCTTCTCGCGCAGCTGTTCAACGCTGCGCCGCTGTCCATCGGCGTCGCCGGCACGTCCGGCAAATCCACCGTCACCGGCATGATCGCCTGGATCCTCCACAGCGCCGGCCGCGACCCGACGGTGATGAACGGCGCCGTGATGAAGAATTTCGCCGGGCGCGACCGCCCCTTCGCCAGTGCGCTGGCGGGCCACGGAGACGTGTTCGTCAGCGAAGTGGACGAGAGCGACGGCTCGATCGTCCTCTATCGTCCCAGCGTCGCGGTGCTCAACAACGTCACCCTCGACCATAAGGGTCTGGACGAGCTGCGCCGCCTGTTCCTCGATTTCGCGGGCAAGGCCGGCGCGGCGATCGTCAACATCGACGACCCGGAGGCCCGCGCCCTCGCGGCGCAGCTTCCCGCCGCCACCGGCTTCAGCCTCGCCGACCCCGCCGCCGCCTTCAGCGCCACGGACATCGTCGAGGAGCCGCTCGCCGTCTCGTTCACCGTGTCGGAGCGCGGCGGCGCTCCGGTGCCGGTCCGCCTCCAGGTCCCCGGCCGCCACAATGTCGCCAACGCCCTCGCCGCCCTCGCCGCCGTTCGCGCCGCCGGAGTAGGGCTGGAGGACGCCGCCGCCACGCTCGCGGGCTTCACCGGCCTTCGCCGCCGCTTCGACGTGGTCGGGACGCGCAAAGGCGTCACCGTCATCGACGATTTCGGCCATAACCCCGACAAGATCGCCGCGACCCTCCAGACCCTTCACGCCTTTCCCGGACGGTTGCTCCTCTTCTTCCAGCCGCACGGCTACGGCCCGCTGCGCACGATGGGCAAGGAACTCACGGCCACCTTCGCAGAGGGCATGGCGGCCGGAGACGTCCTCGTGATGCCGGACCCGGTCTATTACGGCGGCACGGTGGAGCGGACGGTCGGCAGCGGAGACATTGTCGCCGGCATCCGCGCGGCGGGCGGCGATGCCGAGCACATCGCGGACCGGACGGAGGCGGGGCGGCGGCTGGCGGCGCTGGCGGAGCCCGGGGACCGCATCGTCGTCATGGGCGCCCGCGACGACACCCTCACCGCCTTCGCCCAGGATGTGCTCGACAGCCTCTGACGGAAAACGGCGGACCCGAGGGCCCGCCGTTCCTTACGCTGGTACTGAAACTCGGCCTCAGCCCGCGACGGTCAAATCCACCTTGTCGACCCATTCCGGGAAGAAAGCGGGCTCGCGGTTCGACCAGCCGGGCGCGGTCGCCGCGGCTTCGCTGATCGACTGGAGCAGCGCCCGGCGCTTCTCCGGGTGGAGGTGCGGCAGCGCGGCGGCGGCGCAGAAGGCGCCGGGGAGCCAGGCGCGGACGGCGGCGCCGACCAGGCGCTCGTAGAGGAAGCGGTAGGAGGCGAAATCGGGGAGCCGGTCCTGGCCGAGGTCGAACGCCGTCATCGTGATCAGCGCGCCCATCATCGGCTCGAGCTCGTCGAGTCCGCTGTCGTCCGGCACGTTGGCGCGGATATGGTCGAGCCGGCGGTAGATGCGCTCCTGGGCGCGGATCGACGCGGCCTCGCCGGCGTCGCGCGACCAGCGGCGCATCGCGTCGCGGCGGCCGAGGCCGATGTCGAGCGCGCGGCGGATGTAGCGCTGGGTCGCGGGCGAGAAGCTCGCAAACTCCTTCATCTCGACCAAAGTCAGGGCCCCGTCGGCAGGCTTCGTATGCGTCGCCATGATCCCACTCCTCGTACTCGGCGGAGATCATGCGATTCAAACGGTTACCAGCCGCTTAACCAACATCCCCGCTCCCCGAACACCAATGAATCAAACTTCGAGTCTGTGGGCAAATGGAAAACGCGCCCCTGTGCGCTGCGGGGAACCTCGTGTTACTTCCGCGCCACAGGCGGGCGCAAAAAGCCGATGCTTTCCAGAGGCTTCTGGGGGGCGACGAAGCTTTTCCACAGAAAAGTACCGCAACCGCTTGATCGTAACGGCTCCGCCCGCTCCGGCGTCGCGAGTCGGCTGGGATCGCCTGCACCCACGGCGGAGCGATCACGCGACACACGGGGATTTCCCTTTCAATCCCCGCGCGATAGATTATATACCGCTCGTTATGAATATGCCCTGCCCCGTCCAGAAAGGCCGTCCGCGGGAATTCTGCGTCGATCAGGCGCTGACCGCGGCGTTGGGGGTGTTCTGGAGCAAAGGCTATGAAGGTGCGTCGCTGACCGACCTTACCGAGGCCATGGGAATCACCCGCCCCAGCCTCTACGCGGCGTTCGGAAACAAGGAAGCGCTCTTCAAGAAAGCGTTCGATCTCTACGAGCGCGAAAAGCTCGCCTACATACAGGAGGCGCTCGCGGCGGCGACGGTCCGCGGCGTCGCCGAGCGGCTGATGCGCGGCAACCTCGCCATGCTCACGGAAGAATGCACCGCGCGCGGCTGCCTGTCCGTGATCAGCTCGATGGCGTGCGGCGCGGAGGCGGAATCGGTGCGCAGCGAAGTCGTCGCACGCCGCGCGGTCTGGAACGCCGCCGTGGTGGAGCGCTTTGAGCGCGCCAGGGCGGAAGGCGACCTTCCGGACCATATCGACCCGCAGGGCCTCTCGCGGCTCTTGAGCGCGATGCTCCAGGGCATTTCGATCCAGCATGGCGACGGCGCTACCAAGGAGCAGCTGGAGCAGCTGATCGACACCAGCCTTGCGCTCTGGCCCACCGCGAAATAAAAATACCGCTCGATACAAAAAGCAGTTGACCAGCAGCAGCAGGGTTTCTATACCAGTCGGTATGGAATGAAAGCTGCCCCGTCGGGAAAGCGGGAGAAAGGCTGCAAATGACCAATATCCACCGGAGCGGCGCCCGCTCTCCGTAACACCGGCCACCGGCCACACCGCCTCAAGCATCCCGCAACTTGCGTCCGCAGCCGCCGGCCCCTCGCCGGCGAGCGGTCCCGCTTGCCTGCCGCGGCCGGTGCCACCGCCACTGCCAACAACACAGCCGCCGGAGCCCGCTCCGGCGCCAGGGAAGACGTGCGCCGCAAAGGCGCCTCAAAAAAAGGGAGACGAACCATGGCCTATCTCGAATTCGCGGAATGCGGCGGGGCCGGCGCAGCCACGGCAACCTACGAAGTGCCCCGCCCCGCGGCGCGCTTCTCGGCGCTGGAATGGTGGGTGATCGCCGCGGCCCAACGCGACCGGCTCTCCAGCCTCGACGCGCCCGGTCCGGTTGCCCGCCTGCTCGGCGCGCTCTTCCCCTCGAACGACAACGACAGTGATCGCGACGCCGACCCGCGCATCGAGGCGCTGCGCCGGATGGCGGTGCTCGCCTGGCACAAGAGCTACGTCATTCCGAAATGGGAGATCGAAAGCTTCCGCCGCGCCGGCTTTACCCTCGACCATTACGAGTTGCTTCAGGCCAGCATCGCCGCGGCGAAGGCCAAGCAAAGGAGCGCCCGCGCCGCCCGCCCCCGCCACGCCGCCCGCCGCGCCTGGATCCCGCTGGAGCCGACCTATGGCCTATCTTGATCTCCGCCTCGGCGTCGGCCTCAATGGGGGCCTCGCCGCGGGCACCGCCGTTCCGGCCCCCGAACTGGCGCCGCGCCGCCTCGGCCGGCCCGAGCGCGACGCCATCGCCCTGGCGCTGAGCGAGGGGCGGACGGCCCTGCTTCTCGGCCGCGTTTCGCGGCTCCTCGGCCGCCTCTGGCTAGGCATGAACGACGAGCCGGTCTTCGCCGCCGAGCGAATCGAGGCGATCCGCCGCTACGCCGTCCGCTATCGGCTCGAGGGTGGCGGCCTCGCCCTCGCCGAGGACGATCGCCTCCGCGCCGCCGGCGTCGACGAGGTCGACGCCGCGGAGCTCCGCGCCCTCGTCGATGGCCACGCAGCAGACGCGCCGAAGCGCCGCCCCGGGCGCCTCGCCGCACAGTTGCTCGGCGCCCTCCTCATCGCCGCCATCCCCATGCTGGGCGCGGCGATCCTCTATTTGTGGCTCGCGGGCCAGGTCGAGGACCGGCTCAGCGCCCTCGTCGTGTCGATCATCCTGGTCGTCGCCATCGTCTCCCCGGCCGCCTTGGCCGGCCACCCTTCCGGCCGCTCGGCCTGACCTTCAGCAGGAACATGACGATGAACATGGTCGCCCCGATCGCCGCCGACGAAACCGGCGGAAAGCCCCAGCCGCTGCGGCGCCTGCGCCCCTGGCAGAAGGGCAGCCTGGTGCTCGTGCCCGTGGCGCTCGTGGCGGGCGCCTGGACCCTCACCAGCCGCCCCCACGCCGCCGCCGCCGCGCCGCCGCCGCCGACGGTGTCGGTCGCGACCCCGCTCGTCCGCCAGATCGACGAGTGGGACGATTATGTCGGCCGCTTCGAGGCGAGCAAGACGGTCGAGGTCCGCCCCCGCGTCGCCGGCGCGATCACGGCCGTCCACTTCACCGACGGCGCCTTCGTCCGCCAGGGCCAATTGCTCTTCACCATCGATCCGCGCCCTTACCTCGCCGCCCTCGCCGAGGCGCAGGCCGGCCTCGCCACCGCGCGCAGCGATCTCGCCCTCGCTCATGCCGATCTCGACCGCGCAAATCGCCTGCTCGGCGCCGACGCGGTGTCGAAGAGCGACGTCGACCGGCTCCGCGCCAAGGTCCGCGCCACCCAGGCGGCGCTCGCCGCGGCCCAGGCCCGGGTCCGCTCGCGGGCCCTCGACGTCGAGTTCACCCAGGTGCGCGCACCGATCAGCGGCCGCGTCTCCGACCGCCGCGCCGACGCCGGCAACCTCGTCGCCGGCGGCGAAGGCACGGCGGCGACCCTGCTCACGACGATCAATGCCGTCGATCCCATCTACTTCACCTTCCAGGGGTCCGAAGCGTTGTTCCTGAAGATGAAGCGGGCGCGGGAGAGCGGCGGCGCCGGCACCGCAGTCCAAATCCGCCTGCAGGACGAGACTGGCTACCGCTGGACCGGTCAGCTCGATTTCACCGACAACGGTCTCGACCCCAAGTCGGGGACGATCCGCGGCCGCGCCGTGGTGCGCAACGGCGGCGCGTTCCTGACGCCCGGCATGTTCGGCAACATGCGCCTCACCACCGGCCATGCCATGACGGCCATGCTGGTCCCGGACTCGGCGGTGCAGACCGACCAGGCGCGCAAGCTCCTCCTCGTCGCCGCCCCCGACGGCACCGTCGTCCCCAAGCCCGTCGAACTCGGCCCGGTGGCGGAAGGGCTCCGCGTCGTCCGCTCGGGCATCGCGCCGACCGACCGGGTGATCGTCACCGGAACCCAGCTCGCCATGCCCGGGACGAAGGTCCAGGCGCGCCTCACCCGCATCGCGCCGGTCGCCCAACCGACGGCCATCGCCTCCTCCGCGGCGCCGATCAGCGGCGAAGCCACCTTCCGCTGACGCGTACCCCCCTTTTCGCCTTCAGGAGCCGCCATGCGCCGCCTCTCGCAATTCTTCATCGTCCGGCCGATCTTCGCAGCCGTCATCGCGATCCTCATCACGGTGGTCGGCGGGCTCGCCTATTTCGGCCTGCCGGTCTCGCAATATCCGGACATCGTCCCGCCGACGGTGACGGTCACCGCCGCCTATCCGGGCGCGTCGGCAGAGACCGTCGCCGAGACGGTGGCGGCGCCGATCGAGCAGGAAGTGAACGGCGTCGACAACATGCTGTATCTGTCGTCGCAATCGACCGGCGACGGAGCGGTAACGATCACCGTCACCTTCAAGCAGGGCACGGACCTCAACGCCGCGCAGGTGTTGGTCCAGAACCGGGTCGCCATCGCCGTCCCGCGCCTGCCGACCGACGTGCAGCGCCTCGGCGTCGTCACCCGCAAGACGGCGCCAGACTTCCTGATGGTCGTGAACCTCATCTCCCCCGACAACAGCCTCGATCGCGGCTACATCTCCAACTATGCGCTGACCCAGGTGCGCGACCGGCTGAGCCGCATCGACGGCGTCGGCGACGTGCGGCAGTTCGGCTCGCGCGATTACGCGATGCGGGTCTGGATCGACCCCGGCCGCGCCGCCGCCCTCGGCCTCACCGCCGGCGACATCGTCTCGGCGCTACGCGCCCAGAACGTCCAGGTCTCCGCCGGCACGTTGGGCCAGCCGCCTTATGCGAGCGGCGCCGCCTTCCAGGTCAATGTCGAGACGCAGGGGCGGCTCACCGACCCGGCGCAGTTCGCCAACGTCATCATCCGCACCGACGCCGACGGGCGGCAGGTGCGGGTGTCGGACGTCGGTCGCGTCGAGCTCGGCGCCGCCGATTACACCTCCAACACCTATCTCTCGAACCAGCCGACCGTCATCCTCGGCGTGTTCCAGCGCCCCGGTTCCAATGCCCTCGCCGCCGCCAAGGCGGTCGAGGCGGAGATGCAGCACCTGTCGAAGAGCTTCCCCAAGGGGCTCGAGTACCGGGTCATCTACAACCCGACCGAATTCATCGCCCAGTCGATCGACGCCGTCGTGCACACTCTGCTCGAGGCGATCTTCCTCGTCGTCCTCGTCATCATCGCTTTCCTTCAGAAATGGCGGGCCGCGATCATCCCGGTCGTCGCGATCCCGGTGTCGCTGATCGGCACCTTCGCGGTGCTGGCGGCGGTCGGCTATTCGCTGAATAATCTGTCGCTGTTCGGCTTGGTGCTGGCGATCGGCATCGTCGTCGACGACGCCATCGTCGTGGTCGAGAATGTGGAGCGCAACCTCGACGAGGGTCTCTCACCGCTTGAGGCCGCGAAGACGTCGATGAACGAAGTTTCCGGCGCCCTCGTCGCCATCGTGCTGGTGCTGTGCGCCGTGTTCCTGCCGACCCTGTTCCTCGGCGGCCTTTCGGGCGCCTTCTACCACCAGTTCGCGGTGACGATCTCGGCCGCCACCGTCATCTCCCTGCTCCTGTCGCTGACCCTGTCGCCGGCGCTCGCCGCGATCCTGCTCAAGGGCCGCCACGAGGACAGGGTGGGCGGGCCGCTCCACCGCCTCGCCATTGCCGCGGGCGACCGGTTCAACCGGGCGTTCGCACGGCTTAGCCACGGCTACGGACGGCTTACCGCACGGCTCATCGCCGCCCCGAAGCGGATGATGGCCGCCTATGCAATCCTCATCGGCCTTACCCTCGGCCTGTTCTGGATGACCCCCTCGGGCTTCATCCCGGCGCAGGACCAGGGCTATTTCCTCACCGCCATCCAGCTCCCGCCCGGCTCGTCGCTGGAACGCACCGACGCGGTGATGCGCAAGGTCGTCGCCAAGATCCTGCCCATCAAGGGCGTCAAGGGCGCGGTGATGCTGGCCGGCTTCGACGGCGCCTCGCAGACCCTCGCCCCCAATGCCGCCGCCGCCTACATCCCGCTCCAGTCGTTCGAGGAGAGGAAGAAGCTCGGAGTCTCGTTCCAGCAGATCATGGACGAGGCCCGCAAGGCCACCGGCGACGTCAACGAGGCGCAGCTCTTCGTCCTGCCGCCGCCGCTCATCCAGGGCATCGGCTCGGCCGGCGGCTACCGCATCATGATCCAGGACAAGGGCCAGCACGGCTATGAGGGGCTCGCCGGCCAGGCCTATGCCATGATGGCCAAGGCCAACCAGACCCCGGGTCTCAAGCAGGTCTACACCCTGTTCAACACCGTGACACCGCGGGTCTTCGCCGACATCGACCGCAGCAAGGCCGACATGCTCGGCGTGCCGGCGGAGCGGGTGAACGAGGCGCTGCAAGTCTATCTCGGCTCGGCCTTCGTCAACGATTTCAACTTGCTCGGCCGCACCTACCGCGTCACCGCCCAGGCCGACGCGCCCTACCGCGCCACCCAGGCCGACATCGCCAACCTCCAGACCCGCTCCACCTCCGGCGCGATGGTGCCATTGGGCTCGGTCGCGACCTTCAAGGACAAGACCGGCCCCTACCGCGTCGTGCGCTACAACCTCTTCCCGGCGGTCGAGCTGGACGGCGACACCGCCCCCGGCTTCTCCTCCGGCCATTCGCTGACGGTGATGGAGAAGCTCGCCGGCGAGACGCTGGCGCCCGGCTACAGCACGGAATGGACGGGCATCGCCTACCAGCAGAAGGAAGCCGGCAGCACCGCCGGCATCGTCTTCGCGCTGGCCGTGCTGTTCGTATTCCTCGTCCTCGCCGCGCAATATGAGAGCCTGACGCTACCGCTGGCGATCATCCTCATCCTGCCCATGTGCCTGTTCGCGGCGATGGTGGGGGTGAACCTGCGCGGCATGGATAACAATGTCCTGACCCAGATCGGCCTCATCGTGCTGATCGCGCTCGCCGCCAAGAACGCCATCCTGGTGGTCGAGTTCGCCCGCCAAGGCGAGGCCGAGGACGGCCTCAGCCCGGCGGAAGCCGCGATCCACGCCGCGCAGATGCGGCTGCGGCCGATCCTGATGACCAGCTTCGCCTTCATCTTCGGCTCGGTCCCCCTGCTCATCGCCACCGGCGCCGGCGCGGAGCTCCGGCAGGCGCTCGGCACGGCGGTCTTCTTCGGCATGGCGGGGGTGACCGGCTTCGGCCTCCTCTTCACGCCCACTTTCTACGTCGTCTGCCGCACGCTGCCGCAGCGGCTGCGGGGCCTGCTCCCCGCCCGCCGCCTGCCCCCCGCGCAGCTCCAGCCGGCCGAATGAGGAACCAGCCCATGACCCGCCTCCGCCCGATCCTCGTCTCGACCCTCGCGCTCGCCGCCGCCGCCTGCGCGTCCGGCCCGAACTATGTGCGCCCCGCGACGCCGACCACGGCGGCCGGGCCCTTCCTCTCCGCCAACTCGCCCGCGCTCGATCCGAGCGCGCAGGTGCAGGGCGACTGGTGGCGGCTGTATCGCGACCCGGTGCTCGACCGCCTCGTCGCCGATGCGCTGGCGGCGAACACCGACGTCCGGGTGGCGATCGCCCGCCTCGCCCGCGCCCGCGCCTCGCTGCGGGAAGTGCGGGGCGAGCGGGCGCCGCAGCTCTCGGTCGGGGGCGGGGCGAGCTACGGCCGTGCGCCACTCGGCCAGACCGCCCCCGGCGCCCCGCGGGAGGATTGGTCGTTCGATGCCGGGGTCAGCGTCGCCTACGAAGTCGACCTGTTCGGCCGCGCCTCCCGGGGCGTCGAAGCGGCGCGGGGCGAAGTCGGCGCCGCCGACGCGGACGTCGCCGCGGTGCGCGTGCTGGTCGCCGCCGAAACCGCCCGCGCTTATGCCGACGCCGCCTCCGCCGCCGAACGGCAGTCGGTCGCCGAGCATATCGTCGCCCTCCTCGACAAGTCTCTGGCCTTGACCGAGAAGCGCCACACTGTCGGCCTCACCACCGGCCTCGACGTCGCCCGCATCGCCGCGCTCCGCGACCAGCGGCGGGCCGAAGTCCCCTCGCTCCTCGCCGAGCGCCAGGCGGCCTTGTTCCGCCTCGCCATGCTCACCGGCCGCACCCCCGCCGATCTCCCCCCCGAAGCGGGCGCGCGGCGCCAGACGCTGCGGCTCGACAGCCCGATCCCGGTCGGCGACGGCGCCGCCCTCCTCGCCCGCCGGCCGGACGTCCGCGCCGCCGAGCGCCGCCTCGCGGCCTCCACCGCCCGCATCGGAATCGCCACCGCCGATCTCTACCCGCGGATCAGCCTCGGCGGCTCGTTCGGCTCGACCGCCTCCAAGCTCGGCGATCTCGTCACCGGCGGCCCGGTCCACTGGCTGCTCGGGTCGCTGCTGAGCTGGACCGTCAACCGCGGCCCCGCCCGCGCCCGCATCGCCGAGGCGCAGGCCGACAGCCAGGCCGCCCTCGCCACCTTCGACGGCACGGTGCTGCGGGCCCTGCAGGAGACCGAGACGGCGCTCTCCGCCTACGCCAACCTCCTCGACCGCCGCACCGCGCTCGCCAGCGCCCGCGACCAGGCCGAGCGCGCCGCCGCCATCACCCGCGCCCGCCAGCGCGAGGGCGACATCAACTCCCTGGAGCTGCTCGACACCGAACGCACCCTCGCCGACGCCCAGGCCGCGGTCGCCGAAGCCGACGCCCGCATCGCCGACGCGCAGGTCGAACTGTTCCGGGCCCTGGGCGGCGGCTGGCAGCCCAGCGCCCATTCCTGACTCCGGCAGCTGTGCTAAACCGCCTTCCGAAAAGGACCACGAGATGACCGAGACTTCCGCCTACACCCCACCCCCCGTCTGGACCTGGGACAGCGCCAGCGGCGGCCGCTTCGCCAACATCAACCGCCCCGTCGCCGGCGCCACCCACGACAAGGATCTGCCCGTCGGCCGCCACCCGCTCCAGCTCTATTCGCTCGGCACGCCGAACGGGGTGAAAGTCACGATCATGCTCGAGGAGATGCTCGCGGTCGGGCATGCCGGCGCGGAATACGACGCGTGGCTGATCAACATCGGCGAGGGAGACCAATTTTCCAGCGGCTTCGTCGGGGTTAACCCGAATTCGAAGATTCCCGCCTTGCTCGACCGCAGCGGACCGGAGCCGGTGCGCGTGTTCGAATCCGGCGCGATCCTGATGCACCTCGCCGAGAAGTTCGGGGCGTTCCTTCCCGCCGCGGGAGCGGAGCGGGCGGAGGCGCTCTCCTGGCTGATCTGGCAGGTCGGCAGCGCCCCGTTCCTTGGCGGCGGCTTCGGCCATTTCTACGCCTATGCGCCCGAGAAGTTCGAATATCCGATCAACCGCTATGCGATGGAAGTGAAGCGGCAATTGGACGTGCTCGACCGGCGGCTGGCGGAGAGCGAATATCTCGGCGGCGCCGACTACGGCATCGCCGACATCGCCGCCTGGCCCTGGTACGGTCTCCTCGCGCTGGGCGAGCTCTACGGCGCCGGCGAATTCCTCCAGGTCGAGACGTATCGCAACGTCGCCCGCTGGACCCAGGCCATCGCCGCCCGCCCCGCCGTCGTCCGCGGCCGCATGGTCAACCGGGTGACGGGCGATCCCTCCACGCAGCTGCGCGAACGGCACGAGGCGGGCGACTTCGAGACGATGACCGAGGACAAACGCGCACCGACCCCCGGCTGACGGCAGTCCGCGGCCAGCGCCGTGCCCCGCACGTCCGCGGGGCTCGTGGGCCTCAATCCCTGCCGAGGATGTGGCGGACGATCTTGGGCACTGCTCTGGCCGCGCCGACCAAGTCGACCGTGACGCCGACGTTGCAGAGGCGGGTGCAGCGGTCGGCGGCGAGGGCGGCGATGCCGAAGCCGGGCTCGTTGATGTGGCGGACGATCTCGCCGGGCTCGCGCTCGAATTCGATGGGCTTTTCCCGGTGGGCGCAGACGACGATTTCGTTGCCGGCGCCGGTGCCGGTGCAGGGGGCGGGGAGGCCGGGCGGCCTGGTCATGGCGCGGTCGAGGGTGGCGGCTTCTTGCGGGGTGAGCGGAATTGGAGTTTGCGCCGCGGCGGGCGCGGCGGTGAGCGCTGCCCATATCAGCAGCGGCGGCATCAGCATCGGCGCCAATCTCGACTTCGCCACGGCTCTCCCCTATCGCCGCCCGCAAACCGCCCTCGGGCCGACAGGAGGATGACACAAATCATGGTGAGCGCAAGCCACGTACTCGACCGCGTCCTGGTGCTGGAGATGGTCCGGGTGACCGAGGCGGCGGCGGTGGCGGCCTCCAAGCTCGTCGGCCGCGGCGACGAGAAGGCGGCCGACCATGCGGCGGTCGAGGCGATGCGCGCGGCGCTCAACACGCTCGAATTCGACGGCACGGTGGTGATCGGCGAAGGCGAGCGCGACGAGGCGCCGATGCTCTATATCGGCGAGAAGGTCGGCGCCGCGCAGGGCAGCGGCCCGAAGATCGACATCGCCCTCGATCCGCTCGAGGGGACGACTTTGACCGCGCACGGCGCGCCCAACGCGCTGGCGGTGCTGGCCATCGCCGAGGAGGGCGGGCTCCTGAATGCGCCCGACGTCTACATGGACAAACTGGCGGTGGGCCCGGGCTATCCTGCCGGGATCATCGACCTTGCCGCGACGCCGACGGACAATGTCCGGGCGGTGGCGCGGGCGAAGGGCGTGGACCCTTCCGAGCTCATCGTCTGCGTGCTCGACCGGCCGCGCCACCAGGCGCTGATCGCCGAGCTGCGCGGGCTCGGCTGCGGAATCCACCTGATCCCGGACGGCGACGTGTCGGGGGTAATCGCGGTCACCAATCCCGAGACCACGATCGACATCTACATGGGCTCGGGCGGCGCGCCGGAGGGCGTGCTGGCGGCGGCGGCCTTGCGCTGCGTCGGCGGCCAGTTCCAGGGGCGTTTGCTGTTCCGTAATGCGGACGAGATCGCCCGCGCCCACCGCTGGGGCGTCGACGACCTCGACCGGATCTACCATCTCGAAGACCTCGCCAAGGGCGACTGCATCTTCGCCGCGACCGGCGTGACGGACGGGTCGATGCTCGGCGGTGTGAAGCGGCGGCGCGACTTCATCGGCACTGAGAGCGTGGTGATGCGGGCGTCGTCCGGCACCGTGCGGTGGGTCAAGGGGCAGCACCGGCACGAGCCGGGGCTGTAGGAGCCGGCACTAATCCACAGCTTTCGGCGGGGGTGGATTCACAGGCGGCCGTCGCGCGCCTAAGCTGGCGCGATGCTCACCGCCGCCCATGTCTGCGGAGTTTCGCACTCCATCCTCGGCCAGCCCTGGCGCTGGCGGGGGTCGGCGGCGGACGGGCATGACGCATCGTTCGTGCCGGACGACCTCGTCGACCAATTGCTGATGGCGCGCGGCGTGGTGCGCGAGGAGCTGATGCGGCATCGCCAGCCGACCTTGCGCGGCTTCATGCCCGACCCGTCGCTGTTCCGCGATATGGACGCGGCGGCGGCGCGGCTTGCCGACGCCGTCGAGGCGGGCGAGGCGGTGACCGTGTTCGGCGACTATGACGTCGACGGCGCGACATCTGCGGCGCTGCTGGTGCGGTTGTTGCGGCAGCTTGGGCTCGACCCGCGCGCGTACATTCCGGACCGGCTGATGGAGGGCTACGGCCCGTCCGGCGAGGCGCTGGTGCGTTTGGGGGCCGAGGGCGCGCGGCTGATCGTGACCGTCGATTGCGGGGCGCAGGCGTTCGAGGCGCTGGCGATGGCGGCGGAGGCCGGCGTCGAGGTGATCGTCGTCGACCATCACAAATGCGCGGCGGCGCTGCCCAGGGCGCTGGCGCTGGTCAATCCGAACCGATTGGACGAGGGCGACGAGGGCGCGGCGCACGGCCATCTCGCCGCGGTGGGGGTGAGCTTTCTGCTCGCCGCCGCCTTGGTGCGGACGCTGCGGGGGCGGGACTATTTCGCGCGGCGCGAGGAGCCCAAGCTGATCGCGCTGCTCGACCTGGTTGCGCTGGGCACGGTCGCCGACGTCGCGCAGCTGCGCGGGCTCAACCGGGCGTTCGTGACGCAGGGGCTGAAGGTGATGGCGGCGCGGGGCAATATCGGCCTTGCCGCCCTGGCCGACGCGGCGCGGCTGGTGCGGGCGCCGACCTGCACCGATCTGGGCTTCGCGCTGGGCCCCAGGATCAACGCCGGCGGGCGGGTCGGCAAATCGGACCTCGGCGTGCGGCTGCTGACCACCGAGGATGAGGGCGAAGCGGCCGCCATTGCGGCCGAGCTCGACCGGCTGAACGAGGAGAGGCGTGCAATCGAGGCTTCGGTGTGCGAGGCGGCGGAGGCGCTGTGCCCGGCCCAGGCCAATCGCGCGGTGGTGGTGGTCGCGGGCGAGGGGTGGCATCCGGGGGTGATCGGCATCGTGGCCGGGCGCCTCAAGGAGAAGCTCGGGCGGCCGGTGCTCGTCGTCGCGCTCGACGCGGACGGCGTGGGCAAGGGCTCGGGCCGCTCGATCGGCGGGGTCGATCTCGGCGCGGCGGTGCTGGCGGCGAAGGAGAGCGCACTGCTCGTCGCCGGCGGCGGGCACGCGATGGCGGCGGGGATCACCGTCGCGCGGGACAAGATCGAAGCGCTGGCGGATTTCCTGGAAGAGCGGCTGGCGGTGGACGTCGCCCGCAGCAGGGACGCGCGCGCCTTGCTGCTCGACGCTTTGGTGGCGCCGGGCGGGGTCTGCCCGGCCTTGTGCGACGCGCTGGAGGCCGGCGGGCCTTATGGAGTCGGCTGGCCGGCGCCGCGGGTGGCGGCCGGGCCGGTCCGCATCGTCAAGGCGGACGTGGTCGGCAACGGCCATTTGCGGCTGGTGGTGGCCGGCGACGACGGGCGGCGGGTCAAGGCGATCGGCTTCCGCCTCGCCGACGGCGCGCTCGGCCAGGCGCTGCTCGCCGCGCCGCCGCACCGCAAGCTGTGGCTGGCAGGCCGCGTCCGCCGCGACGAATGGGGCGACCGGATCGCCGCCGAACTCCATCTGGACGACGCCGCCTGGGCGGACTGAAAATCGTCCGTAGCGGATTTGACCGCGACCCCCTGGTGTGTTTTCCTCGCGCCCTAGGCACGCTTTTCGTGGGGGAAAGCTCATGGGTCTGCATATCTCTCTGCCGTTCGGCCACAGCCATGCCGCCAAGGCGCATGCCAACACGCCGCCGGACGGAACGCCGCCACGGATGATCGTCGAGTTCCTGGACCAGGACGGCAAGGCCGTCGGCGGGCGGATGCGGCCGCTGGTGCCGCAGCCGCTTCACGCCGAAGTGCCGAGCGGCGACGCCGGGATGGACTGGCACAAGACCGATCCGCACCTGACCGTTGCCCCCAAGTCGGTGCCCGCGGGCGCGGTGGCCGTGCGGGCGCGCAGCGGCGACACCGTCGTGGCGCAGCTGCCCCTCGCCGCAGCCGCCTCTGCCAAACCCGCCCCGCCTGTGGACAAGGCGACGTTCAACCCGGCCGGCAAGTGGACCTTGCTGCTTCTCAGCGAGCTGTTCACCGACAAGGCGCGGTTCTTCGGATTCGCCGGTGCGCTCGACAAGTATATTCGCAGCCAGGCGCCCTTCTCGCACAACCCCGACAGCGGCGTGCGGATCGAAGCCTTGTTCTGGCCGAGCCCGGCGGGCGGACTGTTCAATACCAGCCAGAATGGCAGGCTCGTCTACGGCGACACCGGCGTCGTCAACGCCTTCGTCGCGAAGAGCGGCGCCAAGGGGCGGCTTACGATTGTGCTCGTCGACCTGCCCCGGCGCGGCGGCGCGGGCGGCGGCCAGGGGCGGCCAGCGTGGGTGACGATCACCAGCGAGCCGACCGAGACCTGGCAGGCGGTGGCGCTGCACGAACTCGGCCATTCCTTCGGCCTCGCCGACGAATATACCAATTCGGAGCAGCCGACGCCGGAGCCGCACCCGCTCGAGCCGAACGTCACCGACCGGAGCGACCCCGCCCAGGCGCCGTGGGCCGCGCTCTGCACGCCCGGCCACCCTGGCAAGCCGACCTGCGCCGCCGCCACCCGCCCGCCGGCCCCTCTCGGCGTCGTCGGCACCTTCGAAGGCGCGCGCTACACCGAGACGGGCCGCTATCGGCCGACTGCGGAATGCCTGATGCAGCGCACCGACCGGCCCTTCTGCCCGGTCTGCCAGGCCGCCATCGCCAAGGCGCTCGCTGCCGCCTGAAGGCACTGCGCGGCCACCCGGTTGACCCCCGCGCGCCGCTTGCCTAAGGCCCACGCCTGCCGCGCCGGCCCCATCGTCTAGCGGTCTAGGACGTCGCCCTTTCACGGCGAAAACACGGGTTCGATTCCCGTTGGGGTCACCAGCGAAATCAATGACTTAGCTGTCTCGAGCACGGCTCGCGGCAAATCGCTGCAATGTTCGAGCCCGCCAAACGGGAACAGGCCCGGACTACCGAGCAGTAGAAAGTGCAGCGAGTGTCTGATTCGGCCGATTGCGGCGGTTCTGCTTCGGGTGACTGGGAAAAAGAGGGCATTCGTCCGGCGAGCTGCGGGAATCAGCGGTTCGTCATTCCCGTGTCCGCGGAACGGCGGCTTTGGCTCGGTCGTTCGACTGGAAGACGGCGAGCCGCAGCCTCGACACCAAGGCGAACCGCGAGGCGTGCAGGGGGCAGGAGGTTAGCATGCGCGACACCAGGGCCTCCGGCTTCGTCCGCGTTCGCGGCGCCCGCGAGCACAACCTCAGGAACGTCGACGTCGACATTCCGCGCGACGCCTTGGTCGTGTTCACCGGCGTATCGGGATCGGGCAAGTCGTCGCTCGCTTTCTCCACCCTCTATGCCGAGGCGCAGCGGCGCTATCTGGAATCGGTTTCGCCCTACGCGCGCCGCCTCTTCCACCAGATGGAAGTGCCCGAGGTCGACGAGATCGAAGGGCTGCCGCCGGCGGTGGCGCTGCAGCAGCAGCGCGGATCGCCGACCACGCGGTCGTCGGTCGGAAGCGTCACCACCCTCTCCAACCTCTTGCGCATGCTCTATTCGCGCGCCGGCGAATATCCGACGGGCCAGCCGCATCTCGACGCGGAATCCTTCTCACCGAACACGCCCGAGGGCGCCTGCCCGCGCTGCCACGGGCTCGGCCGGATCCACGAGGTCACCGAAGCCTCGATGGTACCCGATCCTTCGAAAACGATTCGCGAGCGCGCCGTCGCCGCCTGGCCGACGGCCTGGGGCGGCCAGAATTTGCGCGACATATTGATCAGCCTCGGCATCGACGTCGACACGCCGTGGCGCAAGCTGCCGAAGAAGGAGCGCAACTGGATCCTGTTCACCGAGGAGCAGCCGCAGGTGCCGGTCTATCCCGGCTGGAGCCATGACGAGATCCAGCGCGCGATCCGGCGCAAGATCGAGCCGGCCTATATGGGCACCTTCTCGAGCGCCAAGCGCTACGTCACCCACAGCTACGCAACCACCCAGAGCGCGATGATGAAGAAGCGCGCCGCCCGCTTCATGATCGCCCGGCTCTGCCCGCTCTGCGACGGCAAGAGGCTGCGCCGGGAGGCCCTGTCGATCCGCTTCGAGGGCGTCGACTTCGCCGAGATGAGCCGGCTGCCCATGGGTCGCTTCTCGAAGATCTTCGCGCCTTATGCCGAGGCGAAGGCGGGCAAGCTCCGGGCCCTGCGCAAGACCCATCCGGAAAAGGCGCTGGTGGTCGAGCGGATCGCGGGCGACCTGTGCCGCCGGCTGTCGGTGCTGCTCGACCTCGGCCTCGGCTATCTGACGCTGGAGCGGGGCACCCCGACGCTGTCGCCCGGCGAGCTTCAGCGGCTCCGGCTCGCTACCCAGGTCGTCTCGAACCTGTTCGGCGTCGTCTACGTGATGGACGAGCCGTCCTCCGGGCTCCACCCCGCCGACACCGAGGCTTTGCTCCGCGCGCTCGACGGCCTGAAGGCGGTCGGCAATTCGCTGTTCGTCGTCGAGCATGAGATGGACGTGGTCCGGCGCGCAGACTGGATCGTCGACGTGGGCCCGGCCGCCGGCGAGCGTGGCGGCGAGATCCTCTACAGCGGCCCGATCGAGGGCCTCAGGAAGGTCGCCGCCTCCGAAACAAGGCGCCACCTGTTCGACGAGGGCGCCGGTATTCCCAGCTGCAACCGCGAGCCCACGGGCTGGCTGCGGCTGGAGGGGGTCACGCGCAACAACCTGCGGGAGGTCGATTGCGCGATCCCGCTCGGCGTGATGACCGCGGTCACCGGGATCTCCGGCTCGGGCAAGTCGAGCCTGATCAGCCAGGCGCTGGTGGAGCTGGTCGCGGACGCGCTCGGCGCGCCGGTCGGGCCGGACGAGGAGCCCGATGCCGAAGCGGCGCTCGAGGACCGCCCCGCCGCCGCCACGGAAGGCCGGATCGCCGGCGGCCTCGAAGGGGTGAGGCGACTGATCGAGGTCGACCAGAAGCCGATCGGCCGCACCCCGCGCTCGAACCTCGCCACCTATACGGGCCTGTTCGACCACGTCCGCGCCCTCTTCGCGGCGACCCCCGAAGCCCGCAAGCGCCGCTACGATGCCGGCCGCTTCTCGTTCAACGTCGCCAAGGGCCGCTGCCCGCGCTGCGAGGGGGAAGGGTTCGTGATGGTCGAGCTGCTCTTCCTGCCGAGCGTCTACGCCCCCTGCCCGACGTGCCACGGCACCCGCTACAATCCCAAGACGCTCGAGATACGCTACCGCGGCAAGTCCATCGCCGAGGTGCTCGCCCTCACCGTCGAGGGGGCGTGGGAGTTCTTCGCCGACGCGCCCAACGTCTGCCGCTCCTTGAAGGTACTCCGCGAAGTGGGCCTCGACTATATCCGCCTCGGTCAGCCCGCGACGGAGTTTTCGGGCGGCGAGGCGCAGAGGGTGAAGCTCGCCACCGAGCTTCAGCGCGCCCAGCGCGGCGGCGCGCTCTACGTGCTCGACGAGCCGACCACCGGCCTCCACCCGACGGACGTCGAGCGCCTGCTCGGCCAGCTCAGCGCCCTGGTCGACGCCGGCAACAGCGTCGTCCTCGTCGATCACGACATGAAGCTCGCCGCGGCGAGCGACTGGGTGATCGACCTCGGCCCGGGCGCCGGCGACGAGGGTGGAAAGATCGTTGCCGCCGGTCCGCCGGCCAAAGTGGCGTCCTCAAAGGCCAGCCGCACCGCACCCTATCTCCGGCGCGCGCTGGGAGAAAAAGCAGCCGCTACGGCGGCCTGATCGGCGGTCGCCGCTCGGACTGGGTCCTTGTACTCCGCCGCCGTCTACTTGGACGCCAGCACTTCGGCATGCTCGATCTTGGGTATACCGTGGAGCAAGGTCGGGGTGTGGGCGATCAGGGCCCGGCCGACCTTGCCGGCAAGGTGGGCAAGCCGATCCTTCTCGCTTCCGAACGTGTCGAAGATCGCGAAGTCGCGGCTCCCGAACTTGACGGCATACCAGTTGATCGTCCCCTCCTCCTCCATCACGTCGTCCAGCGCCTTCCGGAGAAAGTCTTCGACCTCGTCCTCCTTGCCTTCCTTCGCCTCGACGCGAACGAACAATGCGCGGTCAATCATCGGCTTTCTCCTCTGCGTGGAACTGGGGACTCGTCGCTACGCCTCCTCTTTCTCTTCGCGGCCCGGCTCCTGGCCCGGCCGGTAGCGCGGGCTGGGCTGCGGAATGAGGAACCAGGCGACGGTCAGCAGGGCGATTCCCGCACCGATCCGCGGGGAGGCCAACGCCACCGGCACCGCCACGATCTGGATCGCGGTCGCGATGCCGTAGCGGCGGGTCATCTGCTTCAGGAAGTCGGGGGCGAGCCGTTCGTCCATCACCCGGCGGCCGCCCGACATTCCGTAGAACCACTTCATCATCCAGGCGATCGCCGTGGAGGCTAGCGCGACGGTGAGGGTCACCGCGGCCGCGGGCTCGAACGCCGTGCCGAGATGAAAGCACCAGACCCGGATCGGATAGGGCACCACGACGATGACCAGCAGGAACAGGAGGTTGATCAGGCCGAAGACATGGTCGCTGCGCGCGTAGATCCGGCCGGTATAATGGTGCTGCAGCCAATAGGCGCCGATGGTGACGTAGCAGAGCAGCAAGGCGAGATGCTCGCGCCATTGCTCCGCCATGGCGTGAACGAGACTGTCGTAGCCGTGCGGCCCGTCATGCGCGCCCGGCGGCTTGATCTCGACGATGAGCAAAGTCAGTGCGATGGCGAACACCGCGTCGGTGAAACCTTCGAAGCGACTGAGCCCCCGGACCGCGCCGAAATTTTTCGCCATCATGCTGTCCTATGGACCGTAACCGCCCAACCCGCGGGGACTGCGTTAAGTTGCCGAATACCTTCGTGGACCGCGCGCGGGCGCTGATCGTTGTCGTCCCATCCCGGCGGACTGGAGCCTGGAATGACGCCAGGAGGCAGCGATGCGGTTTCGACAGTTTGGATCGACGGGCCGCCAGGTCCCGATCGTCGGCCAGGGCAGTTGGAAAATCGACAATGACAGGCGGGGGCCGGCCGTTGCGGCGCTTCGCCGCGGGCTCGACGAGGGAATGACCCACGTCGACACCGCCGAGATGTACGGCGATGCCGAATTGGTGGTCGCGGAGGCGATTGAAGGCCGGCGCGACGAGTTGTTCCTCGTCTCCAAGGTGCTTCCCAGCAATGCCTCCGCCGAAGGAGTGGTCAGGGCCTGCGAGCGCTCGTTGTCGCGCCTCGGGACCGACCGCCTCGATTGCTACCTGCTTCATTGGCGGGGATCGGTTCCCCTCGTCGAAACCATTGAGGGCTTCGAGCAGCTCGTCCGGTCGGGCAAGATCCTAAGCTGGGGCGTCAGCAATTTCGACGTCGCCGACCTCGAGGAAGCGCTCCGTATCGCCGGCCCGGGCAAGATCGCCTGCAACCAGGTGCTCTACAATCTCGAGGAACGCGCGATCGAGCACGAAGTCATTCCATGGTGCGAAGGGCACGGGGTAGCCGTCGTCGCCTACAGCCCGTTCGGCCATGGGAGCTTCCCCGACGCGCGGTCGACGGGGGGTGAGGTTCTTGCTGAAATCGCCGAAGCCCACGATGCGACGCCCCGGCAGGTCGGGCTTGCCTTTCTCGCGCGCGCGGCATTCGTGATACCGAAGGCGTCGAGTCCGGAACGCACTGCTCAGAATGGCGCGGCGGGCGATCTCGAGCTGTCCGAGAGCGAGCTGGCGCGCATCGACGCTGCGTTCCCGCGGGGGCCGAAGCCGGCATCCCTGCCGATGCTTTAGAGCCGGCAACCCGGTGGCGACCGCCGCACTTGCTCGTGGGGGTTTAAACGCGACGGTCGCCAAAGCGGCGTCACCACAAGGCGCGTGCCGCGTCGATACGGTGAGGCTACGGTAGTAGCGGCGGCAGCTTCCGCAGCAGCTCGCCGACCTCCTCCATCTTCACCGGCCTGGAGAACAGGAAGCCTTGGCCGTAATCGCAGCCGATCCCGGCCAGGAACTTGCGCTGCGCTTCGTCCTCCACGCCCTCGGCGACGACCTCGATCGACAGGTTCTTCGCCAGCTCGACGAGGGCCCGCACGATGGCGGCGCTCTCGGCGACCGTATCGATCGTCGACACGAACGACCTGTCGATCTTGAGGGTGTCGACCGGGAAGTCCTTGATGTGCGAGAGCGACGAATAGCCGGTGCCGAAATCGTCGAGCGAGATGCGGATCCCGTTCGCGCTCAGCACCCGCAGCGCGCGCTCGACATGCTCGGCGCCCTGGGCAAGGAAAGCGTGCTCCGTGACTTCGATCTGGACCAGGCTCGGGCAGATGCCCGCCTGCTGGACGCGGGCGACGAGACGCTCCGCATAGTCGTCGCGCATGAACTCCGCCGGGGAAGCGTTGATCGAGACATGACCGAATTCGACGCCTTGGCGCAGCCAGGCGCGGATGTCGCCGATCACGGCCCTTTGGATCAGGCTGCCGATCCGCGAGGCGAGCTCGTAATCCTTGAACGCTTCGCTGATGGTCTCCGGCAGCTGGATGCCGAGGCGCGGATGGTCCCACCGGAGCAGCGCCTCCAATCCGCTGATCCGGCCGGAGGCGAGGCACAGTTTCGGCTGGTAGAAAGGCAGCACGGACTTTTCCATCAGGGCCACGCGGGCGAGGCTGAGCTGCGACGCCTCGCGCTGCGCCGCCTGGCGCATGTGCTGCTGGAACATCTGGATGCCGCCGCGGCCGCGCGCCTTCGTCGCGAACAAAGCCCGGTCGGCATTCTTGAAAAGCTCGTCGGCGCTGGCCCCGTCGCGAGGGAATAGGGCGGCGCCGATGCTTGCGCTGGCGTGGATCAGGCGGCCGTCGAAACATGCCGGCCGCTGCAGCCGTTCGAGGATCGCCTCGCCGACGCGGATCAGGTCGAGGTCGGCGGCGATGTCCGGGACGATGACGGCGAACCCGTCGCCGCCGACCCGCGCCAGGAAGGCGCCTTTGTCCAGCACGCCGCGCAGCCTGCGCGCGACGATGCGCAGGAGGTGGTCGCCGGCGGCATGTCCGAACATGTCGTTGACGTGCTTGAAGCGATCGAGGTCGAGGAGAAGGAGGCCGAAGGTGGAGGACTTGTCCATGGCCTCGAGGGCGGCGGCTTCGACCCGCATCTGGAAGCTTCGGCGGTTGGGAAGGTCGGTCAACCAATCCTCTTCCCCGATCCGGCGCAGGCGGTCGGCGGTCGCCCGGTGTGCCGTGATGTCGCGCGAGATGGCCAGCAACCGCGCGACCCGCCCACGACGGTCGCGGATCGGAGTCACGATGACGTCCCACCATCTCGGGGCGCCTCTCGCCGTGGGACAGGGCGCCGTAAACCGAACCGCGTCGCCGGTGCGGGCCTGGACGACGGCGCTCTCCACGAGCTGGCGCTCGCCGGCGGGCCACAGGGCTGCCCACTCTTGCCCGACGAGTTGGTGGAAATCGTCGATCTCCATCGCGCACAGTCCCGGGCCGTTCATCAGTTCGAGCCGGCCGTCCGTGGACAATATCTTGATGCAGTCGACGCTCGCCGCGAGAATGCTCTGGAAGAGCGCCTCGGGATCCGCGAGGTCGGCCGGGCTTCCCACCGACTTGGCGAGCGCTTTCCGGGTACCGATCAACTCGATCCCGGTGTGCGTGTCTGTGCGCCGTCTCCTGCCCGTCATATCCAGCATTGGCTGTCCCTCCGGCAGTGGGGACTAGGCCGCCGGGCACAAGAAGGGGATAAACGCCCAGACCGTGAGAATACCGTAGTGGCGTTCAGGCACGAGAGGCGAGCGGCAGGCTGAAACAGAAAGACGCGCCGTTCGGCACATTGTCTTCCACCCAGATACGGCCAGCGTGGGAGTTGACGATCGTCCTGCAGATGGAGAGGCCAATGCCCAGGCCTCCGCTCTTGGAACTCGCGAAAGGGGTAAAGAGCAGCGCTTTCTGGTCTTCGGACAGGCCCGGCCCTTGGTCGCTGACGCGAATCTCCGCGTCCCCGGCGCTGGAGCGTCGGACGCTGATCTCCACGGGATGGCCTGAAGCGTTCTCGGCGGCGGCTTCCTGAGCGTTCCGGATCAGGTTGAGCAGCACCTGCTCGATCTGGATGGGATCGGCCAGCACGAGGTCGGCATCGGCGGCTATCGAGACCTCCGGCCTGGCGGCTTCGGGCGAGCAGGCGCCTGCGATCCGGCACGCGCCCTCGACAAGCGCCGCCAGGCTCTCGGGCCGCTTGGCGGGTTCGCGGTCTGCTGCGTGCTCCCTCAGGCGCCGGAGGATCTCGGCGGCATATTCCGCGCTCCGCTCCGCCCCGGAAAGGGCATCGAGCACCGTGTCGGGGACGTCGCCGCCTGCTTGACCCAAGGACCGGCCGAGCCCGCGGGTGAAGTTCGCGATCGCCGTGAGCGGCTGGTTCAACTCGTGCGCCAGGGTCGCGGCCATCGCGCCCATCGCACTGAGGCGGGAAAGGTGGACGACCTCCGTCTGCACCCGCTTCAGCTCCATGTCCGCCTCGGCGCGCTCGGTGACGTCCTGGTTAAGGCCGACGAAGCGGCAGGCGTTGCCGCGGCTGTCCGCAACCGTCTTGCCGAGGCCGAGGACCCAGCGGCAGCGGCCGTCCGCCCCGATGGTCCGAAACTCGGCTCGATAGACGGTGCCATGCTCAACGCTTGCTTCGAGCGCATCATGCACCCTCGCGACGTCGTCCGGGTGGAGCGTCGCCTGCCATTCCTTTTCCGTCAGCGTCTCGGCCGCGTCCGGCGCAAGGCCGTGCATCTCGAGGCTGCGCGGGCACAGGCGAACGATCCTCGTCGCGAGGTCGAGGTCCCATGTCCCCGCCCCGGCGCTTTCCTGCGCCACGGCGATCCGCTCGAACGCTTCCCTGGCGCGCTCCTCGCTGCCGCGAAGAGCGGTCACGTCGCAGGCGCTGCCGACCATGCGGACGGGAAGGCCGGAGAGCGGGTCGCGGGCCACGACCCGCCCCCGGTCGAAATTCCAACACCACCCGCCCTGGCTCCGCCGCACCCGATACTCGCACTCGAACGTGGGCGTGCGGCCTTCCAGATGATTGCTGAGCTGCTCCGAGACCCTGGCCAGGTCGTCCGGATGAACGAGCTGGCGGACCGCCTCGAACCGCCCGGGCATGGCGTCGGGATCATAGCCCAGCCGCTCCAGGAATCGCGGAGACATGGCGATGTTGCCCGTGGGGATGTCCCAGTCCCAGGCCCCGTCTCCCGTCGCCTCCAGTGCCAGGAGCAAGGCCTCCTCGCTGATGCGCAGCGACGCGGTAGCCTTTCGCTCCGCGCTCACGTCGCGGAAGAAGACCTGCAACCCGCTGTCCATCGGCCTTGCATTGACGTCGAGCCAAAGTTCGAGATCGGGCTCGAAGAACTGGAAGCGCAGCGCCTGCCGGTCGGAGGCGACGCGATGGAGCTGCTCCCACGCGCGCGTACCCACCGACAGCGGAAAGGCCTGCCAGATGACCTTGCCTTTCAGGTCCCTGTCCACGCCGAACATCTCGGCGGCGTTCCGGTTGAGGTAGCTGAAGCGCCAATCGTCATCGAGCAGGAACACGCACTCGGTTGTGCCTTCCAGCACGTCGAGCACAGCCGGGAGGACCCCCGTGTCCGGCTGCTCCGGACCTGCCGGCCGGCCATCCTGCACGCCTTCGAACGAGCTTGAGGCCAGAGCCTTGGGAGGCGCGTCCGCGCCTTCGAGCGGCGCGAGCTCCGCCTCGATGGCAAGATGGAGCGCCTCCGAAAGGCTGGTCAGCCCCAGATCGTCCATCATGTTCGCCCGGTGCATCTCAACCGTGCGGGGGCTCAGCTGCAGTGCGCGCGCAATAGCCTTGTTGGTCATCCCGGCCAGCAGGCCCTGCAGGACCTGCCGTTCGCGGCTGGAGAGGCAGGCGAGGCGCGCTGCGGCTGCGGACCGCGTCTCGCGCCGGTCGCGGCTCCGCAGCGCGCCGTCGAGCGCCCGCTCGATCGCCGCGATCAGCTCGGCCTCCTGGTACGGCTTTTCCAGGAAGTCGACGGCACCGAGCTTCATCGCCTGGACGGCGTCGCGCAGATCGCCGTGGCCGCTCATCATGATAACCGGGAGCGCTCCGTCGCGTGCCGCGATCTGGGCCATGACTGCGGCGCCGCTGAGCCCCGGCATGCGCAGGTCCAGGAGGACGCACCCGTCTCTGAGCTTCGGCTGCGCCAGAAGCTCCTCGCCGCCGGCATAGACCTCGGTCGTATAGCCCTGGCCGGTCAGGAGGTAGCTGGTCGCGGCGCGCACGTGGGCGTCGTCGTCGACAATGTGAATGACGGGTGCCAAGGCAATTCTGCGCGCAAGAGGAATTCGTTCCAAAATAGGAACTTAGTCCCCGGATTGCGACCCGGGCCCCGTACGGCCGTAGTTTTACCGTAGCGCCCGCTAACAGGCGGCGTGCCAAATCACCCGAGCCGGGCTGACGGAGCTATGCCTGCGGCGAGGGCGATCTGGAGCAGTTCCGTCAGGCTGCTCGCGTTCAGGCGGTTCGTCACCTGCGCGCGGTGGAGCTCGACGGTGCGCGGACTGATGCCGAGCTTCTGGCCTATCGACTTGTTGGTGCCTCCCTCGACGAGGCCGACGAGCACCTCCCGCTCCCGGGGCGTCAGCCTCGCGACCCGGGCCGCCGCATTTTCGTCCCGCGTCATCGGCCGCACCGCGCCGAGGCATTCCGCCATCGCCTTCGCCAGGGCCGGTCGAAGCGAGGCGTCCTTTGCCAAGGTCACGTAGTCGACGGCGCCCGCCTTCATGGCGGCGACCGCCGCGTCGATCTCCGCTCCCGGGGCGTCGACTGCGATCGTCGGGAGCGGGATCGATCGCGCCTTGAGCTCCCGCGGGATGGAGAGGCCCTCTTCCCTTCCCTTGCGCAGGTCGACGATCACGCAGCCCGGGGCGAGCACCGGCGCGACGTCGAGGAATTCGGCGCTGCTCGCGAAAGTTCGCGCGCGATAGCCCTCGGCCCTGACGATGCCGGCGAGCCGGCGAGCCTCGGCGGCTCCGCCGGACACGATATAGGCCTGGCGGACGTCCTCCTGGGTCAGGTCCCTTGTGATGCCGCCGATCCGGGCCAGGGCGCCCTGCTCGTCCAGGATCGGAAAGCTCGTCTCGCGGAGCGAGCGGACGCCGCCGTCGCTCGGGCGGACGATCCGATATTCGACTTCGGCGACCTCGCCCCGGCTAACGGCGGCAAGGGCGCGCTCGACCTGCGGCCGGTCCTCGGGATGAACGTCGGCGAGCCACTCCGCGAAGGGGACCGGCACATCCGGGGACGACTCGCCCCGGATCTTCCCGAAGGCGGCGCTGAACCAGACGATGGCGCGCTGCCCTGGATCGGCGATCCAGATGAGGCTGCTGCTGTTGTCCGCGAAGCTGCGGAACTGCGCTTCGCTCGCCCGGATCGCGGCCTCGTTGCGCCGCTGCTCCGTCACGTCGATCGCGGCGCCTATGAAATCGACGGCACGGCCTTCAGCAAAGATCGTCCGGCCGTAGGTCGAGACTTGGCGGGTTCCGCCGCCGTCGTGGCGCACCAACCGATATTCGATCTCGTAGTGCCCGTCCCCCGCAGGGTCGGCGCACTCGGCGATCGCCTGCCGGACGCGGGGGAGATCGTCGGGATGGATGCCGGCCTCGAACACCTCCATGGTCACCTCGGCGCCGGGCGGCAGGCCCCACATGGCGCTCAGACGGTCGTCCCATTCGAGCGCTCCGGTGACCGGATCCCAGGAATAGATGCCGAGGCCCGCCAGCTCGGTCGCGGCGCGAAGGCGCGCGTCGCTCCTGCGCAACGCCTGCTCGATCGCGTGGCGGTGGCTGGTGTCGCGCGACACGCCGACCACCAGCTCGACCGACCCGTCCTCGGCGCGGACCGGCCCCCAATGGAAGTCGAAATAGGCGCCGTAGCCCGTCGGGCTGCGGTAGAAGACCTCGTCTTCGACGGTGACGCCGTCCCTGAGAACGCGGTCGATGTGACCGTTGAGCAGGTCCGCGAGGTCCCGAGGGTAGTCGAGGTCGGCGAAGGTCTTGCCGAGCATTTCCTCGGCCGAGAGGCCGAAGAGCCCGAGCATCGCGGCATTGGCATAGGCAAAGCGGCGCCGCGGATCGAAGGCGTAGACGAAGTCGGGAATCGACGACAGCGCCGCTTCGAGGAAGCGGGACTGGGCGGCGAGCACCGCGCTTGCGGCCTCGACCCGCTCCGCCGCCCGCTTGAGATCGTCCACGTCCTGGACGACGACGATCGCCTCGGTGCGGTCGTCCTGCTCCCGCCGGAAGGGCACGGCGCTGACCCGCAGCCAGCGTTCGGGGCCCTTGCCGACCCCATAAAGGAAGTCGATCCCCGGCAGGACGGACTCGCCGCGCAGCGCCCGAGCCCCCGGGTAGAGATCCGGCGGGAGCGGCCGGTTCTGGGCATCGTAGCCGCGCCAGCGCCGCGAAGGATCCTGCTCGCGCGACGGGAGGCGGGTGACGCCGGCATAATCGCGCATGCTCTGGTTGGAGTGAACCACGTCTCCGTCGCTGTCGTAGACACCGACGCCCAAAGGCAGGTTGTCCAGCAGCGACGCGAGGAGTCTCTCCTGGTCCCGAAGCGCGCGCTCGGCGCGTTTGCCGGCCGAGATATCGCTCGTGAAGGTCGCCGCCCCTACCAGTCCGCCGGCCTCGCCGCGTAGGGCAAAGGCCGACCAGCGCACCTCCGTCTCCTTCGACTCGTCCGCGAAGTCGCGAAAGCGCAAGTCCCCCGCCCAGTGCCCGTCGCGCAGCAACGCCGGCAGGGCGACCGTCTCGACGACGGCACGGTCCCCGGCTGTAAAAAAGTCTACGATCTGCAAGCCAGTGACGTCGGCGTCGGCCGGCAGGCCGATCATCTCGCGTCCCGCCGCGTTGACGAAACAGGGGCGAAGCCGCGCATCGCAGATGCCGATGAAGGTCGTCGCCTGGCGCACGACCGCCGATGCCAATGCGGCAAAGGCGGCCTCGTCGCGGCCGGACCCCAGTGGTGGCGATGCGGTGTCCGACATCCAGTGGAGCCCTCCTTGGGCAATTGCCGGCGAAGCGGCAATGCTCCTGACCCTCGGAATGTTCCCTAGGGATCGTGCGTATGCCGAGCATCGTCCGGCTTCCCGATAGCCGCCTGCGCACATCGGAAGGAGACTCGCATGAAAGCCTTGGTCTGGCACGGCAAGGAAGACGTCCGTTACGATACGGTGTCCGACCCGGAAATCGAAGAACCGCGGGATGCGATCATCAAGGTCACAAGCTGCGCGATCTGCGGCTCGGACCTCCACCTCTTCCACAACCTCATCCCGGCGATGCTGCCGGGCGACATCCTGGGGCACGAATCGATGGGGGAGGTCGTCGAGGTCGGAAGCGCGGCAAGGAACTCGCTCAAGGTCGGCGACCGCGTGGTTATTCCCTTCACCATCCAGTGCGGGGAGTGCGACCAGTGCCGGCGCGGCAATTTCTCCGTGTGCCAGCGCTCGAACCGCAAGGGCGAGCTGGGCGACAAGGCGTTCGGCCACCGCACGGCCGGCCTGTTCGGCTACACGCACCTCACCGGCGGCTATGCCGGCGGCCAGGCGGAATATCTGCGGGTACCCTTCGCCGACACCACCCACATCAAGGTTCCGGACGGGATCGAGGATGAGAAGCTGCTCTTCCTCTCGGACATCCTGCCGACCGGCTGGCACGCGGCGGTGCAGTGCGACATCCAGCCCGGCGACACGGTCGCGGTCTGGGGCTGCGGCCCCGTCGGCCAGATGACGATCCGCTCGGCGATCCTGCTCGGCGCGGAGCAGGTGATCGCCATCGACCACCTGCCCGACCGGCTGTCGATGGCGGCGGCGGCCGGAGCGATCACGATCAACTTCGAGGAGGAGAGCGTTCTCGACCGGCTGAACGAGCTCACCGGCGGCGAAGGGCCGCATAAATGCGTCGATGCGGTCGGCTCCGAAAACCACGTCAACTGGGGCCAGCCGGACACCATCCTCGATCGCGCCAAGCAGATGCTGATGGCGGAGAATGACCGTCCGCATGTGCTTCGCGAGATGATCTACGCCTGCCGGCCGGCCGGCGTGATCTCGATCATCGGCGTCTATACCGGGCTCGTCGACAAGATCCCGATGGGCCAGGCGATGAACAAGGGCCTGACCTTCCGGATGGCGCAGGCGCATGTGCCCCGCTGGACCGACGAGCTGCTCCGCATGATCGAGGACGGCCGGATCGATCCCTCCTTCGTGATCACCCACAAGGTCGATCTGTCGCAAGGCCCCGAAATGTACCGCACGTTCCGCGACAAGGCGGACAGCTGCATCAAGGTCATGCTCCAGCCTGCCTGAACCCTCCAGCTCGAAGAGGTATCACCATGTCACTCCTCCATCCCTCCGATATCGCCCGTTCGGAGGGCGATCCCAAGGTCCAGCGCAAGGGGCCAAGCTCGCTCACCGGCGCGGACCGGCTGGCGCGCGCGCTAGGCTGGTTTTCCATCGGGCTCGGCGTCGCCGAGCTGGTGGCACCCGGCCGCATTGCGCGCGCGCTGGGCCTCGAAGGCAAGGAAGGCTTGATCCGTGCCTATGGCGCCCGCGAAATCGCAAGCGCGGTGCCGACCCTGTCGGTCGACAAGCAGGTGGGCCTCGCCTCCCGGATCGGCGGCGATGCGCTCGATCTCGGCACGCTCGCCCTGGCGCTTCGCCCGGGCAACCCCAAGCGCGACAATGCGGCGATCGCAACGGCGCTTGTGGTCGGGATCACCTTGCTCGACATCCTCGCCTATTCCGGGACCAAGGCTGTGCACAGCCGCGAGCGGGGAACCCAGCGGGACTATTCGGATCGCAGCGGGCTGCCGCGGGGGCCGAAGGCGTCACGGGGTGCCGCCCGCGAGGACTTCAAGAACCCGCCGGATTATCGAGCCGAGGGGCAAGTCGCGGACGCCGTTCCCGAAAGGGTCTCCGAGCTGGTCGCCTAAAGCCGCTCGTCTCATCGAGGTTTCGAACGATGACGATCGAACAGATCGGCGGGGCGGCGCTGATGACGCTCTTCCTCGCCGATATCTTCCTCACCGTGCTCTATGCGCGCGCCGGCACCGGACTGCTGGCGCCGCGCTGGAACCGGCTCGTCTGGGCGGCGATGAGCGGCGTCTCGGGGCTATTCGGCCGCCGGCGGGGCGCCGTCCTGTCCTATGCGGGGCCGCTCATCGTCATCCTGCTGATCCTCTTCTGGGCGCTCGGGCTGACGATCGGCGCGGCGATGATCGTCCAGCCCGAGCTCGGGACGGCGATCCGGCCGAGCAGCGGCGACACGCCGAAGGACTTCGTCACCGCGCTCCTCGTCGCCGGCAACAGCCTCTCGATCGTCGGCGGCGGCGACTATTCGCCGCACTCGGCCGGCATGCGCCTCCTCTATCTCTTCAACTCGCTGATCGGTGGCGCGGTGCTGTCGCTGGTCCTGTCCTATCTGGTGCAGCTCTATTCGGGCCTGCGCGAGCGCAACGCCCTGGCGCTGACCGTCGAGCTGATGACCGGCGGCACCGGCGACGCCGCCGAGATGCTCGCCCGGCTTGCCCCGGACGGGGACTTCAGCGACACGGTCAGCGAACTGGGCAACCTGGTGCGCCCGCTCACCCAGACCAAGGAGGCGCACCATTTCTATCCGTTGCTCTTCTACTTCCGCTTCGAGGAGCCTTATTATTCGGTATCGCGGCTCTGCTTCATCCTGCTCGACCTGACGACGCTGATCGACACCGCGCTGGACCGCGAAAAGCACAAGGGGCTGGTCCGCTCCGCGCCGGTCGGGGCCCTGCGCCAGGGTGCCGAAATGCTGCTCGACACGCTCGACCGCAACTTCCCGACGGTGCAGGAAACTTCCGGCGGCGCCGCGGAAGGCCGCACGTCAGCTCAAAGCTACGCGGCGGCGGTGGAGACATTGCGCCGCGCCGGGATCGAGACCCGCCAGGACACCGGAAGCTATGCCGATCAGCGCAGCCGGTGGGAGCCGCTCATCCGCCGCGTCGCGCCGACGCTCGGCTACCGGATGCACGAGATCGACTGCAGGGCTCCCCATGCCGCAGCACCCGCGAGGGTAATGCCATGATAAGGTCGCGAGAGGATCTGGGCTATTATCGGGAGCGCGCCGAGCAGGAAATCCGGCGCGCCGAGCTCGCCGATCACCCCGACGCCGCGCGGGCCCATTACGAGCTGGCCGGCTATTATCTGAATCTCGTCCACAACCGGGCCCGCGTCGATGGGAGCAACGCGGCCGCGAATTAGTCGGGGCGCTGTCGGTCTCCGCCCGATCGCTGCTCGGAGCACGGCGTCGCGGCATCCCTGCGCCGCCGAGCTCGGTGCTTGGCTTCGCTGGCAACGCCGGTGTGTCAGCTCCAGTGGATGGGGATTTGTCGATCCCAACCAAGCGCGGAGCCGCTAGCGCTATAAGTCCACCTTTGACGCGGCGCCGGCCTTCATGAATAGCCGGTATTGGGGCAAGGTTGCCGCTTGCCTGCTGATGAAGCCGCGAAGAACGGGTGAATCTCTTGCCCCCGCCGCTGTAAGCCATTGAGAACTAATGGGTGGAACAGAGAGTAAAAGGCGGCACACAACGTTGATTTAATTGAATTTCTGCATTTCACGGCGAAAACACGGGTTCGATTCCCGTTGGGGTCACCAAGGCGTTGAGAGGCTGAGGCTTTTCGAGTTTCCCGAAATCAGTAGCTTCCATGCCGCCCGCTGGGCGGGGGACCCCCTGAAACCTCGTAACGGGATGGGAGGCGCGGGGCGCACGGCATCAGCCAAGGAATCCTGGGCCCCAGCGCCGTTCCGTCCGCAGCCCTTCCGCCCGCCTCGGGCGTTGGCTAGGGCGGAGCGAGAAGAGGAACCATATCATGGCCGAGCAGGAAACCAAGGGTCCCGGCGCCGCGGCGGGCGCGCCGCCGCTGCCGACGCTCGAGGAGATGCAGCACTGGACCTGGGTGATGGGCCGGGCGCAGCAGATGATGCTCGAACATGTCGCCAAGGCCGCCGGCGAGGCGAAGCCGCCGCAGCCCGACGCGCTCGCCAGGCAGCTGCCGTGGATGAGCATGTTCCCCGATCCCGCGAAGCTCGCCGAGCAGCAGGTCGAATTGTGGACCGAAGGGCTCGCCATCTGGCAGCGGGCACTCGGGCTCGAGACGCCGCGCACGGGCATCGAGGAGAAAGCCGACAAGGACCGCCGCTTCAGTGCCCCGCAATGGCGGGAAAACCCCTTGTTCGACATGATCCGCCAGACCTATTTGCTGGTCTCCGAGCGCCTGCTGGGCAGCGTCGACGCGCTCGACGGCGTCGACCCGAAGCAGCGCGAGAAGCTGAAATTCCTCACCCGCAGCTTCGTCGACGCGATGAGCCCGTCCAACTTCGCGCTCACCAACCCGCTGGTGCTCGAGCGGGCGATGGAGACGAAGGGCGAGAGCCTGTTGAAGGGCCTCGAGCACATGCTCGCCGACCTGTCGAAGGGGCAGCTCACCCACACGGATCCCAATGCGTTCGAGGTCGGCCGCAACATCGCGGTGACGCCGGGCAAAGTGGTCAAGCGCACCCCGCTCTACGAGCTCATCCAGTACAGCCCGACGACCGACCTGGTGCACGAGACGCCGCTGGTCATCTTCCCGCCCTGGATCAACCGCTTCTACATTCTCGATCTCAATCCCAAGAAGAGCTTCATCCAATGGGCGGTGAACCAGGGGCTGACCGTGTTCATGGTCTCCTGGAAGTCGGCCGACGCGACGATGAAGGACGTGGTGCTCGACGATTATGTCCTCGGCGGACAGCGCGACGCGATCGACACGATCCGCGACCTGCTCGGCGTCGGACACGTCCACGCGATCGGCTATTGCGTCGCCGGCACCACCTTGGCCTGCACCCTTGCCTGGATGGCGGCGAAGGGCGAGGCGGAGAAGGTCGCCAGCGCCACCTTCTTCACCGCCCAGGTCGATTTTTCCGAAGCGGGCGATTTGAACCTGCTGGTCGCCGACGAGACGCTGGAGATGATCGACCGGATTTCGGCGGAGAAGGGCTTCCTCGACGGCCGCTACATGGCCGCCACCTTCAACCTGCTGCGCGGCCGCGACCTCATCTGGAACTACGTCACGTCCAATTATCTGATGGGCGACGATTATCCGCCCTTCGACCTGCTCCACTGGAACGGCGACACGACCAACCTGCCGGCGACCTGGCACACGGCCTATCTCAAGGACTTCTACAAGGGGAACAAGCTGGTCACGCCGGGCGGGATCAGTGTCGGCAACGTCCCCATCGACCTGCGCAAGGTCGAAACCCCGACCTACGTCCAGGCCGGCCGCGAGGACCATATCGCGCCCGCCCACAGCGTCTGGAAGATCACCCACCATTTCGCCGGGCCGCTGAAGTTCGTCCTAGCCGGCTCCGGCCACATCGCAGGGGTGGTGAACCCGCCCGAGGCGCAGAAATACCAATATTGGACCAACCATTCCAAGGTCGCGACCCTTGACGAATTCGTCGCCGGCGCAACCGAGCACAAGGGCAGCTGGTGGCCCGACTGGATCGAATGGATCGGCGCCAGGTCGGAGAAGAAGGTGCCTGCGAAGGGGGCACGCATTCCGGGCAAGGGCAAGCTCAAGGCTTTGGAAGACGCGCCGGGAAGTTACGTCCGCGCGAAGTAGCTTTGTGCCTCCCCATCCGAAACGGATGGGGAGGGGGACCAGCGAAGCTGGTGGAGGGGTATTCCGTACGCCTGTACGTTCATTGTCGAGGCCCGGCGGCGTTCTTGCCAACGACCCCTCCACCACCTCCAGTGGTCCCCCTCCCCACGCGCTGCGCGCGCGGGGAGGCATAAGAGTCCGTGAAACCCCTCGTTTACCATCAGCGTGCTAGCGCCATGGCCGATCAACAGAGCGGGTGGGCCATGGCCGGCTACGTCGCACACGGGGAACAGAAGTTGCAGAAGCTGACCGACCGGCAGGTCTCGAACCGCCTCGCCGCCTACAATGCCGGCGGGGCCTTCGAGGAAAGGCTCCGCGCCCTCTGGGAAGAGGCCGGCGATCTCATCGAGGCGGCAGTGCGCGACAGCGGCGGCGAGACCGCCGTCGACCGCACCCGCCTGAGCTTCACCCGTCCCATCGACGCCGCCTGGGTGCACGCGGTCGCGGCCCTGGGCTTCGAAATCTACACCAAGGGCGCCTCGGTCCCGGCCGAGATGGACCGCCGCGCCCGCCTTGTCGGCGCCCTCGTCTGCGCCTTCCGCGACCGCTTCGGCGACGGCCCCGGCTTCGCCCAGGCGGTCGAGACGCTGCAACGCCTCGCGGCCTACGAAAGCGACATCATCCTCGCCCAGGTCGCCCTCCTCGAAGCCAATGCGGCCGCCGAGGCGCGCGGCAAGCAGAGCGAGCGCTTCGAGCGCGATGTCGCCCATCTGGTCGACGCGACCAACGGCGAATCGGCCGGCCTCAGGCGCAAGAGCGGCGAGGCCGCCGCCTCGGCCCGCGGCATGCTCGGCAAGACCAGCGAAGTCGCCGCCGCCGCCGAGCAGTCGGCCCTCGCCATGCGCGAAGCGGCGCAGACCGCCGCCGGCCTGATCCGCGCCATCGAGACCGCCCGCTCGGAGGTCGAGATCGCCGCGGACGTCGCGACTCGCGCCGGCGACCAGGCCAGCCGCGCCATGGAGGTGAGCCGCGCCCTCTCCTCCCATGTCGAAGCGATCGAATCGATCCTCTCGCTGATCCGCGACATTGCCGGCCAGACCAACCTCCTCGCCTTGAACGCCACGATCGAGGCCGCCCGCGCCGGCGATGCGGGCCGCGGTTTCGCGGTCGTCGCCCAGGAGGTGAAGTCGCTTGCCAGCCAGACCGCCCGCGCCACCGACGAGATTGCCGGCAAGATCTCCGCTATCCAGCAGGCGACCCGCCAGACCGTCGAGGCCAACAGCTCGATCCAGGGCACGGTCGTCGAGGTGCAGAGCACCGCCGGCCGCATCCAGGGCGCGATGGAGGTCCAGGCCCAGACCGTCACCATGATCACCGCCGCCGTCGACGAGACCGCGCTCGCCGCCGATTCCATGTCCTCGACCATCGCCGCGATCCGCCAGGACACCGAGAATGTCGCCGGCGAGATTGACGGGCTGACCAAGAATTTCGGCCATGTCGACGAGCAGATGGCCCGCTTCAAGGCCGCCGCCGGCGCCTTCGTCAGCACCTTCGCCGCTTAAGGCGCAGGCCTAGCCCCTTTTCCTGCCCCATCCGCGCGCCTATCGGGCGCGCATGACCAAGCTCAACATCCTCGTCACCGGCTCCAGCCGGGGCATCGGCAAGGCGATCGTCGCGTCGCTCGAAGGCCACTTTGTCGCCGGCCACAGCTCGGCCGGGGGCGACGGCCGCATCGCCGCCGA
>NZ_DASWQI010000063.1:0-1950 GCF_036403745.1 Allosphingosinicella sp.
CCCGACCAAGGGGGGTCGACGTACCTCGCGGCCCGTGTAAACGAGGCCAAGGACACTCTGCTTCGCGCTCATCGTTAGCTAAACTCCGGCACGCAACGCTACAACCGCGAGTTTGCTTCCGCCCGTCTCCGAATGACGCCCGTGCCGTCCGCCGTGGTCCGGCGTGATCGATTGTGGTTACTTGTTTGTAGCGGATAAATCTTGCTGAGAGGTTTCGGCGTTCGAGAACCGGATATCAATGGCTCAAATAACGACGGCCGCGGCAAGGGCGCCGGCGTTGCGAAACGTCCTTCGGGATCTCGCTGTGAGTCAGTTCCTGATCGTGATGCAGGAAATCTCGGACCGTTTCAGCGTCCGGCACACCGCCTCCGCCTGATCGCGATCGAGCCCGGCGAAGCGGGCGCGGTACAGCTTCCTGTCGCCCTTGGCGACGGGCTCGGTGAAGGAGTCCGCCTTGCCGAGCATGCCGCGGGCCTGATCGCGTGCGGCCTCGAGGCGCTGCCGCGCCTCGCTCTCGGTCTCCAGCGCGCCGACCTGGATGATCCAGCCGGAACGCAGGACCGGCTTGATGGCGCCATTCTGCTGGATCGCTTGCGGCTGTGATTGCGCGATCGCGGCCATCGCCTGCGGGGCGGGGACGCTGGAAGCGGGCAGCACGCCGAGCAGACCGTGCCCGGTGCCGTGGTTGGCCGGTTGCGGCGGCATCTCGGGCCTGTTCGATTCGGCCCTGGCGACCACCTGGCTCGACGTTTCCACGAGATCGCGCGCCGGCGGGATCGCATTGGTGACGGGGGGCGCGGGTTGCGCGGGAGCCGCCGACGCCAGTTTTACCGGTCCGGCCTTGACCTGAACGGTTCTTACCCGAACCGGTTTCATCGGCTCCGACGAGCCGGGAATGGCGGAAATCGCCTGGGTCTGAATCACCCCGCTGGTAAGCGGAGCGGGCTCCGGTTTCGCCTGTGGCGGCGGCAGCGCCGCAGCCGCATTGGCCATCATGGAGGGTTTCGGCGCCGCTGGCCGCATCGACATGGCGGCCGGCTCGCCGTCAGCCGATGCCACCTGCACGGCTCCCTCGACCTGAACCATCCGGGCCGGCCGCGACTGGGCCTGATCTTCGGCGACCTCGGCATTCGCTTCGGACGCGCCACGTTCGGTGATGGCGGCGACGGTACGTCTGGTCGCGGCCTTGTCGAGGTTTTCAGCCAGCAGGTTACGCATCGCGGCGTCCCGCGAGCCGCCGCTGCGGCCGCCCATCACCACACCGATCAGATGCCGGTTGCCGCGGCGCATTGAGGTCACAAGATTGAAGCCGGAGGCGCGCGTGTAGCCGGTCTTGATGCCGTCGACGCCCTCGACGCTGCCGAGCAGCTTGTTGTGATTGCGGATCGCGTGGCCGCGATAGACAAAGACGTTGGTCGAGAAGTACCGGTAATAGCGCGGAAAACGATCCTGGATGGCGCGGCCGAGCGTCGACTGATCGCGCGCGGTCGTCACCTGGGCGTCGTCGGGAAGCCCCGAGGCGTTCCGGTATACCGTGCGGGTCATGCCGAGCGCGCGCGCCTTGCGGGTCATCAGCTTCGCAAAATCGTCTTCGTCGCCGGCAATCGCTTCCGCAATGACGACGGCAGCATCGTTTGCCGAGCGCGTCACCAGCCCCTTGATGGCGTCTTCGACCTTGATGGTCTGTCCCGGACGCAGGCCGAGCTTGGTCGGCGACTGCTCGGAGGCGTGCTCGGAAACTTCCATCTCGCTGTCGAGCTGGAGCTTGCGGGCTTCCAGACGCTCGAACAGCAGATAAAGCGTCATGATCTTGGTGAGCGAGGCGGGGTGGCGCAGCGCGTCGGGAGTGTTGGCAGCAAGCGTGGCGCCTGAATTGCCGTCGACGATGATGGAGGAGAAGGCGGGGCTGTAACTGGACCGTGCCTCGTGATGACGGGCGTGGTGACGGTG
>NZ_DASWQI010000064.1:0-47226 GCF_036403745.1 Allosphingosinicella sp.
CCTGTCCGGCGGCGTGGACTCGAGCGTGTGCGCCGCCCTCCTGCTCAAGGCGATCGGGCAGCAGGTGGCGTGCATCTACGTGGACAACGGGCTGATGCGGGAGGGCGAGACGGAGGTGGTCAAGCACACCTTCCGCGACTGGTTCAAGGCCGACCTGCACGCGGTGGACGCCCGCGAGCGGTTCCTGACCGCGCTTGCCGGTGTGGTTGATCCGCAGGAGAAGCGGAAGATCATCGGGAAGGTGTTCATCGACGTGTTCAAGCACGAGGCGAAGTCCATCTCGGACGCGAAGTTCCTGGCACAGGGCACGCTTTACCCGGACGTGATCGAGAGCGTCTCGTTCACCGGCGGCCCGTCGGTGACCATCAAGTCGCACCACAACGTGGGCGGGCTGCCCGAGCGCATGAACATGAAGCTGGTCGAGCCGCTGCGCGAATTGTTCAAGGACGAGGTGCGCGAGCTTGGCCGCGAGCTCGGCCTTCCCGAGGCGTTCGTGACGCGCCACCCCTTTCCCGGGCCAGGCCTGGCCATCCGCATCCCCGGGGAGGTGACGAAGGAGCGCTGCGACATCCTGCGCAAGGCCGACGCCGTCTACCTCGAGGAGATCCGCGCCGCCGGCCTCTACGACGCCATCTGGCAGGCCTTTGCGGTGCTGCTGCCGGTGAAGACGGTGGGCGTGATGGGCGATGCGCGCACCTACGAATATGTCTGCGGGCTGCGCGCCGTCACCTCGACCGACGGCATGACCGCCGACGTCTACCCGTTCGACGCGGCGTTCCTCAGCCGCGTCGCCACCCGCATCATCAACGAGGTGCGCGGCATCAACCGCGTCGTCTACGATTACACGTCGAAGCCGCCCGGCACGATCGAGTGGGAGTGAAAGGCGCTGCCGCTCAGCTGGGCGGCAGCAGGGGGCTGCGGGCGCGTGGGCGCTCGTATCGATCCCATTTCGGGCTTGGGCAGCGGCCGGCGAGCGGCGTGCCGTCGCCCGCGGCGAGCGCGGCCCGCACCCGTTGGCGCAATAACTCGGCCTCATCCTGGTCCTCGCGAAGCCACTTCACGCGGCCGGCGCCGGGCAACAGCGCGAGGAGCCGGGCGCTCTCTTCGAAATCGGCCAGCGCGTCCTTGAGGCGGCCGATCCCGGCGTAGGCGCAGCCCCGCAGCAAATAGGCAGCGCTATAGTCGGGCTGGCCCTTCAGCCCCTCGCCGAACTCCCGGATCGCCTCGTCGTAACGGCCGAGCAGGCTGAGCGTCCAGCCGCGGTGATAGTGGAACTTCATCCCCTCCTGCGGGCCGCTCCGCGCGATAAGGTCGTTCAAGGACTGCAGCGCCTTGTCATACTGCCCCTGCGCCCGATGCAGCGCGCCGATGCGCACGGAAATCCGGTACGCCTCGTCCGGCCAGCGGGCGAGGATGGCATCGTATACCGCGCGGGCCTCGGCGTAGGCGCCGAGATCGAGGAGCGCACCGGCGATGTCGAACTGGTGCTCGACATCTTTGGGATCGAGCGCCGCGAGGGCCCGATAGTCGGTGAGCGACGCGACCAATGCTTCGTCGGCGCCGCGGCTGCCCCGCGGCCGTGTGTCTGCCACAAGGGTGTCGTTCTGCGCCCGCACGGTGAGGAACAGCTTCTTCGCCGGTGCCGCGGCGGGCAGCGGCGCGGCTCCCAGCAGCTTCTGCGCAAGGTCGGAATTGCCTGCGGTGGAATGGGCCCGGGCGCGGGCGAGCGCCGCCTCTGCATTGGCGGGCGCCGCGACAGGCGCGTTCGAGCAGGCCTGCGACGGCTCGAACTTCAGTTGGTCGAGAGCAAGGCTGCAAAGCGGATAATCGAGGGTGCCGGTCGCGGGGTTCAACCGCCCCTCCGCCCCGTCGTAGAGGACAAACAAAGCGCGGCGGCCTTCATTCGCCTGCTCCAGCAGGAAGAGGAGCGCCTTGGACTTTTCGTCTGACTGCGGCGGGATGCGGTAGCGAACGTATGGCTCCCACAGCTTCAGCCAGACCGCCCCGGCGGCGTCGACACTGCCTTCCGTGACGTTGCCATAATCTTCGAAGACGCGGCGCTGCTCGGCCGGCGGCTCCGCCGCCGCGGCGGGCACCGCGCCACACAGCCACGACGCCATCAACGCTATCACTGCAGCACGCTTGCGCATCCGCACCCCCAGCCCCCCTCGGATCAACAGCCAAGATATCCGCGCAAATGCGCCTCGGCCGCAAGGCGGATTTCCATCGGGCATTAAGCGCAAAAAAAGGGGCGCCGAAGCGCCCCCACGATAAACCGATCCGGAAGCCGCGATCAGTGCGGCAGGATCGTCGACGAGAAGGCACCGTTGTTGGTGTTCCCGTCGAGACGGTTGTTGTTGTAGCTGAGCGCGCTGCCGCCGTTGACCGCGACCACTGCCGAGCCGGCGGTGAAGGAATTGCCGACGATCGTCGTGTTGCCCACCCGCGCCGTCACCGGGCCGTTGGCGATGATGCCGTTGAGGCTGTTGTTGGCAACGGTCGTGTTCGCCACCATCACGTTGACCGCAGGACCGGGAGAGAAGATCGAGATCCCGTTCCCGTTGCCCGAAATGTCGCTGCCGTCGATCGACACCGTCGTGTTGGCCGAAGATCCGCCGGTCAGGTCGATCAAGACCCCGTGATTGGGGTTGTCTTCCGACCGCACGTTCGTGAGCACGACGCGGCCGGCGCCGGCGCCGGTCGGGGCGATCTGAATGCCGCCGCCAGAGCCCGCGGCCCCATTGTTGGCGACGGTGGTGTTGGACACGAAGAGGGCGGTCGTGCCGCTCGGCACGAACGAGATGCCGTAGCTGTTGGCCGCGTTGAAGCGCCGGATGACGCAATCCTCGATGTGGACGGCGGCGGCGGCGAGGATACGGACGCCGTGGGTCGGCGGGTTCACGCCGAAGAAATCGAGGCCGCGAAGATAGATGACGTCGGTGGACAATGCGTTCACGACGATGCCGTTGCCGCCGGCGAGGACGCCGCCTTCGGTGTAATGGCAATCGATCGTCATCGACTTGGTGATCGTCACCGCGCCGAAGCCGCCCGGATCGAGGCAGTTGATCTCGCCGCCGGCCGCGGTCTTCGAGATCGCGCCCGCGAAGGTCTTGCACGGCGCAGTGCGGCTGCACGGATTGACGTCGTCGCCGACGCCGGAGACCCAGGTGCGGGTCGCCTGCGCGAAGGCCGGCGACGCCTGGACGAGCGTGCCACCGATGAGCAGCGCGGCGTAAAGCATTTTGCGTGCGGAATGATTGATCATGATTCCCCCCCTGTTTGGAATTCGAGTCGCGACAATACCCAATTCGGCGGCATTTGCGAAGTTGTTCTTCGAAAAATCGACAGCCGAACGAAGTCACGCACCCCAACATCTGAATGCCCTTTGGTGCACCCGTAAGTGGTTCACTTAAAGGGATAAAATCGGGGGGTTCTTAATCGCGGCGCGCGCCAGGAAAGCAGAGTTCAACAAAATCGCCGAGTGTCCCGCAATACTCCGCGAAATCGAAAATACGCGAGATCGCCGGGCGCGCGTGACGGCCCGACCGGTTTCTGGCGTCCCCGCGGCCAAGCCGCTATGAGGCCCCATGTCCGTCACCCATTCGCTCGACACCGCGACAAGCCGCGCCAACCCGGTGCCGGCGCCGATGAAGCGGCTTACCGTTCCGAAGCTGCAGGCGATGAAGGGCGGCGAGCCGATCGTCATGCTCACCGCCTACACCGCGCGGATGGCGCAGCTGCTCGATCCGCACTGCGATCTCCTGCTCGTCGGCGACAGCCTCGGTCAGGTGATCTACGGCCTGCCCTCCACCGTCCCGGTGACGTTGGAGATGATGTGCGCCCACGGCGCTGCGGTGGTGCGCGGCTCCTGGCATTCGGTGGTGGCAATCGACATGCCGTTCGGCGCCTATGAGGAATCGCCCAAGCAGGCCTTCCGCAGCGCCTCGCGCATCCTCAAGGAAACGGGGGCCGCGGCCGTCAAGCTCGAAGGCGGCGAGGCGATGGCCGAGACGATCGCCTTCCTGACGAAGCGTGGCATTCCCGTCATCGGCCATGTCGGCCTCACCCCACAGGCTGTGAACGCGCTCGGCGGCTACGGCGCCCGCGGCAAGAGCGATGCCGAAGCCAGGAAGATCGTCGCGGACGCGCGGGCCGTCGCCGATGCGGGCTGCTTCCTCCTCGTCCTCGAAGGCGTGATGGAGGAGATTGCGGCGGAGGCGACCAAGGCCGTCCCCTGCCCGACGATCGGCATCGGCGCCTCCGCCTCGTGCGACGGCCAAGTGCTCGTCACCGAAGACATGCTGGGCCTGTTCGAGCGGGCGCCGCGCTTCGTCAAGCGCTATGAGGATTTCGCCGGCCGCATCGAGGCGGCGGTCTCGGCCTACGCCGCCGAGGTCCGCAGCCGCGCCTTCCCCGGCGAGGACCAAATCTACCGCAGCAAAAAGTGAGGCTTGGTTTGCCGCGCGCGCGCCGGTAGAGGTGCGCGGGGGCCGCGCCGTCACGCCTTCGTTCATCTGCGGTTTTGGTCGCCCCGGCCACAAGCCGCGAGGGCCGGGCGCCGGCTATTTTTCGGAGTGGAGACTTTCCTTGGCGCTGAGGCCCGTCGATAACGAGACTTTCTATCGCGAGGTGGACGAGGAGCTCCGCCGCGACCGCATGCTGAGCCTGTGGCAGCGCTACGGCAAGCTCGTCATCGCCGGCATCATCCTGTTCCTCGTCCTGCTCGGCGCCGGCATCTGGTGGCACGGCCATCGCCAGGAAACCGCCGGCGCGCATGGCGAGCAGCTGCTCTCGGCCTTTGACGATATCGGCGTCGGCAAGAAGGCCGCGGCCAAGACGAAGCTCGAGGCGCTCTCCACCGATTCCGCCCCGGGCTACCGCGCTGCAGCCTTGTTCACCAAGGCCGACCTGTCGATCGAGGGCAACGACCTCAAGGGCGCGGCGGCCCTGTTCCACCAGGCGGCGGGCGACACCAGCCTCCCTCAACCCTATCGCGACCTCGCCACCATCCGCGCCACGGCGCTCGACATGGACACGCTGAAGCCGCAGGCGGTCATCGACCGCTTGAAGCCGCTGGCGGTCGCGGGCAGCCCGTTCTTCGGCAGCGCTGGCGAAATGGTCGCCATCTCCTACATGAAGCTCAACAAGCCGCAGGAGGCCGGTCGCCTCTTCGCGGCCATCGCCAAGGACAGGAAGGTCCCGGAATCGATCCGCGCGCGCGCCGGCCAGATGGCAGGCTCGCTCGGCGTCGACGCGGTCCAGGACGTCCCCGGCGGATCACAGGAAGGCAAATAATGAAGCGCATCCTCCTCCTTCTCGTCGCGGCGACCGCGCTCAGCGGCTGCGGCGTCCTCGGCAAGGGCAAGAAGCCGACGACCCCGACGGTCGGCCAGCGCATCGCCGTCCTCTCCACCGAGGCTGCGGTCGAAGTCGATCCGGCCCTGGCCGGCACCGCAGTGGTGCTGCCGCCGGCGGAGACCAACACCGCCTGGGCCCAGCCTGGCGGCAATGCGGCGAAGTCGATGCGCCACCTCGCGCTCGGTGCCTCGCCCTCCATGGCCTGGCGAGTCAGCATCGGCGAGGGCAGCGGCAAGAAGCAGCAGCTCGCCGCCGCGCCGGTCTATGCCGACGGCCGCATCTTCGTGATGGACGCGCAGGGCATCGTCCGCGCCCTCGATCCGCAGAACGGCGCGACGGTGTGGCGGACTGCCGTCCGCGGCAAGGACGTCACCCCAGGCACCCTGTTCGGCGGCGGCGTCAGCTACGATAACGGCCGGATCTTCGCGACCAACGGCGCCGGCGATGCCGCCGCGCTGGACGCGAAGACCGGCGCCGTCATCTGGATCGTCCGCCCCGCTGGCCCGCTGCGCGGCGCGCCGACCGTGTCGAACGAGAATGTCTATGTGGTGAGCCAGGACAACCAGCTGTTCGCGCTCAACCCGGCCGACGGCAAGGTACGCTGGAACGGCTCCGGCTCGGTCGAGACCGCGGGCGTGCTCGGTGCGGCGGCCCCCGCCGCGGCGCAGGGCACCGTCGTCGCCGGTTACTCGTCCGGCGAGCTCACCGCCTATCGCTACGAGAACGGGCAGGTCGTCTGGCAGGACGCCCTCACGCGCACCAGCATCTCGACCGTCGTCACCACCCTTTCCGACATCGACGCCAATCCGGTGATCGACCAGGGCCGCGTCTTCGCGATCGGCCAGGGCGGGCGCATGGTCGCGATCGAGCTGATCACCGGCCAGCGCCTGTGGGAGCTGAACGGCACCGGCATCTCCACGCCCTGGGTCGCGGGCGACTGGATCTACGTCGTGACCGACGACGACCGCCTGCTCTGCCTCTCGCGCGCCAACGGCCACGCCAAGTGGATCTCGCAGCTTCCCCATTATCACAACGAGAAGAAGAAGAGCGGCGCCGTTTATTATCGCGGACCGGTGCTGGCCGGCGAGCGGCTCATCCTGATCGACAGCGACGGGGACATCACCTACGTCTCGCCCTACGACGGCAAAGTGCAGGCGACGGTCGAGACCGGCCTGCCCTCCACCATCTCGCCGATCGTCGCCAACAACACGCTCTACATCCTCCACGACAACGGCCAGCTCTCCGCCTGGCGGTAAGCGTGGCGCTCAATCCGTCCGCAATGGGCTGCTCGGGGGGCGAGGCGAGGTTGACCGGGCACCGGTGAGGCGGCAGGGCAGCGGGCTTATGGCCAAGCTGCCCACCGTCGCCATCGTCGGGCGCCCGAATGTCGGTAAATCGACATTGTTCAACCGTCTCGTCGGCAAGAAGCTGGCGCTCGTCGATGATCGTCCCGGCGTGACCCGCGACCGCCGCGAGGGCGAGGCCAACCTGCTCGGCCTCGATTTTCGCATCATCGACACCGCCGGCTACGAGGATGAGGACCCGGACACCCTGCCCGGCCGCATGCGCCAGCAGACGGTGGCGGCGGTGCGCGAGGCGGACGTGGCCCTGTTCCTGATCGACGCCCGCGCCGGCGTGACCCCGCTCGACGAGGAGATCGGGCGCTGGCTGAGGAGCGAGACCACCCCCGTCGTCCTGGCCGCCAACAAGGCCGAGGGCCGCGCCGGCGAAAGCGGGATCATGGAATCCTACGCGCTCGGCTTCGGCGACCCAATCGCGCTCAGCGCCGAGCACGGCGAAGGCGTCGTCGACCTGTTCGAGCAGCTCCGCCCCCATGTCGAACGGGACGAGGAGGAGGGCGACGAGGATCCGGAAGGGGACCCGACCCTCAAACTCGCCATCGTCGGCCGTCCCAATGCCGGCAAATCGACGCTGATCAACCGCATCCTCCAGCAGGACCGGCTGATCACCGGGCCCGAAGCTGGCATCACCCGCGATTCGATCGCCATCGACTGGGAATGGCAGGCGCCCGACGGCACCGCGCGGCCGGTGCGGCTGATCGACACCGCGGGGATGCGGAAGAAGGCGAAGGTCGACGACAAGCTCGAGAAGCTCGCGGTCGCCGACGCCCGCCGGGCGGTCGATTTCGCGGAGGTCGTCGTCCTGCTCCTCGACGGCACGCGGGGGCTCGAGGCGCAGGACCTGCGCATCGCCGACAACGTTCTGCAGGAAGGCCGCGCGCTCATCATCGCGATCAACAAATGGGACGTCGCCGAGCATGCCAGCAGCCTGTTCAACGGCATCAAGGCCGCGCTCGACGAAGGGCTGAGCCAGGCCCGCGGCATCCCCCTCCTCACCGTCTCGGGCATGACCGGCAAGGGCATCGACCAGATGCTCGCCGCCGCCTTCGAGATTCGCGAGACCTGGTCGAAGCGCGTCTCGACCGGCCAGCTCAACCGCTGGTTCGAGGGCGCGATCGACAAGAACCCGCCGCCCGCCCCCGGCGGGAAGCGGATCAAGCTGCGCTACATCACCCAGGTGAACACGCGCCCGCCCGCCTTCGTGCTGTTCGGCAACCGCGTCGATGACCTGCCCGACACCTATCTGCGCTACCTCACCAACGGGCTGCGCAAGGAATTGGGCTTCGGCGCGGTGCCCGTCCGCCTCACCGCCCGCGCGTCGAAAAACCCGTTCAAGAAGGCGGAGTAAACCGCTCCTTTACCCGTGGCCGCCTAGATCTGGCCGGTGGACGATATCGATCTGGTGGACTGGGACATGTTCTGCCGCTCCCGTGCGGAGCTCGGCGCCGGCTTCGCGCGCATCCTCTCCTATTTCCGGGAGGACGGCGACAAGGCGGTCGAGAAGATCGAGGCCGCGATGCACCGTAACGATGCCGCCGGACTCGTCCTCCCGGCTCATACGATGAAATCCGAGGCGCGCCAGTTCGGCGCCGATCCCCTGGGCACGCTCGCCGAGGAGATCGAGGTGGCCGCCCGCCGCTCGGTCGAGATGCGGACGGTGCCGGACGAGCTGGTCCCCCAGGTGGCCCGCCTGCGGCCGCTCTATCTGCGGACGATGGAGCTGCTCGAAGCGGAGGCCAACCCGCTCCGCCAGCGCCGCGCACCGGCTTAGGCTGGTACGAGCGAGCGCCGCATCGGCTGCGGCGACCAGCGTGACAGCGAGCGCCACAGCCATTCGAACGGCCCGTAGCGGTAGCGATCGAGCCAGGGCTTCGACCAGAGCAGCATCGCCGCCCAGAAGCAGGGCGCGACCAGCCAGGCCTGCCACCGCTCGAAATGGCCGTAGAGGCCGAACCCGTAGCCGTTGAACAGCAAGGACGCGCAGAGGCTCGCCCCGAGATAGTTGGTGAAGGCCGCCCGCCCGGCGGCCGCTATCCGGTCGCGGAGCCAGACGGCCCGGCGCGCGAAGAGGATGATCAGCGACGCATAGGCCGCCATCATTGCGAGGCGGAACGGCACGGCGGCGCCGAACGCGTCGGCGAAGAGGATGGAGGTCGTGAAGCCGCTCCGCCAGCCGTTCCAGGCGAGCAGGGCGTAAGCCGGGATGCCGATGGCGAGGCCGATGGCGGCGATCCGCCGGTAGCGGCGCGGCTCCCAGGCGCCGGTCAGGAAACCGCTCTTCAGCCCCGCCATGCCGAGCAGCATGTAGCCCAATGTCTCCGCCGTGCCGAACATGAGCTGGACCAAAGGATCGGTCCAGGCTTCGGCAAAGCGGTGCGCGACGATGCCGCCCCAGCCGCCGCGATAGAGCGCAAGATCGTGCGCCAGCCCATCGGGCGTCGGCCGCGCGAACGCCTTGCTCATGTCGCTCCAGGTGGCGACCGCGGATGAGGCCGCGTGCGGCGCCTGCGCTGCCGCCTCAGCCTGGATGAAGGCGTTGCCGAAGAAGGCCATCAGCGCGAAATCGACGAACAGCAGCCCGCCTGCGAACACGAGCAGCGCGCGCACCGGCTTGTTCCGGAACAGCCAGAGCAGGCAGCCCATGCACGCATAGAGGGTGAGGATGTCGCCGTACCAGAGCAGGAAGAAATGGCAGAGCCCGAAGACGATCAGCCACGCCATCCTGCGGAAATGGACGCGTGCGGGATCGAGCCCGCGCGCCGACGCCCGCTCGATGACGAGCAAGGTGCTGGCCCCGAACAGCAGCGAGAACAGCCCCCGCATCTTGCCGTCGATGAGGATGAAGTTGAGGACCCAGGTCGCCAGGCTCAGCCCGTGCGCGCCGCCATAGGCCGACGGGTTGAAATAGGCCTGCTCCGGCATCCCGAACGCGACGACGTTGACGGAGAATATCCCCATCACCGCGACGCCGCGCAGCACGTCCAGCGTCAGGATCCTGTCCGGTTCCGTCACCGCCCCCATGGCCCGGAAGGGTGACACGGAATGGGCGCGAGATGAAGCCCTCAGGCCACCGTCAGGTCGCCGCCCATGAGCGCGGGGAAGAAGCCTTCATGGGCACGGCGAATTTGCGCAAGCGGGACGGGATCCGCGAAATTACCGAGCGCCTCCGGTCCTTCGCCCACCCAGATCTCCTGCCCACCAGTGGATCCCAGGCGGGACACCTTGATGCCGGCCTCCCCGGCCCGCCGGACGAGCGCATCCGAATCCGTTGGGCTGACGGCGACGACGTACCGCCCTTGATCCTCCCCGAACATCTGCCCCGTCAGCGGCAGGTCTACGGCCAGGTCGATTTCCGGATCCACGTTGGCGCCGATGCCGCCGGCGAGCGCCATCTCCGCGACGGCGACGAGCAGGCCTCCGTCGGAAACGTCGTGGACGGCCGTCGCCACTTGATCGAGGATCAGCGACCGCACGAACTCTCCGGTTCGCCTCTCCATCTCCAGATCCACGGGGGGCGGAGGACCTTCCTCCCGTCCGATTATCTCGCGAAGCCAGAGGGATTGGCCGAGATGCTGCTCCCATTTGTCGCCGCCGATGAGCCAGAGGTGATCCCCTTCGGCCTTGAATGCGATCGTCGCGGACTTGCGCCAATCCTCCAGCAGCCCCACCCCGCCGATCGCCGGCGTCGGCAGGATCGCGCTGCCGGTGCCGTCCTCGTTCTTCGTCTCGTTGTAGAGCGAGACGTTGCCCGAGACGATCGGGAAGTCGAGGGCGCGGCAGGCCTCCGCCATGCCTTCGATGCAGCCGACGAACTGGCCCATGATTTCCGGCCGCTGGGGGTTGCCGAAATTCATGCAGTCGGTGGTGGCGAGGGGCGTCGCGCCGACCGCGCAGAGGTTGCGATAGGCTTCGGCGATCGCCTGCTTCCCGCCTTCGAACGGGTCGGCGTAACAGTAGCGCGGCGTCACGTCGGTGGTGATGGCGAGCGCTTTCTCCGTGCCGTGGACGCGCACCACCGCCGCGTCGCCTCCGGGGCGCTGGACGGTATCGGCGCCAACCATCGTGTCATATTGCTCCCAAATCCAGCGGCGGCTGGCGAGATCGGGCGAGGCCATCAGCGTGAGGAGATCGGCGGCGATGTCGCTCGACTCCGGTACATCTGTGAGCGGTGCCGGCTTCGGCGTCTCCACCCACGGCCGCTCGTAGCAGGGCGCGTCGTCGGCGAGCGGGGCGAGCGGGATGTCGGCGGCGGTTTCGCCCTTCCACGTCAGCACGAGGTGCCCCGTGTCCGTGACTCGGCCGATCACGGCGAAGTCCAGCTCCCACTTGCGGAAGATCGCCTCGGCCTCCGGCTCGCGGCCGGGCTTGAGCACCATCAGCATCCGCTCCTGGCTTTCCGAGAGCATCATCTCGTAGGGCGTCATCCCCTCCTCGCGGCAGGGCACGGCGTCCATGTCGAGCTCGAGCCCGACGCCACCCTTGGACGCCATCTCGACCGAGGAAGAGGTGAGACCAGCAGCACCCATATCCTGGATGGCGACGATGGCGTCCGACGCCATCAGCTCCAGGCACGCCTCGATCAGCAGCTTCTCGGTGAAGGGGTCGCCGACCTGGACGGTGGGGCGCTTCTCCTCGCTGTCCTCGGAGAAATCCGCCGACGCCATAGTCGCGCCGTGGATGCCGTCGCGACCGGTCTTGGAACCGACATAGACGACGGGATTGCCGATCCCGGCGGCGGCCGAATAGAAGATCTTGTCCTGCTCGGCGATGCCCACCGTCATCGCGTTGACGAGGATGTTGCCATCATAGGCCCTGTGGAAATTGACTTCGCCGCCGACCGTCGGAACGCCGACGCAATTGCCGTAGCCGCCGATCCCCGCGACGACGCCGGCAATGAGGTGCCGCATCTTCGGATGGTCGGGGCGGCCGAAGCGGAGCGCATTCAGGTTCGCCACCGGCCGCGCGCCCATAGTGAAGACGTCGCGCAGGATGCCGCCGACGCCGGTCGCCGCGCCCTGGTAGGGCTCGATGTAGGAGGGGTGGTTGTGGCTCTCCATCTTGAAGATGGCGGCGAGCTTCGTTCCATTGGGGCCGTCGCCGATGTCGATCACGCCGGCATTCTCGCCGGGGCCGCAGATCACCCACGGCGCCGTCGTCGGGAGCTTCTTCAGATGGATGCGCGACGATTTGTAGGAGCAATGCTCAGACCACATGACGGAGAAGATGCCGAGCTCGGTGAGGTTCGGCTCGCGCCCCAGAGCGTTCAGGACGCGCTGATATTCCTCCGGGGAAAGGCCGTGCTCGGCGACAATCTCGGGCGTGATGGATTCGGCCATGGGCGGGCTCTAGCCGCGCGCGCCGAAGCATAAAAGGGGAAGGCGGGCGCCGCTGTACGCAACAGGCGGCGCCGGCCTCCTGACGCAGCCTTACCAGCCGCGGTGATAGCCCTCGTAGCGGCGCTCGTGGCGCCAGCGGTCGCGCTCGGCGCGGCGCATTTCCTTGACGCAATGGCGGTAGATGCGGTCCGCCTCACGACGGTTCCAGGCGCGGCTCGCCTCGCGCTGGCAGATGTTGCCGCCACCATAGCCGGGGCCGCCGCGATAATATTGGGCGTCGGCCGCGGTGGCGCCGGTGACGGAGGCAGCGACGGCCAGAGTGGCAAGAATGAGCTTACGCATATGTCCTCTCCTTACTTCGAGGCGAAGGTGGCGAAATACGCCCGCCCCTCCTGAACGATTCGGACTTTAGCGGGGCGGGGCTGAACGTGCGGCTACCGTAACGAAATCCGGCGTTCAGCTTCGCCGCATCCGGATATATGCAAAACGAGCGGCCGAAGCCGCTCGTTGCATGAACTGGAAACTACCTTCCGTTCAGCGGGGGTTGCTTACCGGCAACGCGAACCGGAGCTGCTCCTCTGGACCTCGCGGCCGAGAAGGGCGCCGGCGGCGCCGCCGATCAGAGTGCCGGCGGTGCGGTTGCGGCCGCCGTCGATCTCACGGCCCAAGAGAGCGCCGGCGACGCCGCCGACGAGCAGGCCGGTCGTGCCGTTCGAGCGGCGGCAATAATAGCGGCCGTCGCGACCGCGCCACGTGCGGCCCTGATAGGCCTGGTTGTAGCTGCGGTTGTTATAACCCTGGTTGTAATAATTGTTGTTGTAGGCCTGATTATAGCCGCGGTTGGAATAGCCCTGGTTGTAATAGCCCTGGGCGTCGGCGGGGACGGCGGGCACCAAAGCGGCAAGCGCGGCGGCGGAGAGGACGAGCGTCTTCATCGTAAGATCCTTTTTGAACCTATGTTGGTTCTAGGAACGGCCGCCCCAGTGTCGTGGTTGCGGTCCGGGGGCTGGGGCGTGGTCTGGGTGAGGTGAGTGGAAAACTCAGCCGAGCCGCTCGGCGAGGAGGCGCTGGAGGGGTTTCAAGTCAATGTCGGGGCGGGCGCGGAGGTGAAGCGGCTGGGCCTCTTCGCCGAGCCACACGCGCAGGCCGGTGCGCCCATCCTCGCTGTCCTGGATCGAGAACCGGCGGATCTCGCGATAGGGCCAGCTCGCGGTCTCGACCTTTTCCTCAAGGAGATTCTCGCGGGTGACGACGAGGATGCGCAGCGCGGTGAACAGGACGCTGCCGGTGGGGGAAACGAAGGCGGCGTCGACCCGCTCGCACTCGGCCAGATGGCCCGTGAGACTGGCGGCATCGGCTGTGGGGAGCGGATCGACGTCGAGTATTTTCATGCGCGGTGAGAGGCTAGCGCCCCTCCCCCGTTAGCGCCAGCCATAGCCGCCGCGGTGGAAATCGCCGCCGCTCCCGCCGCGGAAGCCGTCGTGGCGGTAGCCGCCGCGCGCGTAACCGTAGCGTTCGCCGCGGAAGCCGCCGCGATAGGCTTCACGGCCGTAGAAGCCGTACTGCGGGCGGTGGTGGAAGCGGGCGCCGTAGAAGACCGGGCGCGGGCGGTAGATCGGCTCGACGAAGACATGGCGGACCGGGCGGTACACGACCGGGCGCACCACTTCGACGATGCGCGGGCGGTAGACGACGCGGCGGACGACCGGGCGGACATAGGCGACGCGGTGGACGGCGCGGTGATGGACGACGCGGTGGCCGCAGCCGCAGCCGGACGCGAGCGCCGGCGCGGCGGGGATGGCGGCGGCGGTGACGGCGGCGAGTGCGGCGGGAACGAGGAAACGCATACTGATTCTCCTGGATCGGCAAGGCCCGCTTGGGGCCAGGGAACGATCGTCAGAACGGATGATGCGGCCTGTCCGTTTCATTAACCACAAACTACGCGAGGTTCATCAGGGGTTTAGGCGGGAAGCCCGACGCGGCCCGAAGACCGCGCCGGTGCTTCCTCAGCGCGGCAGGACGATGCTGGGGCCGAGCCGGTTCAGCACGTCGCGGGCGTCGAAGGCGCGCGGATTGTCCGCCGGCTTCGGGCCGCGGCCCATCAGGATTTCGGCGGAGGCCTCGTAGCGCTCGACCGTGCGGACATCCATCGTGTCGCCCCAGAAGGGATCCCGGCCCCACGGATCCCAGCTGCGCCAGCCGAAGCCGCGTCCGAAATAGCGCCAGCGCGGGCCCCAGGCGCCGCCCCAGCCGCCCCACGGCCCGCCGAAGCCGCGGTCGACATAGGTGTTGGACTGGCGGTTCGTCTCGCGATCGTCGGTGACGAACCAGTCATAGCCTTGCTGCGTGGTGAGCTGGGCGGCGCGGTAGAGGAGATAGGTCTCGACCGTCTGGCGGGCCGTCATCTCGTTTCCGGCGAAGGTGACGCGGAAGCGGTTGGCCTCGATCTGCTGCTCGGCAAAGCCGCCCGAGACGCGGTTCCCGGGCGCGCCGAGCGGCTGGTACGGCGTCGGCGTCGCGCACGCGGCGACGGCGGCGAGGAGCGCGAGGGAGAGGAGCCGGCGGGCGGGCCGGCGCGGCGCGGATGGGGGTAAGCGAAACATAGGTCTGGTCCTCGTGGAAACGTCGACGTCAGAACGCGCGAGGGCGTGGCTGGGGTCCCGCCCCGAGGAGGAGCGGCCTTGCCGCGGCGCGGGGGTCCCCTTAGCCTCGATGGCATGGAGTCGCGGGATCGGGGGAGGACGGCGGAGCGCCCCGGTTCGGTGACGCTGGCGGCGGTGCTGCTGATCGGCGGCGAAATCCTCACCGGAGGCGTTCTTGGCCTCATAGTGGCGCTTGGTGGGGCGGCGCCGGAGATCGGCGTCCAGGTCCTCACTCCTGCGCAGCAGGCGATAGGAACCCTGGGGGTGCTGGTGCGCCTGATTGCCGGCATCGGCGTTCTGCGGCGCTGGGGCTGGACGCGCTGGCCCTTTGCGGCCTGCGCGATCCCGGTCGTCGGATACGGCCTCGCGGTGAACCCGCTCGATCCGCAGACCATCTTCGCCACTGCGGTGACGTGGCTGACGGTTGCGCTGCTCGTCACCCCGGTGGCGAACGCATGGTTCCGCGGAAGCCCGGAGCCGGCCGAGCTGACCGACGTCTTCCGCTGAGGCGGACCCCCACCCCCCGCGGCGCCGAGCGTCAGGCGTCCTCGCTAGCCTCGGGCGCGGCGGCGGCGGGGCCGCGGCGGGCCTCGTCGCACAGGGCGCGCAGCTGGCGCGCGATCGACGAGCCGGCGAGGTGCGCCTCGACCTGGTCGAAACGCTCGCGGCGCAGGGCGAGCCGGATGTCGGAGACGGAGGCGAAGCGGCCCGAGCGGGCCAGCTCGAACGCGCGCTCGATGGTGGTGATGGGAGAGGCGGCCATGGCCATCGCCTATGAGCCGCCGCGCCCGCTTTGGCCACCGCTTTCGCGCTGATCGGGATTGCAAGCGCCACCGCTTGCGAGGAGGGCGCAGGCCAGATGAAGCACGCCTAGCGGAGCCCCATTCGGGCGGACGGACGATGGCCGATCGGCGGCGGAAGTTTCGAAGTTTCGTGAAAAATAAAAAACTTTCGATCCCGCCCGCGCCCCTCCGGCCCTTCGACTCGGTTGATGGCGCAGCCTGTTCTCACATCCTGAACATAGCACGAACGCTAGGTGCCGTCAAATTTTGCGGCGGAGGGTAGCATCTCGGTTCGAATGTGGCGGCGCGCAGCGTTCAGGGGGGCGGCACGGACAGATCGCGACAGGCGGCCGGCGACTCAAACCGCCACTCCCCGCTGCCGACGGGTTCAAGAAGCCCGTTGCAGAACATGAGGTGGCGAGGGGGTTCCTCATATTCGACGACGAAGGAGCATGCGGCCCGCCCACCGGTGCCGTGCGGCTGCCGGGTGGTTACCGTGCGCATGCCGGGTGTTTACCTTGCGGGTGCCGGGTCGTTACCGGGCGAATGCCGGGTCGTTACCGTGCACATGCCGGGTCGTTACCGTGCACATGCCGGGTGCTTACCGGGCGGGAGCCCTGGGCGGCCCCGCGGGAGCCGGTGCGGCGCCGGTCGGGACCGCGACGCACGGGCCCGGCAGCCTCGGGGTGCTGAAAACCCGGCCCGGAGCGCTTATGTTGCACTGCAACAAAAGCCCCGTTCGCCGGTTGGGCGGCGGGAGGGCCGGACGTTTTTCGCGGCGGCCGAAAGGATATTGCCCATGCCTGTCGTCACGCCACGCCTGCGCCTTCCCCTCCCCCGGCTCCGCAAGGGCCGCAGCGGCTTCGCGCCGCGCGCCGCCACCCGCGACCGGCTGTCGGAGCTGGAGGGGGTGCGGGACAATCCGGGCAATCTGCGCACCCGCTGCTATGTGCCGGAAGGGCTGGAGCCGGGGGCGCCGCTGGTCGTGGTGCTGCACGGCTGCACCCAGGACGCGGCAGTCTACGACCACGGCTCCGGCTGGTCGACGCTCGCCGACCGCCACGGCTTCGCCTTGCTCTTCCCCGAGCAGCAGCGGGCCAACAATCCGATGCTGTGCTTCAACTGGTTCTCCGTGGGCGACACCCAGCGCGGCATGGGCGAGGCGGCCTCGATCCGCTCGATGGTGGAGGCGATGAAGACGGCGCACGGCGTCGATCCGCAGCGCATCTTCGTGACCGGACTCAGCGCCGGCGGGGCGATGGCGTCGGTGATGCTCGCCACCTACCCGGACGTGTTCGCGGGCGGCGCGATCCTGGCCGGGGTGGCCTATGGCTGCGCCGCCGACGTCGCCGGGGCGTTCGACTGCATGGGCGGCCGGGCGAAGAGCGATGCCGCCGCGCTCGCCGCCCAGGTCCGGCGCGCCAGCCCGCACAAGGGGCCATGGCCGCGCGTCCAGGTCTGGCAGGGCAGCGCCGACCGCACGGTGGTGCCGACCAATGCCGACGCGATCGTGCTGCAATGGGCAGCGCTGCACGGCCTCGCGCCGCAGCCCGACCGGGTGGACGAGGTGGAGGGCCATCCGCGCCGCGCCTGGCTCGGGTCGAAGGGCGAGGCGCTGATCGAGCAATATACCGTCGCCGGCATGGGCCACGGCGTGCCGCTCGACGGGGCGGACGGGGCGGAGGGGCTCGGCGCGGCGGGGGCGCACATGCTCGACGTCGGGGTGAGCTCGACGCAGCGGATCGCGGAGTTCTTCGGGATTGCCGGGGCGGCGGCGGGGGCGGCGTCGCCAAGGAAGGCGCCGCGGTCAGGCCCCGCCTCCGCCCGGCCGGCGCCGGAGCGCAAGCGCGCCGCGCCGCAGCCTGCGCAGCCGAGCGGGGTCCAGAAGGTCATCGAGGACGCGCTGCGCAAGGCGGGGCTGATGCGGTAGGCGCGGCGGCTTAACCCCTCGGCAACCGGGCTTGCCGCAAGCTGGCCGCCATGGGCTTGTGGCGCAGGACAGCCGAGTGGAAGGCGCGGCGGGTCCGCGCGCTTCTCAAGCGCGACGGCCGTCATTGCTGGCTTTGTAACCGCCCGCTTGCGGCAACGACCCCCAAGGAGGGGCGTCGCACCACGCTCGAACAGCTGATCCCGCGATGCATGGAGGGCGGCGACGGCCTCGACAACCTCGTCCTCTGCCACGCCGCCTGCAACCGCCACCTGCGCGACCACCCGCCCGAGAAGAAGCGGAAGATCCGGGAGAAATGGCACCGCGAGACGGCGCGGGTGATAGCGAGGCGCAGGTAGCGGCGGACGTCAGGCCGCGAGCCGCCGTGCGTCGGCGCCTTCGAGGTCCACGCCTGGTCCGCGACGACGAGGTCGAGCTTGAGGGCGAGGGCGGGGAGGTGCGACGCCGGCGCGGTCAGCCCTCGGCGACCTTGCCGCTGATCTCGCCGGGATTGTGGGCCTCGGTGTGGACGTTGAGGATGATGAGGCCGCTCCTCATCGCCGCGACGAAATCGTCGAAGCTCAGCGTCGACTTGAGGAGCGCGGCGCCGGCGGCGTAATCGTAATCCTTCATCGTCACGTGGAGGCCGCGGCGGGTGGCGCGGTAGTCGGCGCCGTAGGGGAGCGGCAGGGCCAGCACCGAGGCGCCGCCGGCGGCGGTGGCGTATTTGTGGAGATGGATAGGGCCGATCGGCGCGGCGACCAGCTTCTTCCACAAGGCGGCGGGGGCGATGCCGACGACGTCGAGGTCGACCGAGACGCGGCGGCGGTCGGTATCGACGGTGATGCGCGCCTTGCCGGTGGCGGCGGAGCCGGTCGGGGCGTCGCCATATTTGCCGTCGAGGGCGGCGTGGAAGTGGAGGATCTTGGCGGACGCGGGGGCGGCGGCGAGGGCGGCGGCCGTGAGCGCGGCGAGCGCGAGGAGCGATCGTGTGTGGTCGGCCATTGCTTCGCCTCCCCCCTGTGGCGGCGGAAGACTGGGCGCGGGAGGGGGCCGTGTAAAGCGGCAGTAAGACGGTTCGCGCGCCGGAGATCATGCGGATGTCGGCTACTAGCAGGCGCGCGGGTGCCGGCCGCGATGACAAAGGGCGAGGCGGCGGGGGCCACGGCGGCGTTGAGGACTTGGGTTACGGTGTCGGAGAGCGGCTCAACCATGCAATTGCGATTGGACCTTTGTTCCTTTGAGACGTTCTTCGACCGCGGCGGAAGAGCGCACCTCCCGCTGTCCCGGAAATTCGTATCGCGGCCAAGAAGGAGGCATCCGATGGCATCATCGTACACTGGCATCTGTGTTTACCGAGACTCAAGTGGACAGGTGACGGACGTGCAGGTCCGCGATACCGGCGGCAACGAACTGCCTTTGCCGCTCGCCACTTATATTTCTCGCGGTGTCAATCCCCCCTACCAGACCCTCCGTGAGTGCGGCGACGTGCTCGGCTCGAGCGAACCACCGAATCCCGAGTAACTCTAACCGCGCGCCGCCAGTCGCCGCGCGTCGCCGGCGAGGACTTCCAGGCAGTCTTCGGCGCCGGGAGCTCCCAGGCCTGGTCGGCGACGGCGAGGTCGAGCTTGAGGGCGAGGGCGGGGAGGTCCGGCGCGGGGAGGCGGAGGAGGCGGCGGAGCGCGGCGAAGCGGCGGTCATCGAGGTCGCCGAAGCGTTGCTCGAGGTCCTCGCAGGCCGGGTAGGCGCGGCGCTCGGGCGGCAGCAGCGCCTCCGCGGCCTTGAACGCCGCCACCCGCGCCTCGGCGCGGCGGTAGGCGGCGAGGGTGCGGTTCCAGCGGCGGCGTAAGGGGACATGTACTTGTACGTGTCCCCGTTCACCACCGGCGTCAGCGGCCGCGGGATCGGAGCCCTGCACGAAAGGGGACACGTACGAGTACATGTCCCCTGGCGCCACGCATGCGCCGACACCCGCGCCTAGCACCGCCCGGCGCGACAGGTTATGCCTCGCAGCAGCCATGCCTGAGGTTCCTTCTTCTCTGGGTCACTGCTAGTGACCGCGAAGCCTGCCGTCAAGGGGGTTGTTGGGGCTGCCGAGGGACTAACGCCGGCGCAGGCCAGGATGGCGCGCGCGGCGCTGCATTGGTCGCTGGATGAGGTGGCGGCGGCGGTTGGCGTGAGCCGTCGAACCATCCTGCGGCTGGAGAATGACCAGCGCGACATCGTGCCGACGAAAGTGGCGGCGATCCGGCGCGGCTATGAAGCACTCGGCCTGCGCTTCCTCGACTCCGGGCTTGACGCGGGCGGCGTCATCCCTGCCCCTTTTCGGGTGCCGCCGCCCGGATAAGCGAATTGACCGAGCGCCTCTCGATAACGGTGAAGGGCCATAACGACGTCTCGCAGCGCCTGGCTCAGCACACCCCCTGGTGCCAAGTGTTCTGCCCCCAACTTTCCTAGCGTCGCTTAAAATGATTACGTAGGTCTGTCAGATACTGTGTCGGCCGCTCTATAGCTGCCTGCTTGCGCTCGAGCACTGCGTTACCAAACTCGAGAAGGCAATTGCCCAAACTGACAGCCGCGGCAGCTGCAGCGGCCGCCGAGAGGGGTGCTCCAGTAGCTGCAAGGGCTATCCCGCCGAGGCTAGTCGTCAGCAGACTTTCCTTTGACAGCGCGACGCCAAGCGATCTGCTAACAGTTCGAAAACCCCAGAGTTTTGCCACACTTTCCTGCTCTTCGACCCGAGCGAGCAGCAAATCCGCGAGGTATTCCTTGTTTTTGCCTACAAGGCTTTCCGAGAAAAACACCCTTAGCTTTCTCAACGCGGCCCGAGACTTCTCATCGCGCCGAAACTCGATGATCTGCTCCCAAGAGACTTGGTCAACATCGACAAGGTTAACGGACGAAAGTGCAGCGAAGACGACGTTTTCGTCGCTATCTGCGTCATCTTCAAAGACGTCCCCTATCCCCTTGATGGGTGAAACCCAGAGCGGGGAATCACGATACCCGGCGCGAAAGATGCACTCGGCCACCCTTTCTGAGGTGCCCAGAATTATCGCATCGTGGTCGTACTTACCAGCAAGTATAGCGCGCAGAGACGCCTCAAGGTCAATCCCCGATCCCGCAGACATCATCTTCATGTTCTGAAGAAATTGGGCGTTCGTAAGAATGCTTTCGCAGTACTCCGGATGACTTTTGGCGTAGCTAAGAGACCTAGATGTAAATGCCGAAGTGAGGTGGGAAAAATATGCTTTGACAGCGCCAATATCATCGCCAACCAGGCTCGAAAGCACATTCTTGCTCAACGCGTCGTCGTCAAATGGTATACAGTTCGGGTCGTGCTCCGCCTTTCCGATCAGGTGAAGCAAGTCGTTAGCCGCATCGAATGGAAAAACTTTATCAAAGTATAGAGACGCCTCTTTAGGCGCTCCAAAGCAGATAACTGTTGAAGGTAGCACCGCGCCTTGGGAGGGCGATCTCTTATTGGCCATAGGCCCGGGTATCCCTAACCGGCCGCCAGGCTCGCGCCTGCGAAGATGTCTTCGCCCGCCTTCGCCGGGGCGTCGGCCGACAAGCCCGCACTCGCATGGTTCGCACCCTTTCGACGGTCGGCTTCGTCAGCCCCTCGACGCCCACGCTCTCCAAATCCTCGCCCTAGTTCCCCCACGCTCACGCCGCCCGCTTCCTCCCCTTGAGCGGGATCACCAGCCGGGCATTCTCGAGCCATTCGTCGGTGAGCTCGGCCGCGGCGTCGGGGTTGCTGGCGATCTGGGCGGCGATATCCTCATCGGTCATCGCATCCAGCGCCGCCAGCCGCTCCGGCGTCATCCAGGCAATCGCTTCGGCGAGCACCTCAGGGGTGACTTTGACGGCATTTTTGGAATTGCCGGTCACGTGGCCCTCACTCCGCCGCTTCCGCGCGGGACCGCGTCATATCGCCCCGCCCCGCGAGCAGCCCCGCAACCGAAATGTCCTCGTCCAGCTCCTCCCAGTGGATGCCGGCGGGGCTTAGGAAGAAGGCCTCGCGCTGCGCGGGGGAGCCGTGGAGCAGGCGGGGGAACCAGACGAGGGGGATGCCGAGGGTGCGGCCGTCTTCCAGGTCGACCCACATCTGGGCGTCGTCGAAGCGGACGGCGGTGGGGCTAGGCGAAAAAGTCATTCCAGGCGTCCTCGAGTTCGGCGCGGCGCTCCTCGACCACTTCCTGCAGGCGCTTGATCGTGCGCGCGTCGAAGTTGCGGTCATAAGCGAGTTCGACTTCGGGAGACAGCCAGAACTTGGCTGTGGCGCCCGCGCGGGAGACATGGATATGCGCCGGCTCGCGCGGATCGCCTTCGTTCGCGAAGAAGTGGAAGCGGTGGCCCTTCCAGCGGAAGACGACTGGCATGCGCGAGCTCCCTTCGGTTCCGGACAGGTCTCGGTTCCGGACAGGCCCCACCCCAACCCCTCCCCTGAAGGGGAGGGGCTTTGTGCATCATTCAGCCGCGACGCCCGCACGGGTGAACATGTCGTCGTCCGGCTTGGCCGGGGCTTCGGGGGTGGACCCGTCGTTCGCCGCCTTCGCAGACTTCCTGCGGTCGAAATTGTCCCACACCTCGCCCCAATTCCCCCTTGTCGCGGCCTTCGAATATTCGGTCGCCCGCGTTTCGAAGAAGTTGGCGTGTTCCACGCCGTTGAGGAGCGGCGCCAGCCACGGCAGGGGGTGGTCGTCGATCATGTAGATGGGCTGGAAGCCCAATTGCCCCAGGCGCCAGTCGGCGATGTAGCGGATGTACTTCTTGATCTCCTTGGGGGTCATGCCGGGGACCGGGCCCATTTCGAAGGCGAGGTCGATGAAGGCGTCCTCGAGGCGGACGGTCTTCTGGCAGACGTCCATAATGTCCTCGCGCACCGCCTTGGTCATGCAGTTCCGCTCCTTCACGAAGGCGTGGAACAGGCGGGTGATGCCCTCGCAATGGAGGCTCTCGTCGCGGACGCTCCACGACACGATCTGGCCCATGCCCTTCATCTTGTTGAAGCGCGGGAAGTTCATCAGCATCGCGAAGCTGGCGAAGAGCTGCAGGCCTTCCGTGAAGCCGCCGAACATGGCGAGGGTGCGGGCGATGTCGGCGTCGTTCTCCACGCCGAAGGTCGAGAGGTAATCGTGCTTGTCCTTCATCTCCTTGTACTGGAGGAAGGCTGAGTACTCGCTCTCGGGCATGCCGATCGTGTCGAGCAAATGGCTGTAGGCGGCGATGTGGACCGTCTCCATGTTGGAGAAGGCGGTCAGCATCATCTTCACTTCGGTCGGCTTGAACACGCGGCCATATTTGTCGTGGTAGCAATCCTGCACCTCGACGTCGGCCTGGGTGAAGAAGCGGAAGATCTGGGTGAGGAGCGAGCGCTCATGCTCGGTCAGCTTCTGCGCCCAGTCGCGGCAATCCTCGCCGAGGGGAACCTCCTCGGGCATCCAGTGGATCTGCTGCTGGCGCTTCCAATATTCGAACGCCCAGGGATATTCGAACGGCTTGTACTGCTTGCGGGCTTCGAGAAGGGGCATGGGGTTTACTCCGGTGTCGGATCAGGTGAGGCGCATGCTGCCGATCGGCAGGAACAGCGCGAGGAGGACGAGAAGGATTGCGGAGGCGATCATCGCCCCGCCGGTGAAGCGGAAGCTGCGGCGGCGGTCCTCATCGACGCCCGCGCCCGCGGCGCGGCGGAGCATGACGAAGCCCATGACCAGGTCGACGAACGCGATGAGCATGAAGATATGCGCGACGGTCAGCGTCATGAGGCATTCCCCGGAAAGAGGAGGCTGAGGGCGAGGATCAGGCCGCAGAGCGCGACGAAGCCGCCGAACAGCAGGAGCAGGGCGGAGAAGATCTGCCAGGCGGTGGAGCGCGCCGGCGGCGGCATCGCCGCGGCGTCCGCCCCCGCCTGAGACGGCGCGGCCGGGCGGCGACGGTTGACGCCGATCCAGCCGAGGCGCGCGAAGCCGAGGCCGCCGGCCACGAGGAAGAGGCTGTCCATCGCCGAACCCACGGTGTCGCCGCTCATCCCTTGAGGCCTCCGAGCAGCCAGTAGGCGAGGAGAACCACCGGCGGGACATAGGCGTAGAAGGGGGCGAGGCGGCGCATGCGGCGGCCCTGCGGCGAATCATACTCGACCGCCTCCGGGCGGAAGCGGGCGCGGTCCTCCGGATAGACGAACAGCCGGCGCGGGCCGGCCATCACGTAGAAGCCGGTCGCCGACATGGCGATGCAGGCGAACAGGAGGAGGGCGCTGCGCTCGCTCACCCGCCGTGCCTGCGGCTCAGGATGAAGAGCAAGACGGCGGCGACGATCACCACGCCGACGAGAATCGCGATCGTGCTGCGGCCGCCGGAGGGGCCGGCCTGGCGGCGGTTGTAGGAGAGGAGGCCGATCACCACCACGAAGGCGGCGAGGATCAGCGTGATGACGGGGCCGGTCATGCCGAAGCTCCGCTGGTAGGCGCCTTCGCGGTCGGGGCTCCCAAGCGGCCTCGTCCGGTGGCGGGCCGGAGGCTCGCGCCCGGCGAAAAGGCGGGGAGGAAAGGCGCGTCACAAGGCGCGGCGGTCGCCGGCGCTTGCCTTCCCTCCCCTGCCAGTTCCCGTGCCGAAGGGAGTAAGGCACGGGTCTCTCCCGCCGCTGATGGACCGTGCGAAGCGGTGCCGCGCACAGTCCCCGCCATGGACGCGGCGGGAGAAATGCTTTTCGATGAAAGTGGTACTTTCATCGAGGTCACTTCCGGTTGGGTGCTTGGGTGAGGACGGAGCCAGCAAGCGAACGAATCTCGTCATGCGTAAGGCTGCCCGGATCCTCCAGAGCACGAGACGCCAAAGTGGCAAGAGGCCGAGAAGAGTGCTCTTCCTGCCCAGTCAGGATAGCTGCTCCGGCTCGAGGAAAAAGTCCCGTATGTCCCAACAATCCCATGATTAGTTCCTTTGGCTAATCCGCTTGGCCGAGACGTTCACTGACACGCCAGACACTCGTCGTAATCGGTGGTGGCGGCGAGCTGGATCTCCTTCAGGTCGATCGTGTTGTCGGCCTCGACGCCGCCCGCGAAGCCGGCGCGCTGCACGGACTTCGAGCGCAAATAATAGAGCGACTTCACGCCCAGCTCCCAAGCGCGGAAGTGGAGCATCAGGAGGTCCCATTTGTCGACGTCGGCGGGGATGAACAGGTTCAGCGACGTCGCCTGGTCGATGTAAGGCGTGCGGTCGGCGGCGAGCTCGATCAGCCAGCGCTGGTCGATCTCGAAGCTGGTCTTGAACACGTCCTTCTCCTCGGCCGTGAGGAAATCGAGGTGCTGGACCGAGCCGCCCTGCTCGAGGATCGTGTTCCACACGGCATCGGAATTCTTCGACTTCTCCTTGAGGAGCTTCTCGAGATACGGGTTCTTGATCGAGAAGGAGCCGGACAGCGTCTTGTGCGTGTAGATGTTGGCCGGGATCGGCTCAATGCAGGCCGAGGTGCCGCCGGCGATGATCGAGATGGAGGCGGTCGGCGCGATCGCCATCTTGCACGAAAAGCGCTCCATCACGCCCATGTCGGCGGCGTCGGGGCACGGCCCGCGCTCGTGCGCCAGCATCATCGAGGCTTCGTCCACCTGGGCGCGGACGTGCTTGAAGATCTTCAAGTTCCACGACTTGGCCATGGCACCCTCGAAGCCGAGGTTGCGGGCCTGCAGGAAGGAGTGGAAGCCCATCACGCCGAGGCCGACCGAACGCTCGCGCATCGCCGAATAAGCGGCGCGCTCCATGCCCGGCTCGGCGCGGTCGATATAATCCTGCAGCACGTTGTCGAGGAAACGCATCACGTCCTCGATGAACATCTTGTCCTTGTTCCACTCGTCCCACGTCTCGAGGTTCAGGGACGACAGGCAGCACACGGCGGTGCGCTCCTGGCCGAGGTGGTCCTTGCCGGTGGGAAGGGTGATCTCGGAGCAGAGGTTCGAGGTCGAGACCTTGAGCCCCAGGTCGCGGTGATGCTTGGGCATCGACCGGTTCACCTGGTCGATGAAGATGATGTAGGGTTCGCCGGTCGCCAGGCGGGTCTCGACCAGCTTCTGGAACAGGGAACGGGCATCGACCGAGCCGCGCTCCGTCTGGTCCTTGGGCGAGCGCAGGATCCACTCGGTCCCGTCGCGCACCGCTTCCATGAACGCGTCGGAGACGAGCACGCCGTGGTGGAGGTTCAAGGCCTTGCGGTTGAAGTCGCCCGAGGGTTTGCGGATCTCGAGGAACTCCTCGATCTCCGGGTGCGAGACGTCGAGATAGACGGCAGCCGACCCGCGGCGGAGCGAGCCTTGCGAGATGGCGAGGGTCAGCGAATCCATCACCCGCACGAACGGGATGATGCCGCTGGTCTTGCCGTTCAAGCCCACCGCTTCGCCGATGCCGCGGACATTGCCCCAATAGGTGCCGATGCCGCCGCCGCGCGAAGCGAGCCAGACATTCTCGTTCCAGGTGTCGACGATGCCGTTCAGGCTGTCCGACACCGAGTTCAGATAGCAGCTGATCGGCAGGCCGCGCCCGGTGCCGCCGTTGGACAGGACGGGCGTCGCCGGCATGAACCACAATTTGGAGATGTAGTCGTAGAGCCGCTGCGCGTGGCCGGCATCGTCGGCATAGGCCGAGGCGACGCGGACGAAGAGGTCCTGATAGGATTCGCCCGGCAGGAGGTAGCGGTCGCGCAGCGTGTCCTTGCCGAATTCGGTGAGCAGCGAATCGCGGCTGTGGTCGACTTCGACATCATAGGCCTGCGCCACGACGGTCTTCGAATCGCGCTTGGCCCCCTTGGCCGGCGGCCCCTTGGCGGGGGACGGAGTCGCGGCCGGGGACGCCTTGGCCTCGGCTGCGCCGGTTGCGATATTGGCCGTGCTCACGTCGCCCGCTCCCATTTCGCTGCTGCCTGACAGGTCCATCGCTCTACCCCTTGTTCACAATCCGTTCCAGCCGGAATTAACCCGACCTTAAGCGCTTTCACGGGGGTGCGGGGCGCTCATTTCGCCTTGTCCCCGATATCCACAGGACATGGCTTCTCCGCCTCCATCCGATATAGGATGCGCAGCGGGCGCTCACAACGTCTAGCGTCACCCCCTTGGCAGCGCCACTAGTGATAGTGCCTGAAGTCGAATCGGCCGCCAAGACGGTAAATCACTTATCCACCATTTTTCGGTGGGCCGAGGAGCCGGGAGAGGTGGACCGAGGGGCGTTGCGGCGGCGGCCGTGTGCCGCCATGCTGGGGCCATGAGCGACGCGTCCCCTTCTCCAAGCGCGGCGCGGCTGCACGCCGCCACGGAGGCGCTCTACGAGGCGTTCGCCGCACCCAGGCCAGCGAAGATCGAAGGCTGTCCGTGCTGCACCGATCCGCGCAATCTCGATGCTCTCCTGGCGACGCCGCTGAGGGCGCTGACGGGCGATCAATTGTCGCGCTACGTGCTCGGGGCTTTCCTCACCGTCGGAGGGAAGGAGGACTTCCGCTACCTCTTGCCCCGCATCTTCGATTTTTCCGCCAACGATCCCGGCCACCTTCACGATCCCGAGACCGTGCTCGGAAAGCTCGCGCTGGCGAACTGGCGGTCGTGGTCGGACACTCGGCAGCGGGCGGTGGAGGCGTTCGTCGACGCCTGGTTCGAAACGGCCCTCGCGCGGGACCTGGAAGAGGCAGCGACGGAAGATAGCTGGAGGCTCGACCAGGCCGAAAGCGTGCTCTGCGGCGGGGCCCGCGCCGGCTTTCCGCTCGAACCGTGGCTTCTGCGCCTGCAGGAACCCGACGCCGCGCCCGTCCTCGAAGACTTGAGGGCCCGGTTTCCGCACGACCTTTCGGCCTTCTGGGAGATGGCGCCGGAGGGTTTGCGGGAACTGTCGATGATCCTCACCGAAGCGCGCGCCTAGCCCGGCGCGGCGCAGCCTCCCCGGGCCGGCCAGACGCGCGTCATTTCACCTCTCTTGCGACCGCGGCGAAAAGGAGTTGCGCTGCCTTAGCGGCTTCGGCGTCGTTCGCCTGGCCAGGCGGATATTGCGCCCGGAGCCAGACCAGCCAGGCGCCGGCCGTTCCCACCCACTGGCCCTGAATTCCGGCGTCCTCGGTATCCCAGAAGGCGACGAACTCGGGCGCCGGGCGCGGCCCCCCGGCCAGCGGCGCCGGATGATCGCCCTTGATCCGCAGGCTCGCCCGGCCGCTCGCGACCAACTGGTCGAAGGCCTTGCGCGCGCTAATCGCGGGCGGGGCGAACCTGCCTTACGCGCTTCGCTGAGGGTCGGGGGCGATCTGATTCGCCGAATAGTCGCCCGCCCCCTCCCGCTCCCGGGGCAACGCGTCTACGCTGCGGGATGAGCATGGGCCGTTTCATCGCGCTGTGGACCCATCGGGATTATCCGCCGGATCCGGTGCGCGCCGAAGCGCTGGATGACGTCGAGCGGCGGCTGGGGATGCGGCTGCCCGGGGACCATCGGCGCGCCATTCTCGATTGTGGCCTGCCGCGGCCGGTCATCGCATTGTGGGACGCGATCATCGAGCGGAACGGGGACTGCCGCACCCTCGGCGATTTCCTCGCACCCGACGAGATCGCCTCCAGCACCGAAGATTGGCGCGAGATGGGGTTGTCGGAGGACCTCGTCGCCTTTGCTTCCGACGGCCGGGGCAATTTATTCTGCTTCCCCTCCCAACCCGTCGAGGGACGGCAGCCGGTCTTCTTCTTCGACCACGACACGGGCGAGGCGAACATCGACGCGCCGTCGTTCGACCGATGGATCGCGCGATATTGCGAGCTTGCACCGCACTGAACGATCGGCAGAGCCCCCCTGGTTTTCCTCGCGGGCCCGGTCGCGTAGACTGCCTCGATGCGTATCCGGCCGTTCCGCGACGACGACGCGCCCATCCTCGCCGAGCTCTTTCATGCAGCCGTCCACGGCGTCGGTGCGCATTATTACAGTGCGGAACAGGTGGCGGCCTGGTCGCCCGCGCCGGCCGATCCGGCCCGTTTCGTGGCGCGTGGGCGGGACGGGCGGACGCTGCTCGTCGCGGTGGACGAGGATGACAGGCCTATCGCCTACGGCGACGTCGAGGGCGACGGCCACGTGGACCACCTTTATTGCGCGCCCGAGCATGCCGGCACCGGGGTCACGGCGGCGCTGTATGCGGCGATCGAGGCGGCGGCACGGGGGCGGGGCGTAGTGTGCCTCACTGTGGAGGCGAGCGAGCCGGCGCGGCGGTTCTTCCTGAAGCAGGGCTTTCGGGAGGTGCACCGGCGCGACTTCGAGATCGGCGGGGTGGCGATCCACAATTACGCGATGGAGAAGCGGCTGGGCTGAGGCTGCGGCGGGTCGGGCCGTCAGCCGCCGGGGCGGGCCGGCGGCAAGGCGTAGAGGGCGCGGATCGCCGCCATGGCCGCCGGGTGGTAGATCGTCGCGTGGGTTTCTCCAGGGAAGGGCGTGTGGCTCCAGGTCAGGCCGCGCGGCGGGGCGGCCCTGAGCGCGGCGAGCAAGCGGTCCATGCCCTGCTGCATTTCGGGGTAGAGACTGCTTTCGTTAGCCATCGCGAGCCACAGGCGCCGGCCCTCCAGACCCCCTTTCGCCAGATCCGCCTCTGCCTCGCGGCTCAGCGCCTGCCGGTTCCACCACAGGCTGGGGCTGATCGCGATATAATCGTCGAACGCGCCGGGCTCCCGCAGCGCCGTCTCGACCACGAACAGCCCGGCGAGGGACTCGCCGATGAGGGCGGTGCGGCCCGCGCCGCCATAATGGGCGGCGACCCAGGGTTTCAGCTCCTCGACGAGGAAGCGACGGTAGGCGGCCGCCCCGCCCGAAGTCGGGGCCGCCTTCAGATCCTCGGGACTGGTCGACGGCGCGGTGAGATCGTGGCGCCGGTCGACGCCTTCGATCCCGATGACGATCATCTCGTCCGTCGTGCCGTAGGCGGCGGAGATGGCGGCGAGGCCGGTGATGTGGTGGAAATCCTCCTCGGCACCGCCGTCGAGCAGGAACAGGATTGGAAAGCGCCGGCCCGCCGCGCCGTAATGCGGTGGGAGGTAGACGTTCACCCGCCGGTTCCCGTGGAGGATCGCAGACGGGACCAGGTAGGAGCGGCCGATGACGATCGGCTCACCTGCCGATGGCGCTGCGGCCGGCGGCGGCGCTTGCGCGGGGAGCAAGAGGGCGATCGCCGCAAGCGCGGCGGCACGCAGAAAGTGCTTCGGCATCAGGCGATGAGACTGGCCGCGGGCTTTGCTGTCAAGGCACCGCTGGGAGCGGTTCACCAGGGATAGTTGCGGAATGCTTCGGTCGGAGGCCCGAGCCGATGGCCGCAGGCGGCAAGCGCCTCGTCGGTCTCGGGCACGGCGCGTTCCGGCGCGCACAGCGGAAGGGCGTCGATCGCGGCGCGGATCAGCAGGTCGGTATAAGCGAGGGTCTCCTTCTGGAGATTGGCCATACAGGGCGTGGCGATGATCCTGTACAGCCGCCCGCCGCTGAGCGCCTCCAAGCTATGCCAGGCGTGGCAATATTGGCCGCGGCGCACGGCCGCCCGATCGCTCCTCCCTTCCGCCTGTGGATCGGCAGGCCTGAAGGCAGCGGGGATGCGTGCGGAGAGGCGATCCCAAAGCGCCGCGGGCACCCGCCGTGATTCGACATGGCCGAGATATTTGAGCGCGATGGCGGCATTGCCCTGGGCGTCGCGTGTCAGCTCCACCGAGGGATAGTCGATGAGGTTCCACGTCGGATCGACGCGCTGGACCTCGATACTCCTGGCGGCAAGAGCCGCGAGCGGCTCGAAGCCGGCCTGCGCCAGCCGCCTCGCCTCCCGCCGGCTTTCATAGGCGGCACGGTCGGCGGCGCTCTGCGGGGAGAGGACGGGATCGGACCGGCACCCGCCGGTGAGCGTCAGGAGCAGGGCCGTTGCCGCCGCCGCCCGCGCGTTCATGGGCCCTATTTCCCGATCAGCGGGAAGTGGGGCTTGTCGGCGGCGATGGTGGCGGTGTCGATCGTCTGGTCGCCGCCCAATGTGCGGTAGAGGTCGGCGAGGTTGGTGGCGCGGGTGAGGCGGGTGCGGACCAGCGATTGCTCGGCGGTGTAGAGAGTGCGCTGGGCGTCCAGGACTTCGAGGAAGCTGGCGATGCCGTTGCGGTAGCGCGCTTCGTTCAGCGCATAGCTGTCGCGGGCTGCGGCGACGAGGCGGGTCTGGGCGGCGAACTGCGCGCCGATCGTGCCGCGGCGGGCGAGCGCGTCGGAGACTTCGCGGAAGGCGGTCTGGATGGTCTGTTCGTAGCGGGCGACGAACAGCTGGCGCTGCGCCTCGGCATATTGGAGGTTGCCGCGATTGGCGCCGGCGTCGAAGATGGGCAGCGAGACGTTGGCGCCGGCCGTGTAGTTGAACGCGCCGCCGGTGAAGAGGGCGCCCAGTGCGTTCGAGGCGAGGCCGAGCAGGCCGGTGAGGCTGATCCGCGGGAAGAAGGCGGCGCGGGCGGCACCGATGCGGGCGTTGGTCGAAATGAGCGAGAATTCCGCCTCGACCACGTCGGGACGGCGCAGGAGGATGCGCGAGTCGAGGCCGGCGGGGACTTCCTTCACCAAAGTATCGACCGCCTCGAGCGAGGGCGGCAGGCTGGTCTCGGCGATCGGCGCGCCGACGAGGAGCTGGAGGGCGTTCCTGTCCTGGGCGACGCGGGTGACCTGGGCGGCGACGTCGCTGCGCGCCTGCTCGAGCACCGTCTGCGCCTGGCGCAGGTCGATGCGGCTGGAGATGCCACCCTGGAGCCGCGCGTTGGTCAGCGTCGTCGCCCGCGCCGCGATGGCCTCGGTCTGCTGCGATATCTTGAGCAGACTCTGGTCGGCCGCGTAGGTGAAGTAAGCGGTGGCGATCTCCCCGACGAGGGTCAGGCGGGTCGCGCGGGCCGCCGCCTCCGTGGCGAAATATTGATTGAGCTGGGCGTTGGTGAGGCTGCGGATGCGGCCGAACAGGTCGAGCTCGAAATTGCTCGCGCCGACATCGGCGGAAAAGCGGGTGTCGGGGCCGCTGTTGCCCGTGCCGGTGACGGTGGCGCCGCCGCCCGCCGTAATGGTGGGGAAGATGTCGGCGCGCTGCACCCGATAGAGGGCGCGGGCCGAGGCGATGTTGGCCGCGGCGATGCGCAGGTCGCGATTGTTGGTCAGCGACAGGTCGATGAGGATCTGGAGCCGCGGGTCCTGGAAGATTTCGCGATAGGTCAGCGTCGGCAGCGCCGCCTCGCTCTGGCGCAGATACGAATTGCCCTGCGGCCAGCTGATCGGAACCGGAGGGTCCGGGCGCTGATATTTGGGCTCCATCGTCTTGCAGCCGGCGAGCGCCGTCATGGCGAGGAACAGGGGGAGGAGGCGGTGGCGGCGGGTCATTCGGCGGGAACCTCATGGCCGGTCAGCGCCGGCCCCGCCTCGCGCTTGCGGCCGCGGTTGAACAGGCGGCGGACGAGGACGAAGAACAGGGGCACGTAGAAGATGGCGAGGATGGTCGCGGCGATCATCCCGCCCATCACCGCCGTGCCGATGGCGACGCGGCTCCTCGCGCCGGCGCCGGTGGCGATGGCGAGCGGGAAGACGCCGGCGATGAAGGCGAGGCTGGTCATCAGGATCGGGCGGAGGCGGAGGCGCGCGCCCTCCACCGCGGCGTCGAAGGCGGATCGCCCCTGCCGCTCCGCCTGCTCGGCGAACTCGACGATCAGGATCGCGTTCTTTGCGGAGAGACCCATGGTGGTGAGCAGGCCGACCTGGAAATAGACATCGTTCTCCAGCCCCCGCAGCGCCACCGCCACCGCCGCGCCGAGGAGCCCGAGCGGAATGACGAGCAGCACCGAGATCGGGATCGACCAGCTTTCGTAGAGCGCGGCGAGGCAGAGGAACACGACGAGCAAAGAGATCGCGTAGAGATAGGGCGCCTGCCCCCCGGAGAGCCGTTCCTGGTAGGAGAGGCCGGACCAGTCGACCGCGACGCCCTGCTCGTTGGCGGCAAGGGCGGCGATCTTGTCCATCGCCTCGCCGGAGCTGTGACCCTCGGCGGGCTGGCCCTGGAATTCATAGGCCGGAACGCCGTTGTAGCGCGACAGGGAGGACGGTGCCTGGCCCCAGGTCGTGGTCGCGAAGGCGGAGAAGGGCGCCATGCTCCCGGTCGAAGAGCGCACGAACCAGTCGCCGAGACTCTCGGGGCGGCTGCGATAGGGGGCGTCGCCCTGGACGTAGACGCGCTTCACCCGGCCGCGGTCGATGAAGTCGTTGACGTAATTGCCGCCCCACGCCGCCGACAGGGTGGAATCGACGTCCGCCTGGCTGAGGCCGAGGGCGCCGATCTTGGCCGCGTCCTCGTTGACCTGGAGGGTCGGATTGTCCTCCAGCGTCGAGAGGCGGACGCCGCTGAGGTTCTTGTCCGCCATGGCGCCGGCGAGGATGCGGTCGCGGGCGGCCTTGAACTGGTCGCGCGGCATGCCGCTGGTGTTCAACAGCTCCATGGTGAAGCCGCTCGACTGGCCGAGGCCGCGCACCGGCGGCGGGTTCAGCGCGTAGAATTGCATGTCGCGGAAGGAGCCGCCGAGCGCGCGGGTGGCGCGGCCGGTAATGCCCTGCGCGCTGTTTTCGGTGCCGTTGCGCTGGTCCCACGGCACGAAGGAGAGGAAGCCGCGGCCGGCATTCTGCCCCGAGCCCGACTGGTTGGCGCCGACCACGGTGAACATCGCGTTGATGTTCTTCTGCTCACGCCCAAGGAAATAATGCTCGATCGCCTGCGCCGCGGCCAGGGTGCGGGCCTGGGTGGCGCCGGGGGCGAGGTTGAACTGGAGCTGCGCGAAGCCCTGGTCCTCGGTCGGCAGGAAGCTGGTCGGCAGGCGGAAGAAGATGACGCCAAGGATCAGCGCCAAGACGACATAGGCGATCATCATCGGCACGCCGCGCGCGATGGTCCAGACGACGCCGTTCTTGTAGCGCTCGCGGCTCCGGTCGAACCAGCGGTTGAACCCGGCGCCGACGCGGCGGCCATAGCCGGCGACGGTCCCTTCCTTCTCCTCCGGCTCGCCCTCGACGCGGTGCTTGGGCGGCTTGAGCAGGGTGGCGGTGATCGCCGGGCTGAGCACCAGGGCGACGACCACCGACAGGATCATCGAGCTGACGATGGTGATCGAGAATTGCCGGTAGATGACGCCGACCGAGCCGCCGAAGAAGGCCATCGGGAGGAACACCGCCGACAGCACCAGGGCGATGGCGATGAGGGCGGTCTGGATCTCGCCCATCGACTTGATCGTCGCCTCGCGCGGCGAGAGCCCCTCCTCCTCCATCACGCGCTCGACATTTTCGACGACGACGATGGCGTCGTCGACGAGCAGGCCGATCGAGAGGACGAGCCCGAACAGGGTCAGCGTGTTGATCGAGAACCCGAAGACGGCGAGGATTCCGAACGTGCCGAGCAGCACCACCGGCACCGCGATCGCCGGCACCAAAGTGGCGCGCCAACTCTGCAGGAACACGAACATGACGATGATGACGAGGACGATGGCGATGAAGAGGGTCTTCACCACCTCCTCGACCGACAGCTTGATGAAGGCGGTGGCGTCGTTCGGGTAGGCGAGCTTGTAGCCCTGCGGGAAGGCGGACGCGCGGCGCTCCACTTCCTGGCGGACCAGCTTGGCGGTCTTGAGCGCGTCGGCGCCCGGCGCGAGCATGATGGCGATGCCGGCACCGGGATGGCCGTTGAGGCGCGACAGGGATCCGTAATTCTCGCTGCCCAGCTCGACCCGGGCGACGTCGCGCAGCAGCACGTTCGAGCCGTCCGGCTGGGTCTTCAGGATGATCTGCTGGAACTGCTCGGCCGTCTGCAGGCGCGAGCGCGCGGTCACCGTGGCGCTCAGCATCTGCTCGGCGGGCGAGGGCTGGCCGCCGATCGAGCCGGCGGCGACCTGCGTGTTCTGCGCCTGGATGGCCTGCGTCACGTCGCGCGGCATCAGCGCATAGCTGGCGAGCTTGTAGGGATCGAGCCAGATGCGCATCGCATACTGGGCGCCGAACACGTTGACGTCCCCGACGCCCTGCACGCGGCCGAGCGGGTCCTGCATGTTCGAGACGAGATAGTCGGAGACGTCGCTCGAGGTGGACTTGTCGGTCTCGTCATAGACCGCCACGACCATCAGGAAGTCCTGGTTGGACTTGGTGACGACGATGCCCTGCTGCTGGACCTGCTGGGGGAGGCGGGGCAGCGCCTGCTGGACCTTGTTCTGGACCTGGACCTGCGCGATGTCCGGATCGACGCCTTTCTGGAAGGTGGCGGTGATGTTGACGCCGCCCGACGCGTTGGAGCTTGCCGAGAAATAGAGCATGCCGCTGATCCCGGTCAGCTGCTGCTCGATCACCTGGGTGACGCTGTTCTCGACCGTCTCGGCACTGGCGCCCGGATAATTGGCGCGGATGTTGACCGACGGCGGCGCGATGTCGGGATATTGCTCGATCGGCAGCGACAATATGCCGCCGATGCCGCCGAGCATGATGACGATCGCGATGACCCACGCGAAGATGGGCCGATCGATGAAGATGCGGGAGATCATTGCCGGCTAGCCCTGCGAGCCGCCCGCGCCGCCCCTGCCCGCGCCGCCCGCCCCGGCGGCACCGCTTTGCCCTGCTCCGCCGCCGCCTTGGGCGCCGCCCGGACGTCCGCCGGCGCCCTGGCCGCCGGCGCCGCCGCGTCCCCCGGCACCCGCGCCGCGGGTGGGGGGCGAGCCGGCGGGCACCGGCTTGATCGGCTGGTTGGGCTTCACCTTCACCAGGCCCTCGATGATGACCTTGTCGCCCGGCTGGAGCCCGGCCGTCACCACCCATTTGTCGCCGACGGTGCGGTCGGCGGTGACCTTGCGCGGGATGGCGCGGTTGCCGGGGCCGACGATCAGCACCGTCGCATTGCCCTGCGGATCGCGGCTCACCCCCTGCTGCGGGACGAGATAGGCGTTGGGGATGGTCTCCTGGACCAGCTGGGCGCGCACGTACATGCCCGGCAGGAGGAGGTTCTGCGGGTTGGGGAAGGTGGCGCGCAAAGTCACCGATCCCGTCGCCGGATCGACCACCGCCTCGGCGAACTCGAGCGTGCCCGTTTGACCGTATTCGCTGCCGTCCTCGAGGATCAGCTTGACCTGCGCCCGCGACGGCACCGCGCCGCCCGCGGCGATCGACTTGCGCAGCGCGAGAAGCTGCGCGCTCGACTGCTGGATGTCGACATAGATGGGATCGAGCCGCTGGATGGTGGCGAGCGACTCCGTCTGGTTGGCTGTGACGAGGGCGCCGGTGGTGACGGTCGAGCGGCCCACCCGGCCGCTGATCGGCGCCGGCACGCGCGTGAAGCGCAGGTTGATGTTGGCGCTCTCTACTGTGGCGCGATTCTGCTGGACGGCCGCGGCGGCCTGGGCGGCCTGGGCGCGGACGTCGGTATATTCCTGCTGGCTGACCGCCTGCATGCGGGCGAGCGGGGCGTAGCGGCCGGCGCGGATACGGGCGGCCTGCTGGGTGGCGCTGGCGCTGGCGAGGTTGGCCCGCGCCTGGGCCGCCTGCGCCTGATAGACGGAGGGGTCGATCTGATAGAGCGTCTGGCCGGCGCGGACCACCGAGCCCTCAGTGAACAGCCTCGCGCGGATCACGCCCGACACCTGCGGGCGGACTTCCGACACCTGGTAGGGCGCGGTGCGGCCGGCAAGCTCGGCGACGATGGGGACGCTGGTCGGCTGGACGACGACATAGCCGGCTTCGGGGGTGCCCCCCGCACCGCCGCGGCCGCCCTTGCCGGCGCCGCCCTTGCCGGCGCCGCCCGCGGCATCGTCACTGCTCCCGCCGCAAGCGGCGAGCGCGAAGGAGAGGAGGAGCGGCACCATGGCCGCTCGAAGGATTCGTGTGGGTCTCAGATTCATGAGTCCGAAGATCGAAGGAACGTGGCTTTGGTCGGCCCCTAGTGGCGCGCCCGCCCCCTGTCGAGCGATTCGAAACGCCGTGAAAATATGTTCACGCGGCGGAACGTTCCGCCCCCTCAGGCGTGCGGGTGAGAAGGAGGGCGGACAGTGACTTCACTGTCCCCTCCCTCACAGCACGAAGTCGGTGTTCACCAGCACGTGGTTGTTCGCCGTGGTGACGAGCAGGGTGAAGTCGGCCGCGCCGTCGCCGTCGGTGTCGCCCTGGATCGTCCAGACGCCGTTCGCGAGGTCGGCGCGCAGCTCGCCGGCATGGTGGCCGAAGGCGCCGGCGCCGATCCAGGCGAACGCCTGGTCGCCGGCTTGCGTCGAGTCCGCGTCGATCTGCGAGAGATCCACTTTGTCGCCCAAGTCGAAATCCAGGATGTGGTCCGTCTTCGCCGCCGTCGACTGCGCCGCGTCGGTGTAGAGGAACACGTCGTTGCCGCCGCCGCCGCTCAGCGTGTCGGCGCCGAGGTTGCCGTAGAGCGTGTCGTTGCCATGGCCGCCGGTCAGCGTGTCGTCGCCGGTGCCGGAGAGGATGCGGAAGGTGCCGTCGGTCTCGGCCGAACCGTCGAACACCAGGTTCGAGCCCACCGGCGTGCCGAAGATGGTGAGGAGCTTGCCGGCCGCCACCGCCGCGTCGTTGGTGACGATGTTGTAGCTCGTATCGCCGGCGTAGAGGACGATGGTCTGGATGTTGGCGAAGTTGCCGCCGAACGTCCCCAGCGCCGAACCTGCCGAGAAGTCGTAATGGCCGTCGAGCCCGAGCTGGTTCTGGCCGCCGCCGCCGCCGTCGACCTGGTCGGCCTGGGTGAACTTGCCGGGGCCGAAATAGAAGCCGTCGCTCAACGACCCGCCCTTCAGGTCGTCGGTGCCGAGGCCGCCGTACATCACGAAATAGCCATGGGTCTCGGCCGAGCCGTCGAACGTGACGTTCTCGCCCGCCTGGAGGTTGCCGGCATAGATCGCCATCTTCTGGTTCGCGGCGAGATTGCCGTCGGCCCAAGTGATGTCGTAGCCGACCGCGCCGCCGAGGCTGGTCATGATGCTCAAGGTCTCGACATTGACGAGCTGGCCCGCCGTGATCGTCAGCTTGTTGGCCCCGGCATAATCGCCGCGGATGCCGACCGTGTCGGCGCCCGCGCCGCCGTCGACGCTGTCGCCCGCGCCGAACGCCGCCCCGAACGAAAAGGCGTCGGTGCCGCCGCCGCCGGACGCCTTGTCGGCGCCGCCCTGGGAGAGGTCGAAGAAGTCGTTGCCGCTGCCGCCGCCGACATCGTCATTGCCCGCGCCGCCGGTGAAGCTGAAATTGCCGGTGCCGACGTAGGTCAGCTTCTCGACGTTCGCCGGAAGGACGTAGGTGGAGAGGGTGGTGCGGATTTCGTCCATGCCCTCGCCGGCATTCTCGATGACCACATCGCCGCCATTGTCGACATAATAGACGTCGTTGCCGGTGCCGCCGACCAGCGTGTCGGCGCCAGCGCCGCCGTCGAGCACGTCGTTGCCCGCGCCGCCCGCGAGCGTGTCGCTCCCGCCGCCGCCGGTGAGGGTGTCGTTGCCGCTGCCGCCGTGCACGTCCAGCGTCTCGATGCCGGTGAAGGCGACGCTGTAGCCGGCGGCCGCGAACTTTCCGGCATAGCCGGCGCCGGCGCTGCCGGTAATCGGCGCGGCGACGCTGATGTCGGCACCGAGCGCGCTCCAATCGACATGAAGCGTATCGCTGCCGGTGCCGCCGTCGACGATGTCGTTACCGTTATAGACGGTGATGATGTCGTTGCCGCCGCCGGTGGCGATGCGGTCGTCATAGGCGCCGAGGCCGGTATTGACGCTGTCGCCATAGGCCGTGGTCTTCAAGTCAGCGAAATAGTCGAAGCCCCGGAAGCCGGGCACGGTCGACTGGAGGTCGACGCCGACGCCGGAGCCGACCGCGCTGTAATCGATGGCGATGCTGTCGACGCCCGACCCGGCCGTCAGGTTGAAGACGTCGATCGCGCTGAAGGCGACGCTGCGGAGGCTGCCGTCGGTGAGCGTCCCGTCCCAGCCGCCGGTGGCGGCGTCAACGGTCGCGGTGAGGACGATGTTGCGGTTGCTGTCGCCCCAATCGGCCTGCAGGTAATCGCCCGCCGCCGACCCGGCGACCACGTCGTGGCCGCCCGAGGTGACGTTGTAGCTGGTGTTGCCGAAGCCGGTCAGGACATTGTCGAGGCCGTTGCCGAAGAGGGTGAGGCCGCCCGCGGCCGCCTTCACATTCTCGACGTTGGCGAAGAGCCCGGCGGGGTTCGAGATTGTGGTGAACACCGTGTCGGTGCCCGCCCCGGGATTCTCGATGACCACGTCCCCGGCATTGTCGACATAATAAATGTCGTCGCCGAGGTCGCCGCCCATCCGGTCGGCGCCCGCACCGCCGTCGATGACATCGTTCCCGCTGCCGCTGTAGATCGTGTTGTCGGCGGCATTGCCGGTGAGGTGCTGGTCGATGTTGAAGCCGATAATGTCCTCGACATTGTCCGGCAGGGTGTAGGTGGCGAGCGAGACGGAGACCGTGTCCTCGCCTTCGCCCGGCTTCTCGACGATGACGTCGGCGACATCGTCGATGGTATAGACGTCGCTGCCGGCGCCGCCGGTCATCGTGTCGGCGCCGAGGCCGCCGTAGATCCAGTCGTCGTAGACGCTGCCCTTCAGCACGTCGTTGCCGTCGCTGCCGGTGAGGCCGACCCGCATCGAGGCGCCGGAGGCGTCGACGGTGAAGGTCTCGTTGGCGGCCAGCGCGGCGCCGACGTAGAACATATTCTCGTCGCTGGTGACGGCGCCGACGACGACGCTGTAATTGTAGGGCGATGCGCCCGGATTCCCCTCCGCCTGGTTGGCGTGGCCGTAGAAATTGACGCTTTCGACGCCAATGAGGTTCGCGCCGAGCGTGATCGTGCCGTAGGCGCCCTGGATGTGGACCTCGTCGATGCCGGCGCCGCCCTCCACCACGTCGCCGGAATCGTAGGCGCCGCCGAAGACGAAGACGTCGTAGCCGCCGCCGCCGCCGATGGCGTGATCGTGGCCACCGTCGCTGAGGTCGACGCGATCGGCGTTGGGGCCACCGGTGACAAGGTTGTCGAGCCCGTTCCCGCGCAGCGCCGCGCTGCCCGCGCCGATATAGGTGAGGTTCTCGACATTGGCGGGAAGCGTGTAGGCGGGGATGCTGCTGCGCACCTCGTCAATGCCCTCGCCGGGGTTTTCGGTGACGACGTCGCCGACATTGTCGACGTAGTAAATGTCGTCCCCCGTCCCGCCCGCCATCTGGTCCGCGCCCGACGTGCCGACGATCACATCGTTGCCGGGCGTGCCGCCGGCGCTTCCGGTGAGGGAGTAATTGTCGAGATTATAGGCGGTGAAGGCGGAGGCCTGCGTGTTCGCGAACGTGATGTAGGTGACGTAGCTGTCGCCGCCGCCGTTGATGTCGACCTGGAGGAGGGTGTTTGCGCTCGACTGGAGGAGCCGCAGATGGCCGTCCTGGAACGGGTCGGCGCTGCCATTGTAGACGAGCAGCTGGGTGCCGATCCAATGCTCCCAGTCGATGCGGTCGCCATTGTCGCCGGTCTGGAAATCGTTGATCGTCACTTGCCCGGGCGTGCCCACAAGGCTGTTGAGATCGATCACATCCTGGCCGCCGCCGAGGTAGACATTGGCGTTGCTCGTGCCGGTCAGGCTGACGATGTCGTTGCCATTGCCGGCGTCGATCGTGTCGATCGCGTCCGGGCCGGTATAGAGATTGATATGATCGTCGCCTTCGCCGCCTGTGACGTAGACTGTTGACGGACCACCCCCGGCGTCGGCGAGGTCGATGAGGTCGTTGCCGTCGCCGCCGTCGATCTGGGCGGAGCCGCCCTCGTAATAGATGCTGTCATTGCCGGTGCCGCCGTGGACAGTGCCGGCGATGAAAGAGATCACGTCGTCCCCGGCACCGCCGTCGATCGTGTCGCTACCGGGCCCGCCGTCGATTCTGTCGTTGCCGTCGCCGCCGAAGACCGTGTCGTCGCCTTGCAAGGCGGAGATGAGGTCGTTGCCGCCGCCGCCGTCGATCGTATCGCCGGCCTGGCCGCCGTACAGCGTCTCGTCCGCCCCGGTGCCGGTGATCGTGTGCGGCGATGCGGCGCTGCCGTCCGGGTTCCACACCAGATTATATTCGGTGAAGGCGGTGGCGAGCGTATTCTGGAACGTGGTGAGCGTTACGAAATTGTCGCCGCCGCCGTTGATGTCGATCTGGAGGACGGTGTCGGCGCCGCTCTGCACCAGCCGCAGGTAGCCGGAGCTGCCGAAGGGATTGGCGCTCAGCGCGAAGATACTGCGCCAGCTGAGGTAATCGGTGACGTCGAAGCGGTCGCCGCCACTGCCGGTCTGGAAGTCGGTGACCGTGATGGTGGAATAGATGTCGACGGTGGAGCCGAACGGGCCCGTGAAGCTGTTGAAGCCGTAGAGCAGGACGAGGTCCGACCCGGCACCCAGCGTGAGGGTGATCGGGCCGCCGCCGCGTTCCAGGCTGAAGGTGTCGTTGCCGTTGCCGCCGTCCGCGAGCACCGGCTCCGCCGTGAAGCTCGCGAGATCGAGGCTGTCATTGCCCTCGCCCCCGTACATGGAGATGCTGCCCCCGGAGCCCGTGGCGCGCTGCGCAAGGAGGGTGTCGTTGCCGTCGTCGCCGTACAGCAGGTCGGTCCCGGTGCTGCCCCGCGATTCCTGGATGACATCGTCCCCGGCGCCGCCATGCGCGATGTCGTCGCCGGTCGAGCCGAGAATGGAATCGTTGCCATTGCCGCCGTTCAGATTGTCGTTACCGGCGCCGCCGTCGAGGAAATCGTTGCCGTCGCTGCCGTTCAAGGTGTCGTTGCCGAAATTGCCGTAGAGCCGGTCGTCGCCCGATCCGCCGGTGAGGGTGTCGTTGCCCGCGCCGCCTGCGGCGAGACGGCCGCCGTCGGCGATGGTGAGAGTCTCGTCTGCCACGGCGCCGGCCGGGAAATAGCCGTAGAGATTGTCGGCGGTGAAGGCCGAGGCGGTGACGTTCTTGAAGATGAGCTCAGCGATGTAGGTCCCGTTCGCGAAGGCGGAATATTCAAGGATCGTGTCGCTGCCCGACTGGCGCAGCCGCAGGTGGCCGTCGGTGAAGGGGTTGCTCGCGGCGTCGATCGCGAGGCTCGGCAGGCCCAGGGAGGCCAGCGCGCTCGCATAATTGACGAAGTCGCCGCCGGCGCCGGTCGTGAAATCGAGCACGGTCACGCCGGTCGTCGCGGAGCCAGAGAATTTCGACATCTGGTTGAAGACGATGACGTCGCGGCCCGAGCCGAGCGTCAGCGTGGCGCCGGAATCGGGGGAGCGCAGGATGAAATAATCGTCGCCGGCGCCGCCGTCTGCGGCGACGGTCGAGCCGCCGCGCACGTCCAGGGTGAAGATGTCGTTGCCGTTGCCGCCCGCGGCGGCGACCGCGCTGCCGCCGATCAGGCGGGTCACAAGGATCTGGTCGTCGCCGTCGTCGCCGAAGAGGGAGTCGTTGCCGGTCCGCTCATCGGTGAAGAGGATGTCGTTGCCGAGGCCGCCATGGACGATGTCGTCGCCGAGGCCGCCGTAGAGGACATCGTCGTCGCCGCCGCCGTTGAGGACGTCGTTGCCCGCCTCGCCGTAAATGACGTCGTTGCCGTCGTCGCTTCCCTGCACCTGGTCGTTGCCGGGCCCGGCCGTGATGGTGTCGCTGCCGCCGTTGCCTGAAATCACGTCCGCAAATGGCGTGCCGTTCAGCCTCTCGCCCGCCGGCGTCCCGTTGATCGTGGCCACGCGCAATCCTCCCCCTGCACAGGGTATAAGGTTACACGGCAGGATTGATGCCTGTCCACAAGCACTTACTGCCAATCTGGTTTTATTCCGCCGCGCTCGTCAGGCGCCAAGGGGAAAGGCGCTGGTGCCGCTTAGGTGACTCGAACACCTGACCCTCGCATTACGAATGCGATGCTCTACCGGCTGAGCTAAAGCGGCGTACCCGGCGGGAATGGGGCCTCTACCAGCGCCCCCGCACCGTGACAAGCGTCCGGCGCGGACGACAGGTCCGTCGCGGCAAGTCTTAACGGTTTCTCAACCATGGCGGCTGCATGTCTCCCTCAAGAACAAGGCAGACAAGGACCGCCTGATGGACAGCCTGCGGGCATTCGACGACGAGCCAGCCTATGGCTCCTCCACCGTGGAGGACGCCATCGAGGCGCCGCCGGAGATCGGCGTCGACGAGCGGCGCATGCACGTCCGCGCCTACAACCATTGGGTGTCGCTGCTCGACGGCCGCCCCTATCCGTCGATCAAGGATCTCGATCCGGGCCGCATCGACGATTTCGGCCCGCACAGCGTGCTGCTCGATTTCTCGGACGGCGGTGAGGATCCCGGCGTCTCCTGGCTCGGCCGGGCGCTGCGCGAGGAATGCAGCCTGTTGGGCGACATCCGCCGGATCAGCGACGTGCCCAAGCGCTCGCTCCTCTCGCGGCTCACGGACCATTATCTCCAGATCATCGCCAACCGCGCGCCGATCGGCTTCGAGGCCGAGTTCGTCGGGCAGCGGGGCGTCAACACCATGTACCGCGGCATCCTGATGCCCTTCTCGTCGACCGGCGACCAGATCGACTTCATCTACGGCGTCATCAACTGGAAGGAGCTGGCGGACGTCGATACGGCCGCCGACCTTGAGCGCCAGGCCCACGGCGTCCTCGCCGCCGCCGCGCCGCCCGCCGCCAGCCCGGTCTGGGCCGACGGTCCGAGCGCGGAGGCACCCGAGTTCGACGCGCCTGCCGCCGCCGCCGCCGAGGAAGAGAGCTGGGACGAGCCGAGCCTGCCGTTCGACGCCGGCCTCGCCGATCGCCTCTGCGTCGCCCGCGACTGCGCGGAAGCGGCGAAGAAGGCCGACGGCCGCAGCCGCGCCGCCCTCTACCGCGCGCTCGGCCACGCCTATGATTTCGCCCTCGCCGCGGAAGGCGAGCCCGGCGACTATGCCGAGATGCTCGAAGATGCGGGCATCAAGGTCCAGGCCCGCGCGCCGATGACGGCGGTCGCCAAGCTCGTCTTCGGCGCCGACTATGACAAGGCGCGCCTCACCGAATTCGCCGCCGCCCTCGCCTGGGCGCGGCGCGAGGACGTTCCCGCCGGCAGCTTCGCCGATTATGTCGAGGCGGCCGAAGGCGGCTTGAAGGGCCTCGTCGCCTGCGAGCGCAAGGCCCGCCGCCCGGCGCCGAAGCCCGACCTCGGCGATCGCATTCGGGCGGAGCTGCGCGCCCGCCGGCCGCTCGGCCACGTCGCCTATGAAATGGGCGACAATGAGTTCGTCCTGTTCATCGGACGTAGGGATGAGATTGGCGGCGCGGCGCTGGTGGCGCCCGTGACGGACGCCGCGCTGATCGAGAAGGCCCTGAAGAAAGTCGCGTAACTCTGCCTCCCCATCGGAGATGGGGGGGGCCAGCGAAGCTGGTGGAGGGGTATTCACCCGCGCCGAGGTTGCCAGCCGATTTCCTCCCTTGCCCCTGCAAATACCCCTCCACCATGCTGCGCATGGTCCCCCTCCCCCCGCTTCGCGCGGGGAGGCACTTAGCCCCCGCCCGGGGTTGCCCCTCTCGCCCGCCCGGAGCATATGGCGCGCGACTGCGAGCCGGCCCGTGCGCCGCCGCGCCCTCGGGAGTGATTTATGGATTCGGAGAGCATCGTCGCGGACAGGCCCGCTGACGTGCAGATCGTCGACGCCCTCGCCCACGAACTGGTCGCCGGCGCGGTCCCGGGGGAGATACTCGACTTTACCGACCAGGACCGGATCGGCGCCGCCCAGTTCCTCGCCGCCTGCGCCAGCCGCCGCACGCCCGACACCGCCTTCGTGCGGGTGGAATCGCTCGGCGGGGCGCTCGGCCAGCGGCGGATGCGGATCGGCGTCATCAACGACGACATGCCGTTCCTGGTCGACAGCGTCGCCAACGCGCTCGCCGCCCGCGGCCTCACCGTCCACCGCCTGCTCCACCCGGTCGTCTGCGTCCGCCGCGACGACGAGGGCAATCTCGAAGCGGTCGAGCCGCTCTGCGACGAGCGCGACCGGCGCGAATCGATCATGTACCTAGAGGTCGACCGCGACGATGCGCGCGGCCGCCGCGACCTCGCCAACGAGATCAAGCGCGTGCTCGCCGACGTGCGCGCCGTAGTGCAGGACTGGAAGGCGATGCAGGCGCAGATGCGCAGGGACGCCGAGGAAGCCGGCGGCGAGGGCGGCGCTCTCCTCAACTGGTTCGCCGACGGCGCCATGACCCTGCTCGGCTACGAGGTCGAGCGGCCGGACGCGCAGCCCTCGTCCCAGCTCGGCCTGTTCAGCCTGCCTGGCGATCCGACCGACCCGGGCGGCAGCCTCGGCGCGATGCGCTATTTCGAAAATGGCGGCGCCGTGCCCTTGCTCACCAAGGCCGACCGCCGCTCGTCGGTGCACCGCCGGGTGCCGCTCGACCTCGTCGTGGTGCCGGTGCGCGAGAACGGCAAGGTGGTCGCCATCGGCGTCCATGCCGGCCTTTGGACCAGCCACGCGCTGAGCTCGCCGGTCGAGGACGTGCCCGTGCTGCGCGAGCGGCTGTCGCTGATGGAGCGCGAGTTCGGCTTCGACCGCGGCGGCCATAGCGGCAAGGCGCTGCGCCACGCCGTCACCGCCCTACCCCACGACCTTTTGACCGGCCTCGGCATGGACTGCGTGCGCGAGCTGGCGACGCAGGCGATGTCGCTCGCCGACAGGCCGCGGCCGACGCTGATGCTGGTCCGCTCGATCCTGAAGGGCAACATGTTCGCCTTCGTGTGGCTGCCGCGCGACGAGCTGACGACGCGGCGGCGGCTCGCCATCGGCGCGATGATCGCGGAGGCCTCGAAGGGCCGCATCTCCAACTGGTCGGTCGAGCTCGGCGACGGCGATCTCGCCCTCCTGCGCTACACGCTCTACGTCGGCGCCGAGACGCCGACGCCGGACGTTCCCGCGCTCGACCGGCGGCTCGACGCCATGGTGCGGGGCTGGGCCCCGGCGGTCGAAGAGGCGCTGGGCGAGATCGTCGGCCCGCAGCGCGCGACCCGCCTTGCCCTTTCCTATTTCGACGACCTCCCCGAATCCTACCGGCTGCAGACCGAGCCGCGCGACGCCGCGCAGGACATCTGCCGGATGTCGGTGATGCACGGCACCGCCGCCCGCGACGCCCGCCTCTACCCGGCCGGCGAGGGCAATCCGGCCCAGCTGCGGCTCAAGACCTACCGGCTGGCCGAGATCATCCCGCTCTCCGACGCGGTACCGGTGTTCGAGAATTTCGGCTTCCGCGTTTTGGAAGAGCGGCCCTGGGCGCTCGACGAGGGGCGGCTCGGCTACATCCACGAATTCCTGCTCGAGACCCGCTCGGGCGACGCGAGCGTCGTGCTCGAGCGTGCCAAGCTGGTCGAGCGGGCGATCGCCGACGTGCTCGAGGGCAAGGCCGAGAATGACGGCTTCAACCAGTTGCTCGTCGCCACCGGCATCGCCCAGCGCGACGTCGTCCTGTTCCGCGCCTGGTTCCGCTACCTGCGCCAGTGCGGCCTCTCATATTCGATGGCGACCGTCGTCGATGCGCTCCGCCGCGCGCCCGAAGTGACCCGCGGCCTCATCGCCCTGTTCGACGCCCTCCACGATCCGGCCCGCAAGAGCGGCCGCGACGATGCGGCGGCCGAGGCCGAGCGCGTCATCGCCGAGGCGCTCTCCGCCGTCGCCGCGATCGACGAGGACCGCATCCTGCGCCTGTTCCTTGCCGTCATCCGGGCGATGCTGCGCACCAACGCCTTCGCGCCCGCGGGCCAGGAAGCGATCGCCTTCAAGCTCGACAGCCGCAAGGTGCCCAACCTGCCGCAGCCGCTGCCCTGGCGCGAGATCTGGGTCTATTCACCCCGCGTCGAGGGCATCCACCTGCGCGGCGGCCCGATCGCCCGCGGGGGCCTCCGCTGGTCCGACCGGCGCGACGATTTCCGCACCGAAATCCTCGGCCTGATGAAGGCGCAACTGGTCAAGAACGCCGTCATCGTGCCGACCGGCGCCAAGGGCGGCTTCTATCCCAAGCATCTGCCGCCGGTCACCGACCGCGACGCGTGGCTCGCCGAGGGCACCGAAAGCTACCGCATCTTCATCCGCGCGTTGCTGTCGGTCACCGACAACCTCGTCGAGGGCAAGGTCGTCCACCCCGAGGGCGTCACCATCCGCGACGGCGACGATCCCTATTTCGTCGTCGCCGCCGACAAGGGTACGGCGACCTTCCCCGACATCGCCAACGGCATCGCGCTCGACCGCGGCTTCTGGCTCGGCGACGCCTTCGCGTCCGGCGGCTCGCACGGCTACGACCATAAGGCGATGGGCATTACCGCCCGCGGCGCCTGGGTTTCGGTCACCCGCCATTTCGCCGAGATGGGCGTCGACGTTCAGAAAGACCCGGTGATCGTCGCCGGGGTCGGCGACATGTCGGGCGACGTGTTCGGCAATGGCATGCTGCTGTCGAAAGCACTCAAGCTGGTCGCCGCGTTCGACCATCGCCACATCTTCCTCGACCCCGATCCCGATCCCGCGAAGAGCTGGGACGAGCGCGCGCGGATGTTCGCACTGCCGCGTTCGAGCTGGGCGGATTACGACCCGTCGCTGATCTCCAAGGGCGGCGGCGTCCATGCCCGCACCGAGAAGGTGATCAAGCTCACGCCCGAAGTGAAAGCCGCGCTCGGCATCGACGCCGATGAGCTGGAGCCGACCGCGCTGATCTCCGCGATCCTGCGCGCGCCGGTCGACCTTCTGTGGTTCGGCGGCATCGGCACTTATGTGAAGGCCGCGAGCGAGAACCATGTCGAGGTCG
>NZ_DASWQI010000065.1:0-2223 GCF_036403745.1 Allosphingosinicella sp.
GCCGGCTGTGATTGGGGAGCGCGGACGGTCAACATCGTTGCGGCGCTTTGGCCCGAGCGGTGCAAGGCGATGGTGTCCGTAAGCGGTTATCTGATCGGGAGCCAGGAAGCCGGCAGGACGCCGTTGCCGCCGAGGGCCGAGCTCGAATGGTGGTATCAATATTACTTCGCCACGGAACGCGGCCGGGCCGGCTACGACAAAAACCGGCGCGAATTCGCAAAGCTGATCTGGCAGCTCGCGTCGCCGAAATGGAACTTCGACGACGCCACATTCGATCGCAGCGCCGCAGCCTTCGATAATCCGGATCACGTCAGCATCGTCATCCACAACTACCGCTGGCGGCTCGGCCTTGCGGAGGGTGAGTCGAAGTACGACGAATTCGAAAAGCGGCTTGCCGCATTCCCGACGATCGCCGTGCCGACCATCACTCTCGAGGGTGCCGCCAATGGTGCTCCGCACCCTGATCCCAGCGCCTATGCAAAGAAATTCTCCGGCAAGTATGAGCACCGGCTGATCACAGGCGGCGTCGGCCACAACCTGCCGCAGGAAGCTCCCCAGGCCTTCGCCCAAGCCGTCCTCGACGTCGCCGCTGAAAGCTGAGCGCATTTGATGCGCAGCAACGTTGGGGCATCGGTCGATTTGGCCTGACAAGGGAGTGGGGGCGCCATGACCGGAAAACGGTCGGACACCGTTGGCGAAATCGGCAGCCTTGTGATGGGCCATTGCGTTGGATGGCTTTCTTGTCCGGAGGTCGCCCATGTCGCTTCGCCTGCTGCAGCTGGTCCCATCCGTGCCCGACGACACCGCCCGCATTGCCCGGGCCGCGTTCCCACGGGGCAATCCGTATGTGCTACTGCGCAACCGGCTCGGCCCCGTGTTCGACGACACTGGCTTTGCTGATCTCTATCCCCGGCGCGGCCAGCCCGCATACACGCCCTGGCGCTTGGCGCTGGTCACGCTCCTGCAGTTCCGCGAGGGGCTGAGCGACCGCCAAGCCGCTGAGGCCGTCCGGGCCCGGATCGACTGGAAGTATCTGCTCGCCCTTGACCTGGCCGATGCCGGCTTTGACCACACTGTGCTCTGCACGTTCCGCGGCCGGTTGCTGGCCGGGGATGCCAGTGAGCGCTTACTCGCCCGCGTGCTGGACACTGCGCGAGACGCTGGATTGCTCAAAGCGCGCGGGCGCCAGCGCACGGACAGCACGCACGTGCTCGCCGCGGTGCGCGACCTGAACCGGATCGAGTTGTTGGCCGAGACCCTGCGGGCGGCGCTGAACGCCATCGCTGGGGTCGCCCCGGACTGGCTACGGGCCCTGGCTCCGCCCGAGTGGCACGCGCGCTACGACCGGCGCATTGAGGACATGCGCCTGCCCGAGACCGGACCCAAGCGCGAGGCCTACGTGGCTCAGGTCGGGGCGGATGGGTACCGCCTGCTCAAGGCCCTGGAAGGGGCGAATGCGCCGCCAGACGCGGCCGCGCTGCCCACAGTCGCTGTGCTGCGCCGAGTGTGGGCGCGGCACTTCGAGCGGAATGAGGCTGGGCCAGATAACGGTGAGACCGGCGGGGATGGGGTCCGACTGCGGCCGGTGCAGGGCCGTGGCCCCGGGGACCGTATCGAGTCGCCTTACGACACCGACGCCCGCTTCCGGTCCAAGGCCGGCATGAGTTGGACCGGCTACATGGTCCACCTGACCGAGACCTGCGACGAGGACGCGCCGCGCCTGGTGGTGCACACCGACACGACACCGGCCAACGTGCACGAGGCGATGCGAACCGCGCGGATCCACGAGGCCCTGGCCGGCAAGGGCTTGGCCCCGTCCGAGCACTTGGTGGACTCAGCTTATGTCAGCGCCAACGACCTCATCATGGCCCACGAGCAGTACGGCATCGACCTGGTCGGCCCGGCCCGTCCGGACCAGAGCTGGCAAAGCCGCGCCGAGGAAGCCTTCAGCGCCGCCGACTTCGCCGTGGACTGGGACAGGCGCGTGGCGCGCTGCCCGGAGGGCAAGGAGAGCACGGGCTGGTTCGAGAGCGCCAAGCGCCCGGGCCAGCGGAGCTCGATCCGGGCCCGGTTCCGAGCCGCCGACTGTCGCGCCTGCGCGTCCCGGACCCGCTGCACCCGGGCGCGTTTGGGCCTCCACGGTCGCGTGCTCGCCCTTCTTCCGAAGCGCGAATACGAGGCCCTCGCTGCGGCCCGGGCCCGGGAGGGCACCGCGGAAGGCCG
>NZ_DASWQI010000066.1:0-2461 GCF_036403745.1 Allosphingosinicella sp.
CTCGCGCAGGTCTACACCAAGCTTGGCATCAACTCCCGCCGCCAACTCATGACCGGCCACCACAACCCCTGAGACCTATCGAGACCGAGGCCAGGAGTCTTTTCCTAACGCCCAGGAGGCTAATTCACAAGCCTCCTAAGAGTGAGGTCGAGTAAGTCTGACAGTTCTTCGAGCGGAAGTCAGCTCACGATTTCTGCACAATCTGTGAATGGTGCGTGTCGCCCTTGAGGGGCAACAGCTCCTGCCGTTTTGTTTCGTTGCCGACCAGACAGCGAAATCAACGCGGAGGAGCCGTTGCGATATGAGGCTATGACAGGACTCAACAATGAGCAACTCACCGAATTGGTGACCCGGGTGCACGCTGTTCGCGGCGGTGGGTTCGCCTCCCGTGGCCGCCCGTATGCGCTGGGCCTGTTCGGTTCGGTGGCACTGGTGGTGTGTTTGATGCGAAAGAACATCACCCAGGCCTTCGCCGGTGCGATCTTCGGCGTCAGCCAACCCACGGTGAGCCGGCGCTGGGACCTGCTGCGCCCGCTGATCGGACAGGTCCTGGCCGAGTTCGTGCCCGATCTGGCCGAGGTGGTGGGAGCAGGAACAGTGCTGGTCGACGGCACGGTCTGCCCCACCTGGGACTGGGGGCACGTCCCCGATTTGTTCTCGGCCAAGGCCGGGTATCCGGGGATGAATATCCAGATCGCCGCCACGCTGGGCGGGCGGCTGGCGGCGGTCGGCCCGATACCGGTGCACGGGGCCCGTCATGACGCCCATGCATTCGTCGCCTCCGAGCTCAAAACCTTGCTCGTTGAGATCTCGGCCGTAGCCGATCTAGGCTATGTCGGTGTCGAGGGTATCGAGATCGTCCCGTTTAAACGGTCCCCCGGAGGCGAGCTCACCACCAACCAAGCCGAGTTCAACACCGCCTTAAGCAAAATCCGGGCGGCTGTCGAGCACGCCATCGCACACCTCAAGATATGGCGCATGCTCAGCGAGGAAGGCGGCCGATACCGAGCACCCATAGAAAAATACCAAAGCATGCTCAAAGCCATCATCGGACTCTTCTTCTTCGCGGCTTGTGAATAAGCCCCCGGGGAGGCGAGTACTCTCCGGGAGTTTAAGCGCGAGCCGGTCGGCGACATGTGATCTCTTTCGTAGGTCCCGCGACGTCGGTGTACGCGGTCTGCTCATTGTTCGCCGAACTAAGTTCCGGCGTTACAGATGTAACAATGAGCGCCACACCTGCGATAGAACGGTGCGCCAGGCTGCACGGAAACCGTTTCAAACGCATCGGTGTCGACCGATTTTCAGTCCGATAGTCGGAGGCCTCGTCGACGCGGCTCCAAGCTCGCCACGTTCTAGGCGTACCCCGCGCACGCGGAGAGTGGCTTGACGGCAGAATGGCGGACGTGTGCGCAAGATCATTTGCTGAGCATCTGTCCGGTCTGAACGAAGTGTCGTTGATCGCGTTACTGCAAGCACGACCGGACGTCCTGGTGCAGCCGGTTCCGCGTGGTTTCACTCAGCTCGCGCAGCGGCTGGGTGGTGCCGAGTCGCTCGCCGCCGCGTTGCGCACGGCGAACCGGGACATGGTGATGGTGGGGCAGGCCACCGTCGCCCTTGGCGCCTCCGCGACTGTTCCGGCTCTCGCCCGGCTGCTGAATGCCTCGGAGCAGGCAGTGCGGGCTGTCGTGGCCCAACTGTGCGGGCTAGGGCTGGCCTGGGACAGCTCCGGGATTCTGTGCTTGCCGGAGCGACTGGAGGCGCACTGGTTAGCCGAGATCGGCGGCGGCCGGCCGGTGGTGACGATCGCGGGATCAGTCCTGGTGGAGAACCTGCGCGCGGCCCTTGGCGCGTTCGGCGCGGCGACCGATGGGCTACGCAAGCCCGAGCTGACGGCGCAGCTGTCCGAGTTCATGAGGGATCCACCCTTGATCATCAAGGTGATCGCTGGACTGCCGAAACCGGCCAGGGACCGGCTCAGCGAGTTTCGGCGCGGCTGTCACGAGTACCACTCCGGATTCGGCCGTTCCCAGCCGGGTGATCCGACCAAGCTGCTCCTCGCGGCCGGCCTGCTGCTGCCGGTCAACTATGGGCTTGAACTGCCCAAGGAGGTAGCGGTCGCCGCGTGGCTAGCCGAACGCGAGCTCACCCTGACCGGACGCCCATATTTCCCCTTGGTCGGTGCCGACGATGCAGCGGTGCGCCGGGCTGCGCAGGCCGCGGCACAGGAGGCACTTCGAGGCGTGACGACCTTGCTCGACGCGGCCCGCACGGCGCCGATCGCGGCGCTGAAGAAGGGCGGGGTCGGGCCTCGGGAACGGGCGAGGCTGGCCAAGCGGCTGTCGATCCCCGAGGACGTCCTCGTGTTGTGGATCGATCTAACCTACGCGGCCGGCCTACTGGGTCGAGCGGATACCGGGTATGCACCGACGCACCTTTATGAGGGATGGCGCGCAGCGGAATC
>NZ_DASWQI010000067.1:0-39873 GCF_036403745.1 Allosphingosinicella sp.
GTCGTGTCGACCCAGCACAAGCCCGGCTATGACAAGGGTGAGAAGCAGGCGCAGCTTCACGCTTATGTGAAGGACGTCGTGGCTCGCGTCATGCCGGCGCGGCTGCTCGGCAACGAGACCGTCTATCACATCAACCCGACTGGCAGCTTTGAGATCGGCGGCCCCGACGGCGACGCCGGGCTGACCGGCCGCAAGATCATCGTCGACACCTATGGCGGCGCAGCGCCCCACGGCGGCGGCGCCTTCTCCGGCAAGGACCCGACCAAGGTCGACCGCTCGGCCGCCTACATCGCCCGCTACCTTGCGAAGAACATCGTCGCCGCCGGCCTCGCGAAGCGCTGCACGATCCAGCTCGCCTACGCGATTGGCGTGTCGGAACCGCTGTCGCTCTACGTCGACACTCATGGCACCGGCACGGTCGGCGATGCCGAGCTCGAAGAGGCAATCAAGGCCATCCCGGAGCTGGGCGGCCTCACCCCGCGCGGCATCCGCACCCATCTCGGCCTCAACAAGCCGATCTACGCCCGCACCGCCGCCTACGGCCATTTCGGACGCAAGGCGGAAGGGGATTACTTCCCGTGGGAGCGGACGGACCTGGTCGAGAAGCTGAAGGCGGCGGTGGAGACGGCGTAGCGCTTGTTGCACCTCCGACTGCATGCGACACCCCTGACCGGACGACAGGGGACAGCGCATGAGACGCAGGCTGCCGACGGCTCTTGCAACGGTCTCTCTCCTGTGGGGATTCCTCCCCGCGGAGGCCAACGTCTTTGTCGAGGCGACCTTCTCGGAAAAGATGCAGGAAGCCGACGTCGTGATTGTTGCGACCGTCGTGTCGACCCACACCGACGCGAACGACCTCTACGGCAACTTCGTCGAGGTGGAGACATTCGCCATCCTAAAAGGAGCGGCCAATCCGCGTCTCGAGGTCGAAACGCGGAGCCAAATTGCGGAGGCCGATCCGCACTGCTGCGAGGTGGGAGCGACATACGTCATGTTTCTTTACAGGACCCCCAGCCACAGGATGGCTTCCGTCAACGGCCGCTTCGGCCTGGTACGAATCGGACCCTCGAAGCGAGAGCCGCCTATGCAGGTCATTGTGCCCCCGCCCCCGGAGAAGTGGCCGAAGCGCAGGAAGTAGCTCCGCTGGCTGCCGACGGACCTGTCGAGAAGCTGAAGGCGGCGGTCTGATCCGCCCCGCTGGCCCTGTTGCCTGAAAGCGACAGGGCCGCGGCGCCATTGCACTCAACCGGAACTGCCCGACTCCGCGGCCCGTTGAGGTCGGCGGAGACAGGTTCATGGTGCAGAACAGCTTCTCGATTCTCTTCCTGCTGGCGCTCGCCGGCGGCGGCTTCAGCCTGGTGCGCACCGTTCGCGAGAGCTGGCGGGACATCCAGGGCGCGCTGGTGCCGCGTCGGCCGCTGCCGATGGCGGTCGTTTACAGGACGGCCACATGTCCAGCCGCCGAGGTTCCGTGGGTGGCGCAAAGGCTGGTGCTGCGAGAGCTCGACGAAGCCCTGCCCGAAGCGGTCTTGCCTTCGGCCTGGGTTGCCCGGCCGATGACGTCCGCCACACTGGGCTGAGACCAGAGCGAGACTGACGGCGGGATTGTTGAGACGGGGGCGCCGTGCCATCCTTGCGGAAACAAGGGAGGAAGGGCGTGCATCACCGGCCGTTTCTGAGCGCCGTGGCAGCGGCCTGCATGGCCTCGGGCGCCGCGGCGGGGGCTCTCGCCAAACCACCCGTTCCCGCGGTTTCTGAGGTCGAGCAGCAGGCGATTCGCGACGCCGGCACGCGCGGCGCGTTGCTCTACGCCTACGATCAGGCGGCCTGGCACGGCACCGACGAGATGATGGCGAAGCTTCCCGATGCGCGGTCGAAGGTGGGCGGGTGGATCGTCGATGGACCTGCCGAGGCGCCCCAGCTGGTCTTCTTCGACAGGGACACGGCAGCGCCTCACGCTGTGTTCGTCGCGGATTTCAGGAACGGGAAGCTCGTCTCGAGCCGCGTGGCGGGGCCGGGCGAGCCCGCCCTCAGCCCCGAACGCAGGCGGCTCATTGCCGCTCGCGCCGCAGCCACTGAAGCGCTGAAGGCGAAGGGCTTCCAGCGCTGCAGCGCGCAGGCGATGAACACGGTGGTGCTGCCGCCGGCCGCGCCGGACGCGCCAATCTACGTGTACCTGCTGACGCCGCAGCCGGACATGAACACGATCCCGTTCGGGGGCCATTATCGGGTCGCGGTGGGACCGGACGGCCAGCCCGGCGAGATCCGGCCTTTCACCAACAGCTGCATCGCCATGTCGGCGCGGCCACCCGCCGGCGCCAAGTCCGCCGCGCTGGTCATCACCCATCTGCTCGATCCGGTGCCGACTGAGATCCACGTCTTCTCCTCCCTGGTGGCGCATGTTCCGGTGATGGTGGCGACCAAGGACGGCCGCATCTGGGCCGTCGCCGGGCCCCGGATCACGCCGATCGGGAAGATCGCCCACTAGCACTTGCGGGGCGCGCCGGCGGCGCATAGGCGGCTCGCCATGGGCGACCCCACCACCCTTCGCCGTCTCTACGGCCGCCGCTCCGGGCACAAGCTCCGCCAGGGGCAGGCGGCGTTGCTCGAGCAATTGCTGCCGGCGGTTTCGGTGCCGGAGGACGGGCCGGTGACGGCGGAGCGATTGTTCGGCGATGCCGAAGGGCATTGGCGCCCGCTGCACTTCGAGATCGGCTTCGGATCGGGCGAGCATCTCGCCTACCGGGCGGATCTGCTGCCGGACCACGGCTTCATCGGGGCGGAGCCGTTCCTGAACGGCGTGGTCGGCGCGCTTGCGCATGTAAGGGACGGGCGGCTCGCCAACGTGCGGCTGCACATGGGCGATGCTCTGGAAGTGCTGGAGCGGGTGCCCGACGGGGCGCTGACGATGGTCTATCTGCTCCACCCCGATCCGTGGCCGAAGGCGCGGCATGCCAAGCGGCGGATGGTGAATGCCGGCCCGCTCGACCTCATCGCGCGCAAGCTGAAGGCCGGGGGCGAGTTCCGGCTCGGCACCGACGATCCGACCTATTGCCGCTGGTCGATGATGGTGATGAACGGCCGCCGCGACTTCGAATGGCTGGCGGAGAGGGCGAACGACTTCCTCACCCGCCCCTCCGGCTGGCCGGAGACGCGGTACGAGGCCAAGGCGCGGCGCAAGGGGCACGAAGTCTGGTACTTCCGCTACCGGCGCGCCGCAGCGAGCGCAGGTCAGGAATAAGCGAGCAGACGGTCGCGCTTTTCGGCGAGCGCTTCGTAGGTATCGCCGGCCGGGTCCCCGGCGATCGTCGCCATCGCCCGCGCGAGCCGTTCGCCGCCGGCCTCCGCCAGCCCCGGTATGACGGCGGCGATGTCCTCCATCTCGGCGAGGTCGCCGCTGCAGTGGAGACCGACGTCGCAACCCGCCGCGACCGCCCGGGTGGCGCGCTCGCCGGGCGTGCCGCTGAGGGCGTTCATGCCGAGATCGTCGGACATCAGGAACCCGTCGAAGCCGATGCGGCCGCGGATGATGTCGCCGATCACCACCGGGGAGAGGCTGCCGGGCCGTTCCGGGTCCCAGATCGTGTAGACGAGGTGGGCGGTCATCCCCATCGGCGCGCCGGCGAGGGTGCGGAACGGTTCGATATCGGTTTCCAGTTCCGCGTCCGTGGCGCTGACGAAGGGGAGATCCTTGTGGCTGTCGACCAGCGCGCGGCCGTGGCCGGGCATGTGCTTGACGACCCCCACCGCGCCGCCCGCACGCAGCCCGTCGAGGACGGCGCGGCCGAGCGCGGCGACCTGCATCGGCGCATCGCCGAGCGCCCGGTCGCCGATAATGTCGGTGGCGCCGGGCTGACGGACGTCGAGCAGCGGCAGGCAATCGACGTTGACCCCGACTTCGCGGAGCAGGACGGCGATGGCCTGGGCATTCGCCCGCATGGCCTCGATCGCGCTCATCGGCGCTTTTTCGTAGAGCTTCGCGAAGGCCTCGGCGGCGGGAAAGGCCGGCCATTCCGGCGGCTTCATCCGCGCCACCCGGCCGCCTTCCTGGTCGATCAGGATCGGCAGGTCGTCGCGGCCGTGGAGGGCGCGCAGGTCGTCGGTGAGGCTGCGCATTTGCTCGCGGTCGACGCAGTTGCGCGCGAACAGGATGTAGCCGGAGGGATCGGCGTCGCGGAAGAAGGAACGCTCGGCGTCGGTGAGGGCGGGGCACGAGACCCCGTAGATGATGGCCTGCATGACACTCCAATACCGGTCGACGCGAACTTGTCGAAGCCCTTCGCTTCCCTTGCGGCAGGGGACGCGGGGCGCCTCGCGCCCCGCCGGTGTTGCCAAGCCAAGGCCGGGTCGATCGGAACGCGGTTCAACTAGCCGCTCTGGGGAAAAGGCAGTCGCAGCGGCAAGCGCGAATATCGTAAGCCGTGACCTGTGTTGCTTGGCCCAGCACCGCTAAATAGGCTGCTTAAGTACGAAGACGGAAGATGGAACCTGCCCAAACACGGCATCGCCCCATCTCTAAGAAATCTGGCCTTGCATTTTCTGCCAGTGCAGTTTTAGTCTCAGCGCCTTGTTGCTGCGTACGGCACCTTACGAAGTGAACGTTGCTCGATTCACCCGACTCACGAGCGGTCCGCAATAGCGCTACACAGGGAGGTATGAGATGGCCACGACAGCCCATAATCTCGTCGACCTAACGCCAATTACTAGCGCCATCATGCAAATCGTTGCGGCGCTTCTCCTCGCGTTCGGAACTTGGGCAATCCAGCGTTTTGGTCAGTGGGTCGGCCTCAAGAACGACAGCGCCATTACGGCTGCGTTCGACTCGGCGCTGCAGAAGGCAGTAACTTTCGGGCTTCAGCAGTCGCACGAACTGATCAAGCAGAACGGATGGGACCATGTGTCAGTCCGCGACGCGACTTTAGCCTCGGCCGGCACCTACATCGCCAGCCGGTTCCCCGACACATTGAAGAATGCGGGCTTGGATCCCACGGCTGCCGATTTCGACGAAAAGGTCAAAGACGCGCTGGACCGGGCATTTCCCCATGCCGTCGCCGTGGCCGCCGCGTCTCCGGCAACCCCGCCGGCGACCGCGCCGAATCCGCCGGAGCAAAAGGATCTGCCAGTGCAGGGGGTCGCGCAGGTCAACCAGAACCAGGGCTGATGGTTGGTTGGAGCGATTGCCGGTCTGCGCCCCGCGCGGACCGGCGGTGCCCCGCCACGTTCACACCTTGAGGCACTGCTCCCCGGCGACCTGGAGGCGGCCGCAGATGCCGGCGGCGTCGGGGCCGCTGGCGCGGAGGCGATACCAGGTCTTGCCGCCCACCTGCGCCGTGACGACGCTGTGGCTGAGCGGGGCGAGATAGCCGAAGCGGCCGGACATCGCCTTCCACGCCTTTTCCGCCAGCGCGCCGTTCGGGAAGGAGCCCAGCTGGATGGTCGCGCCGCCGGCGGCGGCCGGGGCGGCGCTGGTCGGCGCGGGCGCCTTGATCGTCGCGGGCGGCTTCTTGTCCGACGCCTTTGGCTGGGGCTGCGGCTGGGCCTGCGCGGTCTGCTGCTGCTGGGCCGGCGGCGCGCCCTTCTGGACGGGCGCTTCGGGGACGGCGCCGGTGTTGATCTTGCCCTTGGGATCCGCGCCGGCGCTGGCGGCGAAGGCGGTGTCGCCCTCGCCTTCGACGGTCATCCCGCCGGGCGCGTTCGGTTTAACCTTGTACGGCCCCGGCTGAGCCTTGACGAGCTCGGCCTCGCCGCCGGTGCGATGCGCGGCCCCGCGATTGCCGAGCCAGAAGATGCCGCCGACCACCGCGCCGATCGCGGCCAGCCCGATCAGGACGGCGACGATCAGCTTCAGGGCCGAGGGGCCATCGCCGCGCTCGTCCTCTTCCACCGCCTCCAGCCACGGAAGGCGGTCATCGAGAGCCGGATCGTCGGCGCGAACGTCGGTCATCACTGCATCTCCTCCGCCGCGGCCACTCCCATGATGCCGAGGCCGTTGCGAATAATCTGCCCTATCGCAGCGGCCAATTCTAGCCGCGCACGGGTTAATGCCTGATTATCCTCGATAAGAAAGCGCCGCGAGGGGTCGTCATTGCCCCGATTCCACAGCGCGTGGAAGGCAGCGGCGAGGTCGCCGAGGTAGAAGGCGACGCGGTGCGGCTCGTGCGCCTGCGCCGCGCTCTCGACAAGACGCGGGAACTGCGCGGCGAGCTTGACCAGCGCCAGCTCCTCGTCGTCGAGCAGCGACAGGTCTGCTTGAGCGGATGCATCGACGCCGGCCGCTTCGGCCTTGCGGTGCAGCGACCGGATGCGGGCGTGGGCGTATTGGACGTAGAAGACCGGATTGTCCTTCGACGCCTCGACCACCTTGGCGAAATCGAAGTCCATTTGCGCGTCGTTCTTGCGCGTCAGCATGGTGAAGCGGACGACGTCCTTGCCCACCTCCTCCACCACTTCGGCGAGGGTGACGAAGCTGCCCGACCGCTTCGACATCTTCACCAGCTCGCCATTGCGCAGCAGGCGGACCATCTGGACGAGCTTGACGTCGAGCGCCGGCCGCCCCGCCAAGGCCTCGACGGCCGCCTGGGTCCGCCGGACGGTGCCGGTATGGTCGGCGCCCCAGACGTTGATCAGTTCGTCCGACGCCTGCAGCTTCTGCATGTGGTAGGCGGTGTCGGCGGCGAAATAGGTCCAGCTGCCGTCCGATTTCTTGATCGGCCGATCCTGGTCGTCGCCGAACGCCGTCGAGCGGAACAGGAGCAGCTCGACGGGCTCCCAATCTTCGATCGTCTTGCCCTTGGGGGGCGGCAGCGTGCCTTTGTAGACCAGTCCCTTCTCGTCGAGCAGCGCCAGCGCGCGGTCGACGGCGCCCGATTCCTGGACCTCCCGCTCCGAGGCGAAGAGGTCGTGGTGGACGCCGAGGCCGGCGAGATCGTCCTTGATGAGGTCAAGCATCGCGGCGACGGTGCGGCGGCGGAAGGTCTCCAGCCATTCGGCTTCGGGCGCGTCGGCGTAACGCTCGCCGAACTCGTCCGCGAGGGCGGCGCCGACGGGCTTCAGATAATCGCCGGGATAGAGGCCTTCCGGGATCGCGCCGATCTGCCGGCCCAGCGCCTCAAGGTAGCGCAGGAAAGCGGAGCGGGCGAGGACGTCGACCTGGGCGCCGGCGTCGTTGACATAATATTCGCGGACCACCTGGTGCCCGCCATATTCGAGCAGGCTGGCGAGGGCGTCGCCGACCACGGCGCCCCGGCAATGGCCCATGTGCATCGGGCCGGTCGGGTTGGCCGAGACATATTCGACATTGACCCGCTGGCCCTTCCCGACGCCGGAGCGGCCGTAGCCTTCTGCGGCGGCGAGGATCGTACGCAGTTCCTCCTGCCAGAGCGCCGGCGAGAGGCGGATGTTGATGAAGCCGGGGCCGGCGATCTCAGCGCTCTCCACCTCGGGCAGCGCCTCCAGCCGAGGCGCGATCAGCCCGGCCAGCGCCCGCGGATTGGTGCCGGCGCGCTTGGCCAGCACCATCGCGGCGTTGGTGGCGAGATCGCCGTGCGACGCGTCGCGCGGCGGCTCGACGGCGACGGCGCCGCGATCGAGGCCGGGCGGCAACTGCCCTTCCCTCTCCAGGGCATCGAGGGCGTCGGCGACATGCGCGATGAAGCGGGCGTAAAGCGTGCTCACGAAAACCTATCCTGTACGGGAACGCCGCGCTCTAGCGGATCGTGCGCCGGAAGGTCCAGTGGGTGGTCAGAAGCCTTCCGGAAGCTCCACCGGGCCCACCACCTCGCGATACTGCTTGATCGCGTAGCGGTCGGTCATGCCGGCGATGAAGTCGCCGATCGCGCGCAGCGTGGCGATGCGGTCGCCGCCTTGGGGCTGCCAGCCCGGAGGGAGACGCGAGGGGTCGGCGGAATAGGCGGACCAGAGGCCGGTGACGATCTGCTGAGCGTGGCGCCTGATCTCCGCGACGGGCGCCGCATTGTACATGCGGGCGTGGAGGAAGGTCTTGAGCGCCTTTTCCTCCGCCGCGAGGCCCTCCGAGAAGCCTGCAAGCGGGCCGCTCGCCCTGCGAACCTCTTCGATGCCGGCGAGGCCGGCGGCGCGGCGCTGCGTCTCCTCCAGCACATCGTTGACCATGAGCCCGATCTGGTCGCGGACCAGCTCGGGTGTCAGGCGGGCGTCGGGGAGGTCCGGATAGCGCGCCCTGACTCCGGCCCAGACGCGCGCGGCGAGCGGGACTTCGAGCAGCTCCTCCAGCGTGAACAGGCCGGAGCGCAGGCCGTCGTCGATATCGTGATTGTCGTAGGCGATATCGTCGGCGATAGCGGCGACCTGGGCTTCGAGGCCGGGCCAGGTGCCGAGCGCCAGATCCCATTGTGCATTGGCTTCGGCGAGCGCCCAGGGCAGCGGCGCTGTCACCGGCCCGTTATGTTTAGCGAGGCCCTCGAGCGTTTCCCAGCTGAGGTCGAGGCCGGCATGGGTAGGATAGGGGCTTTCCAGCTTCGTCAGCAGCCGCAGCGTCTGGGCATTGTGGTCGAAGCCACCGGCCTCGGCCATCGCCTCGGTCAGCGCGTCCTCGCCCGAATGGCCGAACGGCGGGTGGCCGATGTCGTGGGCGAGGCACAGAGCCTCGGTCAAATCCTCGTTGAGGCCGAGGGCGCGCGCGAGTGTGCGGCCGATCTGGGCGACTTCGAGGCTGTGGGTGAGCCGGACGCGGAAATGGTCCCCGTCGGGCGCGACGAAGACCTGGGTCTTGTGGCGGAGGCGGCGGAACGGAATGGAATGGACAATGCGGTCGCGGTCGCGCTGGAAGGCGTCGCGCGGACCGCGGCTCGCCCCGCCCGGCGCGCCGTGGAAGCGGCCGCGCGACCTAGCCGGATCGGCGGCGAGGTGGGCGAGCGGCCTCACTTGGCCGGAAGCTTCGCGACCTTTTCGCCCACAGCACTCGTCCAGGCGAAGGCGCGCAATTTCTTCTCCGCCAGTTCGTTGACGAATTCCTGCGCGTCGTCCTTGCTCGCGAACGGGCCGACGAGGATGCGGTTGGTCTCGCCCATCGCCGCCGTCCAGCCGGTGCGCGCGGAGAGGAGCTTGCCGGCCTTGGTCTTCAGCCGGGCATATTCGCCGGGCAGGCTATCCTCATCGTCGCCGATGCCGAGCTGGACCCAGTGGCGGCTGGTCTCCTTCGCCTCCGGCTTCTTCGCGGCGACGGGCTTCCTGGCGGCGGCGGTGGGTATTTTGGGCCCGTAACCGGTGCTGTCGTGCTTCGCCGGAACGACCGGCGTGGGCAGGGTGCGCACGGTGGCCGCGAGGTCGGCGAGCCGGCTCGGGTGCGGCGCCGGCGGTTTCGCGGCCGGAGGCGTGGTCTCATCCGCGGTCCGCGTCGACGCAGCGGCAGCGCCGGGGCGGCTGATGTCGAGCGGGTGGGGCAGCGCGATGACCGGCACCTGCGGCGCCGGATTCACGGCCCGGGAGGGCAGAGGCGTCGGCGTCGCACTGGCGATCCGAGTCTCCTGCGAGTGGGGCTGGGTGCGCGGCAGAGCGGGGCGGCTCCAGGACCAGGAGGAAGGCTGCGCTGTACTGGCGTGGGCCGGAGGGGCGCCGCCGCCGCTGGGCCTGCGGCGGACAGCGGATGGGTCGGCCGCGGCGGGCGGGCTAACGGGAGGCGCGATCGCCTGCGATCGAACCGGCGGCGCCTCTTCCTCGTCGGCGGAGTCCCGCGGCGCGGCGCGCACGAGGGCGGCCGTCGAGCGGCCGAGGCCGGGCTGCAGCGCGTCAGGGCGACCCGCGTCGACCGGCGAGGGTGCGCCGGCGCCCATCGACACGACGTTCGAGCGGAAGCTGTTCATCGCGTAATTGGACGCTGGCGCGGTGCGGCCGTCCTGTGGGAAGTGGCCGAGGTGGACGGCAAGCGCGCGGTCGGCGAGGCTGAGGCTCGGAAGCCGGGCGAGGAACGGCATCAGCGCCGCGCCTTGCGGGCCGGGCATGCTCGCCTCGACGACGCGGGCGGCGTCGGCGGCGTCGCCGGTCAGCGCCAGCACGAGGGCGCGGGTGCGGTCGGCGGCGGGATTACGGGTCTGGAACTGCTCGTCGAGGAGGCGCAGCGCCGGCTCGCGCTCGCCGCTGATCGCCAGCGACAGGGCGAGGCGCCGGGTCAGCTCCGGATCGCGCGACCGCTGCAAAGCGAGCCGATAATCGCGCTGGGCCCGGCGCGGATCGCCGGCAATGTCGTAGGCGAGGCCGCGGTCGGGGGCGATCTCGGCTTCGGGCACGCCGAGATCGGCGGCGTCCTTGAAGAATTTGAGTGCGGCGTGGGGCTGTTCGAGCTGCACCAAAGCGGACGCGATCCACATCTTGATGCGGCCGTCGCGCGGCGCCTCGTCCTCGGCGCGGGCGAGGAAGCTCAACGCCGCCTGCGCGTCGCCGACGGCGAGCGCGGCGCGGCCGGCGCCGGTCAGCGCGTCGACGCTGCGCGGATTGGCGACGAGCGTCTTCAAATTGCGCGACAGCGCGTCCCCAGGCGTCTCCTGCGGCGCGCCGTAAGTCTGTTGTGCGATGGCCGGCCCCCCGGCCGACAACATCCCCGCACCCAGCACGGCAAAGCCGAGCAGGGCACCCCTCATTCTATGTTTCATCGGGTCCGAAGGAACAGGAGTCCGCCAAGCGGAGCAACGGCTTATCGGCGGGGCGGTGTGGGGAGGCGGTGAAGTGCCTCCCCATCGAAGATGGGGAGGGGACCACCCGGAGGGTGGTGGAGGGGTATCGGCAGGCGCCGCAGCTCGTGAAGACCCCTCCACCACCTCCTGTGGTCCCCCTCCCCATGCGCTTCGCGCATGGGGAGGCATGAAGCCTTACTGGTTGTTCTGGCGCCCGAGGAAGCGGGGGATGTCGAGCGGGTCGCGGCGGCCGCTGCGGGCCGGTGCGGCGGGCTCTTCCTCCACCTGCGCCTTGGCGGCGCCGCGGGCGATGTTCGACATGCGCTCGAACAAAGTGCCGCCGTCGCGCGCTGGCTTGGGCTCCGGCGCGGCGGGTTCGCCTGGGTCTTCGCCGATCAGCCAGGAGCGGGTGCCGGGCGCACGCGCCTCGGGTCCGCCGGCAAATTCCTCATCGACGAAGCCTTCTTCGCCGAGCATCTCGCCGCCGAGCAGCAGCTCGTCGGACCCGCCTTCGGCAGCGGGCGTGTCGAGGGTCAGCTCCTCCGCCTCCGGCGCCGCGGCGAGATCGAGCACGTCGGCTTCCGCCGCTTCGGCCTCGGGTTCCGGCTCCGGCGCACTGAGCGTCATCTTCGGCGCTTCCGGCGCGGCGGCCGCAGGGGCCGCGCTCCGGCCGGCGCCGGGGAAGGCGAAGACCTTGGCGGGCGCAGGCGGCGCCTGCGTCACCGCCTCGGCATCGATGCCGGTGGCGACGACGGAAACGCGGATCTTGCCCTGGAGGTCGTTGTTGAACGCCGAGCCCCAGATGATGTTCGCGTCCGGATCGACCAGTTCCTTGATGTGGCTGGCGGCCTCGTCGACTTCCATCAAGCGCATGTCCTCGCCGCCGGTGATCGAGATGATGACGCCCTTGGCGCCCTTCATCGAGACGCCGTCCAGGAGCGGGTTGGCGATCGCCTTTTCGGCCGCCTCGATGGCGCGGTTGTCGCCGGACGCCTCGCCGGTGCCCATCATCGCCTTGCCCATCTCGCCCATCACCGAGCGGACGTCGGCGAAATCGAGGTTGATGAGGCCGGGCATGACCATCAGGTCGGTGATGCCGCGCACGCCCTGCTGCAGCACCTCGTCGGCCATCTGGAACGCCTCCTTGAAGGTGGTGTTCGGGTTGGCGATGCGGAACAGATTCTGATTGGGGATGACGATCAGCGTGTCGACGTGCTGCTGAAGCTCGTTGATGCCGGCGTCGGCCGAGCGGCCGCGGCGGTTGCCCTCGAAGCTGAACGGCTTGGTGACGACGCCGACGGTCAGGACGCCCTTGTCGCGGGCCAACTTGGCGATGACCGGCGCGGCGCCGGTGCCGGTGCCGCCGCCCATGCCGGCGGCGATGAAGCACATGTGGGCGCCTTCGAGCGCGGCCTCGATCTCCTCGATCGCTTCCTCCGCGGCGGCCTTGCCGATCTCCGGACGAGAGCCGGCGCCGAGGCCCTGGGTGATGCGGAGGCCAAGCTGGATGCGCTGCGCCGCGGGTGAGGCATTGAGCGCCTGCGCGTCGGTGTTGGCGACGAGGAAGTCGACGCCCTGCACCTCGTTGGCGATCATGTTGGCGACCGCGTTGCCGCCGGCACCGCCGACGCCGATGACGCTGATCCTGGGACGAAGCTCGTCCACTTCCGGACGGATGAAATCGATGCTCATCGGGTCTTCTCCCCCTGCTGTACTTTGGCGACGGGACGCACGTTAACCTGTTCTTTGCACGAGGCGATTCTCGCGGGCGAGAGAAAAGTTAACGAGACGGTATTTTTCCGTGGATGAATGCCTTCGTGAGTCCGAAATGTCACGGGGATTGAGTCCCGACGGCCACGGGTGAGTCTCAAAAGCCACTCCTGAACGCCGAAACCAGCCGGTTGATGATGTTGCCGCTCCCAGCGACCCGCGGCGCGCCCTGGTCGCGGGGCAGCGCGCCGCGCAGATCGAGCTCGTTCGAGGCGGCGAACTGGGCGAGGCCGACGAGGGTGGTGAAGGCGGGGCCGCTATGGGCGTCGGGCAGGCCCGGCAGGCTGGGGCGGCCGATGCGGACGGCGCGGCCGAGCACGCCCTGGGCATAATCGGCGATACCCTTGAGCTCGGAGCCGCCGCCGGTCAGCACCACCTGGCGGCCGAACGGGCCGGCGAAGCCGAGGTCCTTCAAGGCGCCGGCGATTTCACCCGAGAGATGCTCGAGCCGCTGGCGGATCACGGCGATCAATTGCGCACGCGTGATCCGCGCGGCCTCCGTTCCCTCTTCCGAGCCGGCGATGGGCGACAATTCGATCATGTCGTGATTGTCGCGTGGGCTCGCCATCGCCGAGCCGTAATAGCATTTCATCCGCTCAGCCTCGACGCGGCGGGTGCCGAAGGCGGAGGCGATGTCGTCGGTGATGTCGATCCCGCCCATCGGCAGGGATTTGAGGCCGAGCAGCATGCCGCCGGCGAAGACGGAGACGTTGGTGACCCCGGCGCCCAATTCGACCAACGCGACCCCGAGCTCCCGCTCCTCCTCCGACAGGCACGCCTTCCCTGCTGCGACCGGTGAAGCGACGATCGCCTCGACGCCGAGATGGGCGGAACGGACGCACAGATCGAGGTTCCTGACCGGCGACGGCTCGGCGGCGATTACGTGGATGTCGACGGCCAGCCGGTCGGCGTGGAGGCCGAGCGGCTTCTTCACGCCCTGCAGCCCGTCCAGCGTATAGAGCGCCGGCATGGCGTGGAGGATCATCTTGCCGTCGGAATCGATCGATTCCCGCCCGACCGCGAGCAATTGGTCGACATCCTCCTTGGCGACGCGGCGGCCGCCGATCTGAACTTCGACGCTGGCGAGCGAGGAGACGAGGCCGCCGGCTGAGAAGCCGACATAGACGTCCTCAATGTTGGTCGCGGCGATCCGCTCCGCCTGCTCGACCGCCTCGCGGATCGCGCCTTCGGTCTTCTCCATGTCGGCGATGTAGCCGCGCCGCACGCCCTGGCTCTGGCGCTGGCCGGTGCCGAGGATCTTCAAGCTGCCGTCCTCGCCCGGCTCGGCGATGAGGGCCGAGACCTTGGACGAGCCGACATCGAGGGCGGTGACGAGCCTCCTGGGCGGGGTGACGGCGGGACGCTTCATCAGATCGTCTTCGTCGCGTCGGGGACGCTGCCGGGCTTCACGGCACGCGGCGGCGGCGTGGCGGGGGCGGGCTCGGCGGCCGGCGGCGCGTCCGGGGCGATCGACGGCACCGAGCTGCCGGGCTCGTTGGAGACGCGGATGATGAACTTTCCAGGGATGCGCATATCGAAACGAACGAAGCCCTTGCCGAGCAGTTGCTTGGCCTGGTCCATCTGCGCGAAGCGGGCGAGCGCACGGCGCGCCTCCCCTTCCCCTTCGGGCAAGGCCAGCACCTCGCCGGAGTGGAAGCGCAGATCCCAGCGGCGCCCGCCGATCCAGCTCGCCCCGGCCAGCACCGGCTTCAGCCGCGGCGCAGCGGCGGTGAGGTCGGAGAGGTCCTGGACATGCCGGCTCGCCTCCGGGCCGATGACCAGCGGCAGGTCCGGCATCGCCTCCAGCTTGACGGGCGCCAGCACGGTGCCCTCGGCGTCGATCAGGGCGAGGCGGCCTTCATTCTGCCAGATCGCGGTCGGCACCCGCTCGACGATATCGACGACGAGCGTGTCCGGCAGCCGGCGCGAGACGCGGGCATCCTTGATCCAGCCGAACCGGAGCAGCCGCTGCCGCGTCGCCTCGAGGTCGACGAGCGGCATCGCCGACGAGCCTTGGTCGAAGGCGATATTGTAGATTTCGAGCTGGGGGACGTGGATCGCGCCCTTGATCTCGACGTGCTTCAAGGAGAAGCCGGCCTCCCCCGCCGCCTCGCCCAGCGAGCCGCCGAGCATCTGCGGCACCCGCAGCACCGCCAGGGCGGCGACCGCGAGGGCGACCAGCATGGCGACGAAGATCCAAGCGCTGATGCGGCGGACCAGCTCGCCCAGAGGACTCGGCGCGGCGGCCTTGCCGCGGCCGCGCGCGCCCGCCTTGCCCTTGGGCTTCGCGCGAGGGCGTGACGCGGCCTTGGCGCTCATAATGCCTCCTCGACGATGCGCTGGACCAGCTCGGGGTAGGAAAGGCCGCGATATTTCGCCTGCTCCGGCACGAGACTAAGTGGCGTCATGCCGGGCTGGGTGTTGACCTCGAGCAGATAGAGGCCCGTCTCGCCCTGCTCATCGTCCCAGCGGAAGTCGGAGCGCGAGCAGCCGCGGCAGCCGAGCAGCTTGTGGGCCTGAAGCGCCATCGCCATCGCCGCGTCGGCGATGTCCCGCGGGATTTCGGCCGGGCAGACATGCTGCGTGAGGCCATCGGTATATTTGGCGTCGTAATCGTAGAATCCGGTCTTGGGCACCAGCTCGGTGACGGCGAGCGCCTCCTTGCCCAGCACCGCCACCGTCAGCTCGCGCCCGCGGATGAACGGCTCGGCGAGCAGCCGGTCGAAATGCTGCCACGGGCCCGGCGTGTCGCGCCCGATCGGATCGCCGTAATTTCCTTCTCGGGTGACGATGGCGACGCCGACGGAGGAGCCTTCGTTGACCGGCTTCACGACATAAGGACGGGCGATCGGGTCGGCGGAATAGAGGCTCTCGCTCTCGACGATCGTCCCGGCGGGCATGCGCACGCCATGGGGGACGAGGACCATCTTGGTGAGTTCCTTGTCGATGGCGATCACCGAGGTCTCGAGCCCGCTATGGGTGTAGGTGAGGCCCATCAGGTCCATCAGGCCCTGCACCGACCCATCCTCGCCGGGCGTGCCGTGGAGGGCGTTGAACACCACGTCCGGCTTCGCCTCGGCGAGCCGCTGCGCGACGTCGCGGCCCATGTCGATGCGGGTGACGCGGTGGCCGAGGCTTTCGAGCGCATCGGCGACGCCGGCGCCGCTCATCAGCGACACCTCCCGCTCGGCCGACCACCCGCCCATGAGGACGGCGATGTGGAGGCGTGAAGCCCTCTCCCCTTCAGGGGAGAGGGTTGCGAGAGGGGCAGTCGAAAAATCAATCATTGAACGCCCCGCCTGTCGCGGACTCCCCCTCTCCCCGACCCTCTCCCCTGAAGGGGAGAGGGAGATGTTCGCCGACACGCTCTTTGCCGGCGTCGTCGGCAAACATGCCGACACGCTGGATTTCCCATTCCAGCTCGACGCCGGAAGCCTGCCGCACGCGGCGGCGAACTTCCTCGCCCAGCGCCTCGATGTCGGCGGCGTTAGCCTTGCCCAAATTGAGCAGGAAGTTGCAATGCTTTTCAGAGACTTGCGCGTCGCCGATCGTCAGCCCGCGACAGCCGGCCTCGTCGATCAGCTTCCACGCCTTGGTCCCGGGCGGATTCTTGAAGGTCGAGCCGCCGGTGCGGCTGCGCAAAGGCTGGCTCGCCTCGCGCTCCTCCGCGATCCGGTCCATCTCGGCGGCAATGGCGGCGCGCTCGCCCGGAACGCCTTCGAAGACCGCCTCGACGACCACGGCACCAGCCGGAACTTCGGAATGACGGTAGGTGTAGCCGAACCGCTCGCGCCGCCAGGTCTCGATGCTGCCGTCGCGCAGCACGAGGGTCGCCTCGACCAACACGTCCGCCACTTCGCGGCCGTAGGCGCCGGCGTTCATCCGCACCGCGCCGCCTGCGGTGCCGGGGATGCCGCGCAGGAATTCCAGCCCGGCGATACCGGCATCGCGCGCCTTGGAGGCGACGGTTATCCCCATCGCCCCACCGCCGGCGCGGATCCGATTTCCGGGCTCGACGCCGACCTGCGCCATCGCCTTCGGGAGACGGACCACCACACCCGGAACGCCGCCGTCTCGAACGATCAGGTTCGAGCCGACGCCGACCGGGAGGACGGGGACTGCCGGGTCGAGTTCGCGCAGGAAGGCGGCGAGGTCGTCCACGTCCTTGGGCCTCACCAGCCATTCGGCGGGGCCGCCGGTGCGGAACCAGATGAAGTCCGCGAGGGCGCCATCCTTTTCGATGGTGCCGCGCAAGGCGACAGGCCCCACCCCCAACCCCTCCCCTGAAGGGGAGGGGTTTATTTGAAGTACGCCCTCAAGCCCCTCCCCTTCAGGGGAGGGGTTCGGGTGGGGCCTGTGCGAGACCCGGCTCATTTCGCCAGCCTCGCGCAGCGTATGCCTTCGGCCAGTGCCGCCGCCCACTTCGTGATGTCGCCGGCGCCGAGGCAGATCACCATGTCGCCTCGCGCGGCGATGTCGCGCAGGCTGAGGCAGAGGTCGTCGAGGTCCGCGACCGCCTTCACGGCGCGGTGGCCGCGCTGCTTCAGCCCCTCGACTAAAGCGTCGGCATCCACCCCCTCGATCGGCTCTTCGCCGGCGGCATAGACGGGGGCGACGTAGACGATGTCGGCATCGTTGAAGGCGCCCTGGAACTCCTCCATCAGGTCCCGGAGCCGGGTGTAGCGGTGGGGCTGGACGACGGCGATCACCCGGCCTTCCGCCCCTTCACGAGCCGCCGCGAGGACGGCGCGGATCTCGGTCGGGTGGTGGCCGTAATCGTCGATAATGGTCGCGCCCTGGATCTCGCCCACCTTGGTGAAGCGCCGCTTGACCCCGCCGAACCGCTCGAATCCCTTGGCGATGGTGTCGTGCGGGATGCCGAGCTCGGCGGCGACGCCGATCGCGGCGAGCGCGTTCTGGACGTTGTGGCGGCCCGGCATCGGCAGCGCGATGTCGGTTATGGTGGACGTGTTACCGGCGCGGTCGCGGATGGTGACGTCGAAGCGGTTGCCGCCGGCGACCGGACGGACATTCTCGCCGCGCACGTCGGCGAGCGCCGCAAAGCCGTAGGTGACCACCCGTCGGTCGCGCAGGCGCGGGATGATCGTCTGCACCTCGGGATGATCGACGCAGAGCAAGGCAGCGCCGTAGAAGGGGACGTTCTCGACGAACTCGACATAGGCGTCCTTCACCTTGTCGAAGCTGCCATAATGATCGAGATGCTCGGGATCGATGTTGGTGACGACGGCGATCTGGCCGTCGAGGCGAAGGAAGCTCCCGTCGCTCTCGTCCGCCTCGACCACCATCCAGTCGGACGAGCCCAAGCGGGCGTTGGAGCCGTAGGCGTTGATGATGCCGCCGTTGATCACCGTCGGGTCGATGCCGCCCGCATCGAGCATCGCCGCGATCATCGAGGTGGTGGTCGTCTTGCCGTGGGTGCCGGCGACGGCGACGGTGGATTTGAGCCGCATCAGCTCGGCGAGCATCTCCGCGCGGCGGACGACCGGGATGCGCCGCTCATAGGCACAGACGAGTTCGGGGTTGTCCTTGCGGATCGCGGTCGAGACCACGACCACCGCGGCGTCGCCGAGATTGTCCGCGCTCTGGCCGATCACCACGGGGATGCCCGCCTTCCTGAGGCCCTCGACGACATAGCCTTCCGCCGCGTCAGAGCCCTGCACCTTGTAGCCGAGGATGTGCATCACCTCGGCGATGCCGGACATGCCGATGCCGCCGATGCCGATGAAGTGGATGGTCCCGATGTCGGTCCCCACTCCCCTCATGCATAAGCTCCGTTCGGGATCGGCTTGAGGACGATCTCCTCGGCGGGGAGCGGATCGGCGCCGGGCTCGCGTCCCGAGCGCTCGACCAGGTCGGCAAGATCGGAGGCGGCGTTGGGGCGGCCGACGGCGCGGGCGCGGGCGGCGGCGTTGGCGAGCGCGTCCGGATCGAGGCCGAGCTTCTGCATCTGCTTGGCGAGCTCGACCGGCGTGAAGGCTGCCTGCGAGATCATCCGCGCGCCGCCGGCCCGCGCCATTTCGCGGGCGTTGGAGGTCTGGTGATCGTCGGTCGCGCTCGGCAGCGGGATGAGGATCGCAGGCCGGCCGGCGGCGGTCAGCTCGGCGATGGTCGAGGCGCCGGCGCGGGCGATGACGAGGTGGGACCAGCCGAGCTTCTCCGGCATGTCCTCGATATAGGTGGCGAGGTCCGCGGGGATGCCGAGCGACGCAAATTTGGCGCGGACCTGCTCGATGTCCTCGGCCCGGCATTGCTGCGTCACCTGGAGGCGGCGGCGGAAATGCTCGGGCAGCATGCCGAGGCCGTCCGGGACGACGCTGGAGAGGATGGTGGCGCCCTGACTGCCGCCCGTCACCAGCACGCGGAACACGCCGTCGGCGGAGAGCGGCGGGTAAGGCTGCTCGCGCAGCGCCAGCACCTCGTCGCGGACTGGGTTGCCGACCAGGTGGGTCTTGCTCGCGTAGCTCTTGGAGAGGCGATCGACCGTCCCATACGCCGTGGCGATGGCGTCGACCCGGCCCGCCATCAGCCGATTGACCCGGCCGAGCACCGCATTCTGCTCATGGACGAGGGTCGGCACGCCGCACGCCCGCCCGCCGAGCAGGGCCGGCAGCGCCGGATAGCCGCCGAAGCCGATCACCGCGGAGGGCCGGAAGGTCTCGTAGAGCCGCATCGCCATGGCGCGGCCGGTGAAGATGTTTCGCGCCGCCTTGAGCCACCCCGCCGGCCCGCCGCCGAGCCGTCCGGCCGGGAGGATGTGGACCTGGACGCCTTCGAACAGCCCCGGGATGCGGGCGCCGCGATCGTCGGTGACCAGCGCCACGCGGTGGCCGCGGCGCATCAGCTCCTCCGCCAGCGCATGGGCCGGGATCATATGCCCCCCGGTCCCCCCGGCGGCGAGGACGTAATGGCGCCCGAACATCATCTGCCGCTCCACTTCACGACATAGGGCGAGCGGTGGAGGTAGGGGTTGCGCCTGGTGAAGGCCAACAAGAGGCCCATGCCGATCGACAAAGCGATCATCGACGAGCCGCCGTAGGAGATGAACGGCAGGGTCATGCCCTTGGACGGCGCGATCTGGACGTTGACGGCCATGTTGATCAGCGCCTGCATGCCGAACTGGGTGACGAGGCCGGCGGCGGCGAGGACGACGAACTGGTCGTCCTCGTGGAGCAGGCGGATCATCACCCGGGCGACGATGGCGAGGTAGATGATGGCGATGGCGAGGCAGGCGATCATGCCGAACTCCTCGCCGATCACGGAGAAGATGTAGTCGGTATGCGGCTCCGGAAGCAGGAACTTCTTGGCGCCCGCGCCCGGACCGGCGCCGAACAGACCGCCGGCGGTCAGAGTCTTCAGCGCCGACTCGGTCTGATAATTGTCGCCATGGTCGAAGAGGAAGCCGTCAATCCGGGTGTGGGCCACGGGATAGAAGAAGTAAGCGAGGATCACGACCGCCACCGCGCCCAGCGCGAGGAAGGCGAGGAAGCGGAGCGGCGCCCCTGAGAGGGTCAGCAGCATCACCCAGGCGGAGGCGAAGATCACCGTCTCGCCGAAATTGGGCTGCTTCATGAGGAGCAAGGCGATGAGGCCGGTGATGATTCCCGTCAGCGGCACCATCGGCAGGTTCGGGTCCTCCTTCTTGAGGCTGAGGAGCCAGGCGATCGAGACGATGTAGAGGGGCTTCAAAAACTCCGACGGCTGGAACTGGAAGAAGCCCATGCCGAGCCAGCGGCGGGCGCCGTTGATCTGCGGGCCGACGACCGGGACCAGGAACAGCAAAGCGGTGAACAGCACGGCGCCCATCAGGCACAGGCGCCGCGCCCGCGTCCGCGGCAGCATCGAGATGCCGATCATCACCGGCAGCCCCGCCGCGATCCACACCAGCTGGCGGTAGAAATAGTAAAGCGGGGGGAAGGTGACGCCGTTGCCCGAATAGCGCTGGCCCGCGGCGGGCGAGGCGGCGGCGACGGCGATGAGGCCGATGGCGATCAGCACCGCGACGAAGAGGAGGAGGACGCGGTCTATCTCCCAGAACCAGCGGCCGAGCGCGCTCCTGTCCGAGCGCCCCAGCCGCGTCCCGCCCTTCGCCTTCAACTGCCCCATGACGCTCATGCCAACGCCTCCACACACACGCGGAAACTCTCCCCCCGCGCCTCATAATCCCTGAACTGGTCGAACGACGCGCAGGCGGGCGACAACAGCACCACCTCCCCCGCCTTCGCCGCCCCCGCCGCCGCATCCACCGCCGCGTCGAGAACGCCGCATTCGGTGACCGGCACCGCCGACCCCAACAACTTCGCGAACATCGGCCCGGCCTCCCCGATCGTGTACGCGGCCCGGACATGGTCGAGGTGGCGTGCGCAGGGGCCGAGATCGTCACCCTTCGGCACCCCGCCCAAGATCCAGTGCACCGCCGGGAACGCCGCGAGGGCAGGCGCCGCCGCTTCCGGATTGGTCGCCTTGCTGTCGTTGACGTACAGCACGCCGCGTCTCTCGCGCACCCGCTCCATCCGGTGCGGGAGGCCCGGGAAGGTCTCGAGAGCGTTGAAGATGGTCGCGTCCGGAACGCCGAGCTCGAAGCAGGTTGCGACGGCGACCGCGAGGTTCTGCGCGTTGTGCGCTCCCTGCAGCGCGGGCCAGCGCGAGCTATCCTTGATGAGGACGGAGTTGACGCCGATTCTGCGCGCGACGATCTGCTCGGAGAGGGAGATGGCGCGCGTGTATTGGTCGTCGGTGGTTATCACCGCGGCATGCTCGGGCGACTGCATTGTGAAAAGGCGGGTCTTCGACGCGGCGTAATCGTCCATGTCCTCGTAGCGGTCGAGATGGTCCGGCGTGACGTTGAGGAGCGCCGCCACGTCGCAGTCGAGACTCTGGGTGAGGTCGATCTGGAACGACGACAGCTCGAGGACATAGACGCCGACCCCATTCTCATTCGGGGCGAGGGGGTCCTGCGCGAGAATGGGGAGGCCGATGTTTCCGCCCATCGCCGTCGGAATGCCGGCGCTCTCCAGGATATGGTGGACGAGCGCCGTCGTCGTCGACTTGCCGTTGGTCCCGGTGATTCCGACCACCTTGTGCGGCGGGAGCGCCGCGCGGGCCTGGGCGAACAGTTCGATGTCGCCGATCAGCGGCACCTTCGCTTCGCGAGCGCGGGCGGCGATGCGGTGGCGGTTGATCGGCACGCCCGGTGAGACGACGATCCCGGAAAAGCCGGTGAGCGCGGTGGCGAGGGGATCGGCGATGCGCCCGGAGGGGGTGAGATGCTCCCGCGCCTCCGCTTTCTCGTCCCACGCCATTACATTGGCGCCGCTGGCGAGCAAAGCCTCGACCGTCGCCACGCCGGAGCGGGCGAGGCCGTAGACGGCGTAGCTCTTGCCGGAAAAGGCGCTGGAGGTGATCACCGTAGCTTCAGCGTCGACAGGCCGGCGAGCGCCAGCACGAAGGCGATGATCCAGAAGCGGATGACGACGGTCGGCTCCGACCAGCCCATCTGCTCGAAATGATGGTGGATGGGCGCCATCTTGAAGACGCGTTTGCCGGTCCGCTTGTAGAAGAAGACCTGAATGATGACGCTCATCGCCTCCACCACGAACAGGCCGCCGATGATGCCGAGGACGATCTCATGCTGGGTCGCGACGGCGATGGAACCCAGGGCACCGCCAAGGGCGAGGCTGCCCGTGTCGCCCATGAAGACCGCCGCCGGGGGTGCGTTGAACCAGAGGAAGGCGAGGCCGGCGCCGACGATCGCCGAGCAGAGCACGGTGAGGTTACCCACCCCGGGGACGTGCGGGATGCCGAGATAGGTCGCGAACTTGGCGTTGCCGACGAGGTAGGAGATGACGAGGAAGGCCAATGCCGCGATGATGACCGGCATCGAGGCGAGGCCGTCGAGCCCGTCAGTGAGGTTCACCGCATTGCCGAACGCCACCACCACGAAGGCGGCGAAGAAGGGGTAGAAGATCCACAGGTCGACCACCGGCCCCTTGTAGAAGGGGATGTAGAGCTGGGTGCCGGCGCCGTAGGTGATGATGCCGCAGCCGACGCCTGCGACGAGGAACTCGGCGAGCAGGCGGACACGCGCGGAGACGCCCTTGTGGCTGCGCTTCGTCACCTTGTCGTAATCGTCCAGGAAGCCGATCAGGCCGAAGCCGATGGTGATCAGCATGCAGGCCCAGAGGTAGCGGTTGGAAAAGTCCATCCACAGGAACATCGCGACGCTGAGCGAGGTGAGGATCATCAGCCCGCCCATGGTCGGCGTGCCGCGCTTGGCGAGGTGGGATTGCGGGCCGTCGTCGCGGATCGGCTGGCCCTTGCCTTGCCGCACCCGCAGCCAGCCGATGAACCTGGGGCCGATAAGCAGGCCGATGAACAGCGCCGTCGCGGTCGCGGCGCCCGCCCGGAACGTGATGTATCGGAACAGGTTCAACAGGCCCGGGAAGTGCAGCTGCTGGGCAATCCACAGAAACATCAGCTTTTCCCGCTCGCCAGCGCCTCGACGAGGGCGGCAAGTCCGATCGAGTTGGATCCCTTGACGAGTATCGCGTCGCCGGCCCGGACCTCGTCGCGCACGATTTCGGTGGCCGCCGCCGCCGATCCGACATGCGCGGTTTTAACGTTTTGGCCAAGCGCTTTCGCGAGCGGCCGCATCTCTTCTCCGACCAGAATGGCATAATCGACACACGCCGCCTCGACCCGCCCGGCGAGGCCGGCATGGAACGCTTCGGATTCGGCACCAAGCTCCTTCATCCCACCTAGCACCGCGATGCGGCGGCCCGATGGTTTCAAAGTCGCGAAAGTGGCTAAAGTGGCACGCATCGAGGCGGGGTTGGCGTTGTAGCTCTCGTCGATGAGCAGCGCCTCGCCGCCGCCCGCGAGGGCGATGCGGTGGCGTTCGCCCCTGCCCTTCAGGCCCGGCATGTCGGCCAGCGCGAGGCCGGCGGCGGCGAGGTCGCCACCCAGGGCTTCGACGGCGCCGAGGACGGCCATGGCGTTCGAAACCCAATGCGTGCCCGGTTGGGAAATGGTGAAGGTGAGTTCGGATTCAGGAAGGATCGCCGTCACCAGCGATCCGCCGCCGGGGGCGCCGACCACATCGCGGGCGCGGATGTCGGCGCCTTGGCCCAGCCCGAAGGTGAGGACGCGGTCGGCGTGGCGGCGGGCACGGGTCTCGAGCAGGTCGCGGTGGGCGCTGTCGAACGGGACGAGCGCGGTGCCGCCCTCCTCCAGCCCCTGGAAGATTTCGGCCTTGGCCTCGGCGATGTCGGCGTCGCTGGCGAAGAATTCGCGGTGGGCTGGGGCAATGGCGGTGATGATGGCGACGTGGGGGCGGACGATGCGAGTCAGCGCCGCCAGTTCGCCGGCATGGTTCATGCCCATTTCGAAGACCCCGAACCGCGTCTCGCGCGGCATGCGGGCGAGCGAGAGCGGGACGCCGGTGTGGTTGTTGTAGCTCTTGACCGAGCGGTGCGCGGTGCCGGGCGCGCTGCGGTCGAGCGCGGCGTAGAGCGCCTCCTTCGTCCCCGTCTTGCCGACCGAGCCGGTGACGCCGCAGATCCGCGCGGCGGTGCGGGCGCGGGCGGCGCGGCCGAGGTCGTTCAGCGCGGCGGTGGTGTCGGCAACGCGGACGTTTGGGTGGGCGCTGTCTTCGGAGACCAGAGCCCCCGCGGCGCCGGCGGCGAAGGCTTTGTCGAGGAAGCGGTGCCCGTCCGTGGCCTCCCCCTTCATCGCAATGAACAGGTGGCCCGGCTCGACCTCGCGCGAATCGAAGGCGACGCCTGAGACGTCGAAGCTTGCGGCGGCGGTGCCGCCGGTCGCCTGCGCGATTTCCTCGGAGGTCCAGAGCGGGCTCATGCCGCGCACTCGCGGGCGACGGCGACGTCGTCGAAGGGGAGGATTTGGTCGCCGACGATCTGGCCCTGCTCGTGTCCCTTGCCGGCGAGGAGGATGATGTCGTCGGCGCCGGCCTCGGCGATCGCGGTGGCGATGGCTTCGCGGCGGCCGGCGACTTCGGTCGCACCGGGGGCGCCTTCGAGAATCGCGCGGCGGATGGCGGCCGGCTCCTCGCTGCGCGGGTTGTCGTCGGTGACGATAACGCGGTCGGCGAGCCTGGCGGCCACCGCGCCCATCTCGGCGCGCTTGCCGACGTCGCGGTCGCCGCCTGCGCCGAAGACGATGATCAGGCGGCCTTTGGCGTGGGGGCGGAGCGCCGCGATGGCGGCCTCGATCGCATCCGGCGTGTGGGCATAATCGACGTAGAGCGGCGCCCCGGCGCGGGTGATGACGGCGCGCTCCAGGCGGCCGCGGACCGGCTGGACCCGGCCGAGATGGGCGAGGACCTGCTTCAGCTCCCCCCCGGTGGCGAGGACGAGTCCGGCGGCGGTGAGGGCGTTGGCGGCCTGGTAGGCGCCGATCAGCGGCAAGGTGACCTTGTGCGTCTTGGCGCCCGTCTCGATGACCAGAGTCTGGCCGAGCTGGCTTGGGCTGCGCTCGACGAGGCGGAGCGTCGTGCCCTTCCTGCCGACTGTGATCGCCTTGAGGCCCCGCGCCTCGACCCGGCGCAGAAGCTCCACCGATTTCGGATCGTCCATCCACAGGACAGCCGTGCCGTCCGGGGCCAGCACTTCGGAGAAGAGGCGCATCTTCGCCTCGAAATACTCCTCCATCGTGCCGTGATAATCGAGATGGTCGCGGCTGAAATTGGTGAAGGCGGCGGCCTGAACCGGCAGCCCCTCGGTCCGGTACTGGGCAAGGCCGTGGCTGGAGGCTTCGAAGGCGGCGTGGGTGACGCCCTCGCGCGCCAGGCCCGCCATGTTGGAGAGGAAGGTGACGATGTCGGGCGTGGTGAGGCCAGTCGTCACCTGATCGTCGGCGGTGGTGACCCCCAAAGTGCCGATCGAGGCGGCGTGGTGACCGGCCATCCGCCACAGCTGGCGGGCCAGCTCGACGTTGGAGGTCTTGCCGTTGGTGCCGGTGACGGCGATCACCGTCTTTGGGAAGGGCGCGAAGAATTTGGCGGCAAGCTGCGCGAAGGTGCGGCGCGGCTCTTCGGACGCGATGCGGGGGGCGCCCTCCACGGTCACGTCGGGACGGGTCACCACCGCGACGGCGCCGGCGCGGACAGCGTCAGGGATGAAGTCCTCGCCGTTGAACAGGGTCCCGCGGAAGGCGCCGAACACGGTGCCGGGCGCGACCTTGCGGTGATCGATGGCGAAGCCCGTCACGCGGGAATCGGAGTCGATCCCGGCGAGGTCGCGCAGGCGCATCGGTCAATGCTTCGCTTCGGGCTTCAGATAGGCGGCAACCTCGGTAAGGTCGGCTTCGCGGCTCGGATCGGGCGCGACGCCGAGCAGGGCGCCGACGCGGCTGACGACGCGGGAGACGACCGGCGCGACGTTCCAGCCGGCGGTGTGGAAACCGAACGTGTCGGGCGTGGCCTTGGGATCGTCGAGCATGGCGACGACCACATAGCGAGGCTCGTCCATCGGGAATACGCCTGCGAAGGTCGTCACCACGGCCGATCCCGAATAATGCCCGCCCTGCAGCTTCTCGGCCGTGCCGGTCTTCCCGCCGACCCGGAAACCGGGAGCGTCGGCCTTCTTGCCGGTGCCTGCGAGGACGACGAGGCGGAGCAGGCCGCGCATGCGCCGGGAGGTCTCCTCGGTGAACACGCGGGTCCCTTCCGGCACCGGATGGCCGGGGCCGACCTTGTAGAGGGTTGCCGGCCGGCGGATGCCCCCGTTGAACAGGGTCGCATAGCCCAGAGCGAGGTGGAGCGGGGTGACGGCGATGCCGTGGCCGAACCCGACCGTCATGGTCGCCACCTCACCCCAATTGTTGCCGGGGGTGAGCGTGCGTCCGCGCTCGTGCAGCTCGACCTGCACGGGCTCGAGAAAGCCCATGCGGCGGAGGAAATCCTGCTGGCGCTGCGAGCCGACCTGCGCCGCGATCTGCGCGGTGCCGATGTTCGAGCTTTCGCGCATGATGTCGGCGACGGAGCAGGGACCCCCGAACGGATGGGTGTCCGTGATGACGTGGCCGCCGGCGACGGGGAGCCCGGTCGGGCAATTGTACATCTGGCTGAAGGATTTGATGATGCCGCTGTCCATCGCCATCGCGACGGTGAACGGCTTGAAGGTCGAACCCAGCTCGTAGACGCCGAGCGTGGCGCGGTTGAAGCCGGCGTCGACGGCACCCTGCCCCGGCCGGTTCGGGTTCAGCTGAGGCAGCGAGGTCATCGCCAGCACTTCGCCGGTCTTCAGATCGAGGACCACGCCGGCGGCGCCGATGGCGCTGAACTTCGCCATAGCCGCGGCGAGCTCGCTCTCCATTGTGGCCTGGACGCGGGTGTCGATCGACAGCTCGACGGGCGCGCCGCGCTGGGGGCCGGTGAGGCGGGCGTCGAGCACCTTTTCCATGCCGCTGACGCCGTGGCCCTCGGTGCTGGTCCAGCCCAGCACATGGGCGGCAAGGCCGGTCTGCGGGTAGAGCCGCTCGGGCTCCCGGCTGAATTCGATCGCCGGCTCGCCCAGCGCGTTCACCGCCGAGACCAGCTCCGGAAGGGCGCGGTGGCTGAGATAAGCGAAGCTCTTCTTCGATTTGAGCAGCTTGCGGTAATCGTCGGCGCTGTGCTCGGGGATGAGCTGGGCGAGCTTCAGCGCCAGCTCCTCGGGATTGCCGAGCAGGCGGTCGGGGTGGATGGCGATCGTCCAGGCATCGATCGAGCGGGCCAGGGCGACGCCGTTGCGGTCGACGATGTCGCCGCGCGCCGGGATCAGCGGGTTGAGGCCGGCGTCGCCGGTCGAGCGGTCGGTCGAGACCTGCAGCCACAGGAGGCGCGTGGCGATCAGCATCGTCACGCCCGCGAAGACGAGCATGATCAGCATCAGCCGGTGATAGGTGAGCGCGAGGCCCTCGGGCCGCGGCGCCGGGGTGGCGGTGCGGGGCGCGATGGCGGCGTAGGCGGTCATCAGTCGGCGTCGCTTTCCTGGGCTGCGGCGGGATGGCGAGCGATCTTGCCGCGCGAGGCGAGCTTCTTCTCCGGCGCCTTCTTCTCGGCGGCCGGCTTCGCCTTGGCGGCGAGCTTCTTCTCGGGCGCGGGCTTTGCGGCGGCCTTCTTCTCAGGCGCGGCCTTGGCAGCCAGCTTCTTTTCCGGGGCCGGCTTGGCGGCGGGCGCCTTGGCCGGAGCGGCCTTGGCGTGGCGCTCGGGCTTCGGCTCGACCTTCTTCGGTTCGGCCTTCTTCAGCTCTGGGCCGAGCGGGCTCTTCGGCGCGGTCGTGTAGCTCGCCTGATGGACGACCGACGGAGGCGGCGGTGGGGCGGCGTGGGCGATGGCGGTGACGATGTGCGGCTTCGGCGCTTCGGCGGCCGGGGCGGCGGGCTGGGCGGTCGCCGCGGCGGCGCCGGTCTCGGCCGAAGCCATGCGGACGTCGCCGCTGGTGCGCTCCTCGACGGTGGCGTCGTGGCGCTCCAGGCGGGCGAGGGTCATGTCGTCGTGGACGAACTGGGCCGACGTCGGCGCCGCGAGGGCGAGGACGTTCGAGTTCCAGTCTTCGAGCTGGCTCATGCGGCCGCGCGTGCCCAACTCGGTCTGGAGCATGCGGATGTCGCGCTTGGCGACGAGGATCTGGTGCTCGACTTTGGCGAGGTCGGCCCGCTCGGTCGCGACGCGGAGCGACACCATGTAGCAGCTCAAGGCGGCGCCGCCGACGGTCGCCACCCAGATTACCGATTTGAAGCTTCTTGCGATCATGCCGAAGCGCCTTCCTTCCAGGCCGATGCAGAGGTGCGCCGCGCGACCCGGAGGGTCGCCGAACGGGCGCGCGGATTGGTGCTGAGTTCGTGCTCGCCGGCGCGGACCGGCTTCGCCACAGCCTCGAAGCTCGGCGCCGGGGCACGGCTCGTCTGGGCCGGCAGGTGGCGCGAGCCGGCGGGGACGTCGCCGCTGCGCTCCTTCAAGAAGCGCTTCACGACCCGGTCCTCGAGGCTGTGGAAGGTGACGACGGCGAGGCGGCCGCCGGGCGCGAGCACCTGCTCCGCCGCTTCGAGCCCGCCCTCCAGCTCCTGCAGCTCCTCGTTCAAATGGATCCGGATGGCCTGGAAGGTGCGGGTGGCCGGATCCTTCTTCATGTGCGGCTTCCAGCCGACCGCCTTGCGGACGACCTCGGCGAGCTCGCCGGTGCGGGTGAGCGGCCGGGCGGCGACGATGGCTCGGGCGATGCGGCGGGACTTGGGCTCCTCGCCGTAGCGGTAGATGACGTTCGCAATATCCTCTTCCGCGGCGTGGTTGAGGAAATCCGCCGCGCTCTCGCCTTCGCTGGCCATGCGCATGTCGAGCGGGCCGTCGGCTTGGAAGGAGAAGCCGCGCTCGGCGCGGTCGAGCTGCATGGAGGAGACGCCGATGTCGAGGGTGACGCCGTCCACGGTATCGACGCCGCGGTCGGCAAGCGCCTGACGCATCCGGGAAAAACGCTCCGGAACAAGCGTCAGGCGCCCCCCGCTCGAAGCTGCCAGCGCCTCGCCTTCTTCTATCGCCTGAGGGTCGCGATCGAAGGCGTAGACGCGGGCAGCCCCTTTCTCGATTATGGCACGGGTATAGCCGCCGGCCCCGAAGGTGCCGTCGACATGGGTTTCGCCGGCGCTAGGCGCGAGGCCGGCAATCACTTCCGCGAGGAGCACGGGGACGTGAGGCGCGCCCGCAGGGGAGTTGGGGGGCGTCACAGCGCGATCCCCTTTTCCTCGAGGCGCCAGGCGGCGATTTCCTGGAGGTCCTTGTCGCCGTGCTTGAGCGCGAGACGCGGGTTCCAGATCTCGACCGTGCCGCCGACGCCGACGAAGAGCGCGAGCTCCTCGATCTGGCCCTTACGGCGCATCATCGGGGGAAGGATTATGCGACCGCTCGTGTCGTAGGGGACGTCTTCGGTCATGCCGAAGGCGCGGCGGGCCCGGGCATAATGCTCCTCGGCAGCGGCGCCTTTCTCCTCGTCGGCGAGGCGGCGGCGCTCCATGTCCTCGTAGAGCTTGCGGGCATAGCCGCGGCCGTAGGCCGTGAGGCAGGGGGCGATCTCATGGGCGCCGACGACGATGGCGCGGGCGTCCGAGCGGCGCTCGATCACCGAGCGGACGAAGGCGGGAACGGAGAGGCGCCCCTTGGCGTCCACCGCATTCAGCGCGCTTCCCTGGAAGAAGTCGTCGATCTCCACGACCCGTCCGCTCCAATACACGGACCTCCCCCGTTCGCGGAGACGCGTTTACCGCGCCCCGCGTGACTCACTGGTCAGCTGGAGAAGTGCCCCGAAACTCTAGGGTGCGGTGGATAACATCAGCGTCCCCCTGATGGAAGGGGATTTCATGCCTTTTTTGGGGATTTCATGCCCTAAGATGCCGAAGCTGAGATTATTCGTGGTCTGTTCTTGGACTTGTTCGACGCGTGTTCACGAAGAACAACCCTGTGGATAAGTATGTTGAAGCTCTTCCCGTTGGCCAGCGCGAAGCGGCGGCCTGAGTCGCGTCAGCGGTGAGTCGCGCCGGCCGCGTCAGCGGCGAGCTGCGGTAGGTGGCGGCGAGGCGGCGGCGGGCGGCGACGCGACATTCTCGTCTGCGTTGCCGGGCGTGACGCCGATCTTGGCGAGCGGTTCGGTGGGCGAGGCTTCGTTGCCGGGGCCGGCGGGCGCGGAGGCGCCGCCGCCGAGCTGGCGCTTCACTGCGTTCGCCGCCGATTCCTCGGCGCTCGGGCTGGTGAAGACGGCGCCGAGCAGGACGAGAATGAAGACGAAGGCGAGGCCGGTGAGGCCGATGCGGACACGCTGCACGCGAAAACGCTCTTTCCAACCCTTCGATACGGAAGTGAAAAGTTAACCGATCGAACGGGGTTTGTCGAACCGCTTGTGCGGATGCCCCCGTCGCGGCCCCGGCCGCCTCGCATCAAAGCCCTTGACGGGGCGAGCGGCACTTACGAAGTGGCTAACATGCACAAAGCCCTGACCCCCTTCTCCGCCGCCTCCCTCGCCGCGCTCGTCGCGCTCGCGGGGTGCAACAACAAGCCCACGACGATCGAATCCGGCGGGCCCGACGATCCCCAGGCCCAGCAGCTCAAGGACGCCAAGCCGCCGCCGCCGCCGCCGATGATCCAGGCGAGCCGGACCTATCGCTGCGCCGACAACAGCCTGCTCTACGCCGACTTCTACACCAACAACACGGTGGCGGTGCGGACCCAAAAGGGCGGCACGCCGACCACGCTCACCGCGGAAGGCGGCAAGCCGCCGTTCAAGGGCGGCGGCTATTCGCTGAGCGCCAACGGCCCGAAAGTGTCCTTCGAAGCGCCCGGCAAGAAGAGCCAGACCTGCGACGTCTAAGCGCCTGATACGCGGCTGACGCCTCTTTAAATTTCGAATCGAAACCTTAACTTCGGTTAGGCCGCCTGACTCCCTTGGCGGCCGGGCCGGAGTGCTTCGAGCCTCCAGTCCTTACGGCCCCGCCGCGTGCCCCTTGCGCGGCGGGGTTTTATTTTGCGCGGGCCGTCAGGGCTCGTCGCGCTCGAGCTTCTGCATCGCCTTTTCCCAGTCGCCGAGGCTGGCGCGCGCGTCCTGGACGAAGCGCGAGCGGCGTACGCCTTCGAGGAAGATCGCGCCGACGATGCGCCCCAGGAGCCGGGTCGGGCGGCGGAACTGGAGGAGGAGGATGACCCGCATATCCTCGGTATCGTTCCACACCTCGTGATAATCGGTATCGTCGAAGATGAGCACCTTGCCCTCCTCCCACAGCAGCATTTCGTCGGCGACCTGCATCCGGCAGGCCGCGCGCTTGGCCGGCACGACGAGGCCGAGATGGGCGGTGAGGATCGCCTTGGTGACGCCGCGGTGGCGGGTGATGTGGGCGCCGGGCGCGAGGATCGAGAAGAAGGCGCTGTTGAGGCCGGGAATACCGGCGACGGCGGCGGCGGTGGCCGGGCAGCGGCGGCAATTCTCCTCCAGCCGGTAGCCGTAGCCGATCAGGAAGAAGCTCTTCCACTTGCCCGGCGGTGCGATGCGGCGGTGATCGGGCGAGATGTCGGCGAGCGGCGGGATCGCCGCGTCCCGGGCGAGAAGCGCGGCGACTTCGTCCCGTATCGCCTCCCATTGCGCCTCCAGGCCGGCGACCCACCGAAACAGCACCGGATCGTAGACGGGCGTGTCGCCGACCGTGGACGAGCGTGCGATAACGGCGCTGATCCGGTGCCGCAGCCGCTTGCCGATCCGGTAGAGCGGTGGCAACGGCGGCACCTTGCGGTCCGCGTCCAGTGACTTTTCCCCCATGGTGCTGGCGTAAATCGCCGCGGTTTCTCCCGCAAGTCAGCCCGTGACCTTCGCCCCAAGCGGCTGCGTCGCGGGGCCGTGGATGACCTCGCCGGACAGTTCGAAGCGCGAGCCGTGGCAGGGGCAGTCCCAGGTGCGGTCGGTCCTGTTCCAGCCGACGAGGCAGCCCATGTGGGTGCAGACCGCCGAGACCGCATGGACCTTCCCGGCCTCGTCGCGGAAGGCGGCGACGTTCTCGCCGTCGACTTTCAGGATGGCGGCGTCGCCGGGGGCGAGCTGGTCATAGCTCTTGGGCTTCCGGGAGAGATAGCCGCTGACGAGGTGGGCGGCGACCTCGGCATTCTCCTTCACGAACTCGCCGGCGCCGGCAATCGGCTTGATGCGAGTCGCGTCGAACATCGCGGTCCAGGCATTCTCCTTGCCGGTGGCAAGATCGGCGATGATCATCGCCGCCGCGGTTCCGTTCGAGATGCCCCAGGCGGCAAAGCCGGTCGCGACGAGATAGCCTTTCCCGCCGGAGGAGGACCAGCCGATGAACGGCGCCTGGTCCATCGCGGTATAATCCTCGTTGACCCAGCGGTAGCGGACCGGGCCGGCGTCGAAATGCTCGGCGAGCCAGCGCTCGATATCGGCGATGTAGCGCTGCTCGTCGTCGACATGGCCGGGCTTGTAATGATTGCCGGCGACGATTCCCCAGACCCGCCCGTCCGGACCCTTGTGCGTCCGGATCGAATGACCGGGCTGCTCGGCATTCTTGTACATGCCCGGCGGCACCCGGCTGATCGGGGCGGCGACCACCGGCTCCGCCATTGGGTAAGCGAGCGCGTAGTACATGCCGATCTGGCCGAGCGGCAGGTGCGTCGCCATGACGACGTGGCGGGCGGCGACGGTGCCGCCGTCGGTGACGACGCGGGTCGGCTCATAGTCGATTGCGCGGCTGTTCTCGAAGACGTGGCTGCCCTCGCCCGGGATGGTGGCGGCGAGGCCGGCGACATATTTGGTCGGGTGGAATTGCGCCTGGTTGTCCCAGCGCATCGCCTGGAGAACGTCGAACGGCAGTCCGGTGTCGCGGGTGAGGCTGGCCGGGAGGCCGAGCCGGCGCGCGATCTCCACCTCCTTTTCGATCTGGCCGACATAGCTTTCGTCGTTGGTGTAGACATAGGCCGGCATAGGCTCGATGTCAGCGTCGATGCCGTGCACCTGCGCGAGCCGGGCGATCTCGCTTATCCCCGCCTCCTGTGCCTCGGCGTAGAGCCGGGCCTTCTCCTCGCCGAACTTCTTCTCCAGCGTCTGGTAGAGGATGCCGTGCTGCGAGCTGATCTTGGCGGTGGACTTGCCGGTCACCTGCCGCCCGACCCGTCGCGCCTCGATGAGGGCGACGCGCAGGCCGCGATCCTTGAGCAGCCGCGCCGCTGTCACCCCGACGATACCGCCGCCGACGATGGCGATGTCGACCTCGATGTCGCCGGCGAGGGCCGGGAAGTTCGGCCCCTCCCCTGCCGTTGCGTTCCAATAGCTATGGTCGTCGCCGCTTTGTGCCATGATGGTCGTCCCGGTCTCACGTTGCGCCCGATTGCCAAACCGCGCCCGCCGCGCCTCGTTCCCCGTTCGAGGCGCCCGCCGGTTCAGCGGCGCGAAAGCTCCGCCGCCGTAACGATCCGCCCGCACCTTTCGGGGAGGAAGAGATGAAGAAGATCGTTGCCGCCACGGCCGCCGTCGCCCTGCTGGCCACCCTCGCCACGCCCGCCGAGGCACGGCGCTGGCACCGTTATCACCATGACGGCTTCGGCAGCTTCGTCACCGGCGCGCTCTTCGTGGGCGGCATCGCCGCGCTCGCCGGTTCGGGCGACAAGCACCGCGCCCGCGCGCAGGATCTCGCCGTCCGTGCCTGCACCGGCGAGGCGGAGGGCCGCACCGGCGGGCGCCTGCTCGACGTCGGCCACGTCTCGAAGGAGCACGGCTATTTCACCGTCGAGGGGCTCCTCGAAGGCGGCCGCGACGCGCCGCGCGAAACCTTCGCCTGCACCGTCCGCGACGGCACCATCTACAGCTTCCGCGCCAGTCCCGCCGCGGGCTGATTGCCGCCGTTTTGGCGGGGTTGGCGCCCCGGCCCTGCTCCTGTACGCTCGCGACTCGGGCTCGGGGGACGCCTGAAAAACCAATGCGCTCCCGGGCATTGCAGCGACGCCGCCGGCATCATGCCGCGGCGGCGGCTCGAGGGGGGAGCGCATCATGGCCATCATCAACGGCACACCCGGCGACGATTCGCTGGTCGGCACCAGCGGCGACGACACGATCAACGGCTTCGCCGGCAACGACGTGATCCTGGCGCGCGAGGGCAACGACGTCGTCGATGCGGGCGACGGCCACGATCTCGTCCGCGGCGCCGAAGGGGACGACATCCTCCTGGGCGGCAATGGCGACGATTATCTCGACGGCGGGCCCGGCGACGATCTCCTCGACGGCGGCGCCGGCTTCGACCGCGCCGCCTATCACAGCTCCCCTGTGGGCGTGCATGTCGACCTCAATATCCAGGGCGTGGCGCAGAACACCGGCGAAGGCTTCGACACCCTGATCGGCATCGAGCATCTGTCGGGCACATTGTTCGACGACGTTCTCACGGGCAATGGCGGCGACAACTGGATCTGGGGCGAAGGCGGCAACGACGTCATTTCGGCGGGCGGCGGCAACGATCTCGTCGAAGTGGGCGCAGGCAATGCGACGCTCGACGGCGGCACCGGCATCGACACCGCCTCGTTCCTCGACCAGATCAGCGCCGTCGGTGCCGCGGTCACCGTCTCGCTCGCCCTCCAGGGCGGGGGGCAGAATACCGGCGAGGGGATCATGACCCTCAACGGCTTTGAGAATCTCTCGGGCGGCGTCGCCAACGACACGCTGACCGGCGACGGCGGCAACAACATCCTCGCCGGCGACACCGGCAACGACACGCTCGTTGGCGGCGCCGGCGACGACATCCTGTACGGCGACGGCCGCATCATCATCGACAGCCACGACACCGGCACGTCCGGCCCGTTCATCACCTATCCCGATCTCGCCGCGCTCGGCGACCCGTCGCTGACCGACGGCGACGACGTCCTCGAAGGCGGCCTCGGCGACGACCAGCTCTACGGCGGCGGCGGCATCGACACCGCTTCCTACGCCCACGCCTCAGGCTCGGTGCAGGTCGGCCTGGGCAATGCCCCCGGCTCCGGCTTCTCTGCGGGTGCCGATGGCAACGACACGCTCCACGACATCGAGAACGTGACCGGCTCGGCCTTCGACGACCAGCTTACGGGCAATGCCGCCGCCAACGTCCTCTCGGGCGGCGACGGCCACGACCAGCTGCGCGGCCGCGACGGCAACGACGTCCTGCTCGGCGGCAATGGCGACGATTTCCTCAACGGCGGCAACGGCGACGACATCGTCGACGGCGGCGCCGGCTGGGACCGCGCCACCTTCGCGACCGGCGCGGTCGCCGGCGTCCATGTCGATCTCAACATCCAGGGCGTTGCGCAGAATACCGGCCAGGGCAACGACACGCTGATCAACATCGAGCATGTCTCGGGCACCAGCTTCGACGACACGCTGATCGGCAATGGCGGCGACAATTGGGTGTGGGGCGAAGGCGGCAACGACACGCTCACCGGCGGCGGCGGCAACGACCTCGTCCAGACCGGCGCCCCCGGCAACGTCGTCGCCGACGGCGGCGCCGGCACCGACACGCTCTCGGTCAGCGACAATGGCGCGGGCAGCGCGCCGGTCACCGTCTCGCTCGCCCTGCAGGGCATCGCCCAGGCGACCGGCATCGGCACCTACACGCTGACCGGCTTCGAGAATCTTTCAGGCTCCAGCGCCGGCGATGCGCTGACCGGCGACGGCGGCGCGAATGTCCTTGCAGGCGATGCCGGCAACGACACGCTCGTCGGCGGCGCCGGGCACGACATCCTCTACGGCGACGGCCGGATCAACGTCGACACCCACAATGACGGCGGCTCGGGCCCGATCACCACCTGGTCCGACATCGCGACGCTGGGCGAGACCGACGGCGACGACCTGCTCGAAGGCGGCCTCGGCGACGACCAGCTCTTCGGCGGCGGCGGCATCGACACCGCCTCCTACGCCCACGCCTCGGGCGCGGTGCAGGTGGTGCTCGGCACGACCCTCGGCTCCTCGTCCGGCGCCGACGGCGAGGACCTCTTGCACGATATCGAGAACGTCACCGGCTCGGCCTTCGACGACGATCTGATCGGCAATGGCGGCTCGAACGTCCTCGCGGGCAGCGACGGCCATGACCAGATTCGCGGCCTCGGCGGCGACGACACCCTGCTCGGCGGCAATGGCGACGATTTCCTCAACGGCGGCCTCGGCAACGACCTCATCGACGGCGGCGCCGGCTTCGACCGCGTCGCCTTCGCCACCGGCGCGGTGGCCGGCGTCACCGTCGACCTCAATATCGCCGGCCCGCAGAATACCGGCCAGGGCATCGACACGATCGTCAACGTCGAGCACGTCTCCGGCACCGGCTTTGCGGACATGCTCACCGGCAATGGCGGCGACAATTGGCTGTGGGGCGAGGGCGGCAACGACATCCTCTCCGCGGGCGGTGGCAACGATCTCGTCGAGGTGGGCCCTGGCAATTCGGTCCCCGACGGCGGCGGCGGCACGGACGCCATTTCCTTCCTCGACCAGATCAGCGCCGTGGCCGCCGGCGTGACCGTCAGCCTCGCACTGCAGGGCGCGGCGCAGGCGACCGGCGAGGGTTCGATGGCGCTCTCGGGCTTTGAGAACCTCTCCGGCGGAATCGTCAACGACGTGCTGACCGGCGACGGCGGCAACAACGTCCTCGCCGGCGACAGCGGGAACGACACGCTGGTCGGCGGCGCCGGCGACGACGTCCTCTACGGCGACGGCCGCATCAACATCGAGACCCACGGCACCGCCGGCTCCGGCCCCATCGCGACCTTCGCCGACGTCTTCACCCTCGATGGCGAGGCCGACGGCGACGACCTCCTCGAAGGCGGCCTCGGCGACGACATCCTGAACGGCGGCGGCGGCACCGACACCGCCTCCTACGCCCACGCCTCGGGCGCGGTGCAGGTCGCGCTCGGCAATGCACCCGGCTCCGGCTTCTCCACCGGTGCCGACGGCAACGACACCCTGATCAGCATCGAGAACGTCACCGGCTCGGCCTTCGACGACACGATCACCGGCAATGCCGGCGCCAATCTGCTGGCCGGCGGCGATGGCCACGACCAGCTTCGGGGCCGTGACGGCGACGACACTTTGCTCGGCGGCAATGGCGACGACTTCCTCAACGGCGGGCTCGGCAACGACGTCATGGACGGCGGGGCCGGATGGGACCGCGCCGCCTTCGCGACCGGCGCGACGGCGGGCGTGACCGTCAACCTCAACATCGCGGGAGCGCAGAATACCGGCCAGGGCATCGATACGCTCATCAATATCGAGCACGTTTCCGGCACCAGCTTCGCCGACACCCTCACCGGCAACGGTGGCGACAATTGGCTGTGGGGCGAGGGCGGCAACGACAGCCTCTTGGCGGGCGGCGGCAACGACCTCGTCATGGCCGGGCCGGGCAACGTGACGGCCGACGGCGGCACAGGCACGGACGCCATCTCCTTCCTCGACCAGATCAGCGCCGTGGCCGCCGGTGTCACCGTCAGCCTCGCCCTCCAGGGCGCGGCGCAGACGACCGGGGAGGGCTCGATGACGCTCACCGGCTTCGAGAATCTCTCCGGCGGCATCGTCAACGACACGCTGACCGGCAATGCCGCGAACAACGTCATCGCCGGCGACAGCGGCAACGATGTGCTGAACGGCGGCGACGGCGACGACACGCTCTACGGCGACGGGCGGATCTGGATCGACAGCCACGGCACCGCCGGTTCCGGGCCGATCACGACGTTCGGCGACGTCTTCGTCCTCGACGGCGAGGCGGACGGCAACGACGTGCTGAACGGCGGCAAGGGGAACGACATCCTCGCCGGCGGCGGCGGCGGCGACGTGCTCAGCGGCGGCGCGGGCAACGACAATTTCGTGTTCGGCGCGGCGTCCGGCCACGACCGCATCACCGACTTTGCGAACAAGGACCATATCGAGTTCGACGCCACGTCCGGCGTCCACAATTTCTCGGACCTCACCTTGACGGCGAGCGGCAAGGACACGCTGATCAGCTGGGGTACGGGCGACACGATCCTCGTCGAAGGGATGAAGCCGAAGCAGCTCTCCGCTTCGGACTTCCAGTTCGACGCGCCGGCCGCGGCGATCTTCTACGCGGCGGATATGATCGACCACAGCGCAGGCTTCGCGGCGGGCATCCACATCGCCTGACCCGCTCAGGGAGGGTCACCCTCCCCGTCGTTGCCGCAGGGTTGCGGCCACCTCGGCGAATAGTTCACCCGCCCCGCCCCCTGCCCGCCTTTACGCCGGGGCTGCGCTCGCTTAACGACCCGCAATGACGACCCAGATTCCTGACACCCCGCAGGGCGACTCGATCCTCATCGTGGATTTCGGAAGCCAGGTGACGCAGCTCATCGCGCGGCGGGTGCGCGAGGCGGGCGTCTATAGCGAGATCGCCCCGTTCAGCCGCGCCGCCGAGGCGTTCGAGCGGATGAAGCCAAAGGGCATCATCCTCTCCGGCGGACCGGCCTCCCTGACCCTCGAGGAGAGCCCGCGGGCGCCGGCGGCTTTGTTCGAAGCCGGCGTGCCCGTGCTCGGCATCTGCTACGGCCAGCAACTGATCGCCGACCAATTGGGCGGGCGGGTCGTCACCGGCGACCATAGCGAGTTCGGCCGCGCCTTCCTCACCATCGAATCCGAATGCGCGTTGTTCGAGGGGCTGTGGCGGCCGGGCGAGACGCACCAGGTGTGGATGAGCCACGGCGACAAGGTCGAGGCAATGCCGCCGGGCTTCCGCATCGTCGCCCAGTCGCCCGGCGCCCCCTTCGCGGCCACGGCCGACGATTCCCGCCGCATCTACGGCGTCCAGTTCCACCCGGAGGTGGTGCACACGCCCGACGGCGGCAAGCTGATCGCCAACTTCGTCCGCCACGTCTGCGGCCTCGCCGGCGACTGGACGATGGCCGAGTTCCGCGCCGCGAAGATCGCCGAGATTCGCGAGCAGGTCGGCTCCGGCCGCGTCATCTGCGGCCTCTCCGGCGGCGTCGACAGCGCGGTCGCGGCCGTCCTCATCCACGAGGCGATCGGCCACCAGCTGACCTGCGTCTTCGTCGACCACGGCCTGCTGCGTGCACGCGAGGCGGAGCAGGTCGTCTCGCTGTTCCGCGGGCATTACAACATCCCGCTCGTCCACGTCGACGCGGAGCAGCTCTTCCTGGCCGGCCTTGCCGGGGTCGACGATCCGGAGGCCAAGCGGAAGTTCATCGGCAAGACCTTCATCGACGTGTTCGACACCGAGGCGAAGAAGATCGGTGGCGCCGATTTCCTGGCCCAGGGCACGCTCTATCCGGACGTGATCGAGAGCGTGAGCTTCACCGGCGGACCGTCGGTGACGATCAAGAGCCACCACAATGTCGGCGGCCTGCCCGAGCGCATGAACATGAAGCTGGTCGAGCCGCTGCGCGAATTGTTCAAGGACGAGGTGAGGGCGCTCGGCCGCGAGCTCGGGTTGCCCGACGCCTTCGTGGGCCGCCATCCGTTCCCGGGGCCGGGCCTCGCGATCCGCTGCCCGGGCGAGATCACCCGCGAGAAGCTGGAGATCCTGCGGCTCGCCGACGAGATCTACATCGAGGAAATCCGCCGCGCCGGCCTCTATGACGACATCTGGCAGGCTTTCGCCGTGATCCTCCCGGTGAAGACGGTCGGCGTGATGGGCGACGGGCGCACTTATGATTTCGTCGTCGGCCTGCGCGCCGTCACCTCGACCGACGGCATGACGGCAGACGTCTTCCCGTTCGACTCCGCCTTCCTCAGCCGCGTCGCCACCCGAATCATCAACGAGGTCCGCGGCATCAATCGCGTGGTCTACGATTATACCTCCAAGCCGCCGGGGACGATCGAGTGGGAGTGATGGAAAACGGCTGATGCAAGACTCAATCAGGCTTTATGCTTTGTGTCGCCGTGCGAATCGCAATTAGCCCGCAGGAGGTGTGCAGGTGCCGAAACGA
>NZ_DASWQI010000068.1:0-35210 GCF_036403745.1 Allosphingosinicella sp.
ATAATCGCCGCGGATGCCGACGGTGTCGGCGCCCGCGCCGCCGTCCACTGAGTCGCCGGCCCCGAACGCCGCGCCGAACGAGAAGGCATCGGTGCCGCCGCCGCCCGACGCCTTGTCGGCGCCGCCCTGCGTCAGGTCGAAGAAGTCGTTGCCGCTATTGCCGGAGACGTTGTCGTTGCCGCTGCCGCCGGTGAAGTTGAAATCGCCGGTGCCGACATAGGTCAGCTTCTCGACGTTCCCTGGGAGGACATAATTGGCGATCGTCGTGCGGACCTCGTCGATGCCCTCGCCGGCATTCTCGATGACGACGTCGGAGAGGCTGTCGACATAATAGACGTCGTTGCCGGTGCCGCCCGTCAGCGTGTCGGCGCCGGTGCCGCCGTCCAGGATGTCGTCGCCGCCGCCGCCCGTGACATTGTCGTTGCCCGCGCCGGCATTGATGATGTCCGGCCCGCTGGATGCGGTGATGACATCGTTGCCGGAGCCGGTGGTCAGCGTCAGTCGCTCGAAGGAGTTGAAGGTGAGGAAGAGGCTGCCGGCCATCTGAGCGTTGCCGTAGACGTCCTGGCCGGCCTGGTTGGCGTTGAAGGTGATGGCCGCGGTATAGGCGGACCAGTCGACGACCAGGCGGTCGAAGCCGAGATTGCCGTAGGCCGTGCCACCGCCGCTGAGGGTGACAATGTCGTCGCCATCGCCGCCGTCCAGCGCGTCGGTGCCGCCGCCGCCGGTGATGGCATCGTTGCCGCCGCCGCCGATGATCGTGTCGTTGCCGCTGCCTGCCGCCAGGACGTCGTTGCCGGACCCGCCGTTGAGGTCGAACGATTCGATGCCGGTGAAGGCAACGCTGTAGCCGGGGCCCGCGAGCTTGCCGTCATATCCTCCGCCCGCGTCCGGCGTCAGCGGCGCGGCGAAGCTGATGTCGTCCGTCAGGCTGCTCCAGTAGACGTGAAGCATATCCGTTCCGGAGCCGCCGTCGACCTGGTCGTTGCCGTTGAAGACGGAAATGACGTCGTTGCCGGCGCCGGCGGAAACCTTGTCGGCGAAGGCGCCGGTGCCGGTGGTGATCGTGTCGGCGCCCGAACCCGTCTTCAGATCGGCAAAATAGTCGAAGCCCTGCATGTTGATGAACGGCAGCAGGGACAGCGTCCAGCTCCCCCCGAACGTGGCGGCGCTATAGTCGACCTTGACCGAGTCGGCACCGCTCCCGGCCCTCAGGACGAGGAAATCCGCGCGCGTGAACTGGACGCTGCGGACGGTGCCGTCGGTGATCGACCCGGCGAACTTGGTGGCCGGATCGTACGTCACCTGCAGGCTCACGTCCCGGCTGGAGTCGCTCCAATAGGCGTTGACGGTATCGAACGCCGAGGTGCCGACGACCGTGTCGTTACCGGCCAGCAGGAAGAAGCTCGTGTCGCCGGCGCCGGTGAGCAGGTTGTCCAGAGCATTGTCGCGCAGCACCCGCTGGATAATGTTCGCCGAGACGACGCCGGTGACATTCTCGACGTTAGCCGGCGCCGTATAGTCGCCGACGGTCGTATAGACGGTGTCGGTGCCCTCGCCCGGCTGCTCGATCACCACGTCGAAGGCGTTGTCGACATAATAAGTGTCGTTCCCGATCCCGCCCTGCATGGTGTCGCCGCCGAAGCCGCCGTCGATGACGTCGTCCCCGGCCGCGCCGGAAATCGTGTTGGCTGCGCCATTGCCGGTCAGGTGCTGGCCGGCCGCGCTCGTGCCGGTCAGGTTTTCGAGGTTGGCGCCGAGCGTATAGGCGGCGAGCGTGGTGCGAACCTCGTCCGTGCCCGCGCCGGCGGCTTCGACCACCGCGTCCCCCGTATTCTCGACCGCGTACACGTCGTTACCGGCGCCGCCGACCATCCGGTCGGCTCCCGCGGCGCCGTCGATGACGTCGTTGCCGTCCCAGCCATATATCTCGTTGGCAAGGCCGTTGCCGATCAGGGTCTGGCCCGTCTGGGTCGAGGCTGCGAGCACTTCGACGTTGTCGGGGAGCGTGTAGGTGGCAAGGCTGCTGTCGACCTCGTCATAGCCCTCCCCCGGCTGCTCGACGACGACGTTGCGCGCATCGTCGACATAATAGACGTCGTTGCCAAGACCGCCGACGAGGACGTCGCTGCCCGCCTCGCCAAGAAGAATGTCGTCGCCCAGACCGCCCGACAGGACATCGTCGCCGGCGCCTCCGTCCAGCACGTCGCTGCCGTCGCCGCCGTCGATATGGTCCGCCCCGTCGCCGCCGACGAGGGTGAAGCTCTCGATGCCGGTAAAGTCCACACGTTCGCCGAGGCCGTCGGAGAAAGTGCCGGAATAGGAGCCGTCGGCATTGTGGGTCACCGAGGCCAGGAGCGGCGCCCCGGTGAAGTTGACGTAGAGCCGATCCAGCCCCGCGCCGCCGTCGACCGTATCGACGTCGCCGCTTCCCGGCGCGGCGCGATAGACGATGAAGTCGTTCCCCTCCCCGCCGCTGACGATGTCGCTTCCGGCGCCGCCGACGAGGCGGTCATTGCCAATCCCGCCCTCGATGACGTCGCCGCCCGCGCCGCCCTCGATGTCGTTGGCGAGCGCGTTGCCGGTCAGCGTCTGTCCGCCGGTCGCCGTACCGGTGAGGTTCTCGAGGGCGGTTCCGAGCGTGTAGGCGGCGAGGTCGGTGACGACCTTGTCCGTCCCGTCGCCGTCGAGTTCGATCACCTGATCGCCGGCAGTGTCGACATAATAAATGTCGTTGCCGGATCCGCCGGCCATGATGTCGGCCCCGGCACCGCCGTCGATCGTGTCGTCGCCGCTGCCGGTGACTATGTCGTCCGCTCCGGCGCCACCACGGACGGTGAAGCTGGCATTGCTCTCGTCCGCGGCGTCGAAGCTCAGCGTCTCGGTTGCGTCAAGGCCGCTCGCATCGACGAGCAACTGCCCCTCGGTGGCCCCGTCCATGAGCTGGAGGACGTAATTGAACGGGCCGACGCCGCCTCCGCCCATGCTGGTGTCGGCGTGGCCGAGCAGCGTGAGGCCCTCGACGGTGAGCGCGTCCTGGCTGAACAGCAGCCCCTGGGAATAATCCCCCTGCAGCACCACCGAGTCCGTCCCCGCGCCGCCCTCCGCCGCGTCGGCCGTCGTGAAGGCCGCGCCGAAGTAGAAGATGTCGTCGCCGGCGAAACCCTTCCAGGATCCGGCGCTGGCGTGCGTGAGCTGAAAGGTTTCGGCCGCGTCGGTGCCGAAGCCGAGATTCTCACGGGTCAGCGCGGCGGCGTCGACATTCTGCAGCGTCACGGCGGCCGTGAAGCCGAGCGGGCCGCCCGGCCCGTCCCTGTCGATCTGGACGAGCGTATCGGCGCCGCTCTGGACAAGGCGCAGATAGCCGGCCGCGACCGGATCGCTGCTGAAATTCCAGTTTGTCTGGTCGAGCAAGGTGAGGATGCCGAGCCGGTCGCCCGCGGCCCCCGCACTGAAATCGGCGACCGTGATCGTCGGGTTGGGAAGCGCGGACCCGAATATCTGCAGGTCGAGGAGGTCCGAGCCTGCGCCGAGCGTCACCGCGACGCTGCCGTGGCTGTCGATCGTGATGACATCGTCGCCGTCGCCGGCATCGATCTGGAACGCGGCGGCGTTCTGGGCGGAGACGGCGATGTGGTCGTTGCCCGCCCCGCCGCGTATCGCCGTGACGGCCGCGGTTGCGGGCGTTGCGCTGAGGATGTCGTCGCCGTCGCCGCCGTCGATCTCGGCCGCCCCGCCCGTGTCGGCGATCGTGTCGTTGCCCGCGTCGCCGAAGAGGTGGGCGCCGATTCCGGCGCTGGTGATCCTGTCGTCGCCATCATCGCCGTGGATCGTGTCCGCACCGCCGGTTGCCGTGACGGTGATTGTGTCGTTCCCGGTGCCGCCGTAAACCGTGTCGACGCCGAGCCCGCCGTCGAGCAAGTCGTTGCCGTCGCGGCCGTAGAGCGTGTCGTCGCCGGCCCCGCCGGTGAGATTGTCGCTGCCGCCGAGGCCGTCGATCGTGTCCGCGCCGATCGTCCCGGCGATGCTGTTCCCGAGATCCGTTCCGGTCAGGGTCAGGCCCGGACCGGCGGAGCCGTCCGCGGGGAGGCCGTGCAGATTGTAGGTGGTGAGGGCGGAGGCGACGGTGTTCTGGAGGACGATGACGGTGCGCCAGGCATTCTGGCCGGCCACCTTGTCGACTTGCAGCAAGGTGTCGGCGCCGCTCTGCACCAGGCGGGCCTGGCTGCCGAACGGATTGGTGGCGCCGCTCCAGCCGCTGAGGTTGGCGGTGAAGAGGGCCATGAGGTCGAGAATGTCGCCGCCGTCACCGGCCTGGAAGTCGGTAACACTAAGGGTGCCCGACCAGGTCGTGCCGGTGCTCGAGGAGGCGGTAGCGGAGCCGACGGTGTCCACCCCGGCCCCGAGCGTGGCGGTGACGTTTCCCGAGAAGATGCCGAGGGTGAGGCGGTCGTCGCCGTCGCCGAGGTCGACCGTCGCGTTCCCCGCGGTCGATACGAAGGAGACGCTGTCGTTGCCGGCGCCGCCGGTGACGTGCCCGGTCTCGCCGGTTTTCAGCGACAGGCTGATCGTATCGTTGCCGTTGCCGCCGTCGAGCGTGTCCGATCCGCCGGTGGTCGCGGTGATGCGGTCGTTCCCTTCGCCGCCGATCAGCGTGTCGGCGCCGCTGCCGCCGATGATCACATCGTCGTCGAGCCCGCCGTCGACATAATTGGCGCCGGGTCCGGCGTCGATCTGGTCGTTGCCGCCGCCGCCATAGACGGTGTCGTTGCCGAGCCCGGCGAAGACGACGTCGTCGCCCGCGCCGCCGGTGAGCGCATCGGCCCCGGTCGTGCCGTAGAGGAACTGGCCGGTATCGCCGCCGGCCACCGTCACCCCGGCCGACGCGGAGCCGTCCGCCGCCATGCCGCCGAGGTTCCACGCCGTGAGCGCGGAGAGGTTGGTGTTCTGGAGGACGAGGACCGGCTGGAAGGTCTGGAAGCCGGCCGGACCGTCCGGATCGAAGGAAATGACGACCGAGGTGCCGGACTGAACCGCCTTGGCGAGGCCCGCGCCGAACGGGTTGCCGGTGAGCGTCCGGCTCCCGGAGAAGTTCATGAAATAGGACGTCCACTCGATCCGGTCGCCGCCGTCGCCCGCCGCGAAGTCGGTTACCGTGATTGGATAGGTGCTGTAGCTGCCGCCCTGGATCAGAATGAGATCCTTGCCGGCGCCGAGCGTCAGGATCAGCGGGCCGTTGCCCGACGCGAGCTGAACGATGTCGTCGCCGTCGCCGGCGTCGATGGTGGCCGAGGCGGTGGTGGAGAAACTGATGTAGAAGCGGTCGTTCCCGGCGCCGCCATAGGCGGAAAAGGACTGGGACAGCGGAACGCCGCCGAACAGCGTGTCCATTTCCAGATAATCGTCGCCATTGCCGCCATCGAGCGTGTCCGAGCCTTCCCTGCTGAACAGAAGGTCGTTTCCGTCGCCGCCGAGGAGCAGGTCGTTGCCGGCGCCGCCGTTGATCACGTCGTCGCCGTCGCCGCCGTCCAGGAGAGCGTCGGCCGTGCCGGCGGTCAGATGATCGTTGCCGCCGAACCCCTCGATGAACGCGCGGACCCTACCGCCGACGAACGTGTCGTCCCCGCTCGTGCCAAGCCGCTTCAACATCCCCGATGACCCTTCCCGCTAAACTTTTGTTCATTTACCGGGGGAAGTGGTTGCCGGGCAATGTTTTTTTAACGCCAGATTGGGCGGATTGCAGGCCTTTCTACGGGACCACCGGCAGCCAGACCGCGCTGGCGTGGCCGGGGCCGTGGAACACACTCTGCGTCGCCGTGCGGTAATCGCCGGGCCTGGCGTTGAAGATGTTGGGGACGTAGGTCTGCGGGTTGCGGTCGTAGAGCGGGAACAGGCTCGACTGGACCTGGACCATGATGCGGTGGCCGGGCCGGAAGACGTGATTGACGTTGGGCAGCGACCATTTGAACTCGGTCGCCTTGCCGGGCGTGAGCGCGCCTGGCGTCGGGAAGCCGTGCACGTAGCGGCCGCGGAAGATCTCGACGCCGATGGGGAGCTCGTAGCCGGCGAGCTTCGGGCTGGCGGAGAGCTCGGCGGGGTAGACGTCGATCAGCTTCACCACCCAGTCCGAATCGGTGCCGGTGGTGGCGGCGAACAGGTCGACCTGCGGCGCGCCGGCGAGGTGGACCGGCGCCGTCAGCGGCGCGCTCGTATAGGTGAGGACGTCGGAGCGGCCGTCGGCGAAGCGCTGATCGGCGACCAGCCAGGTCCGCCACACGTCGCTGTCGCGCATGTGGACGGGGCGGGCGACGAACGGCACCGGATGGGCGGGGTCGGAGACGTAGCTGTCCTTGCCGGTGGCGCCCGGCCGATCGCCGAGGCCGAAGCCTTCCTGGAGGTAGAAGGGTTGGCGCGCCGAGCCGGCAGGCCAGGCGGCGCTCGACTCCCAGCGGTTGATGCCGGTCGCGTAGGTGACGACCGGCGGAGTCGTCCCCTGCGGCGCGCCGTCCTTCAGATAGCGGTCGAGGAAGGGCTTCATAATGTCGCGGCGGAACTGGAGGGCGGTGTCGCCCTCGAAGTCCAGCGCGCCCAGGCTGCGCCCTTCGTAATTGACGCCGCTGTGGCGCCACGGGCCGATGACGAGGTGGAGCATGTCGCTGCCCGGGGCGACCTGCGGCGCAAGGGCGCGGTAGACGGCCGGGGCGCCGTAGCTGTCCTCCTGGTCCCACTGGCCGACGACGAGCATGGTGGGGACGGTGAGCTTGCGCTTCGCGAGCAGCTTGTCGAGCGCCTGCTCCTGCCAGAAGCGGTCGTAGGCGGGGTGCTCGATGATCTTGCGGGTGAAGGGGAAGGCGTCGAGGCCGTAGGCGCGGGCGAAGTCGCCGGACGAGCCGGCGTCCAGGAAGAGGCTGTAATCGTCGCCGGCGCCGTAGGGGACGGGGCCGCCGCCCTCCCTGGCGGTCTGGCCGGAAAGGTAGTCGTAATTGGTCTGGCGGAAGGCGCCGTTGTGGAACCAGTCGTCGCCCATCCAGCCGTCGACCATCGGGCTCTGCGGCACCGCGGCCTTGAGCGCAGGGTGCGGGTCTATGAGCGCCATCAGGGAGGTGAAGCCGGGGTAGGAGGAGCCGGTGATGGCGACGCGGCCGTTGGTCTCGGCGACGTTCTTCACCAGCCAGTCGATCGTGTCGTACGCATCGGTCGAATGATCGACGGCGGTGGGGTTGAGCGGCCCCCTCAGCGGCCGCGTCATCACATACTCGCCTTCGGAACGGTGCTCGCCGCGCACGTCCTGATAGACGCGGATATAGCCGTCGTTCACGAACTCCGCGTCCATGACGGGAAGGATTTCCTCGATCTTCTGGCTCGGGTTGCGCCAGGTGGTCTTCGCCGCGTCATAGGGGGTGCGGGTAAGGAGAATGGGGCCGGCGCGCGTGCCTTTGCGCATGACGATGACGGTGTAGAGCCGCTTGCCGTCGCGCATCGGGATCATCACTTCGCGCCGGACATAATCGGCGTTGGGCCGCACGCGCTCGTAGCGGGCGACCATGTCGGGGGTCATCGGGTCGGTCTGGGCGAGGAGGCCAGCCGGTGCGGCCGTCAGCAGCGCCAACGCCGCGTAACCAAGATACTTCTTCATGCCCGTTCCTCCTTCGCTGCCAGCGATTGCAGCGCATGCATCAAATCGTCGAACCGGTCGATCACTGCGTCGGCCCCCAATTCCTCCACCGGCCGGTCGCGGAAGCCGAAGCTGACCGCGACGAAGGGGAGGCCGGCGGCCTTGGCGGTATCGGCGTCGGTGATCGAATCACCGACGAAGGCGGCCGCCCCACCGCCGCCGGCGCGGGCGATCGCCTCCAGGAGCGGCGCGGGATCGGGCTTGCGCACGGCCAGCGTGTCGCCGCCGACGATCGATGCGAAGCGCCGCTGCCAGCCGAGCGCGTCGAGGAGCTTGCGGGTAAGCGCCTCCGGCTTGTTGGTGCAAAGCGCCGGCCGCGCGCCCGCGGTCTCGATCGCGTCCAGGGCAGCCTCGACGCCGGGGTAGGGTCGGGTGCCGTCGCAAATGTGCTCGCCATAGAAATCGAGGAAGATCGGCATGCCCGCGTCGACGAGGTCCTCCGGCGCCTCGCCGCTGACGGCAAGGCCGCGGCGGAGGAGCGCGCGGGCGCCGTGGCCGACGAGGTAGCGCACCGATTCGGGCGGCACCGTCGGCCGTCCGAGCGCCGCCAGCGCGTGGTTCAGCGACGCGGCGAGATCTGGCGCGGTGTCGGCGAGGGTGCCGTCGAGATCGAAGGCGACGACGTCGAAGGGGAGGTGGGCCATTCGCTCCGCCCTGTCGGCACAATCTGGAAGTTTCAACCTTATCGTGCGACACGCGCCGGCATGACGACCAGCCGCCCCGTCGCCGCCATCATCCTTGCCGCGGGCAAGGGGACGCGGATGAAGTCCGACCTGCACAAGGTGCTCCACCCGATCGCGGGGCGGCCGATGCTCGCGCACCTGCTCGCCGCTGTGGACGCGCTGGAGCCGGCGCACAAAGTGGTGGTGGTCGGGAGCGGGCGGGAGCAGGTCGAGCCGCTGGTGGCGCAGCATGGCGGCGTGGTGGTGGTGCAGGACCCCCAGCACGGCACCGCCCACGCCGTCCAGCAGGCCGAGCAGGCGCTCAGCGGGTTCGCGGGCGACGTCCTCATCCTCTACGGCGACACGCCTCTCGTGACGAATGCGACGATGCAGCGCATGCTCGAGCGGCTGCGCGCGGCGGACGGGCCGGCGGTGGTGGTGGTCGCCTCGCGGCCGGCCGATCCGCTCCACTATGGCCGCGTCATCGCCGATGTCGACGGCAACATCGCGAATATGGTCGAATATAAGGACGCCACCGAGGCGGAGCGGGCGGTCGACCTGTGCAATTCCGGGCTGATGGCGGCGCGCGCGGAGGATCTGTGGCCGCTCCTGGCGCGGGTCGGCAACGACAATGCGGCGGGGGAATATTATCTCCCGGACATCGTCATGATCGCCGCCGCCGACGGCCGCCGCTCGGCCGTCATCGAGGTCGATGCGGACGAGGTGGCGGGCATCAACAGCCGCGGCGAGCTCGCCGAAGTGGAGGCTTTTTGGCAGCGCCGCCGCCGCGCCGAGGCGATGGCGGAGGGCGTGAGCCTCGCCGCCCCGGAAACGGTGTTCTTCTCGCACGACACCCAGATCGGCCGGGACACGATCGTCGAGCCCAACGTCGTCTTCGGCCCCGGCGTCCGCATCGCCTCCGGCGTCCGCATCCGCGCCTTCAGCCACATTGAGGGCGCCACCGTCGCGACCGGTGCCGAGATCGGGCCCTACGCCCGCCTGCGGCCCGGGACGGAGATCGGCGAGCAGGCCAAGGTCGGCAATTTCGTCGAGACCAAGAAGGCCCGCCTCGGCAAGGGCGCCAAGGCCAACCACCTCTCCTATCTGGGCGACGCGGACATCGGTGCCGGCGCGAATGTCGGGGCCGGGACGATCACCTGCAATTATGACGGCTTCTTCAAATATGGGACGACGATCGGCGCGGGCGCCTTCATCGGCTCGAACTCCGCGCTCGTCGCGCCGGTGGCGATCGGGGCGGGGGCGATCGTCGGCGCCGGCTCGGTGATCACCAGCGACGTCGCCGCCGACGCGCTGGCCCTCGTTCGCCCGGAGCAGAGCGAGAACCCCGGCTGGGCCGCCCGCTTCCGGGCCGCGATGAGTGCGAGGAAGAAAGCGGTCTAGATCTTCTTGCCGCGCTGCTCGGCGATATACTGGAGCTCCTGCTTCGCGCGCGCGTCGTCGGGGTTAAGCGTGAGGCACTGACGGTAGAGCTTCTCAGCTTCGTCGAGCTTGCCGCGTTCGACGAGGACGAAGGCGCGGCCGCGCAGCGCGCGCGTCTTGTCGAAGACCTGCGAGTCGGCGGGGGAGAGGAGGGAGGCGCTTTCAGCCTCAGCGTAGAGCGCAGCAGCCTTGTCCCAGTCGCGCCGGCTCTTGTACCACTCACCGAGCTCGCCGATGAACTGGCTGTTGGACGGCGCCATCGCCAGCGCCCGCTCGAACCAGACCTTGGCCTCGTCGTGCCGCTTCAAGTCGATCAGCGCGAAGCCCTTCAGGAACATCGAATAGCAAGCGGACTGGGGGAGGACGACGGTGTTCTTCTTCTCCTTCGCGCCCATGCCGGCGTAGAGGATCGTCTCCTGGATGCTGCGGGCGCAATAGGTTTGGCGCGGATCGGCTTTGCGGCTCTTTTCCTGGGCCGCGATCAAGAGGTCGAGCACCGCCAGCGCCTCGTCCGGCTTGCCCGCCTTGATGAGAAGCGTGGCGCGGTCGACTTCGGCCCGATCCCTGTCGTCCTGCGAAGCCGGCGCGGCACCCTCGTGCTGGGCCGCCGCGGCTGGCTGAGTGGCGGCGGCCGACAGCAGCGCCAGCGCGATCCGAATGGCGATCATCTCCTACCTCCTCTTCTTTTCCGGACGACAGGTTATCATGCGCGGCGCCGATTGCCAGCGCGGCACTGCCTTCGCTAAGCGCGCGCCTTAAGACCCCGGGGAGCGGCGCGTGCAGGACGAAGCAGCCATGGATCGCGACCTGCCGAGGAGGCCCCGGCGCCGGCGGCGCGTGCTGCCCGTGGCGCTCCTCCTCGGCGTGCTCCTCCTCCTCTGGATGTATGCCGAAGCGCGCATGATGCCGGTGCTGCGCGAGACCACCGTCAACCTCGCCGGCTACCCCAGCGATACGAAGCCGCTCCGCGTCGTCCTCTTGACCGATACCCATATGGGCGGGCCGGACCAGAGCCCGGCGCGGCTCGGCCGCATCGTCGCGGCGATCAATGGGCTCCACCCGGACCTCATCCTGCTGGGCGGCGATTACAAGGGCGAGCCCAAGCTGGTCGGCTCCGCCTACAGCCGCGAGGAAGCGGCGGCGCCGCTGGGTCAGCTCAAGGCGCCGCTCGGCGTCGTGGCGGTGCTCGGCAACCACGACCATTGGGACGATGCCGCGGCCTGGACGGCGCTGCTGCAGGGCGCCGGCATCACCGTCCTCAGGAACGCAGCCGTGCGCCGCGGCCCGGTCACCATCGGCGGCATCGACGACGCGTATACCGGCCATGACGACGTCGCCGCCACCCTCGCCGCGGCCGCGCCGCTCGGCGGGCCGCTGATCCTGCTCAGCCACGGCGCGGTGCCGTTCAAGCGCGGCGCCACCCCCGCGGCGCCGTTCCTCGCCGGCCACACCCATTGCGGCCAGATCGCCTTGCCGTTCATCGGCCCCCTCTACCTCCCCTACAAGCACCCGATCCGCTACGCCTGCGGACGCTACGACGAGCCCGGCGGCAAGACGATCATCGTCTCGGGCGGCGTCGGCACGAGCAACCTCCCGCTGCGCCTCAACGCGGTGCCGGATTACTGGCTGATCACGTTTCGGCCGCCGGGGCGGTAGCGCGGAGGGGAGGAGCCTGTCCCATTGCGTCGCCGCGACCGCGATTTGCTCCCGTCAATCGCCGCAAGCGGGCCCCGGCCGTTCCACCCGGAGCCCGCACGGGTGCGAACGGAGCCGATTACCGGTAGCGCCAGCCGTTCCGCTGCCGGTAGCGATGCTGGTAGTAACGCTGGCCGTCCCAATAGCCGCGGCCGCTGTAGAAGTTGCCGATGACCAGGCCGCCCGACGCCACCCGTACGACGGCCGGCCCGCGGTTCGGCCGGCAATGGCCGGCGGGTCCGCGATGGAACCCGCGCCCGCAGCCCTGTGCGGCATCGGCGGGAGCAACCGCGACGAGCGCGGCGCCTGCCGCGAGAGCAACTGCCAGAATCTTTTTCATAACAACCTCGCTTGATCGAAGCGCCTCCTACACGGCGCCGCCGATACAAAGGGCCACGGCGCGGGAGGTTGCATGAACGCAAAACTACGTCCCGTTCAGGCCAGCAAAGGGTCCCGCTACGCTCCATTAGCCGGAATGCACCGGCGCGGCGCCATGGCCGCGGTCCCGTAAGCCGGCGCATACCCGCCGCGATCCGGGGCTCCGCCGGGCGCTGGCGCCGCTCTTCGCCGACTCCAATCGGAGGGTGGCGGAGCTGACCGGGATAACGTGGGGTAGCGGGGCTCCCGGAACAGGTCTGGCGCGGCGGGAGTTCGCGTCCCGTAACGAAATGACCGTCCACATCGATCCTGACGCGCCCGATACGCCCCTGAGGCGGCAGGCGGCGCTGGCGTGGGCGGTGCACGCCTTCACCGCGACGGGTGCCGTCATCGCCTTTCTTGCGCTGATGGCGACGTTCGAGGGGCAGTGGCGGCGCGCCTTGCTGTGGCTGGTGGCGGCCTTGGTGGTGGACGGCGTGGACGGCTCGCTGGCGCGGTGGGCGCACGTCAAGACGCGGGCGGCGCGGATCGACGGCGACAGCCTCGATCTCATTGTCGACTATCTCACTTATGTGTTCGTGCCAGCGGTGTTCCTTTGGCGATCAGGGCTGATCCCGGCCGCCGCGGCGCCGTGGCTTGCGGGGGCGATCCTCGTCTCCGCGCTCTACAATTTCACGCGGCGAGATCTCAAGACTGAGGACAATTATTTCCGCGGCTTCCCGAGCTTGTGGCACGTCGCCGCGCTCTATCTTTTCGTGGGCCGGCCGGGAACGGGCGCCGGGGCAGTGGTGGTGTGCTTGCTCGCGCTTCTCACCTTCGCGCCGGTGCACTTCGTCCACCCCTTCCGGGTGCGCGACTACGGCGCGTGGCTGCCGGCGCTCGCGACATTGTGGGCGGCGGCGACCGCGGCTTTGCTGTGGCCGGGATGGAGCGATGCGATGCTGACGCTGCTGCTGGGCGTTTCGCTGGCGGCGGGGGCCGTGCTGGTCGGCCTCGGCCTGCTGCGGACCTTTAGAGGCGCGCGGCGGCGCGAGGCACCGTGACCGGCCCCTTCATTTCTTGGCCTTGTGCGCGGCGCAGGCGAGCCAGGCCTTGCGGGCGAAATCCGGGAGGCCGCCCATCGCCTCGGTCTGGAGCAACGTGTCCAGGGCCGGCGACCTCGCATTGGGCTTGTCCTTGAGGATGGCGCGATACACCTTGAGCGCGCCCTGCACGCCGGCCAGCTGTTGCGCGGCAAGGTCGGTGGCGCTCTTCGGATGCTCGATCTGGAATGCGGCCATCGAAAACATGTCCTGGACGACGATCTCGGGTGCGTAGCGGTATTTGGACTGCACGAGCCCCCCGAGCGGCTCCGAACATATCTCCACGGCAATGTCGGGCACATTGGTGAGCCACTCTATCGCCCAGGCGCGGTCGTCCTTGAGGGCCGGGTCGAGCGGAGTCTGTTCGAGCTTGTGGGCGAGCGAGACGAGGCGCTGGCGGTCGGCGGGCGATGACGGCGTCTCAGTGGCCGACGCCGGCGCCGGTGCGCAGACGAAGCTCCCAGCCAGCGCCAGCGCAGCAATCGACCTCGCCGCGGCTTTCAGCTTGTTGTTCGACATTGATAGCCCTCCCCACGTGGCGGAGTGTGGCGCGCGGGGCGGGCGGGCGCAAGCCGCATGGAGCGGCACCCGCGCCCCACTGGCACGCCGGCGCGAAGCGCTCTAGAGCCGGCGCAAATTCAAGCGTGAAGTGAGCGGGATATGTGCGGGATTGTCGGGATTATCGGGCGCGAGCCGGTGGCGGAGCGGCTGCTGCAGGGGCTGCGGCGCCTCGAATATCGCGGTTACGATTCGGCGGGGATCTGCACGATCGTCGACGGCAAGCTCGAACGGCGGCGGGCCGAAGGGAAGCTCGACAATCTGGCGCGCGAGCTTGCCGGACATCCGCTCTCCGGCACCGTCGGCATCGCCCACACGCGCTGGGCGACCCACGGCGCGCCGACGCTGGGGAATGCGCACCCACACATCGTCGACGGGGTGGCGCTCGTCCATAACGGCATCATCGAGAATTTCCGGCCCTTGCGCGAAGAGATGATCGCCGAAGGCCGGACGTTCGAGAGCGAGACCGACAGCGAGGTCGTCGCCCACCTCGTCGACCATCAATTGAAGCAGGGCAAGGCGCCGCAGGACGCGGTCGCGGCCGTGCTGCCGCGGCTCCATGGGGCGTTCGCCATCACCATCCTGTTCCGCGATTATCCCGATCTGCTGATCGGTGCGCGGATGGGGGCGCCGCTGACCGTCGGCTATGGCGAGGGCGAGACCTATCTCGGCTCCGACGCGCTGGCGCTGGCCGGGCTGACGCAGAAGATCGCTTACCTCGAGGAAGGGGATTGGGCGATCGTCAGCCGCGACGGTGCCTCGCTCTTCAACCGCGCCAACGAGCCGGTGGAGCGGCCGATCGTCCACTCTGGCGCGTCGGCGGCGCGGATCGAGAAGGGCAATCACCGCCACTTCATGCAGAAGGAGATTTTCGAGCAGCCGATCGTCGTCGCGCAGACGCTGCAATCCTATCTCCGCCCCTTCGAGCAGAAGGTCGCGCTGCCGGACATCGACTGGTCGTTCGCCGACGTACCGCGCATCACCATCGTCGCCTGCGGCACCTCTTATTATGCCGGCATGGTCGCGAAATACTGGTTCGAGCAGTTCGCGCGGGTGCCCGTCGAACTCGATATCGCGTCGGAATTCCGATACCGCGAGCCGGTGCTGGAGCCGGGCGGGCTCGCCCTCTTCATCTCGCAGTCCGGCGAAACGGCGGACACGCTGGCGGCGCTCAGGCACGCCCGCTCGGAAGGGCAGCGGATCGCGGTGGTGGTGAACGTGCCGACTTCGTCGATGGCGCGCGAGGCGGATTTGCTGCTGCCGACCCATGCCGGGCCGGAGATCGGGGTGGCGTCGACCAAGGCCTTCACCTGCCAGCTCGCCGTGCTCGCCGCGCTCGCCGCCAAGGTCGCGCGCGACAAGGGGCGGCTCACCGAAGCGGAGGAGCGCGAGATCGTCGAGCACCTCTCCGAGGCGCCGGCGGCGATGAACGCGGCGCTCGACCATGACGAGGAAATCCAGCGCATCGCGCCGTTCATCGCCCGGGCCCGCGACGTCCTCTATCTCGGCCGCGGGATCGATTATCCGATGGCGCTCGAGGGCGCGCTGAAGCTGAAGGAGATCAGCTACATCCACGCCGAGGGCTATGCCGCCGGCGAGATGAAGCACGGGCCGATCGCGCTCATCGACGACAATGTGCCGGTGATCGTGCTGGCGCCGTCGGGGCCTTTGTTCGAGAAGACCATCTCCAACATGCACGAAGTCCAGGCGCGGGGCGGGCGGGTTCTGCTCATCTCCGACGCCGAGGGGCTGGCGGCGGCGACCGACGACCGGCTCGTCGCGAGCCTCGAAATGCCAAAGGTCCACCCGCTGATCGCGCCGCTCGTCTATGCGATCCCGGTCCAGCTCCTCGCCTATCACGTCGCGGTGGCGAAGGGGACGGACGTCGACCAGCCGAGGAACCTCGCCAAGAGCGTGACCGTGGAGTGACGAAAGCCGCCGCGGCGGGTTAACTTCGCGGTGACACGGCCGGTCTATCCTGCCGCCGGTGGAAAAGAGCTTTCCCTTGCTGCTGGCCGCCGGGGCCGCGGCCGCATTCGTCGCGGCCTGGCAGTCGACTGCGCCGCCGCGGGCCGGCGGACCTACCGGCGTGCGCGTCGCATCGGACGCCGGGGCCGGAGCAGCGCCCGAGCGATCGCGAATCGAGGCTTCCGTCTATTATTCCGGGTGCAACGCGGCGCGCGCCGCGGGCGCGGCCCCCATCTACGCGGGCCAGCCCGGCTATCGCCCCGAAATGGACGGAGACGGGGACGGAATCGCCTGCGAGCCGCGGCGCCGCTAGTGCCTGACCCAGCCGCCGGCGGGCTGGAAGAATACCGCGCCCCGCGGTTCATCAGCCGGAGACGAAGGGCACCTCGCCGAGCGGAACGACGTTGCGCCCCCAGGTGGCGTTGGTGACGATGCCGAAGCTGCCATAGACCGCCATCAGGCCGGTCAGCAGGCCCAGCCAACCGCCGGCGCGGGCGAGGGCCGGCGCGCCGAGCACCGGCGCAAGGCCGAGCAGCGCAAAGGTGATCCAGAGCGCCAGGAAGATCAGGAACAGGATCTTGGGCAGCCGGAAGGTGCCGATCCACAGGTACAAAGTGAGGAGGCCCCAGAGGAGCAAAGCGACGCCGACCGTCGGGCCGGCCTGGCTGATGTCGATCACGCCCGCCTTGGCGAAGATGAGCAGGAAGGCGAACCACCACCAGAAGGCGCCGTAGGAGAGGAAGGCGGTCATGCCGAACGTATTGCCGACCCGGAATTCCATCATCCCCGCGATGATCTGGATCAGCCCGCCATAAGCCAGCGCCATGGGAATGACGACGCCTTCGCCGCCCGCGGGAAGCACCCCCGCGTTGATCAGGCTGAGGAGGATGGTGGTGAGGCCGAAGCCGACCAGGCCGAGGGCGGCGGGATTGGCGGGCGCCACCGGCGCGGCGTCGATGTCAGGCATGTCTCTCTCCCCTTGTTTTGCCGCGGAGGCTGGCCGGGCCGGCGGAGGGTGTCAAGGCGCGGGGTAACGGAGCGTCAGCCCAGCTTGAACAGCGCCCTCTCCGCGTCGACCGCTTCCCGGATAAACCGGACGACCGCCTTCACCCGCGCCAGTTCCGCGAGGTCCTGGTGGACGATGAGCCACAGGCTCCGGGTCAGCGTCACGTGATCCGGGAGGATGCGGACGAGGCGCGGATCCCCGGCGGCGAGGAAGGCGGGGAGGACGCACAGGCCGGCGCCGGCGAGGGTGGCGCGCAGCTGGGCGACGAGGTTCGAGCTTTCGAGCGCGGTGCAGCCTTCCGGCGCGACCTGGCGGATGAAGTCGAGCTCGGGAAAGTGGAGCAAATCCTCGATATAGGTGACGAAGCGATGGCCCTTGAGGTCGGCCGCCGCGGCGATCTGCGCGCGCGGCGCGAGATAGGCGGGGGCGGCGTAGAGGCCGAGATCGTAGTCGATCAGGCGGCTGACGGTGAGCCGCCCGTCCTGCGGGCGCGAGACGGAGACGAGGATGTCGGCATCCCGCTTCGAGAGGCTGAACAGGGAGGACGCCGCGACGAGCTGGACGCGCAGCTGCGGGAAGGTTTCGGTGAGGGTGGCAATGCGCGGCGCGAGGAACCAGCTGCCGAAGCCCTCCGGCGAGCCGATCCGCACCACCCCCTCGACGCTGGCCGCGGTGCCGCCGACGGCTTCGCCCGCGCCGATGGCGAGCCGCTCCATCTCCTCGGCCATCGGGAGCAGGCGGGCACCGTCGTCGGTGAGGGTATAGCCGGTCGGGCTGCGGTCGAAGAGCTTGGCCTTGAGGCCGTGCTCCAGCCCGGCAATGCGGCGCGACAAGGTGGAATGGTCGAGCCCGAGGCGGGCGGCGGCGGCGGTCAGCCGGCCCGTCCGCGCAACGGCGAGGAAGGCGCGAAGGTCGTTCCAGTCGAAATCGGCCATCGGTACCTCCCCCGGAGGGGTATGCGAAAATCCGCACAACGGTTCCGGCATCTTGCCCGTGGCACCGCGCCCTTGCTTATGCGAGGGAAGCTTACCCCGTTTCAAGAGGAAGAGATCATGTTCACGGCTGAGGCGGCCGCGACCGGCGCCGAGATCGACCTGATTGCTGCGCCGCAAAATGCGGATTTCCGCACGCCGGCCGACCCGCAGGCGGGCTGGGCCGCTCGCAACGCCGACCGGGCGATGCTCTTCCTCTACGTCACCCCCCGCGACTGCGGCGCGCTCGAGGAGCTGATGGCGCTGTAAGCGCCTCGCGTCGGCCGGGCCTTTGCCGGGGTGACGCGCTCTTGCGAAGTGCTAAGGGGCGAGAATGACCGACAGCCCTGCCAATCCCGTCTTCAAGCTCCCCGAGAGCATTCCGAGCCCGTCCGAACTGGCCGACGCCTGGGGCCAGATCGTCGCCAACGCGATCCGCCTCGGCGGCAGCGCTGTGGAGCGGGCGGCCGATCCGCATGTGCCGCAGGCCTATGATCCCGCCGCGCCGGCGCGCGCCTTCGGCGTCTTCGCGGGACACCTCTTCACCCACCCGCACGAGATGATGCGCGCCCAGCAGAAGGCGGCGGCGGACTGGATGACATTGTGGGGCCAGGCGGCGGCGCGGCTGGCGGGGGCGAAGCCGGCCCCGGCCGCCGAGCCGGAGCGCGGCGACCGGCGCTTCAAGGACCCCGCATGGTCGCAGGAGCCGGTGTTCGACTATCTCAAGCAGGCCTATCTGCTCACCGCCCGCCGCGCGATGGAGCTCGTCGAAGGTTCGGACCTAGACGAGGCGACGCGCACCAAGGTCGAGTTCTTCACCCAGCAATATCTCAACGCGCTGTCGCCGGCGAACTTCGCCTTCACCAACCCGGAGGCGATCCGCAAGGCGATCGACACCGGCTCGCTAAGCCTTTTGACCGGCCTCGCCAACCTCCTCGCCGACGCGGCCGAGGACGGCGGCATGGTGCGGCGGCGCTCGGCCGACGATTTCGAGCTCGGCGTCAACATCGCAGCGACCCCCGGCTCAATCGTCTACCAGAACGCCGTGATGCAGCTCATCCAATACGCGCCGGCGACGGAGCAGGTGTGGAAGCGGCCGATCCTCTACGTGCCGCCGCTGGTGAACAAATATTACCTCCTCGACCTGCAGCCCAAGTCGAGCCTGATCCGCTGGCTGGTGGAGCAGGGCCACACCGTCTTCGTCGTCTCGTGGATCAATCCCGGCGCCGAGCTGGCGGACATGGGCCTCGCCGATTACATCAAGCTCGGCCCCGTCGCCGCCCTCGATGCGATCGAGCAGGCGACCGGCGAGCGGGAGGTCGACATGTTCGGCTTCTGCATGGGGGGAACCCTGGTCGGCATCGCGCTCGCCTACCTCGCGGCGAAGGGGCAGGGGGACCGCGTCGCCTCCGCGACGACCATCGGCACATTGTTCGATTTCTCGCAGCTCGGCACCTGGGCGACCTTCACCGAGCCCGAGCAGCTGCGCGCGATGGAGCGCCACCTCCTCCACAAGGGCTTCATGGCCGCGCAGGACCTGCAGGCTTTGTTCTCGGCGGTGCGGGCGAACGACCTCATCTGGTCGTCGGTCGTGAACCACTACCTCCTCGACCAGGAGGCGCCGCCCTCGGACATCCTCTACTGGTTCGCCGACGGCGCCCACATTCCGCGCGCCTTCCTCCTGGGCTGGGCCCACGACGTGCTGCGCGACAATGCGCTGACGCGGCCGGGGGCACTGGTGGTGGACGGCGTGCCGATCGACCTCGGGGCCGTGAAGACGCCGCTCACCGCGATCAGCCTCAAGGACGACCACGTCTCCGCCTGGAACGCCACCTACGGAAGCGCCAGGCTGTTCGGCGGCCCGGTGCGCTTCCTCCTCGGCGGCAGCGGCCACAATGCCGGCGTCATCAACCCGCCGAGTGCCAACAAGCACGGGTTTTGGGTGAACGACGCCCTCCCCGACACGGCCGAGCAATGGCTGGAAGGCGCCGACAAGCGCGAGGGCAGCTGGTGGCCCTGGTGGCAGACTCTGCTGTCCGACGGCGGCAAGGCGCCGAAGGTGCCGGCGCGCACTCCCGGCGACGGCAAGCTCACGGTGATCGAGCCGGCGCCGGGGAGTTACGTGCGCAACCGCGGCTGAGGCCGCCGGCGCTCCCTCAGAAGAGCGGCTTCAGGTCCGTGTAGATGTGGCTGACCAGCACGCTGTTGGTGCCGTGGCAGGAGAAACAGTTCGAGCTTGGTGTTGGCGGATTCGAAAACGGGTTCGCTTGGACGAAGGTCTCGATTGTCGCGTTGGCGAGATGGTTAGTGCCGACCTGGTTGTTGTTGCCCGGTGCTTGGCCGCCGGCCGTCCACGTCGTTCCGAGCTGAAAGTACTTGGCGCGGACGTCGCCGCCGATCAGCTGCGCGATAACGCTGGCATTCGCGCCGATCACCTGCGTGTTCGTCCCGGGGCTGTTTCCCGGCATGCCCCACGGGTTGGTGCGCAGGACCGGCGTCGGTGCCACCGGCGAGCCGTTCGGGACGCCCTTGATCTTGCCGGTCGGTTCGTCCCAGTGGGCGTGGGAGACGTTGAACGGCTGGCCTGCGCCGCTGGGGGTGAACATCCAGGCGCCGACGGTGTTTTGCGGAACCGTCTTGGTGACGTTGCCGGTCGCTGTGTAAGTGTAGGAGGCGTTCGGGGCGTTGCCGAGATGCTCAAACGTGCCCCAGATCATCTCACCGTGGCCGTTGGCGCTGCCGACGACATGGAAGCCGACCATCACCAGCGTCACGGTCTGGTGGCCCCCGTCCGGAACCCATTCGCTCGCGACGGACTTGTTGAAAGTCGGGACCACCGCCTGGACCTGGATGTAGTCGGCCGGATTGGAGACTGCGCTCGCCTGAATCCAGCTGCTCTTGCTTTCCACGGCGAGCGCATCCGGGTCCTGAATGGTGAAGCCGTGCGCGCTCGCGAACGAGACGACGGCGGCGGCGTCGGTGGAGGTCAGCGGGAAATTGAGGCTCCCGGGGTTGGGGATGTCCAACGGCTGCATCGTCCGGTGGTAGGCGTAGACGTCGTTGACGACCGTGATGTAGTAGATCAGCGATCCATTCTGCGAGAGGAGCACGCCGAAATCGGCCTGCCCCGGCTCCACGTCGATGACGTTACCGGCGTTGTCGAGGAAGATCGGAACTCCGTGGAACACGAACTTGCGGGCCTGGATCGCGTCCTTGACGGCAGCGACGGGGAGGACGGGAACACGCTTGCCCTCGAGCTGGAGGAAGGTCCGTTGCATCTCCGGCAGCTGGAGCCGCCGCACCGGGAGGATCTTGCCTGCGAGGTCGAGGAACTGGAGGCTGCCGGCAGGCCCGGTACGGACATCGGCGATCCGCGCCGTCTGCCCCGACTGGAGGCGCACGACCGGGGGGACCGGGCGCGACGGATCGGACTTCTGGACCTCGATCACCTGGCCGGTCCGGGAGAACAGCGCCGGCCGCATGTGCGGGCCGAGCTCGGTCGCGCGCAGGAACATGCGCAGCGGTTGCCCGGCCTCGTTCCTGAGGAACGTGCGGCGGCCGTCGGCGCCGGCGGGGGTCACCGTGAAGAATTGAGGCGAGAACATCACGCGTGATCCGCCGCCGTAACGCCGCGGCGCCGGCGAAGTCATCCACAGGAACATTTGTTCGGACCAGTCGAAGAACGGGCAGAAATTCAGCGGGAAAGCCGTAGTAGAGTTGGCGGGTTTGACCACGCCGTTGAGCTTAACAACGCCGCCCTCGAACATCGCGGCAAAATTTCCGGAGGAGATCTGGCAATTACCAGGTGCTGGATCGGTCGGCACGCTTTGCGCCTGACCGGCGTTTGACAATCCAAAGGCAGCCGCCGCGGTGACGCAAGCTGTAGCGAGAAGATAGCGGGTGAATGACATAGTCGATCTCCCCTTCAGAGCGACTGATGATCGTGAGCCGAACATAGGTTATTTTTAAAGTATCGCCAAGCCCCGTCGAGTTTAGATGACGCAACTGGAGAAGATCGACCCGGTGCAATGTCTTAGCTGCCACGCGACCCGGGGCGGCCGCCGGCGTGCGGGCCGGCCGTCGCGGCGCACGGACGCGCAGAGGCGGTCCCGGCGCCCGAGTCGAGCCCCGTCGGAAGCGCTGGGAGGGGCGCCCGTCCCGGCCGGTCAGCAGGCGCGGAGCGGCGCTATTTGGGCTTCCTGAAGCGGTAGACGAACTGGTCGGTCTTGCCGCGGATGCCGGTTTCGATGACGCGCTGGCTGTGGTCGTCGGCAGCGTGGCGCAGCAGCGGGCTCTCGCCGTCGAACTTGAAGCCGGCGCTCTCCACCTCGCGGCGCACGGTCGCGCCTTCGATGCGGTGCAGGGTCGAGGTGACGGTGGCGCCGACGCCCTTGCCCGCTTCATGGTCGACGATGAAATAGGTGCCGCCCGGCTTCAGCGCCTTGAAAGCCGCCTGATTGTAGAAAGCCGCGCCGTCGCTGTCGCCGACCTTCACGTTCTTGAAGTCGTGATAGTTGAGCGTCGTCCAGACGATGTCGACCGGCTCCGGCGCGCCGATCGTGCCGGGCGGGGAGACGGCGATCTTCACGTTCGGGTGCGCGTCGGCGATCGCCTGGAGGGCGGGCGAGGCCTGGCGGGCGATCGCGTAGACGACTCCCTTGGGGCCGACGGCGCCGCTCAGGAGGCGGGTGAAATAGCCGCCGCCCGGGGCAAGTTCCGCAATCTTGTCGCCCGCCTTGACGCCGGCGAACGCCATCACTTCGGCCGGCTTACGGTCGGCGTCGCGGACCTTGTCGGCGTCCGGCCGGTCGGGGGCGGCGAGGACGGACGCAAAGTTGATCTTCGGCGCCGCGACGGCCGCGCAGGCGATTGCCGCCACACCCATTCCCACCAGCAATTTCGTCCGCATACCTGCCTCCCGAATACATTCCGCTGCCGTTATGCACGGTACGGGGCGGCGCGTCACGCGGGGGCTTTGCCGGCGGCGCGCGCTCTGCCACCAAGGGGCGATGAGCGATTTCGTGACCGTGACCGGCGGCTGCCATTGCAAGGCGGTACGCTTCGAGGCCGATGTGGCGCCCGGGGTGGCGCTGCTCGACTGCAATTGCTCGATCTGCGCCGCCACCGGCTTCCTGCACCTGATCGTGCCGCATGCGGATTTCAGGCTGCTGTCGGGGCGGGAGGCCCTGACCAGTTACCGGTTCGGCACCGGCGCCGCCGAGCACCTCTTCTGCTCGGTCTGCGGGATCAAGAGCTTCTACCAGCCGCGCTCGCACCCGGAGGCGTGGAGCGTCAATTTCAAGGCGCTGGACGACGTGTCCGCGCTCAGCGCCACCGTCACCCCCTTCGACGGCCGTCACTGGGATGCGGCGAAGGCGGCGCTCAACGGCGCCTCCGGGCCTGCCTGAGCGGTGGCGGTCCGGCCTGCCGCGCCTGCGCCCGTGCGTCGCGCCGATTGGTCGCCGCCGGCGTGGCTGGTCCCGGAGATCGCGCTCGATATCGACCTCGATCCGCTGCGCACCCGCATCCGTGCCCGGCTCCGCGTGCGGCGCAACGGCGCGCATTCGGCGCCGCTGCGGCTCGACGGCGAGGGGCTGAAGCTGCTCTCGGTCAGCGTCGACGGCAAGGCTGCTGCGCACAAGCTGGAGCGGACCGGCCTCACCATCCGTCTCGCCGCGGATGAGGCCGTCGTCGAGACTTTGGTCGAGTGCGCCCCGGCGGCCGACGGGGTGCAGAGCGGCCTCTTCGCCTGCGCGGAGCTGCTCGCCACGCATTGCGAGCCGCAGGGCTTTCGCCGCATCACCTTCTTCGCCGATCGGCCGGACATCCTCAGCCGCTACAGCGTGAAGCTGACCGCCGACCGTATCCGTTTTCCGGTGCTCCTCTCCAACGGCAACCCAGCCGGTGCGGGCGAGCTTGACGACGGGCGGCATTGGACGGCGTGGGAGGATCCCTGGCCCAAGCCCTGCTATCTGTTCGCGCTCCTCGCGGGCCGCCTCACCGCACGGCGCGGCGCCTTCACCACCCGCTCGGGAAGGCCCGTCGAGGTCGCCTGCTGGGCGACGAAGGCCGACCATGAAGGCACTAGCGACGCGCTTGCCGTTCTCATCGAGGCGATGGCGTGGGACGAGCTGGCCTATGGCCGCCAATATGATCTCGATGTCCTGAACCTCGCAATCGTCCCGGGATTCCGTTCGGGCGCGATGGAGAATAAGGGGCTGCTCTTCTTCGACCAGGCGATCCTCGTCGATCCCGACGTGGCGACGGACGGCGCGCGCGAGATCGTCGCCATGCTGGTAGGCCACGAATATCTCCACAATTGGTCGGGCAACCGGGTCACCATCCGCGAGTGGTTCGATCTCGGCTGGAAGGAGGGCTTCACCGTCTTTCGCGACCAGGCGTTCCAGGCGTCGCGCGGTTCGGCGGCGGCGCGGCGGATCGACGACGTGCGCGTGCTCGGCGCCGGGAATGCGCAGGGCGGGGCGCCCGTGCGGCCGTCGCTCTACACGGAGATCGGCGCGCTCTTCAGCCGCGCTACCTACACCAAGGCGGCGGAGGTCGTGCGCATGGTCGAGGCTAGGCTCGGCGCGGAGGGTTTCCGCCGAGCGGCGAGCGGCTTCTTCGACCGTTTCGACGGAAGCGCGGTCACTTGGGACGATTTCCTGGGCGCGATGGCGGAGCACGGGGACCTGGCGGGAATAGACCGTTGGCTGGACGCGGTGGAGATGCCGCCGCTGCTCCCCGCGCTGCCGGAGGATTGCGACGCCCTCGCCCGCGTTGCCGGTGGAGAGGGCGATGCCCTCGAGCGGTGGCACGCCATGCAGACGCTGATGGCGATGGCGGTGCTGGGGCAGGCGGACCGGTCGCTGGTCGTCGACGCGGTTGGGAGCGCGGTCGCCGACGAGGACCGGGCGCTCATCGCGCGGCTGGTCGACCTGCCGCACTGGAGCGAGGTCGCCGCGCGGATGCGGCCGTTCGACCCGGGCGCCGTGCAGTCGGGGCTCGCCCGCCTTCGCCGCACGCTCGGCGAGGGGCTGGAAGTGACGTGGCGGACGGTCCAGGCGGCCCCAGCGCGGGATGCTGGCGCAAGGGCGCTGCGCAACCTGGCACTCGATTATCTCGTCTCGGGAGGAGCGGCGGGTGCCGGCGCGCTGGCTCTGGCGCAGCTGGAAAGCGGGCCGACCATGACCGAGCGGGAGGGCGCGCTGCGGGCGCTCGCCCATAGCGATCTTCCCGAACGGGCCGAGGCGCTCGCCGCTTTTCACGCGGCGTGGCGGGCGCATCCTGCCGCGCTCGACACATGGTTTGCGGCGCAGGCCCTGTCGCGGCGCGCGACGGCGCTCGACGAGGCGCGGCGGCTGCTCGCCCATCCGGACTTCAGCCTGTCCCGGGGGCCGCGCATGGGTGCGCTGCTGGGCGGCGTCGGCGCGAACTTGGGGGCGCTGCACCATCCGTCCGGCCTCGGCTACCGCTTCCTCGCCGACGCCGCCCTCGCCGTCGCGCGCGGCAACCGGGAGGCGGCGCTCCGCATCGCCGCGCCGCTCCTGTCGGCGCCGGAGCTGGATCCGCACCGCGCCGCTCTGCTCGCGGCACAGGCGGCGCGGCTGCGTCAGTCGATGGCGATCTCGTAAAGCCACGGCCAGTTCTTGCCGGTGACGAACAGGCGCGCGCCCTCCTCGTCCCAGGCAAGGCCGTTCGCGACCTTCTCCGGATCGCCCCCGCCGCATTCGGCGACCAGCGGCGCAAGATCGATCCAGCCGCGTACGATCCCTGTGGCGGGATCGATCCGCGCCACGGCGGGGAGGGTGAGGACGTTGGCGAGAATCCCCCCCCGGCGCCAGGCCAGCGCGTTGAGCCATGGGAGGGGGCGCCCGCCCGCGGTGACGGGAAGCCGCCGCCGCACCGCCATCGTCGCGGGATCGAGGAAGCGCAGCACGGGCGTCCCGTCGCTGAGGATCAGGCTGTGCTCGTTCGAGGCGAGGCCCCAGCCTTCGCCCTCGAAGGTGAAGCGGCCCGTTTCCGCAAGCGTTTCCGCATCCCACCTCAAGCCCTGCCCACCCTGATAGGTGACCCCGACGACCTCGTCGTTCCACGGGGCGATGCCTTCGCCGAACATGTCGCGGGGGAATTTGGCGCTGCGCAGCACCTTGCCGTCCTCGAGGCGGACGTGGCGGACGGTGGAGCGGCCGACGAGACCGGTGCTTTCGAACAGCAACCCGCTGCGCCAGAACAGCCCCTGCGTGAAAGCCTTCGGGTCGTGGGGATAGCGGGCGACGACCGCGCAGGGCTGAACCGGAAGCATGGTGGCGGGATGGCCGCATCGCGCCCGCCCCGCAAGCGGAACGGCGGCCCCGCCGGCAGGTTAAGGTCGCATGGCCGGTTTCGCCGCCCTGCGCGAGGAGATGGTCGCGCGCCAGCTGAAGGCGCGGGGCATAAGCGACCGGCGCCTGCTCGCCGCCTTCCGCGCCGTCCCGCGCGAGCTGTTCGTGCCGGAGGCGGCGCGCGACTTCGCCTATGAGGACGCGCCGCTGCCGATCGAGGCGGGGCAGACCGTGTCGCAGCCCTACATTGTCGCGCTGATGATCGCGGCGGCGGAGGTCGGGCCGGGCGAGCGGGTGCTCGAGATCGGCGGCGGCTCGGGCTACGCGGCGGCTATATTGGGCCACATCGCCGAGGAGGTTGTCTCGGTCGAGCGGCATCCGCAGCTCGCCGCTTTGGCGCGGGAGCGGCTGGCGGCGCTCGGCTGCACCAACGTCCGAATCGTCGAGGGGGACGGCAGCGCCGGGGTGGCGGGGGAGGCGCCGTTTGAGGCGATCCTCGTCGCCGCCAGCGGCCGCCACGTGCCGAAGCCGCTCCTCGCCCAGCTCGCCGTCGGCGGCATCCTCGTCATGCCGGTCGGCGAACCCGACACCGTCCAGAAGCTCATCAAGGTGACCCGCATGTCCGAAACAGAAACCAAAGAAGAAGATCTGGGCCCGGTCCGCTTCGTGCCGCTGATCGGGAAGGAGGGGTGGAGCGACAAGGCCGAGGCGCCAAGGCCGCTGCCAGACCTGATCGCCGCCGCAGCCGAGCCGCTGCCGGACCTTGCCGACTCCGGCTTCGGCGCCCTCTTCGACCGCTTCGCAGACGCGCGGGTGGTGCTGCTCGGCGAGGCGAGCCACGGCACGTCCGAATTCTACCGCGCCCGCGCGGCGATTACGCGGCGGCTGATCGACGCGCATGGCTTCAATATCGTCGCCGTGGAGGCCGACTGGCCCGATGCGGCGTCGGTGGACCGCTACGTGCGCCACCGCGGCAAGCGGGAGGGCGAGGATGCGGCGTTCGAGCGTTTCCCGACCTGGATGTGGCGCAACGAGGAGGTCGACGCCTTCATCCGCTGGATGCGCCGGCACAACAAGGCGCAGCCCTATGAGGCGATGGCCGGCTTTTACGGGCTCGACCTCTACAATCTCGGCGGCTCGATCCGCGCCGTCGTGGATTTCCTGGAGCAGGCGGATCCCGAGGCGGCGCGGGTGGCGCGGCGGCACTACGGCTGCCTTGAGCCGTGGAGCGACGATCCCGCCGCCTATGGCCGCATCGCGCTCAGCGAGGGCTATGGCCGCTGCGAGGCGGGCGCCGTCCAGATGCTGAAGGAGCTGATGGAGCGCCGCATGGACTGCATGAGCGAGGAATGCGACGAGTGGCTCGACGCGGCCGGCAACGCCCGTCTCATCGCCGACGCCGAGCGCTACTACCGGGTGATGTACCACGGCTCCGCAGAGAGCTGGAATCTGCGCGACACCCACATGTTCGAGACCTTGTGCCAGATCCTCGACGCGAAGGGCCCTGACGCGAAGGCCGTCGTCTGGGCGCATAACAGCCATATCGGCAACGCCCGCTTCACCGAAATGGGCGAAGTGCGCAAAGAGTTGAACATCGGCCAGCTCGCCAAGGACAGGTTCGGCGACGAGGCGCGGCTGATCGGCTTCGGCACCCACACGGGCACGGTGGCCGCCGCCGACGATTGGGACAAGCCGATGGAGGTGATGAAGGTGCGGCCATCACTCCCCGACAGCCATGAGCGCATGTGCCACGACAGCGGCGTGCCGCGCTTCCTCCTCGACCTGCGCGAGGGGGTGCTTAGCCCGGAATTGGGAGAGGCGCTGAGGACGCCCCGGCTGGAGCGCTTCATCGGCGTCATCTACCGCCCCGCGACCGAGCGCTGGAGCCATTATTCCGAGGCGACGCTGCCGAGGCAGTTCGACGCCTACGTCTGGTTCGATGAGACGGAGGCGGTGACGCCGCTCCCGGGCGAGCAGCGGCCGGGTGACGACGAGACCTATCCGTTCGGGCTCTAGCGGGCCTTGCTCCGCGGGGACGGAGCGGCGATGGTCGCCCCCGAAACGATCGGGAGGGACGGGATGCGGGTTGCCTTCATGTTGGCGGCGGCGGCAACGCTCGCCTACGCGCCCGCGCTCGCGGAGCCGGTCACCATTCCCGTCACCGTCGCACCCACCATCGCCGGACCGGTGTCGGGGCGGGTGATCGTGTTCGCGCAGAAGACGCAGCCGGATGCGAAGCCGGTCGAGGCAGTCGACAGCTCCCCCTTCTCCCCCACGGACACCGCGGTGGCCGCGCGCGAAGTGGCGTCCCTTTCGCCGGGGGATGTGGCGACCGTCGACGCCGATACGGATACCTATCCGGCGGCCTTTTCGAAGCTCGCGCCGGGCCTCTATCGCTTTCAGGCGGTGCTCGACCGCAACCACGACTATAATTATGGCGGCCGCGGCGCCGGCGACATCGTCTCGCCGGTCGTCGAGGCGCGGCTTCCGGGCCCGCTGCCGACGCTGGTGCTGCGGGACGTGGTTCCCGAGAGCGACCCTGCCGCCAGTTTCGCAAGGCTCCCGGAGGCGGAGCGGGCGCCAGCGCTCGCCGCCTGGCAGGCCGCCCAGCCGGTCGATTTCGTCAGCCCGAAGCTCAGCGCCTTCTGGGGCCGGCCGGTCCACATGCGCGGCTGGGTCGCCCTTCCGCCGGGCTACGATCCGCGCGGCCGCGCCACCTATCCCACCGCCTACCTGACCGGCGGCTTCGGCAGCACCGCCGCCAGCGCGCGCTTCGCGGCGGGCCGGATGATCCGGCGCATGGCGGCGGGCAAGATGCCGCCGATGCTCTGGGTGGTGCTGGACGAGAGCTCCCCCACCGGCACCCACGAATTCGCCGACTCGGTCAACAACGGCCCCTGGGGCGAGGCGCTGACCAGCGAGCTCATCCCGTCGCTCGAAAAGAGCTACCGGATGGACGCGCGCAGCAGCGGTCGCTTTCTCAACGGCCATTCCTCGGGCGGCTGGGCGACTTTGTGGCTGCAGACGCGCTACCCGAAATTGTTCGGCGGCACCTGGTCCACGTCGCCCGATCCCAGTGACTTCCACGATTTCACCGGCATCGACATCTACGCGCCTGGCGCAAACGCTTATGTCGATGCCGCCGGAAAGCCGATCCCGCTGGTGCGCGACCAGGGGCGTGAGATCGCCAGCCTTCGCGAGTTCGGGAAGCTGGAGGCGGTGCTCGGGGCGTACGGCGGCCAGTTCGCGTCGTTCGACTGGGTGTTCTCGCCCAAGGGTCCGGACGGACGGCCGGTGCCGCTGTTCGACCGGACGACGGGCGCGGTCGATCCCGCCGTGGCGGCCTATTGGCGCGATCATTACGACATCGCCTACCGCATCAGGCGCGACTGGCCGGTGCTGAAGCCGGACCTCGACGGCAAGATCCACATCCTCGTCGGCACGGCGGATACCTTCCATCTGGACGGCCCGGCGCACCGGCTCAAGGCGGTGCTCGACGGGCTCGGCGCCCGCTCCAGCTTCGAGTTCCTGCCGGGCCGCAGCCATTTCGACGTCTATCAGGCGAATGGCGACCCCGGCGGCCTCTACGATCGGATCGCCGCCGAGATGTACGCCGTGGCGCGGCCGAATCGCTGACGGAACCGCCGCACGCGCTCCCGGGTTCTTGACCGAGGTTAACCGGGCCCGCTGGTGCGGTCCGGGCCGAGTAAGAGGTATGCCATCATGGGCGAGATCACCGACCGGCTGAAGGGCAACGTCAACAAGGCCGTGGGCGAGGCGAAGCAGAACAGCTCAGACCCCGCCGTCCGCGACGAGGGCGACGCCCAGAAATTGAAGGGCACCGGCCAGGACATCAAGGGCAAGGTCAAAGGCATCATCAACGGGCTGTGAGGCCCGACCTCCCGCCTGAATCCCTCCCCTCCCGGATTTCCGGGAGGGGCTGGGGGTGGGCCTTTCTGAATTCGTGCAACGCGCAGGCGCCGCAAGAGCCCACCCTCGATCACTCCCCGATCCGGGAGGAGAGGGGGCTCGCCCCTACCCCTCAGTCCGCTGCGGAATGTCCGCGCCCTCGGCGAAGAATTCCATCGACGCCGAGTTGAGGCAGTAGCGCAGGCCGGTCGGCGGCGGGCCGTCCGGGAAGACGTGGCCCAAGTGCCCGTCGCAGCGCGCGCAGCGTATCTCCGTGCGCACCATCCCCCAGCTGCGGTCGGAAATCTCGCGGATATGGTCGGGGTCGAACGGCCGGGTGAAGCTCGGCCAGCCGGTGCCGCTCTCGAACTTTCCCTCCGAACGGAACAGCGGCAGGCCGCACAGCCGGCAGGCGTAGACGCCGTCGGTTTTGGTGTTGAGCAAGGTGCCGCAGAACGCCCGTTCGGTGCCATGGTCGAGGATGACCTGCCGCTCCTCCGGCGTCAGCGCCTGCGCGTAATCGTCGCGGCGCGCCTCGCTCAGCGGAATGATGTCGTAGCCCGAGCGGGATGTGGTGGCAGTCGTCATGCGCGTCTCCTCGTGACGTGCATGTAGTGCGCCTCGCGCCGCCTCAACAGGGGCGCCTCAACAGGCGCGCCTCAACAGGGGCTGGGCTGCCATGCCGCCAGCACGGCTTCCGTCATCGCCGCGCAATCCGCGCCGGCGAATGGGAAGGTGCCGGTCAGCGCCGCCTTCAAATCCGGCGCGAGCGCGTCCTGGAGCCGGCGGCGGGCGCGCAGGTGCCGCGTCTTGACGGTGGCGGGGAGAAGGGAGAGCGCTTCGGCTGTCTCCTCGACGCTGAGGCCCTCGACCTCACGCAGCACGAAGACGTGGCGGAAGCCATCGGGGAGGGCGGCGACGGCCTGTTCTAAGAGGGCGCGGATCTGCTCGCGCGCGAGGGCGGCGTCCGGCGCCGCGGCGGAGGTCGAGCCGCGCATCAGCTTCTCCCGATATTCGTCGAGGTGGACGATTGAGCCGGCGTCGAGCCGGGCGCGGCGGCGCTTCTCGGCGCGGGCGCGGCCCAATGCCTCGTTGATGACGATCCGCGTCAGCCAGGTGGACAAAGCGGAGCGGCCCTCGAAGGTCGCGATGGCGGCGAAGGCGCGCAGATAGCCGGCCTGCACCGCATCCTCGGCTTCGTCGCGGTTTTTGAGGATCGACCAGGCGGCCCGGAACAGGCGCTGGTTGTTGCGCTCGGTGACGAGGCGGACGGCGGCGCGGTCGCCGGCGGCGATGCGACGGGCGAGTTCGGCGTCGGGGAGCCCGGCGAGGTCGAGGAGGGCGGTGGCGGCCATGGCTTTCCTTTCAGGCTAGCGGCAGCCGCCGAGCGATTCCAGCAGCTCGCGGCGCAACGCCGGGTCGTCGCGGAAGTCGCCGAGCCAGCATTTCGTCACCATCGAGACGCCGTGCTGGTTGACGCCGCGGGTCGACATACAGCCGTGGCTGGCTTCGATCACCACCGCGACGCCGCGGGCGCCGAGCGTCTCGTAGAGGGTGGTGGCGATCTGCCGCGTCAGCCGCTCCTGGAGCTGCAGGCGACGGGCATAGGCCTCAACGAGGCGCGACAGCTTCGAGATGCCGACGACGCGGTCGGCCGGGCGGTAGGCGACATGCGCCTTGCCGACGATGGGGGCGAGATGGTGCTCGCAGGTTGAGACGAGCGGGATGTCGCGCAGCAGCACCGTCTCGTCATAGCCTTCCGCCTCGCCGAATGTGCGCTCCAGCAGGCGGGCGGGGTCGATCGCGTAGCCGGAGAACCACTCGCGGTAAGCCCGCGCGACCCGGGCGGGTGTGTCGATCACGCCGGCGCGATCCGGATCGTCCCCGGCCGCGGCGATCAGCGTCCGTACCGCCCGCTCGATCTCCGTCTGTCCTGGTCGCCGTGGCGGCGCCGTGAACTCCTCGAGGGCAGCTTCCGCTGCGTCGAAACCCAATGCGCAATCGTACAGCTCCACATCCGCCTCCCGCTGGTGACCGGGATTGGATGCCGGCGCCGCGGAGGCGTTCCCGTTCCAGTTGGGACGAGCCTCTTATCCCCGCGCGCGCTCCCTGAGGCGGGTGATGGTGGTGGCGTTGCTGATCTGCTCGATGTCGGTCTTGAGGTGGAGGAGGCGGACGCCGCTTGTCGCGAGGGCGCGGTCGAGGGCGGGGGCGAAGGCTTCGGTGGTCTCGACCGTCTCGGCCCACGCGCCGTAGGCGCGGGCGAGGGCGGCGAAATCGGGGTTCGCCAGGTCGGTGCCGGAAACCCGCTCGGGATAGTCCCGTTCCTGGTGCATGCGGATGGTGCCGTAGCTGCCATTGTCGATGACGAGGACCAGCATGTCGGCGCCCGCGCCGATTGCGGTGGCGAGCTCCTGGCCGTTCATCAGGAAATCGCCGTCGCCTGCCGGGACGAGCACCGAGCGGCCCGGGTGGCGCAGCGCTGCGGCGACTCCAGCGGGGACGCCGTAGCCCATTGAGCCGTTGGTGGGCGCGAGCTGGGTCGGAAAGGGTCCGTAGCGCCAATAGCGGTGGAACCAGCCGGAGAAATTGCCGGCGCCGTTGCAGACGATGGTGTCGGCCGGAAGCTTCTCGCGCAAAGCGGCGACGCAGAGCCCGAGGTCGAGCGTGGCACCGCTGGGCTGGGGCTGGGACCATGCGAGCCACTCTGCATGGGCTTCCGCGCCGGACGAGAAGGAGAGCACCTCGTCCTCCCAGATCGAGAGCAATTCGGCGAACTCGCGCATGTCGGCGCAGATCGGCAGGCAGGTCTTGTAGACGCGGTTCAGTTCGTTCGGATCGGGGTGGACGTGGACGAGTGTCTGATCGGGATGGTCCGGCGTGACGAGGGTGTAGCCGTCGGTGGTCGCCTCGCCGAGGCGCGGGCCGACGACGAGGAGGAGGTCCGCGTCCCGGATGCGCTGGACGAGCTTTGGATTGGGGCCGTAGCCGAGATTGCCGGCATAGATCGGGCTGGCGCTGGGGATGGCGTCCTGGCGGCGGAAGGCGCAGGCGACGGGGAGGCCGACCCGTTCGGCGAACTCTGCGAAATGGTGCGAGGCGGCCGCGTCCCAGCCCGCGCCGCCGACGAGGGCGACGGGGGCGCAAGCGTTCTTGAGGAGATCGACCAGCGTGGCGACGGCGATCGGGTCCGGCGTCTGCACCGGCGGCGCGACGCGGGGGCGGTCGAGCGCTTCGACCTCGTCGCGGAGCATGTCCTCGGGCAGCGCCAGCACCACCGGCCCCGGCCGCCCCGCCATCGCCGTCGCATAGGCGCGGGCGACATATTCGGGGATGCGCGCGGCGTCGTCGATCCGCGCCGCCCATTTGGCGAGCGGGCGGAACATGGCGGCGAAGTCGACCTCCTGGAAGCCTTCGCGGTCGCGGTCGCCGCGCGCGACGTCGCCGACGAACAGGATCATCGGCGTCGAATCCTGAAACGCGGCGTGGACGCCGATCGAGGCGTTGGTAGCCCCGGGCCCGCGGGTGACGAAGGCGATGCCCGGGCGGCCGGTGAGCTTGCCGTCCGCCTCGGCCATGTAGGCGACGCCGCCTTCCTGCCGGCAGACGACGAGGTCGATCGCCGGCGTGTCGTGGAGTGCGTCGAGGACGGCGAGGAAGCTCTCGCCCGGCACGGTGAAGATGCGGTCGCAGCCCTGCGCGAGCAAATTGTCGACAAGGATGCGGCCGCCGCTCCTGAGGTTCGCTGTCATGGCGCGAGCGCTAGCCGGGGCAGGTGCGGAAGGGAAGCGGGAGGCGCTTGACCTTACGTTCGCGTCAACTAGGGATGGAGCGAACCCCAGCGGGAGGATTTGACGTGACGAAGAGCGAAATGACCGCGGCCCTCAATGAAAAGCAGGCCTGGCTTCCCGGCAAGCGCGTGAAGATCGATTTCGGCGACGAGGGCGTGGTGATGCTCGACGGCGCCGCCGGCCACGCCAGCGAGGAAGACGGCCCCGCCGACACGACTATCAAGATCGCCTGGACCGACTGGGAAGCGCTCGCCTCCGGCCAATTGGACGGCATGACCGCCTTCATGCAGGGCAAGCTCCGCGTTGAAGGCGACATGTCCAACGCAATGCAACTCCAGGGAGTGTTCGCCAAGCTGCGCTCATAATTTCCTGCCTCCCCATGCTGCGGATGGGGAGGCACTACGGACTTGAACCGCAATTCAAGTTGACCCCGGCCTTCCCGCCCGCTTATCGGCGGCGGGACGATACGGGAGCTTCGCGTGAAGAAAATCTATCCCGATGCCGCAGCTGCGCTGGACGGGCTGCTGTTCGACGGCATGACCATCTGCGCCGGCGGCTTTGGCCTGTGCGGCATACCGGAGCGGCTGATCGACGCGATCCGAGAGTCGGGGGTCAAGGACCTCACATTCGTCTCGAACAATGCCGGCATCGACAATGAGGGCCTCGGCAAGCTGCTGAGGACCCGCCAGATCCGCAAGATGATCTCCTCCTATGTGGGCGAGAACAAGGAGTTCGAGCGGCAATATCTCGCCGGCGAGCTCGAGGTCGAATTCTGCCCGCAGGGGACGCTCGCCGAGCGCTGCCGGGCGGGCGGCGCCGGCATCCCCGGCTTCTACACCAAGACCGGCGTCGGCACCCAGGTCGCCGAGGGCAAGGAGCATAAGGATTTCGACGGCGACACCTACATTCTCGAGCGCGGAATCCGCGCCGATCTCTCGGTCATCAAGGGCTGGCGGGCCGACGAGGCCGGCAACCTCGTCTTTCGCAGAACGGCGCGCAACTTCAACCAGCCGATGGCCACCGCCGGCCGCGTCTGCGTCGCCGAAGTGGAGGAGATCGTCCCCGTCGGCAGCCTGAACCCCGACGGCATCCACCTCCCCTCGATCTACGTGAAGCGGATGATCGACGGCGCGCCCTACGACAAGAAGATCGAATTCCGCACCGTGCGGCAGCGGGAGGCGGCATAATGGCTTGGGATCGTAACCAGATGGCCGCCCGCGCCGCGCAGGAGTTGCGCGACGGCTATTATGTCAATCTCGGCATCGGCATCCCGACTTTGGTCGCGAACAACATCCCGGCGGGGATGGAGGTGACGCTGCAGTCGGAGAACGGCATGCTCGGCATCGGCCCGTTTCCCTATGAGGACGAGGTCGATCCGGACCTCATCAACGCCGGCAAGCAGACGATCTCCGAGCTCGCCTCATCCTCCTATTTCGGCTCCGAGCAGAGCTTCGCGATGATCCGCGGCGGGCATATCGACCTGACCGTGCTCGGGGCGATGGAGGTGTCGCAGGACGGCGACATCGCCAACTGGATGATCCCGGGCAAGATGGTGAAGGGGATGGGCGGCGCGATGGATCTCGTCGCCGGGGTCAAGAAGATCATCGTGGTGATGGAGCACACCTCCAAGAATGGCGACCCGAAGTTCATCCCCGCCTGCACCTTGCCGCTCACCGGCAAGAATGTGGTCGACATGATCGTCACCGACCTCTGCGTCTTCCAGCGGCCCGATCATGGTTCGCCTTTCAGACTGG
>NZ_DASWQI010000069.1:0-8655 GCF_036403745.1 Allosphingosinicella sp.
CGCGCGCGCCTCCGCCGGCGCGCGCGACCCTTTCCAGCAGGCGGTCGATGCCGGCCGCGGCTTCGGGCTCCTCGAGCGTGGGCGCATGGCCGACGCGGGGAACGGTGACGAGCTCCATGGCGGGGTTACGCGCAATCATCTCCCGCGCCGTCGGCTCCGCGAGGATGTCGGACAGCGCCCCGCGCACCAGCAGAGCGGGGATGCCCGCCAGCGCATCGAAGGCCGGCCACAGGTCCATCGCGGGCGCCGGCGCCTTGAGCGGCTCGGCGATCGCCATGTCATAGTCGAACACGATCTTGCCCGAGCCGGTGAGGCGGCAGGCGCGCTTGGCGTGGGCGATCCAATCGTCCATTTCCCAATCGGGGTAGCGATCCCCCTGCCCTTCCTTGAGCGCACGCGCGGCGTGCGCCCAGGTCGGCCAGCTTTCGTAGCGGCCGACATAGGTTCGGATCGTCTCCAGGCCCTTCTCCTCGATGACGGGCCCGACGTCGTTGAGGAGCAGCCCCGCCACCTGCGCACGCGCGGCATTGGCGAGGAAGACGCTGACGAGGCCGCCGAGCGAGGTGCCGAACAGCACGACGCGCGAGAGGCCGAGCTCGCCGAGCAGGAGCTGCACGTCCTGCAGGTAGACGAGCGGATTGTAGCTGGCGCTGTTCGCCGCCTTCTCGCTGCCGCCGCGGCCGCGCAGATCGAGGGCGAGGACCCGCCAGTCGCCGGCAAGGCGGGCGGCGACGCCTTCGAAGTCGCGCGCATTGCGGGTGAGGCCAGGAATGCAGAGGATGGGCGGCCGCCCCTCGCCTCCGGCCCCCTCGCCCCCGGAATAGTCGCGATAATGGAGGCGGAGGCCGTCCGCCGATTGCCAAGTGCCGTCGGTAAAGTCGCTCATCCCGCCCTCCGCTCCCGCACCCTTACGGTGCGGCGGGTGGGTCCCGCAACGTCAGACGCTGCGGCGGCGGGTGAGGAGCAGGGTGACGCCGAGCGCGAACAGGGCAACGCCGGCCGGAGCGGGAAGCGGCACGCCGCCACCGGTGCCGGTGCAGCTGCCGCTCCCGCAGGCGAAGGCGGCGCCCGGCGCCAGGGTGAATGCGCAGAAGAAGGACAGCCTGGCCAGCATCGCCATTATCTCCGGCAAGAGGAGGTGATCCCGCCCATACGCCCGGGCGCCGGGATCGGCCACGGCGGCTGGAGGCGCTTTTCAGGCCGTCCCGAAAGGGCACGGTGCGGAACCGCTCCCTTGCGCCTAGGTTCGTGACGCCATGACCCAATACCACGGAGACCCTGCGATCCTGACGCTCGGGCCCGATTTCTACGATCCGGTCGCTCCGGCCGATTTCCCCCAGACGATCCTGCGCTTCCGCAACGACCGGGCTGCGGCGAGCGTCGGACTGGTGGGACTGACGGACGAGGCATGGATCCGCCACTTCGCGCGCTTCGAAGCGGTCCCCGACAACCTGCGCGAGCCGCTGGCCCTCCGGTACCACGGCCACCAGTTCCGCTCGTACAATCCGGAGATAGGTGACGGCCGCGGCTTCCTGTTCGCCCAGATGCGTGACGGTGCCGACCGCCTGATGGACCTCGGCACCAAGGGCTCCGGACGAACGCCGTACAGCCGCTTCGGGGACGGACGGCTGACGCTGAAAGGCGGGGTGCGCGAAGTGCTGGCGACGGAGATGCTCGAGGCGCTCGGCGTGGATACGTCGCAGACCTTCTCGCTGATCGAGACCGGCGAGGCGCTGGAGCGAAACGACGAGCCCTCCCCCACCCGCGGCGCGGTGCTGGTCCGCCTCCAGCACAGCCACATCCGCATCGGCACCTTCCAGCGCCTCGCTTACTTCGAGGAAAGGGAGAATTTGACGAAGCTGACCGATTACTGCCTCGCGCATTATTATGGAGGCGGCGGCGGCCCCGCGGCCCTGCTCGACCATGTCAGCCGCGAGACAGCGCGGCTCGCAGCCTCCTACGTCGCCGCAGGGTTCGTGCATGGCGTGCTCAACAGCGACAATATCGCCATCACCGCACAGAGCTTCGACTACGGCCCGTGGCGATTCACCCCGTTCTGGGACGGCGCTTTCACGGCTGCCTATTTCGATCATTCGGGCCTCTATGCCTTCGGCCGCCAGCCCGAGGCGATCCACTGGGACCTGGTCCAGCTCGCCGCGTCGCTGCGGAGCATCGCCCCCGCCGAGGCGCTGACGCCGGCGCTGGAGGCGTTTCCGAAGCGGTTCCAGGCCGCTTTGGTGACGGCCATCTTCCGCCGGCTCGGCCTGCGCCCGATGGAGGCCGAGCGCGACGCGGCCTTGCTCGTGGCGCTCGAGGAGGCGCTGGCGGCGAAGACGGTGGCGATCGACCGCTTCTTCTTCGACTGGCGCGGCGGCGCGCGGCGCGGCCCGTCCCCCGCCGACGATGCCTATGCCGGGCCGGAGTTCGCCGGCTGGAAGCGTGCCGTCGAAAGCTATGAAGCGGTGCCGGACGCGCTCAGCCATCCCTACTGGTCCGACGAATCCCCCTGCTCGATGCACATCGAGGAGGTGGAGGCGATCTGGTGCCGGATCGACACGGACGACGATTGGTCCCCGCTCCACGCCAAGGTGGCGGCGGTGCGGCGGATGGGCGAGGCGCACGCGGCCCCCGCTTGACCCGGACGCCGCGCCGTGGTGACAGGTTCGCCATGGCGACCCTGAAATCGTTCGAGCCGGCGACCGGTGCGCAGCTATGGACCGGCGAAGCGGGAGACGTCGAAGCGGAGGTCGCCCGCGCCCGCGCCGCCTGGGCTGGCTGGGCGGCGCGCCCGCTCGCCGTCCGCATCGAGACGCTGCGGCGCTTCGCCAACGTCGTGCGCGGCGCCAAGGACCAGCTCGCCGACCTCATCGCCCGCGAGACCGGCAAGCCGTTGTGGGAGAGCGCGACCGAGGTCGACGCGGTCGTCAACAAGGTCGACATCTCGGTGTCGGCTTATTCGGAACGGACGTCGCAGCGCCGGCTCGAAGGCGCGCTCGGCGCGCGGGTCGCGGTACGCCACAAGCCGCACGGCGTGCTCGCAGTGCTCGGCCCCTACAATTTCCCGGCGCACCTTCCCAACGGCCACATCGTGCCGGCGTTGATCGCCGGCAATGCGGTGGTGTTCAAGCCGTCGGAAAAGACGCCGGCTGTGGGTGAGCGGCTGGTCCAGCTGTTCCACGAGGCGGGCGTGCCGGAGGACGTGCTGCGCTGCGTCCAGGGCGGTCCCGAGATCGGCAAGGCGCTCGCCGCCAGCCCGGGGCTGGACGGCCTGCTGTTCACCGGCTCGGCACGCGCCGGGCTCGCCCTCCACCGCCAGTTCGCCGACACGCCGCACAAGATCCTCGCGCTCGAGATGGGCGGCAATAATCCACTCGTCATTTGGGATCCGAAGGACATCTACGTCGCCGCGGTGATCGCGGTGCAATCGGCCTTCATGTCGGCAGGTCAGCGCTGCACCGCCGCGCGGCGCCTGATCGTCGAGGACGGGAAGCACGAGGAACTGGTGGCGATGGTGGTCAAGCTCGCCGAGCGGCTGATCGTCGATGGGCCCCACGCCAACCCGCCGCCCTTCATGGGCCCGGTGATCGACAACGATTCCGCCGACCGCCTGCAGGAAGGGTTCCTCGATCTGATGATCAAGGGCGGGCGCCCGCTCAAGCATCTCGACCGGCCGCAGCCGGACAAGCCGTTCCTCACCCCCGCCATCATCGACGTGACCGAGGTGCGCGACCGGCCTGACGCCGAGCTGTTCGGGCCGGTGCTGCAGGTCGTCCGCGTGCCCGATTTTGACGCTGCGCTCGTCGAAGCCAACGCCACCCGCTACGGCCTCGCCGCCTCGCTGGTCGGGGGAAGCCCGCAGCTCTACGACCGCTTCTGGGCGAACGTGCGGGCCGGCGTCGTCAACTGGAACAAGCCGACCAACGGCGCCCCGTCCAACGCGCCGTTCGGCGGCATCGGCCTCTCCGGCAACCACCGCCCGAGCGCCTATTACGCCGCCGATTACTGCGCCTACCCGGTCACCTCATCGGAAGCCGAACAGCCGCGCGCCTCGATTGGAATCGGCCTGCGCGACCCCTATGCGGCAAACAATCTCGAAGGCTAGGCCGAGCGCGCTGCCAGGCGCCGGGCCAGGAAAGACTGCGGAAGTTCGGCGGCAGCGGCGGCCGCGGGCGCGAGCGCTTCGCGGAGATAGGCTGGGGTGATGGCGAGGCCGCCCTGCGTGGCCAGCACGGCCGCTTCCGCCAGGCTCTTCACGCCGAGCTTGGCCATGACGTGGGCGCGATGCATCTCGACGGTGCGGACGCTGATGCCGAGATCGTGCGCCACCGTCTTGTTCGAGCGACCGGAGAAGAGGGCGAGCGAAATGTCGAGCTCGCGCGCCGTCAGCCGGGCGAGGCGTTCCTGCGCGATACGCCGCGCCTCCCCGGCCTCGACGGAGCGCTCGAGCGCGGTCCAGGCCGGCGCCAGCGCCGCGGCGAGGCGCGCAGCGGAGACCGGTTTTTCGAGGAAATCCAGCGCGCCGAGCTTCATCGCTTCGACCGCGAGCGGCACCTGGCCGCGGCCGCTCAGCGCCACCACAGGCCAGCCCGGCTGCCGCCGCATCAGCTCGGCGAGGACTTCGAGCCCGTCGGGGGCATCCACGTCCATGTCGAGGAGGATGCAGGCCGGCATCAGATGGTCGAGCATGTTGAGGAACTCGGCCCCGCCCGCGAATGGCCAGGGCTCGGCGCCGATCTGGACGAGGTGCGACGTCAGGAGCCGGCGGGCCAGGAGGTCCCGTTCAACCACATACACGGTGCGCCGGTGCGACATAAGCCCGCTCCCATACGGCCAGGAATACAGGGCCGCGCGTGACGCCAAGTCTCTGGATTACCTGGCTAACGGGCAACCTAGAAAAAGTACGGTGAACATTTCGCTTCGCGTCCTCGCGGGCATGTTCCAACCGTCCCGATGAGGCACAAAACGTGCTTGATCCAGATCAGGGTGCGCTCTGTACCTAGCTGACGGGCGCGGGGTCTTACGCGAATCGGTCCACGGTATTGTTACCGGTGTAGAATTCCCATCATGCGCCGCGGTTCCGTTAACCACTAAGCTCCCCTTGCCGGAACGGGGTTGCTTCCGGCCTGTGAGCGTGAGGGGCGACGGGTGGAGGTGGTGCATCTCTTCAGCGGCAATGCGCTCGGCGCAGTCGGTGCCGAGGGCGAGATCCGCCTCCCCCCGTTCGTCCTGAAGGTGCTGGCGCGCCGCGCCGCCGAGGGACGGATCCTGTTCGGCGCCCATGAGAGCGCACCCTGCCTTACCGCCTTCGACGCCGGCTATCTGCCGGTGATCGGCGACGAGATCGAGCGGCTGAAGCGCCGCGACGAGGAACGTGAGGCGAGCGGCCACGCCGGCCGCGCCCGCCGCGTCTTCGGGCTGACCGAGGAAGCGGACGTCGACGCCGGCGGGCGGGTGGCCCTGCCGCCGTTCCTGCGGCGCAAGGGCCGGATCGGCGCGCGAGCGCTGTTCGTCGGCGCGGGCGGGACGGTGGAGATCTGGGACGCGGAGCTGGCGCTCGCCTCCGACGATCCGGCGCTGCGCGAACTCGCCCGATACCGTCTTCAGGAAGCAGAAAAGGAGGAAGAAAAATGGGTCTGATGTGCGCGATCGGCGGCCACGAGGCGGAGCCGCGGGAAGTCTATAATTGCGGTTATCATTTCAGCCGCTGCCGGGGCTGCGGGAGGGACATGCTGCGCGCCGGCGGGAGCTGGTCGCTCGTTCCCGAAGGTCACCGCGTCGTGTGGAAGGCGGGGCGGCAGAGCCATTCGATGCCGGCCGATTTCGCGCATGTCCTGCCGGTGCTGCTGCGCTCGGGGAACCTGCCGGTGCCGCGCCCCCACTTCGTCTCATGGAGCCGGAAGCTCGCGCGCAAGCCGGCGAGGAGCCGCGCCCGCAACGAGCCGATCGTCGAGGCGCAGGCGCCCGAGCCGCAATATCCGCTGCTGCTGGTGATGGCGACGATCGTCGGCGCGGGGCTGCAGCTGGTTTTTGGGTTCGGGCGCAGCGCCTGAGGTGCTGGCGTTTCGCGCCGCCGTGCCTACATGGGCGGCATGAAGCCCCTCGGTGAGGAACATCTTGCACTCTTCCGCCGCCACATGGTCGAGATCGTCGACATGCATGTCGATCTTGCCAGCGAGGAACTCGGCAAGGATGCGCTTGAGCCGCGGCTGAGGACGGCGCTGCTGCGCGTCCAGCGGCATCTGTTCGTGCCGGCCCAGCTCGCGCTCGCCGCCTATCAGGACACGCCGCTGCCGATCGGCTTCGACAAGACCGTGTCGCAGCCCTTTATCGGCGCGCTGATGCTCGATCTGCTCGACATCGAGGCGGGGGAGAAGGTGCTCGAGGTCGGCACGGGCCTCGGCTATCAGGCCGCCGTGATGGCCGAGATGGGCGCGCAGCTGTGGAGCGTCGAGATCGTCGAGGAATTCGCGAATGAGGCGACGATGCGCCTTCGGGCCTTCGGTTATGGCGACGTCCAGATCCGCACCGGCGACGGCACCCGCGGCTGGAGCGAGCATGCGCCGTTCGACAAGATCCTCGTCACCGCCGCCGCGCAGGCCGCGCCGTCTGCGCTGATAGACCAGCTTCGCCCCGGCGGGCGGCTGGTCATGCCCTTGGGCGGCAAGGACGTGCAGCAGCTGGCGGTGATCGAGAAGAGGCTCGACGGCAGCCTCGCGACGCGGGAGGTCATGCCGGTGCGCTTCACCCAGCTGGAGACGGTGCTCTAGGCGCCGGCCCACGCCCGCCCCTACCCAAGCGACGCCGCAGCCCCTATGTGCACCAAGTCCGCAAGCGGCGCGCGGGGCGCGGCCCGGACGATCCCGATGGAGCATGTCATGAGCGAAGCGGCGGCTTTGGGCGCCCGGCCAGCGGCGGACGGCGTTCTCGAGCGCCGGACCTTCGCGATTATCTCGCACCCGGACGCCGGCAAGACGACGCTGACCGAGAAATTGCTCTATTCGGCCGGCGCGATCCATGAGGCCGGCGAAGTGCGCGCCCGCGGCGACCGCCGCCGCGCCCGTTCGGACTGGATGGCGATCGAGCAGCAGCGCGGCATCTCGGTCACCTCTTCGGTGATGACGTTCGAGCGCGACGGGTTGCTGTTCAACCTGCTCGACACGCCGGGCCACCAGGACTTTTCGGAAGACACCTACAGGACGCTGACGGCGGTCGATTCGGCGATCATGGTGATCGACGCGGCCAAGGGCATCGAGGCGCAGACGAGGAAGCTGTTCGAGGTCTGCCGGCTGCGCAACATCCCGATCGTCACCTTCATCAATAAGGTGGACCGGGAGGGCCTCTCGCCCTTCACCCTGCTCGATGAGATCGCCGAGACGCTGCAGCTCGACGTCAGCCCACGCAACTGGCCGGTCGGCATGGGCGGGCTGTTCCACGGCCTCTACGACCTCGACACCGACCGGCTGCTGACGGCCGACGGACCGCTGGCCGTGTCGGGCCTCGACGACCCGAAGCTGGACGCGGCGCTCCCCGCCGACGCGGTGGCGCACCTGCGCGAGGAAGGCGGGCTCGCCCAGGCCGCCTATCCCGATTTCGACCTCGCCGCGTTCCTGAACGGCGACCTCACCCCGGTCTTCTTCGGCAGCGCCCTGCGCGAAGTCGGGGTCGAAAATTTGCTCCAAGGCCTCGCCGCCTTCGCACCGCCGCCGGGGCCGCAGCCCGCCCGGGCGGGGCCGGTGGCGCCGTCGGAGCCACGCTGCTCGGGCTTCATCTTCAAGGTCCAGGCGAACATGGACCCCAACCACCGCGACCGCGTCGCCTTCATGCGGGTCTGCTCGGGGTCGCTGAAGCGCGGGATGAAGCTCACCAACCCGCGCCTCGGCAAGGCAATGACGATCAGCAGCCCGATCACCTTCTTCGCTCGCGACCGCGAGCTCGCCGAACTGGCCCGCCCCGGCGACATCGTCGGCATCCCCAACCACGGCACGCTGCGGGTCGGCGACACCCTGTCCGAGCGCGGCGACATCGCCTTCACCGGCCTGCCCGATTTCGCGCCGGAGATCCTGCGCCGCGTCCGCCTCGGCGACCCGATGAAGTCGAAGCAGATGCGCAAGGGACTCGAGGATCTGGCCGAGGAAGGCGTCATCCGCATCTTCGAGCCGGCGATCGGCTCGAACTGGATCGTCGGGGTCGTCGGCGCCCTCCAGCTCGACGTGCTGGAGACGCGGATGGAGGCCGAATACAGCCTGAGGCTCGGCTTCGAGGCCTCGCCCTGGGACATCGCCCGCTGGGTCTCGGCGGAGGATCCGGCGGAGCTCAAGCGCCTCCTGTCGGCGCTGCGCCCGAGCGCGGCGGAGGATGCCGACGGCGCCCCCGTCCTCCTCATCCGCAACGCTTGGGAGCTCGCCCGCTTCCAGCAGGACTGGCCGAAGATCACGTTCGCGGCGATCCGCGAGCGGCACTAACCGCCGGACACCGCGTGTGGGTCACCCGCCCCCGGTCTTTTGCGCCACGAAGAACAGGCCGCCGACGCCAATCGCGTAGAGGATGAGCACCGCCAGCGAGTCGATGCCTATCCCGAGCACCCGCTTGCCGGGCCGGAAGATCAGGCCGGCGATGTAGATGCAGGTCAGCAGGATGCCGAGCGCGGCGAGGTAG
>NZ_DASWQI010000070.1:0-106756 GCF_036403745.1 Allosphingosinicella sp.
CGGCCCTTCGAGATAGGGCCCGGTCGCGTCGATATCCGGCCCGGGCTGCTTCCCCTCCCGGATCGCCCGCGCGGTGTTGATGTCGCCATAGGGCGCGAGGCTGCCGCCGGTGCGCATCGTCGTCGTGCCGCCGGCGAGGTAGAGGCGCGAGAAGCTGTAGGGATATTCCTCATATTCCCCGCTCTTGGGCGTGGGGTAGAAGAAATGCTCGTGGACCATGACGAAGCCGGGCAGCAGCGTCTTGCCGCGCCCGTCGATGATGGTCGCACCCGCCGGGGCGGCGACACGCCCGACCGCGGCGATCCGCCCGCCCCGCACCAGCACCGACACATCCTGGCGCGGCGCCGCGCCGGTGCCGTCGACCAGCTGGACATGCTCGATGAGGATATCGCCGCCCGGATAGGCGATGAACGCCTGATCCGCGGCTGAGAATTGCGGCGGTGCGGGGGGCGGAGCGGCGCCCAGCGCGAGCAAGGCCAGAACGATCGACATCTTCATCGGCGCCTCCACTGCCTCGCCATCGCCAGATGGGGAGGGGGACCATGCGTAGCATGGTGGAGGAGTAATGGCACCGGAGGCGGTTGACGCGAAACGACAACGCCTTGTGAATTACCCCTCCACCACCTTCGGTGGTCCCCCTCCCCACGCGCTACGCGCGCAGGGAGGCAGGTGGTCATTCGGACGCTGGGTTTACGGTCCCATCTCGTGGACGTGCTGGACGACGCGGTGCCTGAGCGGTCCACCGAGCCCGAGCGCGGCGGCGAGCTTGTCGTCCCAGCCATAGGGATCGCCGCGGAACACCACCTTGCCTCCGTCCAGGTAAGCGGTGTGGTAGAGGAGGCGGACCGGGATCTTGTTGGGGATGGGGACGTCCGTCTCCTTGTGGGTGGCGAGCGCCTGCTCGAAGCGGTCCCGCACGCCTTCGTCGTCGGCGAGCATGCGGGCGAAGCCGATGGCGTCGTTGACGCGCACGCAGCCGTGGCTCTGGTGGCGCTCGGGCTGGCCGAAGGCGGCCTTGCCCGGCGTGTCGTGGAGGTAGATGGCGTAGGGGTCGGCCATGTTGAACTTGACGATGCCGAGCGCCGACTTGTCGCCGGACGCCTGGACGAGGCGGCCGTTCTTGGTCGTGATCTGCTCCTTCGCCATATAGGCGGCGCCCTTGGGGAGGATCTCCTCCTTCGCGATCTTCTCGGGGATGGTCCAATCGGGATTGGCGACGAGGCTGACCATCGGCGCGCCGATCTCGGGCGTCTCCCAGTCCGGCTGCCCGGCGACGACGACGCGGCGGTCCTTGGCCTGCCCGTCCTTCCAATAGGTGAGCACGGTGGCGGCGGTGTTGACGTCGATGCGGGTCGCCGGGGCCTGGCGGTTCAGCCAGCGGCGGCGCTCGAGGTTGACGGCAAGGATGCGAGCCCGCTCGCCGGCGCCGGAGTTCAGTGCCTCGAGCGTCGAATTGCCGATGATGCCGTCCGGCTTGATGCCGTAATCCTGCTGCACCTTCGCCACCGCGGCGGCCATCGCCTTGGTGTAGCTATTGGCGTCGGGCTGGGCGGCGGCCTTCTTCGCGCTCTGGGGCTGGGGCTGGGCTTGCGGCTGCGCCTGGTCGGCGGGGAGGTAGCCGCCGCCGCGCAGCGCCGCGACGATCTGCGGCACACGCGCGTCCTTGTCGCCGGGCGCGATCTTGTCGCCGGGCTGGATCGGCTGGCGCTGCGGGCCCTTGGACGCGGCGGCGTAGCGGACATAGGCTTCGGACAGCGCCTTATATTCGTCGTCCTGCGGGGCGAGGCTCGCCAGCCATTCGCGGACATTGCCTTTCTGCACCGCCTGGGCGAGGCCACCCGCCACATCGGTATCGTTGCCGGGGACGGTGTAGGGATCGAACACCTTCTTGGGATTAGCGACGCCCTGGGCCAGCGCCTGGGCGTAGTCGAGCGCGTTGAGGGTCATCGCCGCCTCGCGCTCGGCGGGGGTGGCGCCCTGCTTCACCTCCTTGATGAAGGCCTGGCCCTGGAGGCCGTGGCGGCCGGCGTCGGCGAAGGCGGCGGTGAGGTCCCTGGCATGGGCGTCGTCCCAGACGGCGGCCCAGCCCCGCGCCTCGTAAAATTTCTTGGCGCGCGGATCGGTGACGGCGGCCTGGAGATCGGCGGCGCTCACCTGCTGCGGGCTGACGCTGACCGACTGGCCGCCGCTGGCGCCCCCGCCATTGCCGCCCCCCTTGTCGCAGCCGGCGAGGGCGAGGGCGGTGAGGGAGACGCACACCAAAGCTTTACGCATCGAGGGAATTCCTATCGTGGATCAGGCGCTTGAACGTCCGCAGCCGCCGATCCGATCCAGAGCCGCCGCCGATTAACCGGGCACGCCGTGCCGTCCCGCGGCGGGACAGTCCAAATTGGGGGGCAGCCGGGGGGCAACGCCTTAAGCTATCCGGCTTTAGGGGCCCTCTTTCCTCAGGCGGCGAGACCCAGTGGCGGTACGAGATACGATAGCGGCGAAGGCTTTGGGCGAGGTGGCGGCGGCGCGCGGCCGCGAGATCGCCTGCTTGGCCTTGCTCACGCTCAGCGCCTCGTGCGTGCCGAGCTACGCCGCTTATGCGCCCGAGGCGCCGAAGCTTGCCGCCAACGCGGGCGCGGCCGCTCCGGCCGCGGCGCCTGCTCTCACGACGGTGCCGGTCCCGGAGGAAGTGCTCGCCGCATCCGAGCCGCTCGACCTGAAACCCGTCTCCGCCACCGACGCCGCCGCGATAAACGCCGCGATCCCGATCGTCGCCGGCGCTAACTCCCGCGCGCCCTCCATCGTGTTCCGCGCGGCGACCGGCCTGGACCAGCTGCGCGCGCTCGATTGCCTTGCCGAGGCGGTTTACTACGAGGCGCGCTCGGAGACCGAGGACGGCCAGCGCGCCGTCGCCCAAGTGGTGCTGAACCGGGTGCGGCACCCGGCCTATCCGGCGAGCGTCTGCGGCGTCGTCTACCAGGGGCCGATGCGCGCCGGCGGCGGCTGTCAGTTCACCTTCACGTGCGACGGCTCGCTCGCCATCCGGCCGGCCGGCGAAGCCTGGCTGCGCGCCCGCCGCATCGCCGCCGCCGCCCTGGCCGGCGGCGTCTACGCCCCCGTCGGCCTGTCCACCCACTATCACACCCAGCAGGTCGTGCCGGTCTGGGCCTTCCGCCTCGCCAAGGCGGCGGTGGTCGGCGCCCACAGCTTCTATCGCCTGCCCGGCGGCTGGGGCGATTCCGCCAGCTACGGCCGCCGCTATGCGGGCCGCGAGCCCTCCCCCGCCATCGTCATCGCCAACCGCCTGCCGACCTACGTGGCGCCCAAGGCGGTCACCGGCCCGTCTTTGCCGCTCTCCCCGCTCCTCGCATACGGAGCGCCGACGCGGCCGATTTCAGGCCGGGTCGACGCCGCCGCCCCGCCGCCGCCGACCAACGACGCCCTCCCGGTCTCCACCATCCGCCCGGAATTCCAGAACAGCGGCCGCTGGATCGGGGACGCGGCCCCGGCGCGTTAGGCCGGCCGCGGCTCCACGCGCAGGGGCAGCCCGCCCGCAGGCCGCAAAGTAACCATGCCCGAGGCTGTGACGACATGGCCCTGCACCGGCCGGAACCGCCATCTGGCGAGCCAGTGGGCGAGGATGGTCAAAGCCTCCGCCGTGGCGAAACGCGCGCCGACGCAGGTCCGGGGACCCGCGCCGAACGGGATATACTGGAAGCGGTGCCGCTCGGCCTTGCGCTCCGGCGCGAAGCGGTCAGGATCGAAGGCATCGGGATCGTCCCACAGCATCTTGTGGCGGTGGAGAAGCCAGGGCCAGATCGACACAATGTCACCCGGCGCCACCGTTTCGTCGCCCAGCCGGTCCGCAGCCACGGCCTGGCGGTCCATACGGGGCGCGGACGGGTAGAGCCGAAGCGTCTCCTCCAGCACCCGGCGCAGCAGGGGGAGGCGGTCTGGAGGATGCGGGTCGTCCGCCCCCTGACCGAGGGCGGCGCGCGCCTCCCCGGCTAGGCGATCCTGCCATTCCTCCTGCTCCGAGAGGAGGAAGAGCGTCCAGGTGATCGCGTTGGCGGTGGTTTCGTGACCAGCTAGGTAGAAGGTGGCGGCGTTGTCGACGGCGAGCGCCTCCGCCTCGGCCGGCTCGAAGCGGGCGTGGAGATCGGCGAGGAGGCGGCCCAGGAAATCGTCGCGCTCGCTGGCAGGGTCTCGGCCGCGATCGCGCACCACCTGGGTCAGCGTCGCGCGAAGATAGATCTGCCCGCGCCGGCCCGCCCAACCCCGCGGGGTCAGCGGAATGCGCGGCAGGCCGAGCAGCGCCTGCAGGCGTACGCCGCTGAACGCCTCGAGCGCGGCGGCGATGTGCGCGCTTGCCACCGGGCTGGTCAGCCGCGGATCGCCGGCAAAGAGGCTTTCGGAGATGATCGCCATCGTCGTGGCGGTCGCCTCGGTCGCGGCGTCGATGCGGCCGCGGCCCGTCCAGGCGGTGGCGCGTTCGGCGGCCGTACGGGCGAAGATCGGCACCATCGCGTCGGCCGCAGCGGGCACGAAGGTGCCGGCAACGATCCGCCTTTGCTCGCGCCACAGGCTGCCGTCGGACGTCAGCAGGCCGCGGCCGATGACGGGGCCGAGCAGCGACTTGGTGAGCGCCGGCTTCTCGTAATTGGCGACATTGTCGAGCAGGACGTGCTGGACGAGGTCCGGGTCGGTGGGGATGTGGACGTTGAAGCCCATCACCCGCCGCCGCATGTAGGTCTGGGTGAAGGCCGCTTCGGACCAGCCGTAGACGGCGGTCCGCGCCCGCTCGCCGAAGAAGCCGCGCCACACCGGAACGGGCCCGGCGCCCCGCGGCGGATGCGGAGGAACGAAGCGGGCGCTCACTCCGCCGCGAGCAGGCGCTCGGCGCTGCCCAGATCGACGCTGACAAGGCGGCTTATGCCTTTTTCGATCATGGTGACGCCGAACAGGCGGTGCATGCGGCTCATCGTCACGGCGTTGTGGGTGACGATGAGGTAGCGTGTGTCGGTCTCGTCGGTCATGCGGTCGAGGAGGTCGCAGAAGCGCTCGATGTTCGCGTCGTCCAGCGGCGCATCGACCTCGTCGAGGACGCAGATCGGCGCCGGATTGGTCAGGAACAGGCCGAAGATGAGGGCGATGGCGGTCAGCGCCTGCTCGCCGCCCGACAGCAAGGTGAGGGTGGAGAGCCGCTTGCCCGGGGGCTGGGCGAGGATTTCGAGGCCGGCCTCGAGCGGATCGTCGGATTCGACCAGCTCGAGATGGGCCTGACCGCCTTCGAACAGGGTGGTGAACAGGCTGCGGAAGTGGCGGTCGACCGTCTCGAAGGCCGCTAGAAGCCGGGCGCGGCCCTCGCGATTGAGGCTGCCGATCGAGCCGCGGAGGCGGTGGATGGCCTGGCCGAGTTCCTCGCGCTCAGCGGCGCTGGAAGTGCGGCTTTCGTCGAGTTCGGCCAGCTCGCGCTCGGCGACGAGGTTGACCGGGCCGATCCGCTCGCGCTCCTGCATCAGCCGCTCGTGGCGGGCGGATTCCTCGGAGGCGGGGGCGATGCCCGCGTCGTCGAAGCCGAGCTTTTCGGGGAGCAAGGGCGGCGGGCATTCGAAGCGCTCGCCGGAGATGCGGCCCATCTCGATGCGGCGGCCCTCCTGATTCTCGAAGCGGGCGGCGGCACCGGCGCGGGCCTCGCGGGCGGTGGCGAGCGCTTCGCCGACCTCGGCGAGGCGCGCCTCGGTGGCGCGAAGGGCGGCCTCCCCCTCCCGCTCGGCCTGCAGCGCCGCTTCGGCGGCGGTGGCGGCGTCGGCGGAGTCCGCCTCCATGGCGGCGATGCGGCGGGCGATCTCGTCAGGCGCGTCGGCAAGGCGCTCGGCTTCCTCCTCGGCTTCGGCGATGCGGCGGCCCATGTCGGCGTGGCGCTTCGAAGCTTCAGCGGCGCGGACGGCCCAGTCGGCATGCTCCTTCTTCGCCGCCTCGGCCCGCTGCCGGTCGGCGCCGACCGCGCGGGCATGGGTGGCTGCTTCGGCACGGACCTCGGCGAGCGCGTGCTGGGCGGCTTCGGCGACGCCGCGCAGGGCGGCGACGCGGTCCTCGGTGGCGGCGGCGTCGGGAAGGGAAGCGACGACGGCCTGGGCATCCTCGACGGCCTTGCGCGCTTCGGCGAGATCCTGCCCGGCCTGGTCGATGCGCTCGGCGAGGCCGGACTTGCGGATGTCGAGGCGCTCGATCTCGCTCCTGGCGACATCTTCGGCGCGCGCCGCCTCACGGATCGCGGCGCCGGCTTCGGCCTCGGCGCGGCGGGCGGCGTCGGCGGCGTCGCGGGCGGTCTGCATCGCGGCCAGGGCGGCGGCGGTGCGCTCGCCGGCGGCCTCGACGGCGGCGCGGGCCGGGGGCAGCGCCGCCTCGATATCGGCGAGCCGGTTGACGCGGATCAGGCGCTCGGCCGCGGCGGCGCCCACGCCGGTGGCGACGAAGCCGTCCCAGCGGCGCAGGCGCCCGTCGAGGGTGACGAAGCGCTGCCCTACGGCAAGAGGGGTGTTGGCATCCTCCGCGCCGACCGCGATCTGCGCGAGGCGGCGGGCGAGTGCTGCAGGCGCGGTGACGTGGGCGGCGAGGCTCTCGCAGCCGGTTGGCAGCGCGGGATCGGCGGGATCGGTCTCGGCGCCGCTCCAGCGGCGGGGGGCGTCGCCTTGCAGCGCGGCTTCGAGGTCGTCGCCGAGCGCGGCGGCGAGGGCGCGCTCGTAGCCGCGCCCGGCCTTGACGTGGTTGATGGCACGGTCGCCGCTGGTGCCCTCGACGGCTTTGGCGAGCGCCCGCGCCTCGCTCTCCAGAGCCGCCAGTGCAGCACGGGCCGAGGCGCCTTCGCTCTCGGCGGCGTCGCGGGCGAAGGCGGCGGCGGCGCGGGCGGCTTCGGCGGACTTGATGCGCTCCGCCGCTTCTGAAAGCCGGGTCTCGGCCGCCTCGCGCCGCTCACGCGCGGCCTGCAGGCCGGCGACCAGCGGCGCTTCGTCGCCCAGCGCCCCCATCTGCTCGTCCAGCCGCCGCGCTTCCGCTTCGACGCGGGCGAGCCTCGCGCGGGAGGCTTCGAGCGCGGTGCGGGCGACGCGGGCCTCGGCCTGCTCGGCGGCCTGGACGGCGCGGGCCTTGCCGAGCTCGGCCTCGGCGGCGCGGGCGGCGTCCCCGAGCTCGGCGGTGCGGATGTCGATCGTGCCGCGCGAGGCTTCGGCGGCGGCGATGCGGGCGGCGATCTCCTGCTGCTCCCCCTCGAGGCGGGCAAGCGCAACGGCGGCGTCCTCGCCAAGCGCCGCTTCGCGAGCGCGGTCGGCGGCCAGCGTGGTGCGGCGCTCAGACAGCTCGCGGATGCGGCGGGCGACGGTGTCGCGCTCGGCGCGCAGGGTGGCGAGCTGGTGGCCGAGCGAAGTGGCTTTCTCGCGGGCGGCCTGCGCCGCAGCGCGGCGCTCGGCCAGCGCCTGCGTCGCCTGGTGCTGATAGGCGGCGGCGGCGCGCTGCGCTTCGGAGGCCTTGTCGACCGCGGCGCCCGCCGCTTCCGCCTCGCGCTTCGCCGCGTCGGCGGCCTGCGCCGCTTCGCGCCAGCGGGCGAAGATCATGCGGCCTTCCGCCACCCGGATCTGGTCGGAGAGCTTGCGGTAGCGCTCGGCCGCCTTGGCCTGGCGGCGCAGCGCCGCGGCGCGCACTTCCATGTCGCCGAGGACTTCGTCGAGTCGCAGGAGGTTCGCCTCGGTGGCGCGCAGTTTCTGCTCGGCGTCCTTGCGGCGGACGTGGAGGCCGGAAATGCCGGCGGCCTCCTCCAGCATCATCCGCCGCTCGGTCGGTTTGGCGGAGATGACCTGGCTGATCTTGCCCTGGCTGACGAGCGCCGGCGAGTGTGCGCCGGTGGCGGCGTCCGCAAACAGGAGCGATACGTCCTTGGCGCGGACGTCGCGGCCGTTGACGCGGTAGGCGGAGCCGGCGCCGCGCTCGATGCGGCGGGTGACCTCGACGTCGCCGACCGGCGCCAAAGTCACGTCGCCCGGCATGTCCTCGGCGGTGCGTTCGAGGAGCAGGGAGACTTCGGCGAATTCGCGGGCCGGGCGGGTGGCGGTGCCCGCGAAGATGACGTCGTCCATGCCCGCGCCGCGCATCGATTTCGGGCTGGACTCGCCCATCACCCAGCGGATCGCCTCCAGCACGTTCGATTTGCCGCAGCCATTGGGGCCGACCACCCCGGTGAGGCCGGGCTCGACGCGCAGTTCCGCAGGCTCGACGAAGCTTTTGAAGCCCGAAAGCTTCAGGCGCTTGATCTGCATCCGCGCCCCCCCAAGCTCATTCCAGCCCCCCGGCGCCCATCTCTATCCTCCGGCTTTCCGGATCAAAGGCTCGAGCTCTTCCCAGCTTGCGGCGTCGGTCTTGGCGCCGTTCAAGATAAAGGTCGGGGTCTGGTTGACGCCCATCTTGTTGGCGGCCTCGGCGATCGCGCCCAAACGGGCCATGGCGGGCTTGCTCTGCAGGCAGAGGTTGGCGCGCGCGGCGGGGACGCCGAACCGCGCTACCATCGGCGTGAGACCGGACACGGCGCCGATGCGGACCAGCCGCTGCGCGTCGGGAAGCGACTGCATCTGCTGCCGGGCGGCCGCCGACATGGCGCTGACCTTGCCGAGCCATTGCGGCTGGGCGGCGTAGATCGCGTCGGAGGCGCGGAAGAAATTGGGGCCGCTGCAGCGCGCCAGCAGCGTCGCCGCGACGTCGATCCCGTTCAAGATGAAGTTGCGGAATTCGTAGCTGACCTTGCCGGCGCGCACGTAATTCTGGACGAGCGGGCGCACCCCGGTTTCGGCGAAGTGGCGGCAATGCGGGCAGGTGAGCGAGCCGTACTCGACGAGCTTCACCCGCGCCGCCGGATTGCCCATGCGGAAGCCGCCTTCGGGAGTCGCGACGACGGTCTGGCTCCAGTCGCGCGCCCCGGGGTGGGCCGCCGGGTGCGCTGCCGGCCCGTGATGGACCGGAGCGCGGTGATGGACCGGCGCCGCGGCGAGCGGCGCGGCCGCTGCGCTGCCGACGAGGGCGGTGACAAGGAGAGCCCCGCGCATCAGCCGACCGCCGCGCGCAACGAAGGCTCGAGCGGCTTCCAGCCGGCGACGTCCTTCTGGATCTGGCCGTTGATGAAGAAGGTCGGCGTGCCGGTCACCCCCTCCTTGGTCGAGCGCTCCGTGGTGTCGGCGATCTTCTTGAAATTGGCCGGGTCCGCAAGGCAGGACTGGATCTTCGCCGCCGGCATGCCGCGCTGCTGGAAGAACTGGTCCAGCCCGGCAACCTTGACCAATTCGGCGGCGCGCTGCTGCGGCGGCAGCGCGTTCAACTGCTGCTGCTGCGCCTCGGACAGGCCCTGCAGCTTCACCGCCCAATTCTGCTGGTCGGCGTAGAGCTCCTCCTTCAGCCGGAAGAAGGGCATTGCGCCTTGGCAATAGAGCAAAGCGGTCGCGCCGGGGTCGGAGGCGAAGAGCAGGATCGGCCGGAATTCCCAGCTGACCTGGCCGCTCTTCACATATTTGTCGCGCAGGACCGGCCCGCCTTCCTCCTCGAACTCGCGGCAGTGCGGGCAGGTGACGGAGGCATATTCGACGAGCTTCACCGGCGCGTTGGGATTGCCCATGCGGTAGCCGCCCTCGGCGGTCTCGACGACGGTCTGCGTCCAGTCGCTGCCCTGCGGCGCCGCAATCTGCTTGAGCGGCGCGTTGGAGACCTGGCCGTTGGCGTCGGCGCCGCTCTTGTTGCAGCCTGTCAGCGCGAGCGCGAAGAGCGCCGCGCCGGCGAGGGTCCTGGTGGCAAGCTTCATGACTTCCTTTCTCCAATTCTTCCGACGATCGGGATGGCGACCGCAATGGCCGGGGCGTTGGGGCTCTCCGCCACCCCGCGGGCGAGGGATTCGAGGCAGGCGCGCAGCTCCGGATCGGCGATGCCGCGGAGAGACTCGCCAAGCTCCGCCGGGATCGCCCGCAGCGACGGCGGCGCGTTGCGCGAGGCGGCCTTCGCCACCCGGACGATGCCCTGCCGGAACTGCACCCGCTCGATCGCGGGATAGCCGAAGAAGCGGTTGACCCGCTCGACGATCACCGGGACGACATGCTGCATCATCGGCGCGTGGGCGCCCTCGACGACGAGGTTCAGGACTCCGGCCGAGCGCTTGCCGACCGGGAAGCGGATCGATTCGGGCGAGGAGACGCCGGCATAGCGTTCGCCGACAATCTCGCCCCAGCGGCTGACGATCGAGGATTGGACGAAGCCGAAGCGGCGGAAGGCGGCGCCACCGACGGCGGGGAGCATGTCGGCGACGGCGCGCGCGCGGTTGGCCCGCGGCGCCTCCTCGGCCTTCTTCCTCGTCCCGGCCACTTTCGCCCCACCTTTCGCCATCGCGCCGGACCATGCCATAGGCGGACCATGGCCGTCGATGCATCAAATGCCCTGCTGCGCTGGTATGCTGTGGATAAAAGGCGGCTTCCCTGGCGCGCCGAGGCGGGGGAGCGGCCGGACCCGTATCGCGTGTGGCTGTCGGAGGTGATGCTGCAGCAGACGACGGTGGCGGCGGTGCGGCCTTATTTCGAGAAGTTCACCGCGCGGTGGCCGACGGTGGAGGCGCTCGCGGACGCGCCCGAGGCGGAGGTCATGGCGGCGTGGGCGGGGCTTGGATACTACGCCCGGGCGCGCAACCTCATCGCCTGCGCCCGCGTCGTGGCCGGCGAGCATGGCGGGCGCTTTCCGGACAATGAGGAGGGGCTGCGCAGCCTGCCGGGCATCGGCCGCTACACCGCCGCCGCCATCGCCGCGATCGCCTTCGGCCGCCGCGCGGTGGTGGTGGATGCCAATGTCGAGCGGGTGGTGTCGCGGCTGTTCGCGGTCGAAGCGCCGCTACCGGGGGCGCGGGAGACGCTGTACGCGGTCACCGACACGATAACGTCGGAGGAGCGTGCGGGCGATTTCGCGCAGGCGATGATGGACCTCGGCAGCGCCATCTGCACGCCCCGCGCGCCGCACTGCCCGCGCTGCCCCATCGCCGCGCATTGCCGGGCCCGGGTCCGGGGCGAGCAGGAGCGCTTTCCGGTCAAGGCGGCCAAGGCGCCGAAACCGCGGCGAACCGGCACCGCTTACTGGCTCGAGCATGACGGCCGCGTCCTCCTCGTCCGCCGGCCCGCCAAGGGGCTTTTGGGCGGCATGCTGGCGCTGCCCACCGAGGACGCGCCGGCCGCCGCCGCGTGGCGGGAGGCGGGCGCGGTCGACCACGTCTTCACCCATTTCGCCCTCACCATGCGGCTCCTGTGCGCCAACACCGACGACCCGCCCGAAGGCGAATGGCACGAGGTGGAGCGGCTGGAGGAAGCCGGTCTCCCCACCCTGTTCGCCCGCCTCGCCGCGCGAGGAGCCGAGTGGCGCGCCAGCCCTCCTCTCGCTTTTGGGGGAGAGGGGTTTTGATCCGCACCGGGTTCACCGGCGCCGGGCTCGACCGGGCCGACCATCTGCGGCTCGACGAGGCGGCGCTGGCCGAGCTTGCCGGGCGGGAGGGGGCGGCGATGCTGCGGCTCGACGGGCACGACCCCCTGGTGGACGACGAGGGCGCGCTCGTCTGGGACGCGCTCGCCGCCCTCGAAGCGGAGGCGGAGCGGATCTTCCTCGGCCTCGCCGAGGAGCGGCCGCTGTTCGCGCCGGTGCCGCGGGTCGAGATCGGCCGCCCGGCCTGGGGGGTGTTCCCGATCCTGTCGCTGATGTCGGCGCAGGACGCGGCGATCTGGGGCGCGGCGCGCAGCCTCATCGAATGGCACAACCGCCACCTCTTCTGCGGCCGCTGCGGCGCGCCGACCCGGGTCTACCGCGCCGGCTGGGGACGGCATTGCACCGGCTGCGGGCTCGACCATTTCCCGCGCGTCGATCCGGTCGTCATCATGCTCGCCGAGCATGACGGGCACGTCCTCGTCGGCCGCCAGCCGCAATATCCGCCCGGCCGCTATTCCGCCCTCGCCGGCTTCCTCGAGCCCGGCGAATCCATCGAGGAAGCGGTGGCGCGCGAGCTGAAGGAGGAAGCGGGGGTGGACGTGACCGGCGTCCGCTACGTCGCCAGCCAGCCTTGGCCCTTCCCCGGCCAGCTGATGATCGCCTGCATCGGCAGCGCCGCCTCGGCCGACATCGTCCTCGACACGAACGAGCTGCAGGACGCGATCTGGGTCGATCGCGCCGGAGTCGCCGCCGCGCTCGCCGGAGCGCCGGACGCACCGTTCGCCGCGCCGCCGCCCTTCGCCATCGCACGGACCTTGCTGCAGGCCTGGGTGGACGCCCGGGTGGATGGCGCGGCGGACGGTCTTGCTCCGCCGCCCGGCGCTGCTTAAAGGACCCGCCCAACGCACAATCTGCGCGGGGCTCCTCATTCCTTTCCCCGCATCCTCGGAGGCTTGAGACGGCATGGACAATCGCAGCAACACGATTGCGGGCTGGGTGCTCGGCGCCGGCATCGTCGCCCTGGGCGTGACCATCGTGACCGGCGAGATGTTCCACGCCGAGCGGCCCGAGAAGATGGGCTATCCGGTCGAAGGCGTCACCGGGGTCGAGACGGGCGGCGGCGCCGAGGCCGAGAAGCCGGCGGCCTTCTACCTGGCCTCCGCCGATCCGGCGAAGGGCGCCGAGACGTTCAAGAAGTGCACCGCCTGCCACAATGCCGACAAGGGCGGCCCGAACCTCGTCGGCCCCAACATCTACGGCATCGTTGACCAGCCGATCGGCAAGCATGCCGCCGGCTTCGCTTACTCGCCGGCGATCTCCGGCAAGGGCGGGTCCTGGACGTGGGACAATCTCTTCGCCTGGCTGAAATCGCCGAGCAGCTTCGCCACGGGCACCAAGATGACCTTCGCCGGCCTCTCCAACCCGCAGGACCGCGCCAACGTCATCGCCTTTTTGAACTCGAAGAGCGACGCGCCCAAGCCGATGCCGGCCGCCCCCGCCGCCGCGCCGGCCGCAGGCGGTGCTGCCGCGGGCGGCACCACGAACGCGGCGGCCGCCGCCGAGGCGAAGCAGCCGCCGCAGGGCGACAAGGCCAAGGACCAGCCGATCCTCACCGAAAACAAGGCGACTCCCGGCAAGAACGTCAAGGACATGGCCGCCCCCAGCGTCGACGGCCGCGCCTCCCAGACGAAGAAGTAAGGCTCAGGCGGCGAAGTCGCCGAGGTCGACAGCTTCCACACCAGCCGCAACGTCGGGGTGAAGCCGCGCCAGCGCGCGCATCGCCTTGCGCAGGTCCGTGACGAGATAGGGTTTGAGGTACGGCTCGGCTGCGGCGGGGTCGCGGCCGGCAAGGCGTTCGGCGAGGGCCAGCCCCGTCACCAGCGCCCCTTCGCTGAGATAGCCCTGCCGGCGCGAAGACCAGCCCATCTCGCCGCCGCTCTGGAATTGGGCGAAATTGCGGGCGCTGTTGGCGAGAAAGATCCCGAAGCCGAGATAGACGGCGGCGAGATCGGTGTGGAGTTCGTGCAGCGCCCAGCCGCCCGGCGGCGCGCTTTTGGCGGTGCTCATCAGATAGTGGCCGAGCTCGTGGGCGAGGGTCGCGATCATCCCGCCGGTGTCCGCGGCCAGCGACGGATTGTAGGTGATGACGGCCCTCCGCGTCCCGTCCGCCTCCTCGACCTGGAAGGTCCCGCACGGCGCGGCCGCGCCATGATGCTTGAGCAGGAGCGCGAAGCCGACCTGAACCGGCCGCTCCGACCGCCCCGGGCGCAGCTCGCAGGGCCAGTCCGCCATCCCCGCCGCCTTGCGTACCGCCGCGAACAAATCCTCCATCCGCGCGTGGCCCTGGCGTTGCGACGGCGGAAACCAGTGCGGGGTGGGCAGCACCAGCGCCTTGGCGACGGGGCCGAATTCGGCCTGCAGCCATTTGAACGTCGCCAGCTGCCACTCGAGTTCGTCGGCGTCGATCGGCAGCTTCGGGCGGAAGAAGGAGAGCATCTCGGCAAAACCCCGGCTGCGGCGACCAAATGGCGCCGATTACTAATGGCAATAAGGCCCGCGCCCCAGATCGAAGTGCAGATGGTCTCGGTGGAAGGAATTGGCGTCGGGGCCGAGGACGACGTTGAAGCGGCGGCAGCCTTCGTCGTGGACGGCGCGCAGGAACCGGCGGGCCGGTTCGTCGGCGCCGTTCCAGTCGGCGGCGACGCTGATCCGGCGGCCGTCCTTCAGCACGAATGCGGCGACGTCGACGGCGTTGGCGTGGCCGTGCTCGCTCAGGCGGCCGCCGGGCTGGTTGTTGAGGGGCCGGCAGCTGAAGGTGCCGAAGCTCTCAATCCTCGCCACCGGCGTCCGGAAGGCGGCGAGGGCGGCGGGCTGCACGGCGTCCTGGACCCAGGCGGTGAAGCGTTCGGCGAGGCCGCAGGTCATGGCGCCCAGGTTGGTCACCGGCGTGCCGATGTCGAGGAGCTGCACGGCGCCGGTCATGCCGCAGCCATTGTCGAGCACACGGTCCGGGAGTGGGCGGAAGGTGGCGCCGGCGGCGCGCAGGTCGGCATAGCATTGGAGCGGCGCCGCGGCGGCGGCGCGAGGCGGCGGCGGCGGGGCGTGACGAGCATGGGGGATGCAGCTGCTGAGCGCGAGAGGGGCGAGGAGGAGCAGCGGGCGGCGCACGCCTGCGATGCTGCGGCGGCATGGCACGCCGGTCAAGTTGCCTCCCCATCTGGCGATGGGAAGGCAACATTCGCGATATTTTCACCCGACCGCGCGTTGACACCCCCCGCCTTCCCACTACCGTCGCGCGTGGGCCACGCCGTCCCAACGCGGCGCGCGCTCTCTGCAAGGAGAGACTGAACATGACTGCCACGAAACCGGATGCCGCCGGCGCGCTTGCGCGTCGGGAAAAGCCGACAGAACGTCCGGCACGCCCCTTTTTCTCTTCCGGCCCGTGCGCCAAGCCGCCGGGCTGGGGCCCCGAACATCTCGCGCTCGGCTGCCTCGGCCGCTCGCACCGCTCGAAGCTCGGCAAGGCGCGGCTGCAGCATGCGCTCGATTTGACCCGCAAGGTGCTGCGCGTCCCCGACACCCACCGCATTGGCATCGTCCCCGCCTCCGACACCGGCGCGGTCGAGATGGCCCTGTGGTCGATGCTCGGCACGCGGCCGGTGACGATGCTGGCGTGGGAGAGCTTCGGCGAAGGGTGGGTTACCGACGTCGTCAAGCAGCTCAAGCTCGACGCGACGGTGGTGAAGGCGCCTTACGGTCAGCTCCCCGACTTGGCGCAGGTCGATCCGGCGACCGACGTGGTGTTCACCTGGAACGGCACCACCTCGGGCGTCCGGGTGCCGGACGGCGGCTGGATCGCCGACGACCGCGCCGGCCTCACCTTCGCCGACGCCACTTCGGCGGCGTTCGCGCAGGACCTGCCGTTCGCCAAGCTCGACGTCACCACCTTCTCCTGGCAGAAGGTGCTCGGCGGCGAGGGCGGCCACGGCATGCTGATCCTCGGCCCGCGTGCCGTCGAGCGGCTGGAGAGCTACACCCCGGCCTGGCCGCTGCCCAAGATCTTCCGCATGACGAAAAGCGGCAAGCTCAACGAAGGCATCTTCAAGGGCGACACGATCAACACGCCGTCGATGCTCGCCGTCGAGGATTATATCTGGGCGCTCGAATGGGCGCAGGGCGTCGGCGGCCTCCCCGCCCTCGTCGCCCGCGCCGACGCCAATGCCGCCGCGGTCGATGCGTGGGTGGAGCGCACGCCGTGGATCGCCCACCTCGCCGCCGATCCGGCGGTGCGGTCGAACACCAGCGTCTGCCTGAAGTTTGCCGAGGATGGCGATGCGGAGGCGCAGACGGCGCTGGTGAAGCGGATGGCGGCGCTGCTTGAGGCCGAAGGTGCGGCGTACGACGTCGCCTCCTACCGCGACGCGCCGCCCGGCCTGCGCCTGTGGTGCGGCGCGACCGTAGAGACCGACGATCTCGACGCGCTCTTCCCCTGGCTCGACTGGGCCTCGGCGGAGGCGGCGCACGCCTGAAAGCCCTCTCTCCTTCAGGGGAGAGGGTTGGGAGAGGGGCAGTCCCGCCGCTCTCTCCGCTCTCACCGCCCTCCCCCTCTTCCCCTCTCCCCAACCCTCTCCCCTGAAGGGGAGAGGGAGTTTATCCGGAGCACCCCCAATGCCCAAAGTCCTCATCTCCGATCCTATGGATCCCAAGGCCGCCGAGATCTTCCGCGCCGGCGGCGTCGAGGTCGACGAGAAGCCCGGCCTCACCAAAGACGAGCTGAAGGCGATCATCGGCGAGTATGACGGCCTCGCCATCCGCTCCGCCACCAAGGTGACGCCCGACCTGCTGGAGGCGGCGCCCAATTTGAAGGTGATCGGCCGCGCCGGGATCGGCGTCGATAATGTCGACATTCCCGCCGCGACCGCCCGCGGAATCGTCGTCATGAACACCCCGTTCGGCAATTCGATCACCACCGCGGAGCATGCCGTGGCGATGATGTTCGCGCTGGCCCGCGAACTGCCCGAGGCCAATGCCTCCACCCAGGCCGGCAAGTGGGAGAAGAACCGGTTCATGGGCGTCGAGCTGACGTCGAAGACCTTGGGCCTGATCGGCGCCGGCAATATCGGCTCGATCGTCGCCGACCGCGCGCTCGGCCTCCGCATGAAGGTGATCGCCTACGATCCCTTCCTCACCCCGGAGCGCGCCGTCGATCTCGGCGTCGAGAAAGTGGAGCTGGACGAGCTCCTCGCCCGCGCCGATTTCATCACCCTCCACACGCCGCTGACCGACCAGACGCGCAACATCTTGAGCCGCGAGAACATCGCCAAGACCAAGAAGGGCGTCCGCATCGTCAATTGCGCGCGCGGCGGGCTCATCGACGAGGTTGCGCTCAAGGAGGCGCTGGAGAGCGGCCAGGTCGCCGGCGCGGCGCTCGACGTGTTCGTCGAGGAGCCGGCCAAGGCCAACCCCCTGTTCGGGACGCCCGGGTTGGTGGCGACGCCGCACCTTGGCGCGTCGACGACGGAGGCGCAGGTCAACGTCGCCATCCAGGTCGCCGAGCAGATGAGCGAGTTCCTCACCCGCGGCGGCGTCACCAACGCGCTCAACATGCCGTCGCTTTCGGCGGAGGAAGCGCCGAAATTGAAGCCGTATATGGCGCTGGCGGAGAAGCTCGGCTCGCTGGTCGGCCAGCTCGAGGGGCGGCATGCGAGCGGCGTCTCGATCGAGGTCGAGGGGGCCGCCGCGCAGCTCAATCAGAAGCCGATCACCGGCGCGGTACTGGCCGGCCTGATGAAGGTTTATTCGGACACGGTGAACATGGTGAACGCACCCTTCCTGGCGAAGGAGCGCGGGTTCGACGTGCGCGAGGTGCGCCACGACCGCGAGGGCGATTACCACACGCTGGTCCGCGTCTCGGTGCAGACGCCGCAAGGGGAGAAAACCGTCGCCGGCACCTTGTTCGCCAATGCGGCGCCGCGGCTGGTCGACATGTTCGGCATCCGCGTCGAGGCCGAATTGGAGGGCCAGATGATCTACATCGTCAACGACGACACGCCCGGCTTCATCGGCCGGCTCGGCACCACGCTCGGAGAGGCGGGGGTCAATATCGGCACCTTCTCGCTCGGCCGCCGCGCCGCGGGCGGCGAGGCGGTGGCCCTGGTCTCCGTCGACAGCCAGGTGGGCGACGATCTGGTGGCGCGGCTCTCGGGCCTGCCGGGGGTGCGGCGGGTCGAGCCGCTGCGCTTCTGAAGGCCCGCGCTAACCGCTCCTTAACCATCGCGCTCTAGCGAGGAGGGCGAAGCGCTTCGCGGCGCACCGCAAGCGCATTCGGGGGAGTCGCTCGCCTTGTTCGAAGTCGAAGTCCAGAACGAGACCTGCCAGACGCAGTCGACCATGAAGTTCGTGGTGCTGCCGCGCATCGGCGAGGGGGTGCAATTGCTCGCCCCCGACGGCTTCTGGGCTTCGTACGACGTGGTCGACGTCTGGTACCAGCGCGCCCAATATGGCGACGTCTGGGTGCCCTATCTCCACGTCCGCAAGACCCCGGACAGCGACACCAGCCGCGTCCAGGAACCATCGCCTGTCACGCGGCCCCCGGGGCCCGCGCACTAGGCTTAACGCGCCTCCGGCTTTCCATCCACGAGACGGTCGATGCCGCGGGGGTTCGACTCGCGCAGGTCGTCCGGCAGCAGCGCGTCGGGCAGGTCCTGATAGGCCACGGGGCGCAGGAAGCGGTCGATGGCCATCGTGCCGACGGAGGTGGAGCGGCCGTCCGAGGTGGACGGGAACGGGCCGCCATGGACCATCGCGTGGCTGACCTCGACGCCGGTGCCGAAGCCGTTGACGAGGATGCGGCCGACCTTGCGCTCCAGCACCGGCAGCAATTTGCGCGCGTCGTCATGGTCCGCCTCGCTCATGTGCAGCGATGCGGTGAGTTGGCCTTCGAGGCTTTCGAGGACCGCGGCGAGCGCCGGCTCGTCGGCGCAGCGGACGATGAGAGAGGAGGAGCCGAACACTTCCTCGCGCAAATGCTCGTCGCCGGTGAAGGCGTCGGCGCTGGTCGAGAACAGGCCCGCCTGGCCCTGGTAATTGTGGCCGGCCTGGCCGCGGGCGACGGTCTCGACCTTCGGGTGCTTCGACAGCGCCTCGACCCCGGCGCAATAGGCCTGGTGGATGCCGGGCGTCAGCATCGTCCCCGGCGCGGCGTGCTGGAGCGCCGCCGCTGCCGCCTCGGTGAAGCGGTCGAGGCCGTCGCCTTCGATGGCGAGGAGGAGGCCCGGGCTGGTGCAGAACTGGCCGGCGCCCATCATCAGCGAATTGACGAAGGCCTGGGCGATCTGCGGGCCGCGCTCGTCGAGGGCGCCCTTGAACAGCAGCACCGGGTTGATCGAGCTCATCTCGGCATAGACCGGGATCGGCTCGGGCCGGTTCTGGGCGATCTTCATCAGCGCCAGGCCGCCGCGGCGCGAGCCGGTGAAGCCGACCGCCTTGATGCGCGGATCGGCGACCAAAGCCTGGCCGATCTCGTAGCCAGAATCGAACACCAGGGAGAAGACGCCCTCGGGCAGCCCGCTCGCCGCCACCGCGTCACGGATGGCGCGGCCGACCAGCTCCGAGGTGCCGGGATGGGCCGGGTGGGCCTTGGCGACGACCGGGCAGCCCGCCGCCAGGGCCGAGGCGGTGTCGCCGCCGGCGACGGAGAAAGCGAGCGGGAAGTTGGAGGCGCCGAACACCGCGACTGGCCCTACCGGGATCTTGTGCGAGCGGATGTCGGGGCGCGGCATCGGCTTGCGATCCGGGAGGGCGGGATCGATCCGCGCCTCGACATAGCGGCCGTCGCGGACGACCTGCGCGAACAGGCGAAGCTGGCCGACCGTTCGCCCGCGCTCGCCTTCGATGCGGGGCCGCGGCAGCCCGCTTTCCGCCATCGCCCGCTCGACCAGCAGGTCGCCGATGTCGAGGATGTTCTGCGCGATCGCCTCGAGCAGCTGCGCCCGCGCCTCGGGGTCGGCGCTGCGATAGGGATCGAACGCCTCCCAGGCGAGGCGGCAGGCTTCGTCGAGTTCGGCGCGGGTGGCGCCGCCGTAAGCCGGCTCCAGCGTCTCGCCTGTCTCCGGATTGACGCCGCGCACTTCGCCGACGCTGCCTTTGACCCCGCGGCTACCGATGAACATCTCTGCGTTGATCACGTCTCGTCTCCTCGGGGCGGCGCCTGCTGGTAGCGCTACCAAAATGGGTGCGGGCGCTGTAATCCCAACCCCGCACAAAAGAAAAGGCTTCGAGGAGAGAGATGATGAAGACCTTCGCCGCCGCGGCTGCCGCCGCCTCGCTCCTCGCGCTCGCCGCCAGCGCCGCGCCCTCCGCCCCCGCCCCGCACGCCGCCGCGAAGGGTGCTCGGCCGTGGATGAACGCCGCGCTGACGCCGGACCGCCGCGTCGCCTTGCTCCTTCCGCAGATGACCCAGGACGAGAAGCTGAAGCTCGTCTTCGGCTATTTCTCGACGGATTTCCCGCCCAAGAATTTCACCATGCCCGAAGGCGGGCGGGAGGGTTCGGCGGGGTTCGTGCCGGGCATCCCGCGCCTCGGCATCCCGCCGCAATGGCAGACCGACGCCGGCGTCGGCGTCGCCACCCAGGGCGGCGCGAAGCACAAGCGCGAGCGCACCGCCCTCCCCTCCGGCCTCGCCACCACCGCCAGCTGGAACCCGGCGATCGGCTATGCGGGCGGCCGCATGATCGGAAGCGAGGCGCGCGCCTCGGGCTTCAACGTCATGCTCGCCGGCGGCGTCGACCTCGTCCGCGATCCGCGCAACGGGCGGAATTTCGAATATGGCGGCGAGGACCCGTTGCTCGCCGGCACCATGGTCGGGGCCCAGATCGCCGGCATCCAGTCGAATTCGATCATCTCGACGGTCAAGCATTATGCGCTGAACGACCTCGAGACCGGCCGCGACTATCACGACGCCCGCATCGCCCCCGACGCGGCGCGCATGTCGGACCTCCTGGCCTTCCAGATCGCCGTCGAGCGCTCGGACCCCGGCTCGGTGATGTGCGCCTACAACCAGGTGAACGGCGTCCACGCCTGCGAGAGCCGCTGGCTCCTCACCGACATGCTGCACCGCGATTTCGGCGCGAAGGGCTATGTCATGTCCGACTGGGGCGCGACCCACAGCACCGAGGCCGCCGCCAATGCCGGGCTCGACCAGGACAGCGGCTATCCGTTCGACAAGGCGCCCTTCTTCGGCGCGCCCTTGAAGGCCGCCATCGCCGCCGGGCGCGTGCCGCCGGCCAGGCTCGACGAGATGGCCGGCAGGATCCTGCGCGCCATGTTCGCCCACGGCCTGTTCGACCGCCCCGTCGCCCCCGGCCCGATCGACCTCGCCGCCGACGCCGCCGTGAGCCGCGCCGATGCCGAACAGGGCGCGGTGCTGCTCAAGAACGAGCGCGCCGTACTTCCCCTGTCGCCGCGGGCGAAGCGGATCGTCGTCATCGGCGGCCATGCCGATGTCGGCGTCCTCGCCGGCGGCGGCTCCTCCCTGGTCTACCCGGTCGGCGGCAACGCGGTGCCGGGCCTCGCGCCTACCGGCTGGCCCGGCCCGATCATGTACTATCCGAACTCTCCCCTGCGGGCGCTGAAGGCGCTGCTCCCGAACGCGGAGATCAGCTACGTCGACGGCACCGACCCGGCCGCCGCCGCCGCCGCCGCGCGCGGCGCCGACGCCGCCCTCGTCTTCGTGACGCAATGGGCGGGCGAGGCGTTCGACGTCCCCTACCACCTGCCGGACAACCAGGATGCCCTCGTCGAAGCCGTCGCCGCCGCCAATCCGCGGACCGTCGCAATCCTCGAGACCGGCGGCCCGGTGGCGATGCAATGGTCGGGCCGCGTCGCCGGCATCCTCGCCGCCTGGTATCCCGGCACCGCGGGCGGCGAGGCGATCGCCGACCTCCTCACCGGCCGCGCCAACCCGTCGGGGCGCCTCCCCGTCACCTTCGCCCGCGACGAGAGCCAGCTCCCCCGCCCGGTCCGCCCCGGCACCGGCATCAAGGAGGGCGAGCCGTTCGCGATCGACTATTCGGAAGGCGCCGCGGTCGGCTACAAATGGTTCGACGCCAAGGGGCTGGAGCCGCTCTACCCCTTCGGCCACGGCCTCTCCTACACCAGCTTCGCCCATTCGAACCTCGCCGCGGCGACGCGCGCCGGCCGCGTCACCGTGACCTTCCGCGTCCGCAACAGCGGCGCCCGCCGCGGCCAGGACGTGCCGCAGGTCTATGCCGCCGCGCCCGCCGCGGCCGGCTGGGAAGCGCCGAAGCGCCTCGCCGCCTTCACCAAGCTCGACCTCGCCCCCGGCGCCTCGACGAATGCGGCGCTGACCATCGACCCGCGCCTCCTCGCCACCTTCGCGAACGGCCAGTGGCACATCGCCGGCGGCGCCTACCGCATCACCCTCGCCAAGTCGGCCCGCGATCCCGGCGAGACGGTGACCGTCCGCGTCCCCGCCCAGACGCTGCCGGGCAATTGGCGGCCGTGAGGCGGGGGGCAGTTACGTAACTGCCCCCAAGGCGACCGTCCACCCCTCGCGCGCACTCTCGCGTGCCGCTTCGATGATGCGCAGCCCGTCCCGCGCCTCGGCGGGTTCGACCGGCACCGGCCCCTCGCCGCGCACGGCTGCGGCGACGCCCTCATAGAAACTCAGATACCGCCCCCGCTCGGTCGCCACCGTCTCCCGCGCCCCGTCCGCCGAGGTCAGCACGCCGTCCACCCGATCGGCGCCGGTCTCGCGCGGGTCGATCCCCGCCTTGAGCTCGGCCTCCTGCGGATCGACGCCGTGTTTGACGAAGCTCCCGCCGGTCCCATGCACGCCAAAGCGCGGCCGCGGCTCGGCCACCAGCATCGATGCCGACAGCAGCACCCGCATCGGCCCGTAGTCCAGCGTCAGCGCGAAATAATCGTGGATCCCGCTCCCCTCCCGCTGGGCGAGCACGTCCGCCCGCACCCCCCCGGGCATTCCGAACAGGCACAGAGCCTGGTCGACAAGGTGCGGCCCGAGGTCGAGCAGCAGCCCGGCGCCCTGGTCCGGATCCTCCTTCCACCCGTCCCGGAGCGCCGGCCGGAACCGGTCCCAGTGCGCCTCGTACAATCGCACCGTCCCAAGCCGCGGCAGCAGCTTCTGCACGGTCAGGAAATCGCCATCCCACCGCCGGTTATGGAACACGCTCAGCACCCGCCCCCGCGCCGCGGCGAGGTCGATCAACGCATCCGCCTCCGCCACCGAGACCGTGAACGGCTTGTCGACGACGACATGCTTCCCCGCCTCCAGCGCCGCCCGCGCCAGCGGAAAGTGGAACGCGTTCGGCGTCGAGATCACCACCAGCTCGACATCGTCCGCCGCCGCCGCCGCCCCGGCCTCCGCCGAGCCGACCCACCGCACCAGCTCCAGCCCCTCGCACGCGCGGATAAGCGGCGCATGAAACACGCCCCCGCCAAGGCCCCGCCCGATCAACGCCGTCCGTATCGCCACCGCCATCGCCGTCCACTAGAGCGGACGTGGAATTCCGGCAACGCGCTCCGCGTCGGACTCCGTGTCGGGGAGGACCGTGCCTCCCTCTTTCTCGGGGACAGTGACTTCACTGTCCCCACCCCCAGCCTCCCGCCGCGCCTCGTGTGCGCGGATCGCGTCGATCCGCCGCAATATCTCCTCGCGCACTGCTTCGATCGGCATGTCCTCCACCGCCTGCCGCCGCGCCGCCGACGCCGAGGAGCGCGCGCCGCCGCCGCCCTGCGCCCGCCTCTTCTCCTCCCGCCACTTGAGGAAGCGCAGCGCGAATTCCGGGTCAAACGGCACCGCTTCGCGCGCCCCCTCACGCGACGCCGCGGCGGCCCCGGCATCGCCGGTTCCGGCGCCCGGACCCGCGCCGCCGGCGCCCTCCGCCTGCACCCACTTGTTTCCCGTCGAGGCGAGCAGGAGCTCGAGCCGCAGCTCGGCATCCTCGAGCATTTCGTCCATCCGCCGCGCGAAGGCCGGCCACTGGCGCCGGCGGCGGTGCATGTCGGTGCCCGCAAAGCCGACCGCACGCGCCGACGCGTCGATATTGCCGCACGCTGCGAGCGCGGCGAAGAAACGGTCCTCGATCTTCTTCGACCAGCGTCCCGGCCCGACCGCGATGATCTGCACCCGTCCGTCGCGCCGCCGCCGGATCGTCTCGAAATTGCCGTCTTCCACGCCGTCGAACGGCCCCTTGACCCCCGCCAGCCGCCGCGTCGCCGCGGCCTCCGCCTCCGCGCAGTCGCGGTCGAACCCCGGTTCGCGCCGCCGCATCGCCCGCAGCCGGTTGCGCGAGATCCCGATCGCCTCCGCCGCCGCCCGCGCATTCCCCGTCCGCTCCAGCACCTCCAGATAATCGGACCGCCTGAGCGCCGTAAACCGCTTCCGCCGCCCCCGCCGCCACTCCGGCGCCTCTCCCTCGCCAGCCCGCTCCACGCCTTCGCCTCCCACCGAATCGAGGTAAAGAACATAACACGAATTGGTATGTTGCGTCAATCTTGTGGAACCAAATAGGAAACAAACAGCTGCTAATTGCCCCCAGCACCTTCCGCCGGGCCTGAAAAATTGTGCCAGGCACGTGCCTGGCACGTGCCTGGCACCACGTACCGGGAAGTCCGGCTCCTACCCGGTTTGCCTGCCGCCGGCTGACTCGAGGCGCCCGCGGGTTCTCCCGGTGACAGGCACGTGCCTGTCACTACGCGCGGCTGCTAATCCGTTCGCGGGCCGGGCGGCTGCAGGCGGCCGCGGCGTTCGGCGAGGCGGAGGTCGGCGTGGGTGCTGGGATCGAGGCCGGCGTCGAGGAACGCCCGCCAATCCTCGACTCGCGCCCGCGCCGCCGCCGGGTCGGTCAGCCGGTCGGGCCCGAGTCCGAGATGGCCTCGCGCGCTGGACCACGGCCAGTCCTCCGGCCGCTCGACCAGCCCCGCCCGCACCGGATTGAGTTCGACGTAGCGCAGGCACGCGTAGAGATGCGCCTCGTCGAGCGGGAATGAGGCGAAGCGGCTCTGCCACAAATGGCCGCTCCACCCCTCGCGGTGGTTGACTTCGATGCTGTAGCGCCGGTGCAGCGGCCCGAGCGCCGCCGCCAGTGCGTCCTCGCGAGCGGGCACGAGAATCAGGTGGACGTGGTTCGGCATGAGGCACCAGGCCCAGACGTCCGTTCCGGTCTTCGCGCAGGCATGCCGCAGCAGCGACAGGTAGAGCGCATAATCCTCCTCGCGAAAGAAGGTGCGCTGCCGCCGGTTGCCGCGCTGCGTCACATGATGCGGCTGGTCTCGGACGACGAGGCGGGCGGGCCTGGGCATGGCACAGATTCACCGGAAAACGAGGACGAGTCGAGCCCCTTATTCAAAAGCAGTGCCAGGCACGTGCCTGGCACCAGATGCAAGCCTTCCGCTGCCTTCCGCTGATCGAGGATGAGGAATGAAGGACGGGACAATACGTGACTGTCCCGAAGAGACCACAACCTGTCGTAACGGAACGACGCTACTTGTCTTTTTTCGGCTCCGGCGGTTTGGGCCGCGGTTTGCTCGGTTGGTGCGTCGGTGATGCCTTCTCCAGGCGCCCCTTCCTGTCCTGGATGAATGCAGATCGAGACTGCTTTTCCGGTTCCTTTGCCATTCCATGAATATTAAGCAATCGCTATGGCACGAGGCAAGGATTTATCGGATCTCCGGAAACTCGATGCGGAGGTGCTTGCCGAGCTCATCCGAGAAGGTGAGACTCGGATAGCGGCGCAGCTCGCCGTCGCCACGGCAGCAGATCAGCGATCGATGACCTGGGCCGGATTTCTTATTGCAGTCGCGACAGCAGCAATTGGCGGGGGTGCATCATTACTGATTTCGGGCAAGCACTTGGCGTTCGCGCTCGTTGCCATCGTTTTCTCCGGATGGATATTCGCCGCGGCTTGGATGATCGTAGACGCTGTCCGTCCCAAGCATTACTTTTTTCCAGGCAACATTCCGGAGAATTGGCTGCCAGAAAACTGGTTGGCCTATCCGAAAGGACCTTTCGACCTGAAAGAGGCGAGGGTAGAGCAAGCGACGTGCCTCAACAACGGGATCGACGACAATGCGGAGGCCGCTGAGACTCACGCAAACGCGCTTAAACGCTCTATGGATCATGCTCTGCTCGCGATCGCGTTTGCCGGCGTCTCCATACTTGGCCTTTTTATCTGGAGTGCCTTGGCGAACGCGACCCAGGTACAGCCGGTGACTTGGCTATAAGAACGGGGCTGCTCATGACTGTTCAACTACGTGGCATCGGCGATGTCGTGGCTGCCGAGGACCTCGTCTCCGGCCAGTTTTATCACATGCGGCACCACGATGCCAAAACAACGCTGCTTCAGGTTATCGAAGAGGAGCAGCCAGAGGGTATCGTCAAATGGGCTTTGGAATTTCGCGAACACTCGGACGGAGGGGCACGACTGGATGAAATCTACGATGGCATGATGTACGTTGAAGTACCAAACGTCCACATCCGCATCGAGCCGACATCGTTTGCTGGTGATTCATATTCGACCAGTTCCCACGCGGGAATGTTGCTCGTGGGTGGTGGCGCAGTTATTCTCCTGGCGACGCCGCCCCGAAACTATGGCTGGATATCTGTCGATTTGATGACAGGGAAGATAGTGCGGAAGCAGCCAACGGAATGGGCGTGGTTCAGCCGCTGGAGTCTGGTCACGGACGATGCTGATGAGGAGAAAGAGTTGTTCGGTTACGACTTGCCACGCCGGTAAGGGAGTTTTGCTCTAGCCTATACCTGTGGTCACATCCCGATTCGAGCGGGTAAATCAATCGCGTGGCTCGGCGGTAGACAATTAATAATGGATCGCCCGGCCATAAGCATCCAGCACGCTCTCGTGCATCATCTCGCTCAGCGTCGGGTGCGGGAAGACGGTCTCCATCAAATCGGCCTCCGTCGTCTCCAGCTGCCGCGCCACCGCATAGCCCTGGATCAGCTCGGTGACCTCCGCCCCCACCATGTGTGCGCCCAGAAGCTCGCCGGTCTGGGCGTCGAACACCGTCTTCACGAAGCCTTCGGCCTCGCCGAGCGCGATGGCCTTGCCGTTGCCGATGAAGGGGAATTTGCCGACCTTGACGGCGCGGCCGCCCTCCTTCGCCTTCGCTTCGGTGAGGCCGACGCTCGCCACCTGCGGGCGTGAGTAGGTGCAGCCCGGGATGTTCCAGGTTTCGAACGGGTGGGGGTTCTTCCCCGCAATCGCCTCGACGCAGACCACGCCCTCGTGGCTCGCCTTGTGGGCCAGCCAGGGCGGGCCGGTGACGTCGCCGATCGCGTAGAGGCCCTCGACGTTGGTGCGCCCGTAGCCGTCGGTGGCGATGTGGCCGCGGTCGGTCTTCACGCCGAGCGCCTCCAGCCCGACGCCTTCGGTGTTGGGCACGATGCCGATGGCGACGATGCAGTGGCTGAAGTCCTGCACGTCGCCGCCCTTCAGCGTCGCCTTGACGCCGTTCGGGCCGGTCTCGAGCTTCTCCACCCCCGAGCTCGTCAGTATCTTCATCCCCTGCTTGGTCAGCGCCTTGTGGACGAAGGCGGAAATGTCCTCGTCCTCGACGGGGAGGATGCGGTCGAGCATTTCGACGATGGTCACCTCGGCGCCCATGTCGGAATAGAAACTGGCGAACTCGACCCCGATCGCGCCCGATCCGATGACCAGCAATTTGGTCGGCATGACCTTGGGCACCATGGCGTGGCGGTAGGTCCAGATCCGCTCGCCGTCCGCCTTAGCGAAGGGCAGGTCGCGGGCGCGCGCGCCGGTGGCGACGATGATATGCTTCGATTGAAGCGCCGTCGTCTTGCCGTCCTTGACGACCTTGAGGCCGCCCTTGCCGGTGAGGGCGCCGTCGCCCTCAACGACCGTAATCTTGTTCTTCTTCATCAGCCCTTTGACGCCGGCATTGAGCTGGCCGGCGACCTTGCGGCTGCGGTCGACGATCTTGGCGAGGTCGAAGCCCGGCTTCTCGGCGATCAGCCCGTAGGCCGAGGCGTGGGTCATGTAGTGGTAGATCTCGCTCGTCCGGAGCAAGGCCTTGGTCGGGATGCACCCCCAGTTGAGGCAGATCCCGCCCAGCTTCTCGCGCTCGACGATCGCCACCTTCATGCCGAGCTGTGCCGCCCGGATCGCCGCGACATAGCCGCCGGGTCCGGAGCCGAGGACGATGAGATCGTAAGTGTCAGCCATGGAAAGCTCCTGAAATCCCTCTCCGCCCTACGCACCGGCGGACGGGAGGTTTTACTCGAACACATAAGCCAGCTTCGCATCGAAGGCGGGCAGCCACGCCCACCAGACGAAGCCCGCGGCGGCGGCGGCGAGCGCGATCGGGCCGGGGCCGGCCTGGGCGAACAGTTCGAACGATGCGCCGACGCCGATCACGAAGATGGTCGTCGGGACGATGATGGCGAAGAGCAGCGGTCCGATTGCCAGCCATTCGCGGCGGCGCCGAGGCCGGAAGTAATCGAGCATCAGGTCGGTCGCGCCGAGCACGACGGTGCCGAGGACGAAGAGTCCCACCGTCAGCACGACCAAGGTGAGCCAGAAGGGCGCGATCGAGGACGTCGCATATTCGTGCGGCGCGAACATCAAAGCGAGCATCGCCGCCCAGGCGAGGCCGGTGAGGAGGATGCGGTGCCGGCGCCTCGGCACGTCCTGCACGGCGGGCGCGGCGCGGCGGTAGGCGAGGAAGGCGGCGGCGAGGAAGAGGAGGATTCCGATCGCCCAGGGGAGCCAGGGGCTCGGACTCCACTGGGGTTCGGCAGGAGAGCTGATGATGATGAGCTGGCTGCCCGTCCCGTCCGGGGCAGAGTCGGCCAGGAAATGGAGCGCTCCAATCAAGCGATCATCCCCAGCGGGTTCTCCACCAGCCGCTTGAAGGCCTGCATGAGGCGGGCGCCGTCGGCGCCGTCGATGGCGCGGTGGTCGAAGCTGCCGGTGGCGCTCATGATGGTCGCGACCTGCAGCGCGCCATCCACCACCCACGGCTTCTTCTCGCCCGCGCCGATGGCCAGGATCATGCCCTGCGGCGGGTTGATCACCGCGGAGAAGCTCGAAATGCCGTACATGCCCATGTTCGAAAGCGAGGCGGTGCCGCCCTGATATTCCTCGGGCTTCAATTTGCCCTCCTTCGCACGGCCGGCGAGGTCCTTCATCTCGGTGGAGATGGCGGACAGGCTCTTGGACTCGGCGCCGGCGACGATCGGGGTGATCAGGCCGGCGGGGATGGAGACCGCCACCGAGATGTCGGCGCGCTTGAAGGTGACCAGCTCGCTGCCGGTATATTGGACGTTGCACTCGGGCACTTCGACGAGCGCGGCGGCGAGCGCCTTGATCATGAAGTCGTTGACGCTGAGCTTGACGCCGCGGCTCTCGAGGCTGGCGTTGAGGTCGCCGCGCAGCTTGAGCAGGGCGTCGAGCTGGACCTCCACGATGAGGTAGATGTGCGGGACCTGCTGCTTCGATTCGGTGAGGCGCCGCGCGATCGTCTTGCGCATGTTCGACAGCTTGGCGATTTCGTGCGGCACGTCCGGGATCGGGTGCGCGGTGGGCGCGGCGGCCGGAGCCGCGGCTGCCGGAGCCTGTGCAGGCGCGGAGGCAGGAGCCGGCTGGGTAGACGGGGCCTGCGCCTTGCCGGGCTGGGCGCCGTCGACGTCGGCCTTGACGATGCGCCCGCCGGGGCCGGAGCCCTTCAGCGCCGAAAGCTCGACGCCGCGCTGCTCAGCGAGGCGGCGGGCGAGCGGGCTCGCCTTGATGCGGTCTCCGGCATCGTGCTGCGGCTGGGCCGGGGCGGGAGCGGCAGGCGCCTGCTCGGCGGGGCTGACGCCATAGCCCTTGACCTCGGGCGTCGGCGTCGGCGCCTTGTCGGTCGCGGGCTGCCCGGCGCCGGTCTCGCCGCCATCCTTGGCCACCGGCTCCTTCGCCGCGGCGGGGGCGGGGGCGGAGGCGGCGCTGCCGGCATCCTCGCCCTCGGCGGCGATGAGGGCGATGACGGTGCCGACCTTCACCTCGTCGGTGCCCTCGGGAACGAGGATCTTGGCGATCGTGCCTTCGTCGACGGCCTCGAACTCCATGGTGGCCTTGTCGGTCTCGATCTCGGCGAGGAGGTCGCCGGACGCGACGGTGTCGCCCTCCTTGACCAGCCACTTGGCGAGCGTGCCCTCCTCCATGGTCGGGCTGAGGGCCGGCATCTTGAGTTCAATCGGCATGGAAGGCTCCCGTCACCAAGCTCTCAAGCCCAAACAGCATGTTTCGGTTCCCGGTCAAGGCCCCGGACGCCTCGGCTTGCCCGGCGGCGCGATCTGGCGCAGCATCCGCGTGGCAACGAAGGGACGACGATGCGCTCCTATCTGGTGGTGGTCGACGAGAGCGAGGAGGCGCGGGCGGCTTTGCGCTACGCCGCGCGCCGGGCCGCGCGCACCGGGGGGGGCGTCGTCATCCTCGCCATCGTGCCGCCGCAGGAATTCGTCCAGTGGAGCGGCGTCCAGGCGGCGATGGAGGAGGAAGCGCGGCTGCGCGCCGAGGCGATGGGCCTGCAGGCGGCGAGCGCGATCGACGAGGAAGCCGGCGTCGAGCGCAGCATCGTCGTGCGCCAGGGCGAGCCGGTGAAGGAAATCGCCGATCTTCTCCGCGAGCGCGAGGACATCTCCGCCCTCGTCCTCGGCGCCGCCGCGGAGGGTGGGCCGGGGCCGCTCATCGAACATTTCTCCGGCGCGGCGGCAGGGTCCCTGCCTTGCCCGCTGGTGATCGTCCCCGGCCGCCTCGACGGCGCGGCGCTCGACCGGCTCGGCTAGACCAGGGTCGCTTCAGGCTGGTTCAGCCTGAAGCGTGAATCCTGGTCGCACTGTGGTCAGCCGCGCTCGCCGGCGCGGGGCGCGGCCTTGACCAGCTTGCAGCGGCAGGCGCGGCGGACGACGTGCCGCGGCGCGACGCGAACGCGGACACGATGCGTCGTGTAATAGACGCGGCGCTCGACGACGGGGGCCTCGGTGACGGTGGTCTCGGTGACCAGCACGGCGCCGCCGCCGCCATAGGCATAGCCGTAGCCATAAGCCGGACCGCGCGGGCCGCAGGGGCCGGGGCATGGCGGAGGCGGCGGCATCATCGGCGCGCCTTCCATCGCATAGCCGCCCTGCCAGCCGCCTTCCCAGCCGGCGCCGGGGCCCATGTAGCCGGGACCGCGCCCGTAGCGGCGGACTTCGACGTGCCGGCGCATATCGCCACGGCCGTCATGGCCGCGCCCGTCATAGCCGTGCTCCTCGTAGCCGCGGCCGTCATGGCCGTAGCCGCCGCCATAGGCGCCGTCGTCATGATGGCGTCCGTCCATCGGCGGCGGCGGCGGGCCGTCGCCATGGTGCATGCCGCCGCCCATGCCGGGAGGCGGCAGCGCGCCATGCTCGACCCAGGTGCGGGTGCGCACGCCGGGCGCGCCCTGCATGTCGGCGGGCGGAGTGCCGTAGACGTGGCCGGTGCCCGGAGGCGTTCCGTAGACGTGGACGCGCGTGCCCGGCGCCGGCTGGCGCCAGCTGACGCCGGGAGGCGGCGGCGCGTGGACCGCGGGCGGCGGCGGCGCCATGCCGCCGGCGGGCGCGCCGTAATAAGGGCTGGAATCGGGGACGGTCTGCGCCCCCAGCGGAGCCGCCGCGGCACTTGCCGCCAGCGCAATAAGAGCCAGTCTACCCATGTCGCGTCCCCTTGTTGCGTCGCGCGAGGCCTGCACGGCCCCGGCGAGCGGGGACCGAGTTAAGGCTTTCTTAACGCTTCGGGCGCCGCCCCGTCCATGGAGGCAAGCCGGGGTGCGAGCCGCCGTGCCAATTCGGAACAGCCCGCAACGTCCTCCGCATCGAAGCGGGCGAGGCGCGGGCTGTCGAGGTCGATGACGCCGAGCAGCCGCCCTTCGTGGACCAGCGGCACGACCAGCTCGGACGCCGAGGCGCTGTCGCAGGCGATGTGGCCGGGGAAGGCATTGACGTCGTCGATGCACTGCACCTCCCGCGTTGCCGCCGCCGCCCCGCACACGCCCTTGCCGAAGGGGATGCGGATGCACGCTGCCCGGCCCTGGAAGGGCCCGAGCACCAATTCGCCGCCGACATTGCGGTAGAAGCCGGCCCAGTTCAGATCGGGCAATGTATCCCACAGCAAGGCGGCGATGTTGGCCATGTTGGCGACGGCGTCCGGCTCGCCGTCGGTGAGGGCGTCGGCGGCGGCGATCATCTCGCGGTACAGCGCCGGCTTGTCGGCGGCCTCGATCTTAAAGTCGTACATTCCTACTCCATCTCCCGGCGAATGCGGGACCTCAATTCGAAAAGGGCGCGGCGCGGGTCTCCAGGAGATCCGGCTTCCGCCGGGATGACGCTGGTCGACCTGCGGCGTCAATCCAGCTGCGGCTTGGCCCGCGTCGCCTTGACCGCGCCGCGGCCCTTCTTGGTGTCGACCCGCTTCGCCTTGGCGCTGCGGCTCGGTTTGGTCTTCACCCGTCTCGCCTGGCGGATATGGGCCTTGGCGATCAGCTCCGCCAGCCTGGCGCGGGCTTCCTCGCGGTTCATGTCCTGAGTGCGGTGGGTGCGGGCGGTGATGACGATCTCGCCGTCCCCGGTCATGCGGCTGCCGGCCAGCTCCCTGAGGCGCGCATAGGCATAGGGGGCGAGACCCAATTTGAAGACGTCGCAGCGCAGCTGGACCGCGGTAGCGACCTTGTTGACGTTCTGGCCGCCCGGGCCGGAGGAGGCGATGAACTTCTCCTCCAGCGCGTCGTCGGGGATCGGGAAGGGGTCAGAGGAGGGCATCGTCGAAGCCGGCGGAAAGGAAATGCGGCGGCAGCGGCGCCGTCGCCTCGACGGGCGGCTTGCCCTCGCGATCGACGCGGATCGAGCGGGCGTGGAGCAGCATCGGCCCGCGGCCCCTGCCGTAGACCGGATCCCCGGCGATCGGCACGCCGATGCCGTCGGCGGCGTGGACGCGCAGCTGGTGGGTGCGCCCGGTCTCCGGCGAGAAGAGGATGAGCGCGCGGCTGTCCTTCACCGCCAGCGTCTTCCAATGGCTGATCGACGGCTTCCCCGCCGGCTCAGCGATCATCCGCCAGCCGGCCTCGGCCGAAGAGACTTTGGTGAGGGGGATGTCCACACTGCCTTCGCTCGCCTCCGGCACGCCGTCGAGCACGGCTAGATAGGTCTTCGTCACCTGCTTGCTCTCGAAGGCGCGCTGGAAGCGCTTGTGGGCCTTGGGGTTGCGGGCGAGGAGCAGGCAGCCGGACGTGTCGCGGTCGAGCCGGTGGACGGGGAGCGGCGGGCGCTGGAAGCCGAAGCGGAAATGCTTGAGATAATCTTCGAGGCTCTCCGGCGTTTTCGACCCCGGATGCACCGCCAGACCGGCCGGCTTGTCGATGACGATCGCCTCGCCGTCGATGAACAAAACATACTTCTCCCACATATGCTGGCCCTGCCATGCCTGTTGCGGCGGCGCAACGGATTGCGCGACTCGTTGGGATTCCTCGTTTAATTCGAAATTAACCTTTTGCGTTCATTCCTCTCATAGTTAATGAATCTCCTCAGGGGCGCGAGGCCGAGGCCGGAGCACCGCTGAAACAAGGGGCGAGCCAACATGCGCGTGCTGCTGATCGAAGACGAGCCGACCACCGCCAAGAGCATCGAGCTGATGCTGAACGGGGAGGGCTTCAACGTCTACACGACCGACTTGGGCGAAGAGGGCTTGGACCTCGGCAAGCTCTACGATTACGACATCATCCTGCTCGATCTGAACCTGCCGGACATGCACGGCTACGACGTGCTGAAGAAGCTCCGGCTCGCCAAGGTCGGCACGCCGGTGCTGATCCTCTCCGGCATCAGCGAGATGGATTCGAAGGTCCGCGCGCTGGGCTTCGGCGCCGACGATTATGTCACCAAGCCGTTCCATCGCGACGAGCTGGTCGCCCGCATCCACGCCGTGGTGCGCCGCTCGAAGGGCCATTCGCAGTCGGTGATCAAGACCGGCAAGCTTGCGGTGAACCTCGATGCCAAGACCGTCGAGGTCGACAGTGCGCGGGTGCACCTCACCGGCAAGGAATATGCGATGCTGGAGCTCCTGTCGCTCCGCAAGGGCACGACGCTGACGAAAGAGATGTTCCTCAATCATCTCTACGGCGGCATGGACGAGCCGGAGCTGAAGATCATCGACGTGTTCATCTGCAAGCTTCGCAAGAAGCTCAGCCTCGCCTGCAGCGGCGACAATTATATCGAGACCGTCTGGGGCCGCGGCTACGTGCTGCGCGATCCCGAAGACATGGAAGCGGCCCAGGTCGCCTGATCCCTCGAGCGCGTGGGGGCGCAGGAACCGGCGTCCGCTCGAAAGAGCGGGCGCCGGTTTCGTTTGGGGGGGAGAGGGGCGCGCGCATCTCTTGTCCTCGCTGTCGCCGAAGGCGATGGGGAGGGGAACCGCGTGCAACGCGGTGGAGGGGCCTTACCGAGTCCGAGACGGCCCCTCCACCATGCTTCGCATGGTCCCCCTCCCCATGAGGCTTCGCCGCACAGGGAGGATTGGGAGCCTCAAGCCGCGGCGCGGCCGATCGCGATGACCTGGGGCGAGGCGAGCGCCGCAGCGGCCGCGGCGTGCATGGGGGGCGAGAGGAAGAAGCCCTGGCCGTCGCGGCAGCCCATGGTGCGGAGCAGGGCGACCTGCTCCTCGGTTTCGATCTGCTCGGCGACGCACGGCATGCCGAGCGAGGCGCAGAGGTCTAGGACGCCCTTCAGCAAGCGCTGGGCGCGCTGGGACTGGGCGATGGGCGCGACGAGCGAGCCGTCGATCTTGACCCCGTCGAACGGCATTTCGCGCAAATAGGAGATGGACGCGTGGCCGGCGCCGAAATCGTCGAGGACGATGCGGGCGCCGGCTTCGCGTAGCTGGCGCAAATTGCGGCGGGCCGCTTCGAAATCGACGAGCAGGGCTGTTTCAGTGAGCTCGATCTGCAGCCGCTCGGGCGTGAGGCCTTGGGCGGTGGCGACGGAGAGGATGCGGTCCGACGAGCGGGCGGTGCACAATTCTATCGCGCTGACGTTGAAGGAGAGACGCACCGAACCCGCCCAGCCGCGTGCTTCGCGGGCGGCCTTGGCGAGGAGGCGATCGCTCAATTCGCCGATGACGTTGATCTGTTCGGCGACGGTGACGAACTGGTCGGGCGGCACCCTCCCCAATTGCGGATGGTCCCAGCGCGCCAGCGCCTCGAAGGCGCGCAGCTCGCCGGTGACGAGGTCGCGCACCGGCTGGTAGACGAGGCCGATCGAATCCTGCGTGTCGCTGTCGCGCAGCGCCTGCTCGACGAGGCTGCGGCGGCGGTGCATCGCGCCCATTTCCGGCGTGAAGACCGCGATGCCGGCGCGGCCATTGCCCTTGGCGCGGTAGAGAGCGGTGTCGGCACGCATCAGCGCCTCCTCGACCACCGAATCGCCGAAGCCAAGGATGGTGAGGCCGCAGCAGGCGGAGACGCGGAACTCGCGTCCGTCGACGACGAACGGCGCCTCGAGGGCGAGGCAGGCGGCGGCGCCGGCGCGCTCGGCAGCGGCGGCATCGGCGATGCCGGGGAGCGCGATCGCGAACTCGTCGCCGCCGGTGCGGGCGACGAGCGCCCCGGCCCCGGCCGCCGCGACCAGCCGCGCGCCGACTTCCTGGAGGACGGTGTCGCCGGCGGCATGGCCGAACGTGTCGTTGATCGGCTTGAACCCGTCGAGATCGAGGACGGCGAGGGCGAAGGCGCCGCCCGCCTGATGAACGGCGTCGGCGCGGGTGCCGAGCTCGCGCAAAAAGGCGCGGCGGTTGGCGAGGCCGGTCAGCGGATCGGTGTCGGCGACGATGGTGGCGCGCGCTTTCTCGACCTTGGCGGCGCGCTCGGCGCGGCGCGCGCGGGCGCGCTCGGCCTCGGTCTCGACCTGAGCTTCGACGAGCTTGCGGAAACCCCGATTGTGGCCGGTCAGGAGCCGCAGGATCAGCAGCATCACCATGCCGACGCTGACGCCCATGCCGAGATGCGCCGCATCGCCGTAGAGAAGCAGGCGGGCGGCGAGCGGGTAGCCGAGCAGGAGCAGAGGCAGGCGGGCCGCGCCGCCGTAGCTGGAGATGCCGTAGGCGCAGCCGACGGCGGCGAGGCTGCCGAACAGGATGACGTCGAAATGGTCCTCCGGGGAGACCGTATCGAGGAGGTAGAGCGCCCAGCCGCAGAAGCCGACGCTGATCAGCAGCGCGTAGACCCAGGTCTTGCGAAGCTCGCGCAGGATCTGCTCGGGCTCCGGCCGGCTGTTGCGGGCGCGGATCCAGTAGATGAGGCGGAGGACGACGACCGCCACCAGCACCCAGGACACCCGCATCACGTTGCCGGTGCGGCCGCTCGTTGCGACGAGGAGGCCGACGACGTTGGTCAGCGCCACCGTGTAGAGGAGCGGGATCTGGCGCTGGAGCGCGGCGAAGCGCTGCTCGAGCAAGGCACGGCCGGCCGGCGTCTCCGCCTCGCCGGCGTCGACGATCCGCCGCAGCAGCTCTTTCACCCCTCCCATGAGGAAGGGGTTTAAGGCACCAGTCTTAAAAGGAAGTTTCGCTGCCCATGCCTCCCCATCCTGCGGATGGGGAGGCAAGTGAGGCCGGATCAGGCGCCGAGGGGGAGCTCGCGCTGATCGGGCTCGAAGCGGTACCAGCCGTTGGGGCCGAGCCGCTCCAGCGGGCGGAAGCGGCCCTTATAGGCCATGCGGCGCGAATTCTCGACCCAATAGCCGAGATAGACGTAGGGGAGGCCCGCCTTGCCGGCGCGGACGATGTGATCGAGGATGATGTAGGTGCCGAGGCCGGGGCGGTTCGCATCGTCCGGCTCGAAGAAGCTGTAGATCATCGACAGCCCATCGCCCTGCTGGTCGGTGAGGCAGGCGCCGACGAGGCGGCCGGGGCGGCCGTTCTTCGACGGCTCGCGATATTCGATGACGTAGGTGCGGACCGGGCTCTGCTCGATCATGTCGGCGAAATCGGATTCGTCCATGCCGACCATGCCGCCGTCCGGGTGGCGGCTCTTCAGGTAGCGGCGCAGCAGCGCGTACTGCTCCTCGGTCGCCCAAGGCTTGCAGGCGGTGACTTCCAGATCGGCGTGGCGCTTCAGCATCCGCTTCTGCGTCGCGCTCGGCTGGAAATCGGAGGCGACGACGCGGACCGAGACGCAAGCGGCGCAATCGAGGCAACTCGGCCGGTAGGCGACGCCCTGGCTGCGGCGAAAGCCGATGCGGCCAAGCGCGTCGTTCAATTCGCCCGCATGCGTGCCGGTCAGCTCCGTGAAGACCTTCCGCTCCGTCTTGCCCACGAGATAGGGGCACGGCGCGGGGCTCGTCACGAAGAAGCGGGGAAAGCGAAACGGTGCGCTCAAATCGGCTCCGGCGGTTTACGGGCGTGGTTGCACGCAGGTTTATGCGGCCTGGGGCCTCCGTTGGAAAGCTCGGTCCGGCGCAGAAACGTGGTTAACGAACGCACGTTCCGGGGTGGGACGGACCCCTAGCGAATGTCAACGGGATGGAGCGTGAAGCCGGCGGCCTTCAGCTCGGCGATCAAGGCCTCGAGATGGGCGGCGTCGCGCGCTTCGCAATCGACGTCGATGAAGGCGTCCTTGGCGGGGAGCGAGGTGAAGACGCGCTGGTGGACCACGTCGATGATGTTGACCCCGTGCCGCTCGAACAGCCGCACCACCGAGTAGAGGGCGCCCGGCCGGTCCTGGAGCTGGATGCGCAGGCGCGACATGCGGCCGGTGCGGAACAGGTCCCTCAAAAGAACTGTGGCGAGGAGACGCGGGTCGATGTTGCCGCCGGTGAGGACCAGGCCGACCTTCCGGCCGCGGAACCGCTCCGGGTGGGCGAGCATCGCGGCGAGGCCGGCGGCGCCCGCCCCTTCCGCGACCGTCTTGTCGAGCTGCAGGAACATGCTGACGGCGTGCTCGATGTCGGCCTCTGTGACGAGGAGGATGTCGTCGACCGTCTCGCGGATGATCGCCGAGGTGAGCGTGCCGGGCTTCTTGACCGCTATGCCTTCGGCGATCGTGTCGCCGGCCGACGGCAGGTCCTTGCCGCTGACGGCGCAATACATGGACGGATAGAGCTCGGCCTGGACGCCGATCACCTCGATGTCGGGCCGCAGGGCCTTTGCGGCGATCGCCATGCCGGACATCAGGCCGCCGCCGCCAATCGGGACGACGAGCGTGTCGATCTCCGGCGCATCCTCGAGAAACTCGACGGCGACCGTTCCCTGGCCGGCGATGACGTCGGGCTCGTCGAACGGATGGAGGAAGGTGAGGCCCTCCGCCTCGCGCAGGCGCTGGGCTTCCGCGAAAGCCTCGTCGAGAAGCTCGCCGTGGAGGATCACGCGGGCGCCGTGGCGCTCGGTCTGCGCGACTTTCACGGTCGGCGTGCCGCGGGCCATGACGATGGTGACCGGCACGCCGAGGCGCTTGCCGTGATAGGCGACCGCCTGCGCGTGGTTGCCGGCGGAGGCGGCGATGACGCCGCGTTCGCGAACCCCCTTGTCCATCAGCAGCAATTTGTTGAGCGCGCCGCGCTCCTTGTAGGCGGCGACGACCTGGAGGTTTTCGAGCTTCACCCACACGTCGGCGCCGGTCAGCTCGGAGAGGGCGCGGCTGCGATAGGTGGGGGTGCGGACGACCTGGCCTTCGATCCGCTTCGCCGCCGCCTCGATGTCCGCGAGGGTGACGGGAAGCGGGGCGGTCGGAGCGAGGCTGGCCATGGCGCGCGTTACCGCATCTGGCGCGGCCGCGAAACAAGCCTTATCGCCGCGCGATGCAGCTTAGAAAACTCGCCGCCGCGGCCTTCGCTTTCCTCGCCGTTTCCGCCGCGTCGGCCGACGTGCTGGTCGACAACGTCAACGGCTATACGCTGGACAGGACCGGCCGGCTGGTGCGCTTCTCGGCGATGCTGGTGGGCGACGACGGCAAGGTCCAGCAGCTCTACCGGCAAGGCGAGCGCAAGGCGGAGCGGCCGCGCTTCCGGGTCGACGGGCGGGGCCGGACGCTGATCCCGGGGCTGATCGACGCGCACGGGCATGTCATGGAATTGGGCTTCGGGGCGCTGCAGCTCGATCTCGGCGACACCCACAGCCTTGCCGAGGCGCAGGCCAAGCTTGCGGCTTATGCGCGCGCCAATCCGCTGCCGCGCTGGATCGTCGGGCGGGGCTGGAACCAGGAGACGTGGAACCTTGGCCATTTCCCGACCGCCGCCGACATCGACGCGGTCGTCGCAGATCGGCCGGTGTGGCTCGAGCGGGTCGACGGGCATGCCGGCTGGGCGAACAGCGCGGCGCTCAAGGAAGCCAAGATCGACGCGCGCACCGCGGCTCCGGCGGGTGGACGGGTGGAGATGGCGAGCGGGCGTCCGACGGGGATCATGGTCGACGCCGCCAAGGCGCTCATTGAGAAAATCATCCCGCCGCCCCAGCCGCGCATCCGCGACCAGGCATTCGAGACATCGCAGCAGATCCTGCTCGGTTACGGTGTCACCGCGACCGCCGACATGGGGACGAGCCCCGACGACTGGCTGGTGATGCGGCGGTCCGGGGATGCGGGGCATCTGCGGGTCAGGATCATGGCCTACGGCCTTGGCGTCGAGTCGGCGCTCGAGATCGCCGGCACCGGGCCGACGCCGTGGCTCTATGGCGACCGGCTGCGGATGGTGGGGGTGAAGCTCTATGCCGACGGCGCGCTCGGATCGCGCGGGGCGTGGCTGAAGCAGCCCTACAAGGACGCACCGACGCAGCGCGGCCTCCCCTTCCATTCCGAGGCTGAGATCAAGAATTTGATGAGCCGGGCGGCGATGGACAATTTCCAGGTCGCCGTCCACGCCATCGGCGACGCGGCCAATGCGCAGATCTTGGGCGCGATCGGAGAGCTTTCCGACACCTACAAGGGCGACCGGCGCTGGCGGATCGAGCATGCCCAGATCGTCGATCCCGCGGACCTGCCGAAATTCGCGCTGCACGGCACCATCGCATCGATGCAGCCGACGCACGAGACCTCCGACTGGCGGATGGCGCAGGCGCGGATGGGGATGGAGCGGCTGGGCGGCGCCTATGCGTGGCGGACGATGCTGGCGAACAACGTCCCCCTCGCCTTCGGTTCGGACTATCCGGTGGAATCGCCCAACCCGTTTCCGGGGATCGCGGCCGCGATCAGCCGCGAGGATATGCGGGGCGAGCCGCCGGGGGGGTGGATGCCCGAGCAGAAGCTGACGCTGGAGCAGGCGCTGGCGGCGTTCACCAGGACGGCCGCTTATGCCGGTTTCGCCGAGGACCGGCTGGGGAGCCTGGAGCCGGGCCATTATGCCGACTTCATCTTCCTCGACCGCGACATCTTCGCAGGCGCCGCGGCGGCCGACATCCGCCAGACCAAGGTGCTGGAGACCTGGATGAGCGGCGAGAAGGTTTGGCCGAACCAGGCGGCCGCTCCCGCGCGTGATGGGGATCGGGGGCGCTAGGCAGTCAGCCCGGTAATCGCCCCGATCGTGAGGATCTGGGGCAGGGTCTGGGCGTCCTTGCCGGGGGCGTACCACAAATAGAGGGGGACGCCGGAGCGGCCCTGGGCTTCGAGGAAGCGGCCGATCTCCGGATTGCCGCGAGTCCAGTCGCCGACGAGGATTGCGGCGTTGCGCTTCTTGAAGGCCTCGGCGACGTCGCCGCGCTCGAGCACGGCTTTCTCGTTGACCTTGCAGGTGAGGCACCAGTCGGCGGTGAAATAGACGAAGACGGGGCGCTTGGCGGCGCGCAGCTGGGCGAGGCGGGCTTCGCTGAACGGCTGGGCGGCGAGGAGGCCGCCGGTCTCTGCGCGCACCTGAGGTGTGGCGGGGACCGCGACGAGGGCGGCGGCGACTATGGCGAGCGCGGGCGCTGCGGCGAGCCAGCCGCCGCGCTTCCCGCCCCACCACAAAGCGGCGGCGAGGCAGGCGAGCGCGGCGAGGCCGATCAGGAGCGCCTCGTCGCCCGATTCGCGCCAGAGCAGCCAGGCGAGCCACAAAGCGGTCAGCGCCATCGGGACTGCGAGGATGCGGCGGAGCGTCCCCATCCAGGGGCCGGGGCGCGGGAGGCGGCGGCGCAGGGCTGGGATGAAGCCCAACGCCAGAAACGGGAGCGCGAGGCCGAGGCCGAGGCCGGCGAAGATGGCGAGGCCGGCGGCGGCGGGGAGGACGAGGGCGGCGCCGAGCGCGGCGCCCATGAAGGGGCCGGTGCAGGGGGTGGCGACGAAGGCGGCGAGGGCGCCGGTCCAGAAGGCGCCGGCTGCGCCGCTCTTGCCGGCGAGCGCATCGCCGGCGCCGAAGGTCGGGAGCTCGAACAGGCCGGCGAGGTTGAGCGTCAGGCCGCCGATCAGGAGCAGCAGGAACAAGGCGACGCGCGGGTCCTGGAGCTGGAATGCCCAGCCGACGGCGGCGCCGCCTGCGCGCAGCGCAAGGAGGGCGACGCCGAGGGCGAGGCAGACGAGGATCACGCCGGCCGTGTAGGCGAGGCCTTCGATCCGGGCGGCGCGGGGGCTTTCGCCGGAACGGGCGAGGCTCAGCGCCTTCAGGCTCAGGATCGGGAAGACGCAGGGCATGACGTTGAGCAGCAGCCCGCCGAGGATCGCGCCGCCCAGCGCGAGGAGGATGGCGACGGCGCCGCGCGCCGGGGCTGCTTCGCCGAGCGGGTGGCCTCCCGTAGGGACCGTGCCGGGCGCGGCGGCGACGGCGAAGGCTTGGCCGTTGCCGATGCTGAGGACGCCTTCGAGCGCGGCGGCGGGAGTGGGGCCGGCTTTGGTCTCAACGATCAGCCAGTCGCCGTTGCGGCTGATGCGCTGGGGCGCGGCATAATCGATGGCACCGTCGGTGGAGGGGTAGAAATAGGCATCGGCGATTTGAACGGCGGCCGGCAGCGGGATGCCGAGGCGGATCTGGCCGCCGGCCGCGGCGAATCGGGCGGGGGTGCCGAGCGGGCGCGGCAGGGCCTGGCGAGCGGCGGCGACTTCGGCGGGGAGGCCGGCGGGAATCGTCGCCGAGACCTCCGCCGTTTCGGGTACGCAGATCTTGTCGGTGCAGGCGAGGTAGCGAAGCGAGGCGGTCACCGGCAGCGTCTCGCCGGGGGCGAGCGGCCTGGCGAGGGTCAGGTCGGCGAGAAGGACGTAATCGCGGGCGTAGACGTAGTTCATCAGGCCGCCGATCAGCAGGCGGTCGGGGACCGGATATCTGAGCGGGCCGGCGGCGGCGCCCTTGGGGAGCTTCCAGAGGGCGGTGGTCGGTTGCCCGGCATCGCCCGGGTTGATCCAATAGCCATGCCAGCCGGGATGCGGGTGCATGACGAGGGCGAGGCTGCCCTTCGTGCCGTCGACGCCGCCGACGAGGCGCACGTCGATGTGGCGCTCGCCGCCGCCGAGCTGCGCCGCGGCGGGGGCGGCGAGGAGCAGGGTAGCCAAGAAAAGGAGGAGCGCGCGCATGGCCGACGGGACCCTAGGATGCAAAGCGGGTTCCGGCAACGCTGCGAAACTGTTCTTGACACGTTCCGCAGTATCGGCTATGTTCCGTGCGACTCGATGTATGAGTTTCTTTGAAGGTGTGAAGCGAATTGCGGGCGGCGGCGCGGGGGGCGTCAGCGGCGCTCGAAGCGCGCGATCTTCGGGGCGAGGCGGTTGTCCTCGATGCGGATCGCGGCGTCGTTGAAGCCGACGACGAACGAGGTGCCGTGCTCCATGTCCGGAGCGAGCGAGGCGGTGTTGCCGGTCACCGTCAGGCCGCTCGCGTCGTGGACGGTGCCTTCGGGCGCGACGGTGATCATCGCGCTGTAATTTTCCTTGTCGTGGCCCTGGACGAAGACGTTGCGGGCGATGAGGCCGGTGGCGCCGCCGGACAGGTCGATCATGTAGTTGGTGGTGCGGCCGGCGCTGTCGTCGAAGCTCGAATCGGTGACGTCGATGCGGCGGGCGCGGGTCTTGACGTAATGGCCGCCGCGGCCGCGCTCGAAGCGGGAGGCGCGGACGATGAGGCTGCCATATTCGCCGATGTAGATCGAGTGCGCGCAGGCGAGGCCGCGGTCGCAGCGGCCGAGGCCGGAGAAGGTCGAGCGCTCAATGAGGATGCGCGAACCGGCATCGTCGGCGCTGAGGATGCCGCTTTCCGAATTCCTGAACATCGTCTCGCGGACGGTGAGCGGGCCGTGCTCGAGGCGGATGCCGGCGCCGTTGGCATCGGGCACGCGGACATTCTCGAAGATCAGCCCCTCGACCGCCGCCGCACGCCCCCTCAGCACCAGGGTCGCCTTGCCCTCGCAGGCGCCGCCGTCGAAGACCGCCGTGCCCGGCTCGGCAGCCTGGAAGGTGACCTCCCCCGCCTGCTGCACCGCGCAGTCCCGATAGCGCCCCGGTGCGACGAGGATGGTCCCCCGCCCGCCGCCGATCGCCTGCACTGCCTGCTGGAGCGAGCCGAAGCTCTGGCCGGTCTCCTGCACGGTATAGGGGGCGGCGCCCTGCGCACCGGCGGGGGCGGCGAGGACGGCGAAGAGGATGAGGGCGCGTTTCATGCGCGACGGGATTGCGCGGCGTGGGTGCCAAGTCGAGGGTGGAACGAGGTTAACCGTGCTCCTGCCCCTTGGCGGGACAGAAAGGCGGGCAGCGGTAACGCGGGGCTTCCGGGCGCGGCGGGCGGAAGCCGACCCGTCTCATAACGTTCGAATCGAGCTACCTCCCCGCCTCGGGGAACCGATGGTGCGCCGGCCTCGACTCCTATAGGCTCGGCGCGACGCAGGAGGCGACATGGCATATCAGGGCATCAAGGTGAGGCGCGCGACGCTTCAGGCTGAGATCGACCGCTTCGACGCCGGCGATGCGATCGACATGGGCGACGCCGGCTCCTCGAAAAAGACGTCGCCGTCGGAATATCGTGCAGACCTGGGGCGGCGTCGGGATCAGCTGGATCGGCTGATCAGGGCGGGTGGGAATTCCTAAGCGGCCCCGTGAGCCGCATTCGGCTTTGCGGTCCGCGCGTCACCCGTGAGCCGCATTCGGCTTTGCCGTCGGCGCATGACCCGTGAGCGCATTCGGCTTTGCCGTCCGCGCATTGGCACGCGAATTGACTCGCCGGCCGATAAGGTCGAGGGCCGGTATGCTGACAGCCCTGGAGGGTGGCGTTCAGCCGACGTCGCGTACCCTCTGGTTTTAGGTCACGCCACCGCGGCCTCTGCGCGAATCCGACACCTGTGTCGCACGCGCATCACGCTTGGGAGGCAAAATGGCTGAAACCCTTGATGAGGTCGTCGCTGCGTTCAGCCTCGCGGCTCGCCGTGGCCGAGAAGCGCGTCCCGCCACTCCCGCCGCGAAATCGATGCTGAAGCACGCGATCGTCGTGCTGCAATCCTCTCCGCACTCCCCCGGCTACTTCGTCTGGCTGGAGAGCGGGTCGCCGCCGGAGCATTTCGCAGGCCGATGCGCGCTGCCGAACATGATGCAGGCCCGAAGCTTTGCCCAAGCCTTGTCCGTCGTCACGGGGATGCCGGTCGAGGATCGAACACAGGATGCCCGATTGCCGCTTCAGTGACATTCTCTCTGCTGGCCGCAAACACGCGGCCTTCAACCCTGCCAACCAAGGAAATCGATATGCCCACTGGCATTGTGAAATTTTTCGACGAGACGAAGGGCTTTGGCTTCATCACCAACGAAGCCGGTGGCGCCGACGCCTTCGTCCACATTACCGCCGTCCAGGCTGCCGGCATGGACAGGCTCGAGAAGGAGCAACGCATCTCCTACGACCTCGAGAACGATGCCCGCGGCAAGTCAAGCGCGGCCAATCTCAAGGCGGTCTAGCCCGGTCGGAAGTTGCAGGTGTGATGAAGGCGGGTGCCGTGTGCGCTCGCCCCACCGGCGGGAGATCATCGATGTCGGCTATGCACACATTCCAGCTCGCACGCGCTGCCGAGGCGCGCATGGGCGCCGCGGCCGCAACTCTGGACCACGTCCGCGATCGTTGGCTTCGATCGGAAGCGAGTTGGACGGCATTGGCCGCTCGCAGCGGACGTAGCGATGAAATGCGGGCAATGCTGATCGCGAACAAGGCGGCCGAACGGGCTCAGCTTGAAACTCCGAGCCCGACACGGTTCGATTGCTGCGTCTGACCTGAGGCCGCGCGTTCGCTTCACGCGCTCGATCAGACTTGGGCCGCCTCCAGCTTCTCCGCCAGAGCCGCGATCCGCTGTTTCAAGCCGTCGCGGTTTTGCGGGATCGCGCTTGCGGCCGCTCGCGTCTCGTGCTCCTCAAGCACCCTTTTCAACCGCTCGTGCTCCTGGTGCATCTGATCTCTTGTCATCTCGCCTCCGGCTCTCCTTGATATATGGGATGGCGAACCGAAAATCGCACGGATCAGCGTAAAATAGGTGCTGGGCCTTCGCAGGACTTTTGTCTGATCGTCACTGATTGACGGCCGGTCAGGGCCTGGACCTGGGAAAATACCAGCCTCCGGCTGGGGTGCCGAGGCTTCTCCGGCCTCAAAAGACGAGGCTGACGCCGCGAGCTGGCAGGTCTGCACAAGGCCAAACCGAGCAGTCAAACGGCCGTCGCGAGAGATCGCTTTGGGTCTGCCGTCGCGTCCCGTACGGCGCTCTTGCAAATCATCTGAAAGAGCAGCACGTGCCCACCTTGCGCGCGGCGCGTGAACAACATATGTTGTTGATATAGAGTGGAAATCACGCGTCGATCCGCGGGGGCGGGGACGGCTCAGAGCCGAGAAGCATATCATGACCCGAGCAGACATCGTCGCGGGCGCCGCTGGCGCGACGCTGGAGAATCCGCGCTGGAGCGAAGGGGCGGCACACCAATGGTATGACGGACTGCCGTGGCTGGTCGGGTGCAACTTCACGCCGTCCTACGCCATCAACCAGCTCGAATTCTGGCAGGCCGAGACGTTCGATCCGGTGGCGATCGACCGGGAGCTCGCCTGGGCGGCCGCGCTCGGCATGAACGCGGTGCGCGTCTACCTCCACGATCTGCTGTGGCAGCAGGATCCGGAAGGCTTCGCCGCGCGCATCGAGATCTATCTCGCCACGGCGGACCGGCACGGCATCCGTACGATGCTGGTGCTGTTCGATTCCTGCTGGGATCCCGATCCGGCGCTCGGCCCGCAGCGGGACCCGGCGCCCGGCGTGCACAATTCCGGCTGGGTCCAGTCGCCCGGCATGGCGGCGCTGTCGGACCCTGCGCAGCACGAGCGCCTGCGCCGCTACGTCACCGGCGTCGTCGCGGCCTTCGCCGACGATCCGCGCGTGCTGGCCTGGGACATCTGGAACGAGCCCGACAACGGCCCCGAGGTGGCGCTGTGCAACCGCGCCGTGCTGGCCGCCAAGTCCGCTTTGGTGACGCCGCTGCTGGTCGAGGCGTTCCGCTGGGCCCGCGAGGCCGGCCCGAGCCAGCCGCTGACCAGCGCGATCTGGCTGGGCAATTGGTCGGCCGACCACCGGCTGAGCCCGATCCAGCGCGTCCAGACCGCCAATTCGGACGTGATCTCCTTCCACAATTACGGCAAGCCGCGTGAGTTCGCGCGCCGCCTCCGGTGGCTCAAGAGCTTCGGCCGGCCGATCCTCTGCACCGAATATATGGCGCGGTCGGTGGGGAGCACGTTCCAGGCCATCCTGCCCAAGGCGAAGAAGCACCGCGTCGCCGCTTTCTCCTGGGGCCTCGTCTCCGGGCGCACCCAGACCCACTTCGCGTGGGACCGCGAGGAGAATGACAAGATCGCGCGCGGCTCCCGGCGCTGGTTCCACGATATCCTGCACGCCGACGGCCAGCCGCACCTGCCGCACGAAGCCGAATTCCTGCGGCGGATCACGGGGCGCGTCGACGTCGCCGCTTAGACGAGGCGGCGCAGAACAGGGGAGCAGCGGTTGTCCCTTGCTCTGGCCCTCTGCCTTTGACGGTGCTCTGAAGGCATATGTCGGCGTCCGGCGGCCTTAGCCCCTCCCTTTCAGGGGAGGGGGTTGGGATGGGGGATGTCGTCCCCGTTGACCGCCGGCGGTTCCCCACAGGCCCCACCCCAAAACCCTCCCCTGAAGGGGGGGGCTTTTTTAGTCGAGGTTCGGGCGCAGCCAGCGTTCGGCCTGCTCGAGGGTGACGCCGCGGCGGGGGGCATAGTCTTCGAGTTGGTCGCGGCCGATGCGGGCGACGCCGAAATACTGGCTGTCGCGGTGGCCGAAATAGAAGCCGGAGACCGCCGAGGTCGGCCACATGGCGAAGCTTTCCGTCAGCGTGACGCCGGCCGGCTCGCCGCCGAGCATGGCGAAGAGGGCCGGCTTCAGGCTGTGGTCCGGGCAGGCGGGGTAGCCAGGGGCTGGCCGGATGCCGACATATTTTTCGCGGATGAGCTGCTGGTTGGTGAGGTGCTCGGTGCCGGCATAGCCCCACACGCTCTCGCGGACATGGGCGTGGAGGGTCTCCGCAAAGGCCTCGGCGAGGCGGTCGGCCAGTGCCTTCAGGAGGATGTCCGAATAATCGTCATTGTCCGCCTTGAAGCGCTCGAGATGCGGCTCGAGGCCGTGGATGGCGACGGCGAAGCCGCCGATCCAATCCTCGCCGGCGGGATCGATGAAGTCGGCGAGCGACATGTTCGGGCGCCCTTCCCTCTTCTTCACCTGCTGGCGGAGGAAGGGGATACGGGTCTCCTCGTTGGAGGCGAGGACGTGGACGTCGTCGCCCTCACGGCGGCAGCGCCACAGGCCGACGGTGCCGCGCGGGGTCAGCCAATGCTCGGCGATGATGCGGTCGAGCATCGCTTCCGCATCCTTGAAGAGGGCGCTGGCGCTTTCGCCGACGATTGGGTCCTCGAGGATGGCGGGGTAGTTGCCGGCCAGCTCCCAGGCGCGGAAGAAGGGCGTCCAGTCGATCGAGGCGCGCAGATCGCGGAGCGGCCATTCGCCATAATGGTGGAGGCCGGGGCGGAGCGGCGGCGGCGCCTTGCCTTCGAGATCGTAGGGGAAGGCGTTGGCGCGGGCTTCGGCGAGGGGCGAGAGCTCGTTCTGGCCGCCGCGGGCGCGGGCGACGCGGACCGCTTCATATTCCTCGACGGTGCGGGCGATGAGCGGCTCGCGCTGGGTTTCGGAGACGAGGCTGGAGGCGACGCCGACGGCGCGGCTGGCGTCGAGGACGTGGATCACCGGGCCCGCATAAGCCGGGTCGATGCGGAGCGCCGTGTGCGCCTTGCTGGTGGTGGCGCCGCCGATGAGGAGCGGGAGCGTCATGTTCTCGCGCTGCATCTCGGCGGCGACGGTGACCATCTCGTCCAACGAAGGCGTGATGAGGCCGGAGAGGCCGATCATGTCGGCATTGTTCTCGTTGGCGGCTGCGAGGATCGCCGGCCAGGGCACCATGACGCCGAGGTCGATCACTTCGAAGCCGTTGCACTGGAGGACGACGCCGACGATGTTCTTGCCGATGTCGTGGACGTCGCCCTTGACGGTGGCCATGACCACGCGGCCCTTGCCGGCGGTGACGCCCGATTTCTCCTTTTCCTCCTCGATATAGGGGATGAGGTGGGCGACCGCCTTCTTCATGACGCGGGCGGATTTGACGACCTGGGGGAGGAACATCTTGCCGGCGCCGAACAGGTCGCCGACGACGTTCATGCCGTCCATCAGCGGGCCTTCGATGACGTGGATCGGGCGCTCGGCCTCAAGGCGGGCTTCCTCGGTGTCCTCGACGACGAAGGCGTCGATGCCTTTGACGAGCGCGTGCTCGAGCCGCTTCGAGACGTCCCAGCCGCGCCATTCGGCCTCGGCCTTTTCGCGGACGGGGTCGGAGCCGCGATATTTCTCGGCGAGCTCGACGAGGCGCTCGGTGGCGTCCCCCCCGGCATTTGGCCGGCGGTCGAGGATGACGTCCTCGCACGCTTCGCGCAGCTCCGGGTCGATCGTGTCGTAGACGTCGAGCTGGCCGGCATTGACGATCGCCATGTCGAGGCCGGCGGGGATGGCGTGATAAAGGAAGACCGAGTGCATCGCGCGGCGCACCGGCTCGTTGCCGCGGAAGCTGAAGCTCAAATTCGAGAGGCCGCCGGAGAGGTGGACGTGCGGGCAGCGCGCCTTGATCTCGCGGCAGGCCTCGATGAAGTCGAGGGCGTAGCGGCGGTGCTCGTCGATGCCGGTGGCGACGGCGAAGACGTTGGGATCGAAGATGATGTCCTCGGCCGGAAAGCCGTCGCCGACGAGCAACTTGTAGGCGCGCTCGCAAATCTCGACCTTGCGCGCCCTGGTGTCGGCCTGGCCGACCTCGTCGAAGGCCATGACGACGACGGCGGCGCCGTAATTGCGGACCTTCCGGGCGTAGCGGAGGAACTCCTCCTCGCCCTCCTTCATGCTGATCGAATTGACGATCGGCTTGCCCGAGACGCACTTCAGCCCCGCCTCGATGACCGACCATTTCGAGCTGTCGACCATCACGGGCACGCGGGCGATGTCGGGCTCGGCAGCGATGAGCTTCAGGAAGGTCGTCATCGCATATTCGGCGTCGAGCAGGCCCTCGTCCATGTTGACGTCGATGACCTGGGCGCCGTTCTCGACCTGGCTGCGCGCGACCTCGACGGCGGCGGCATAATCGCCGGCCATAACCAGCTTCTTGAAGCGGGCAGAGCCGGTGACGTTGGTGCGCTCGCCGATGTTGACGAAGGTGGAGGAGGCGGAGGCGGTTTCGGGCTGAAGGGCAGTGGCCATTTTTCTCGTTTCAATTTTTTCCGTCACCCCGGACTTGATCCGGGGTCCCCCTTCTTCCCCTCGAAAAAGGAGAAGGTGGATGCCGGATCAAGTCCGGCATGACGGCTCTGGATTATGCGGCGATGGTCATCGGCTCGAGGCCGGCGAGGCAGGTGATCCTGGGGGCGGTCGGGACCTTCCGGGGCGGGAGGCCCGCGACGGCTTCGGCGATGGCACGGATGTGGGCGGGGGTGGAGCCGCAGCAGCCGCCGAGCACGTTGACCAGCCCCTGCTCGGCCCAGGCGCGGACGAAGCCTGCCGTCTGGTCAGGACGCTCGTCATATTCGCCGAGGTCGTTGGGGAGGCCGGCGTTCGGATAGGCCATGATGAGGGTGTCGGCGATGGCGGAGAGCGCCTGGACGTGGGGGCGCAGCTGCTGGGCGCCGAACGAGCAGTTGAGTCCGATCGTCACCGGCCGGGCGTGGCGGACGGCGTACCAGAAGGCCTCGACGGTGTGGCCGGAGAGGTTGCGGCCGGAGAGGTCGGTGATGGTCATTGAGATCATCAGCGGCACGTCGCGGCCGGCTTTCTCCGCTGCCTGGAGCGCGGCCATGATGCCGGCCTTTGCATTCAGCGTGTCGAAGATCGTCTCGATGAGAAGGAAATCGACGCCGCCTTCGATGAGCGCGTCGGCCTGCTCGACATAGACTTCGGTGAGGCCGTCGAAATCGATCTCGCGATAGCCTGGATCGTTGACGTTGGGGGAGAGGGACAAAGTCTTGTTGGTCGGCCCGATCGCGCCGGCGACGAAGCGGGGGCGGCCGTCGCGCGCGGCATAATCGTCGGCGGCGGCGCGGGCGATGCGGGCGGATTCGATGTTGATGGCGCGGACGAGATGCTCGGCGCCGTAATCGGCCTGGCTGATCCGGTTGGCACTGAACGTGTTGGTCGAGACGATGTCGGAGCCCGCGTCGAGATAGGCGCGGGTGATCGCGTCGGTCACCTCGGGCTTGGTCAAAGCGAGGATGTCGTTATTGCCCTTCTGGTCCCGCGGCAGATCGAGGGTGCCGCGATAATCGGCCTCGACGAGCTTGCGGTTCTGGATCTCGGTCCCGAAGGCGCCGTCGGTGATGAGGATCCGCTCCAGGGCGGCCTTTTGCAGTCTGTCTCGCGCGCTCATGCGGCCTGCTCCTGTGCGGGCGCCCGCGGCCGGAGGCCGAGGAGGTGCGAGATCGCGTAGGCGAGCTCGGCCCGGTTCAACGTGTAGAAATGGAAATGGCGGATGCCGCCGGCGTAAAGCTGGCCGCACAGCTCCGCCGCAATGGTCGCGGCGACCAATTGGCGGGCGGCGGGAAGGTCGTCGAGGCCTTCGAACAGGCGGTCCATCCACGGCGGGATGGCGGCGCCGCAGGCGGCGGCGAACTTGCGCGTCTGGGTGACGTTCGAGACGGGAAGGATGCCCGGCACCAGCTCGGCGTCGATACCCGCCGCGGCGGCGGCGTCGCGGAAGCGGAAGAAGCTCTCGGGCGCGAAGAAGAACTGGCTGATCGCGCGGTCCGCACCGGAGTCGATCTTGCGCTTGAGATTGTCGATGTCGCTCTGGCGGCTGACAGCGTCCGGGTGGCATTCCGGATAGGCGGCAACGGAAATTTCGAACGGCGCGACCCGCTTCAGGCCGGCGACCAATTCGGCGGCGTTGGCATAGCCGTCCGGGTGAGGGACGTACTTCTGGCCCTGCACCGGCGGGTCGCCGCGCAGGGCAACGATGTGGCGAATGCCGGCGTCCCAATAGGCGCGGGCAATGTCGTCCACTTCGCCGCGGGTCGCCTCGACGCAGGTGAGATGTGCGGCGGGGGCGAGGCTGGTCTCGCGGGCGATCCGGACCACGGTGTTGTGGGTACGCTCGCGGGTGGAGCCGCCGGCGCCGTAGGTCACCGATACGAAGCGCGGCTGCAGGGGCTCGAGCGTCTTCACGCTGTCCCACAAGGTCTGCTCCATCTTCTCCGTCTTGGGCGGGAAGAATTCGAAGCTGACCTCGATGTCGCCGGCGACTTCGGCGAACAGGGGTTCCCTCCAATGGGCGATGCCGGGGCTCATGCGACGACCTTCAATTGCTGCGCGGGCCGCTCTCCGGCCCAGATGGTGACGGTGAGTTCGCCGCCTTCGAGATGTTCGACGACGCGGCCTTCGAGGCCTGCGGCGGCGAGGTAGGCGAGCATCGTCTCGTCGGCGAAGCCGAGGCGCAGGTGCGCATCGCTGTCGCGCAGCTCCTCGCGCTCGTGCGGGGCGAAATCGACGATGAGCAGGCGCCCGCCCGGGGCGAGCAGCCGCGCGGCCTCTGCGATCGCGGCGGAGGGCTGCTGGGCGTAATGGAGGACCTGGTGGATGATCACAGTGTCGGCGGCGCCGGCCGCGAGGGGCAGCGCGTACATGTCGCCCTGGCGCAGCTCCGCGCCGAGCCCGGCCTGGGCCAGCTTGACGCGGGCGAGGCGGAGCATTTCGGGAGAGCGGTCGACGCCGAGCGCCTGCTCCGCCGCAGCGCCGAACAGTTCGAGCATGCGGCCGGTGCCGGTGCCGACGTCGAGCAGGCGTCCGAGCGGGCGGCCATCCGCTTCGGCGCCGAGGGCGCGGGCGATGGCGGCCTCGACCTCGCTCTCGGCGACGTGGAGCGAGCGGATGCGGTCCCAGTCGCCGGCGCGGGCGGCGAAATAGCGTTCGGCGGCGGCGGCGCGGTCGGCGCGAACGGCAGCGAGGCGGGCGGCGTCGGCGACGGCCCACGGATCCTCGCCGTCGCGCTCGGCCCAGCGGTCGAGGGCCTGGAACAAGGGCTCGACCCGGTCGCGCGCGCCGAGGCTGAGGAACACCCAGCTCCCCTCCTTGCGGCGCTCCGCGAGGCCCGCCTCGATGAGGATGCGGACGTGGCGCGAGACGCGCGGCTGGCTCTGCCCGAGCACCTGCGCCAGCTCGCCGACCGAGAGCTCCATCGCCCTCAGGAGATTGAGGATCCTGAGCCGCGTCGGGTCGGCAAGGGATCGGAAGATGTCGGCGGCGGCGGGCATAGATAAGGATATAAAGATATCTTTATATGCGGGTCAAGGCACTCGGCTCGCCGCAATCCTAACTGAAGCAGTAGACATATACCCACGGCTCCCGTACATCCCGCCCCTGCCGGACGCTGCGCCCGAGAGGGGGCGGCACCTCGCCCGGCGAAAACAACATCGCTTCCCCAAGGAGGGCAATGCCATGAAGAAGATCGCTTTCGTCGCCGTCGCCGTCGCCGCTCTCGGCGTCGCCGCCTGCACCCCCAAGACCGCCGACACCAACAACAGCGCTGACTTGAACGCCACCGAGAATGCGGCCGGCGTCGACGTCAACGCCGCGGTGATCGACGCCAACTCGACCACCATAACGTCGAACACGGCGACCACCAACACGACCGGCGGCAACATGGGCGCCGCCAACGTCACGGCGACCGGCAACACCGCCGCCGGCAACGTTGCCGCCACGACCACGACGACCACCAACACCTCGCACACCGCGAAGCATTGATCGGTTAAGCCGGCCGCTTTCGCGACCGGCTGAGAAGGGGCCGCGTTCCTTGGAGGGACGCGGCCCTTTTTCTTTGCCTTCGCTTCGGGCAAGCTGCGGTTCGATCAGCAGGGGAAGCCTCATCATGCGCAAGACCGCCATCGCCGCTTTGCTCGCCGCCGCCGCCGGCGTGACGCTCGCCGGCTGCGGGAAGAAAGCCGATCCCAACGTGCCGACGGCCGAGGAGAATGCCTCCCTCGCCAATGCCTCGGCGATGGACACGTCGCCGGACAGCCTGGTCGCGGGGGACAACACCGCGCTCGGCAATGGCGAGGATGCGGACGACGACGACGATGGGGGGAATGGGGCTTAGGCACTCGAGACTGCCGCAGGGGCCATACACGTCGTCCCAGCGAAGGCTGGGACCCCAGCGAGAGTACACGCCAGCTTCTCAGCAGCGGGCAGCTCGTACTCCTGGCGAACCATCCCCGGGGCCCCAGCCTTCGCTGGGGCGACGGGTGTTGCAAAGGCGCCGCCAGCGGAGCAGCATCGGCCAATGACCGGTGGGTGGGTCTACATCGCCTGCAACAAGCCGCACGGGGTGATTTACGTCGGCGTCACCGCTGATCTCGTCCGCCGTGTCGCGCAGCACCGGGGGCGGGAGGGTTGGGCGGTTCACCCGCAGGCACCATTGCGATCGGCTTGTCTACGCCGAACCACATGCGATCATCGATGATGCCATTCGCCGCGAGAAGGCGGTGAAGGCATGGCTCCGGCTCTGGAAGCTGAGGCTGATCCAGGAGCATAATCCCACCTGGGAGGACTTGTTCCCGAAGATCGCGGCAGTCGAGGGTTAGGACAGGTCCGTCACGGCCGGGCCGGTCCCGTCGCCCCAGCGAAGGCTGGGGCTCAGCGGGTTTCGTTCCCCGCGTGTGCAGCGCCCTACATGACCGCCGGGCTAGTTCTCGCTGGGGTCCCAGCCTTCGCTGGGACGACGATCTCGTGCGGCGTCCTCGGCGCTGCGTACAAGAAAAGGGCCGGGGGTTTCCCCCCGACCCCTTCTTTTCGTTCAGCCTGGCGTCTGGATCGGCGCGGGCAAAGCCCGCGCTGGCGTCGGACGAGATCTGCGATCTGAGGAATCGCAGCCTCGCCGGCCGTTCCTCGGCGAGTCCGCCGCCAGCTTGCGGGCGCTGTCGCGCCCGCTTCGCTGACGGAGGCCGCCTCAGAAATCCATGCCGCCCATGCCGCCCATGCCGCCGCCGCCCATGCCGCCGCCGCCGCCGGCCGGCTTGTCTTCCGGAGCCTCGGTCACCGCCGCTTCGGTGGTGATGAGGAGACCGGCGACCGAGGCCGCGTCCTGCAGCGCCGTGCGCACGACCTTGGTCGGGTCGATGACGCCGGCGGTCACGAGGTTCTCATAGACGTCGGTCTGGGCGTTGAAGCCCATCGTGTCGTCATTGCCGTCGATCAGCTTGCCGACCACGACCGCGCCGTCGCTGCCGGCATTTTCGGCAATCTGGCGGATCGGGGACTGGAGGGCGCGGCGGATGATGTCGATGCCGCGCGTCTGGTCGTCATTGGCACCCTTCATGCCCTGCAGCGCCCTGGTGGCGTAGAGCAGAGCCGTGCCGCCGCCGGGGACGATGCCCTCTTCGACGGCCGCGCGGGTCGCGTGGAGCGCGTCGTCGACGCGGTCCTTGCGCTCCTTGACCTCGATCTCGGACGAGCCGCCGACCTTGATCACGGCGACGCCGCCGGCGAGCTTGGCGAGGCGCTCCTGGAGCTTCTCCTTGTCGTAATCGCTGGTGGTGTTCTCGATCTGCGCGCGGATCGCCTCGACGCGGCCCTTGATCCGGTCGCCCTCGCCGGCACCGTCGACGATGGTGGTGTTGTCCTTGTCGATGGTGACGCGCTTGGCCGAGCCGAGCATGCCGACGGTGACGTTCTCGAGCTTAATGCCGAGATCCTCGCTGATCATCTCGCCGTTGGTCAAAATCGCGATGTCCTCGAGCATCGCCTTGCGGCGATCGCCGAAGCCCGGCGCCTTGACGGCGGCGACCTTCAAGCCACCGCGCAGCTTATTGACGACGAGGGTGGCAAGCGCCTCGCCCTCGATGTCCTCGGCAATGATCAGGAGCGGACGGCCCGACTGGACCACCGCTTCCAGGATCGGAAGCATCGCCTGGAGATTGGAGAGCTTCTTCTCGTGGATGAGGATGTAGGGGTCGCTGAGCTCCACCTGCATCTTCTCGGGATTGGTGATGAAGTAAGGCGACAGGTAGCCGCGGTCGAACTGCATGCCTTCGACGACGTCCAATTCGAACTCGAGGCCCTTGGCCTCCTCGACGGTGATGACGCCTTCCTTGCCGACCTTCTCCATCGCTTCGGCGATCTTCTCGCCGACGATCGTGTCGCCATTGGCCGAGATGATGCCGACCTGGGCGATCTCGTTGTTGCTCGACACCGGCTTCGAACGCGCCTTGAGGTCCTCCACGACCTTCAGGACCGCGAGGTCGATGCCGCGCTTCAGGTCCATCGGGTTCACGCCGGCCGAGACCGACTTCATCCCCTCACGGACGATCGCTTGGGCGAGGACCGTGGCGGTGGTGGTGCCGTCGCCGGCATGATCGTGGGTCCGCGACGCGACCGAGCGCAGCATCTGCGCGCCCATATTCTCGAACTTGTCGTGGAGGTCGATCTCCTTGGCGACGGTGACGCCGTCCTTGGTGATGCGCGGCGCGCCATAGCTCTTGTCGAGGAGGACGGTGCGGCCCTTAGGGCCGAGCGTCACCTTGACGGCGTTGGCGAGGATGTCGACGCCGCGGGTGATGCTTTCGCGCGCGTCGCGGGAGAATTTGACGTCTTTGGCGGCCATGTTCGGTTCCTTGATTTGGGGTCCCGGCGGTCAGGCCGCTCGGGCGGGGAGCGTCGCCGCTCCGGAAGGGATATCGGCCGGTGTCAGCCGAGGACGCCGAGGATGTCGGCTTCCTTCATGATGAGGAGGTCCTCGCCATCGAGCTTGACCTCGCTGCCGGACCATTTTCCGAACAGGATCTTGTCGCCGGCCTTGACGTCGAGCGGCGTCACCTTGCCGTCTTCGGAACGGGTGCCCGAGCCGACGGAGACGATCTCGCCCTCCTGCGGCTTTTCCTTGGCGGTGTCGGGGATGATGATGCCGCCGGCGGTTTTCTCGGCGGCTTCGATGCGGCGCACGAGCACGCGGTCGTGAAGGGGGCGGAATGTCATGGATTGCGGTCCTCGCGCTGGATCGCGACGAAGTCGTCGCTTCACAAGCGGGAGCCAGCGCTGCCAATTTGCGATTGGCACTCTCAGTTCGCGAGTGCCAACCTAACCCATGTGGGTGTTCGCACGCCGCGGGTCAAGCTGCGCATGGTGTGGCTGGCCTCGTATCCCCGTGACCGAACCCCTATATCGGATCATCACCTGATCTTCCCGCGAGCATCCCGTGACAGAGAGACCGTCGTGCTCTCGCTTGCGCACACGGAGGCTTCAGATTGCCAGACGATCATTCCGACGCGGCCACTCCGCCCGCAGGCTCATCGAAGGAAGCACGCGAGACCGTGGCCGGATGCCGCGACCGGGCGGCCAAAGACCGTCTTCAGGCCGCCGGCGCCGGAACCGAAAACAGCCGCCGCGTCTTCGAGCGCAGCGCCGCCAGCTGGGACGTGCGGGGGAATGACATACAGGAAGCCGAGGATGCGTCCGCACAGCAGCGGGCCGCCGATCGCGACCTGTGGGCGAGCGAGGAGCGGGATGACGCCAGCCCGCCGGATGACGCTGCGTCCAAGGATTAAACGTCGAAAAGCCCCAGCGTCCCCCCGAGGGGCTGGGGCTTCTCCGGCCTCAAAGCAGGAGGCTGACGCCGCCTTATGGCAGGTCCGCTAAGGCCGGATCGATCCGATCGACGGCCTCTGCGCCCGACCCGTCTCGGCGTCCGGCACGAGGTTGTCAACGCGGGGAAGTGTCTCGGTCTGAAATCGTTCCGGACCTGATCCCGTTTATGGCGCGACCCAAAAAACTGGGCATAGTGCGAGCGTGGCTCGCTTCTACTTCCACGTCTTCAACGACGAAACATGCCTCGACCAAGAGGGGCTTGAGCTGGCCGATGCGGGGGCCGCGCGGAGCATGGCGGTGAAGGAAGCGCGCGTCCTTATGGCCGAGGCGGTCAAGAAGGGGGAGATCGTCCTGAGCCATCATATCGCCGTTGAGGATGAGGACGGCGCATCCGTGTGCAACGTCACTTTCGGCGAGGCGGTTCGGATCAGCATGTAGCCCCCTTCTCGTAGGAGCCGCGCGGCTTGGGCTCGGGAGCCACCGCGCTCAGGGCAGGCTCAGCGAATCTTCCAGTCCAGTCCCGGCAGCTTGATCATCGCTGCGTGGCAGACGGTGCAGCGGGAGACGAAGTTGCCACGGTCCCAGCGGCTGGCGACGTGGTCCGGCAAATGACGCCCGAACAAGCTGTGCAGGCTCATCTTCCTGCCTCCCGCGAGCGCCTGGCCTCCGCGATCGCGTCAGCGGCATTGGTGTAGCGATAGCCGCCGACGTCGAAGCGGTCGGCAGGCACGCGGACAATGCCATGTTCGGCGAGCAGCGCGGCTTCGGCTTCGGCAGCGGACCGGTTCGCCAGCCCGCGATCAGGTGTTTCGGAAACCATGACGCTCTCCTTAGAACTGCTTGCCCGCCGTCCAGGCGGTGACGTCCGCTTGCGCGTCGGCACGCGACCGGCCGCTGCGAATTCCGACGAGGGACGCAAGCTGCATCTCGTTCTTGATCGTGGACGCATCGAAATTGGTGAGAAAGGGCCAGCGCTTCTGAGCGTCACGCATGTAGGCGCGCTTTCGCGCCACGGTCTCGCCGCTCTCGGCGCCCTGGAATCCGAACATCGTCTTCTCCTCGCTAAGGGATGGTGTCAGCGCCGGCGGTCGCCGACGGCGTCGACCCGCAGCCGTGCGTATTTCGTGGCCATGGCGAGATGCTCGTTCGCCTCCGCCTCATTGGCAGCACGTGACGCCAGCCAGCGCGCGCCGGTCTCGAGACGCTCGTAATGCTCGGCACCGCCCCGCTCCGGCCGCTCCAGCGTGAGCGCCATTCGCGGTTCGACTCCAGGGCGCGCGGGACACGCCAAGGCGGCTTTGATGCTGTAGCGGCCGGCAAGATCGAGATGGATGAGCCGGGATACCGCGCTCCTTGCGCCCCGCGCGTTCGCAAGGGAGGCGCGCTTACGGCCGAGCCAATATCTCTGTTCCATGGGATTCACCTGGTGTGCAAGCGGGAGCACACGGTGTCTCTCTGTCACGGGACGCTTGCGGGAAGGTCAGGTGATGCAAGCAGCGTAGCACCCAAGGATCGGGTTAGCCAGCCCGACGACGTCGACGACGCAGGCTGCGCATGTGCGGTCGGACTGCCCGGCGTATAATTTGAGGAACTCTGAGGGTCCGCGGCAGCGTCGCCAGCTTCGCGCCGTCAGCGGCGTTTGACGAGGCCTGTGGGCATCCTCGAGGGGCGGGCCTCGCCGATCTCCACCCAGGGGAGGTCGTCGAAGGGCGGGAGATAGCCTCTCAGGCGGTAGAGCCGCTCGGCGATGTCGAAGGCGATGCTGCGATCGTTGACGAAGGCGGTGTGGCCGCTGGGATCCGCGCCGCGGCATCGATATTGACCGGTTCCGTCCATCGCCTTGGCCCCTTCGTTGCGGCGCGCGACGCTTCTCGCGGCAGCGGCCGGCGCCGCCGGCCCGATCCCGCGCGTGGCGCGCACGAGACGATCCTACCGGCAATGACCCGGGATGGGAACCAAGCGATGCCAGTACGCGGGGCGCGCAGTCCTGACGCCCGCAACGTGGCGGCGTTGCCCTCCGCTCAGCCCTCGCCGCGGCGCATCTTGTCGGCGCTGCGGCGCATTTCGGCGGCGCCGCGGCGCATGCCTTCGGCGCCGCGGTGGAGCTCGGGGATCATACGCTGGACGTCCGCGTCGGTGACGCGGCGGCCTTCGCGGGCGGCCTTGGCGATCTGGCGGGCGCGGTAATCGGGTGAGCGGAGGCGCTCGGCCTCCTCGTCCATCTGCCGCGCGCCGCGCTCCATGCCGTCGGCGCCGCGCATCATGCCCTCCGCGCCGGCCGCCATCGAGATGCGGACCTGGCGCTGGGCGTCGGCGACGGCGCGGGCGGCCTGCGCGGCGATGGCACGGGTGTCGATGTGGCGGAGCGCCTCGCGCTGCGCCTCGCCGACTTCGCGCATGGCCTCACGCTGTGCCTCGCCCGCCTCGCGCAGGGCCTGCTCGCGCTCGACTCGGGCCTCGGCGAGCGCCTCCTGCACCTCGCGCGCGATCTCGTCTCCGTCGACCATGCCGTGGCGGGCGTGGCGGGGCGGAAGCGGCGGGATGGGCGGCGCGGGCGGCGCATAGGCCGCGGCATAGGCTGCCGCCAGCGGTGCCACGGGGGCGGGCGGCGCGAGCGGCGTCGAGGGGGCACGAGGCGCACCAGGCACCGGCGGCACCAGGGGGGCCTGTGGAGCAGTCGCAAGCTCAGGCAGATCCGCCGGAGACACGGGAGCCTGCGGAGCGACCGGCGCTCCGGGCGCCACCGGCGGGGCGGCGCGGACGATGGCCTGGACGGGCTTCAGCGCGGCGATCGGCGCGGCAATTGCGGCGACGGCGATCACCGCCATGCGGATCCAGCGCGGGTGCGGCGCGCCGGCGGCGAGGCGCCGGTCGAGGATCGCGCGCACCCGCTGCCCCAGAGCGGCGTCGGCCATGCCGCTCGCGGGGAGACGAAGGGCGGTATAATGCTGGGCGCAGCTCAGCAGGGTCTGGGCGTAGCGCGCCGGCTCGACGTGGAGGAGGGCGAGGGCATCGGCCGCCTCCTCCGCCTCGCGGACGATCTGCCGCTCGAGCAGCCACATCAAAGGGTTGAACCAGAACAGGGCGACGGCGACCCGCGACAGGATCAGCACCTGCCAGTCGCCGCGGGCGATATGGGCGATCTCGTGGGCGAGAACGGCACCCGCCTCGCCGGGCTCGCGGGCGGTGTCCGGGTCGATGAGGATGACGGGGCGCAGCGCACCCCAGCTCAGCGGTGCGGTGACGTCGGCGCGGAGCAAAGCGATGGGGCGGACGATGCCGGCCTCGGCGGCGGTACGCTCGAGCGCGGCCTGCCAGACGGGGGAGGCGATCGGCTCACCGGTGCGGGTCCAGCGCCGGAGGGTCCAGAGGCCCGCAACGAGGCGCGCGAGCACCATCGCCGCGCCGCCGGCCCACAGCCATTCGAGGAGCAGCGACGGATCGTCGAACGCGCTCGGCGCGGCGGCGGGCTCGGAAGCCGCCGCAGCCGCCGCGGCGAGCATCGCGGGAGTGATCGCGATTGGCGCCGCTTCGTGCACCGTCGAGGTTACCACCGGCAGCGCCGGCAGCAGCAATGTGATGAGGGGCAGCGCGACGATCAACGCCGCCGCGGTGGCGAGGAGCGCCGAGCGCTCGCCGGCGCTGCGGCGGCGGAGCAGGGCGGCAAGGCCCAAGGCGGCGCCGCTGATCAGGGCCGATTTCCAGGCCAGCTCGAGGAGAAAGTCGAAGCTCATTGCGTGCGCTCCCTCGCTTGGTCGATCGCCCGCTGGAGCGCGTCGAGCTCCTGCGCGTCCATGTCCTTGGTGAGGCCGAGAAGGGCCGTCGCGGCCGAGGCCGCCGATCCGTTGAAGAAGGTCCGCACCATCTGCTTGAGCGCCGATTCGCGGACCTTGGCCGGCTGCGGCACCGGCGCGTAGACGTAGCTCTGCTCGGCGGTGCGGTGGCGCAGCATGCCGCGTCCCTCCAGCCGGGCGAGGAGGGTGCGGACGGCCGAATGGCTCGGCGGGTCCTTCATCGCCGCGCGGACGTCGGCGGCGGTCGCCTCCCCGGCGCTGCAGACGATCTCGAAAATCTCGCGCTCGCGGCGCGGCAGGGTCTCGATCATGACGTTCGAATCGGCCTTGTTGCTGCTACACCTGTAGCATGCCACATTTGTAGCCGAGCGCAAGCCCCGTTCGTCGAGGAAACGATCCGTTGGTCGCTGAGGGGAGTGGGCTCTTGCTACTTCCGGGGTTTGCGGAAGCGGTAGACGATGCGGTCGGTGTTGCCGCGGATACTAGGGTCGAAGACCAGTTTGGTGTGGTCGTCGGCGGGGTTGCGCAGGAGGCTGGATTCGCCGTCGAGAACGAAGCCGGCGCGTTTGAAGTCGGCCTTCACCACCGCCGGGTCGATGCGGTGGAGCTTTTCGACCACGTCGCGGACCTCGCCGCCGGGGGCAGCGACATGGTCCACCACCTCGATCGCGGCGCCGGGCTTCATCGAATCGTAGACGGTGCGCAGGAAGGCGTTCGGGTCGAGCGGGCCGTAGCCGTACTTCGCGCTCTGCCAGTAGACGTCGTGATAGTTCAGATGGATCATCACGAAATCGAAGGCGTCGCGCGGCAGCGTGAAGGCGCTGGAGGAGACCATGATCAGGCCGGCATTCGGCGCACGCTTGCGCAGGTCCGCCCAGCCCGCTCTGGCCTTGTCGTTGAGGAAGCCCGCCGGCTCCCAGGCAAGCACGCCTCCGCGCGGGCCTACGGCCTTGGCCATGATCTCGGTATAATATCCGCCGCCGGCGAACAGATCGAGCGCGATGTCGCCGCGCCGCAGGCCGCCGAACTTGAGGATTTCGACGGGCTTGCGCACCGCGTCGAGCTTCACCTGGTCGTCGGGACGGCCGGGGCCGGAAACCGCCGCGGCGACGTCCGCGGGGCCGCTTGCCGCCACTCGCGCGTCGGGTGCCGCCGCCGCCAGTGCGGGCGCCGCGAGCAGCAGGGCCAAGGCCGTCAATCCGAAAGCGCGCATAATCCCCTCCATCGATTTTCTTGCCGCGAGAGCTAGGCCAAAGTCGCAGCCTCCGCATCCCCTCTCTTGCCGTTTTCGCGGGGAGCGACACCTAGGGCTCTTCGACGGAAGCCCCGTCCGCTGCGACGAAGCCCGGGCCGGAGCCGGGGGCGCCGCGCAGCTTCGCCCGCTGGGCGCGCTTGTGGCGGCGGCGGGAGCCGGCGACGACGTCCTCGCCCAGCCATTCCCGCCACACCAGGAACAAAGCCGCCATGATCGCGGGGCCGATGAACAGGCCGACGAGCCCGAACGTCTCGAGGCCGCCGAACGTCGCCACCAAAGTCCACAGGAACGGCAGCTCGACCGAATTGCCGATCAGCGCCGGCTGGACGATGTTGTCGCCGATGAGCATCACCGCCGCGCCGAACACGAGCAGGATCACCGCGCCGACGACATGGCCCTGGACGAGGAGGACGAGGCTGGCGACGCCGAAGGCGGCCCAGGCGCCGAAGGGCAGCATCGCGAAGCCGATGGTGATGACCGCGAACAGCACCGGCCGCGGCACGCCCAGGGCGGCGTATGCGAAGCCGATCAAAGTGCCCTCTCCGATCGCAACGAAGACCGTCCCGTTGACCGCGCCGCGGATCGCGTCGGCCAGGCGCATGACGAAGCGCTCGCCGAAATCGCCGTAGAAGCGGCGGGCATTGTCGACCGACTTGTTCGCGAGCCGCTCCCCATCGCGAAGGATGATGAAGAGGGCGAGCAGGGTGATGGCGAAGAACATGCTGCGCGAGGCGAGCTCGCGAGCCAGCGTCTCGGTCCATTTGGCGATTGCGCCGGCGTCGAGGCGGCCGAGGAGGTTGGCGGCGGCCTGCGGGGTGGCGAGATGGCCGTTCCACCAGCCCACGGCCCGGTCCCCCGCCAGAGGCATGTGCGAGAGCCAGGGCGGCGCAGGCAGCCCGTGCTGCTGGGCCTGCGTCACCCAGGCCATCGCCGCCTGGCTGTCGCGCGCCGCCTCGACGGCGACGATGGCGAGCGGCAGCATGAGGATCAGGCCGGTGCCGAGCGTGACGACGAGCGGCGCGACGATCGGCAGGTGGCGACCCTCTTTCCGCGGCGGGGCGAGGCGGCGGTAGAGCGGCCACAAAGCCACCGCCATGACCACGGCCCAGGCGAGCTCGAGCACGAAATCGCGGGCGATCCACATCCCCGCCAGAGTCAGCACGACGAGCAGCAGCCGCAGCTGCAGCACCGGCGTCGCGACCGCGGCTTCCTCGATCCGCGCCTCCTGCAGCGCCGCCGCCTCGCGGCCCTCGCCGCGCCCCTCGTCGCGGCCCTCGCCGCCCCCCTCGTCCTGGCTCGCCATGGTCCCTCCCTCGCCGCCTTCCTGCCCAAAGCGGGGCCTTGGAGCAAGGTTTCGCGGCGGCAACGAGATTGACAGCGGCGCCTTCCGGGATTATCGGCCCGCTCCCCGCGCCATTTCCGGCGCGCGGAGATGACGGAGACTGCGATGCACGATCGCATGAATGACGGGATGAATATTCCCGCCTCCGTCCGCATCCCGCCCAAGCGCTAAGGCGCGCCGGCCGGGTTCGGACCCGGCGGGCAACCAATCGACCTCAAAGCAATGAACGGCTCCGGCCGCGCCTTTTTTCGTGCGCGTCCGGGCCATGCAGGAACGAGCCATGGGCGAGAAGCTTCTGGCGCAGCGTGCGCTTGCGCTGCTGCGCGACACTGTGGGACCGTCGAGCCAGGAGGCCGCGGCGGCACTCGGCTGGGCTGCGGACCAGCGCGACTGGCTGTGGCCGGGTCAGGCCTGGGCGGACTCGCCGCCGGGCCGGATTGCGCGCGCCTTCGGCGTGGAGGCGCTCGACTGGGAGACTCTGCCGCGCCTGCTTTCCCGCATCGACACGGCCGAGCCGGAGCCGCCGCTGCTCACCAGCCTCGCAGCCGCTGCGGCCCTGCTCGACCTTGACGGATTCGAGCTTGCCCTCGTCCGGACGGTAGCCGCCTTCGAGCGCCTGCCGCGCCTGTCCGGGCTGCGCTGCCGGCTCGCTACGGCGGGGCACGACGTGGCCTCGCTGGTGGGCCAACTCGCGGGCGCCCCGGCCGCCGAAGCGGGACAGCGCATCCGCCGCTCCGAAGCGCTCGGGCTTGGCCTGCTCTGGTTCGGAGCCGACGGCGGCTATGGCGGCAGCGAGCTCCAACTCCAGTGGCGCTTCGCGCGCCTGCTCGACCGCGGCCAGACCGACGAGGCGCAGCTGGTGGCGGCGCTCGCCGGCGCGCCTCAAGCCGCGGCGCTCGGTCGCGAGGACTTCGCCGAGCAGGCGGAGGCATTCGACCTCGTCGTGCGGCTGCTGAAGGGCGCCCTCCGGGCTCGGGCGGCGGGTATCGGCGTGCTGCTCTACGGCCCGCCGGGAACCGGCAAGACGGAATTCGCCCGCGCGGTCGCGGCCGCCGCCGCCGCGTCGCTGTTCGCCGTCGGTGAGGCCGACGTCGAGGGCGAGGAGCCGAGCCGCTCCGAGCGGCTGCAGGCGCTGAAGCGTGCGCAGCGGCTGCTCGCACGCCGCGGCGCCAGCGTCCTGCTGTTCGACGAGATGGAGGATATGTTCGCGGAGGCCAGCTTCACGCCCGGCGTCGGCCGTCGTGCGGGGTCCAAGATCTACGTCAACCGTCTCCTCGAAGAGGGGGCGGTGCCGGTGATCTGGACCACCAACGACCTCACCGCCGTCGATCCGGCGCACATACGGCGGATGAGCTTCGTGCTGCGTATGGACCACCCTTCGCCGAAGGCGCGCGCGCGCATCGCCGCGCGCGCGGCGGAGGCGGAGGGAGTCGCCGACGCCGCGGCGGGGCTCGCCCCGTTCCTGCTGCACGAGCCGGAAAGCGCCAGCGTCGCGCGCTCGGCGCTGCGCACCGCCGCCCTCGCCGGTGGAGGAGCGGCGGCGGCGGCGGCGGCCGAGCGCGCGCTTATCCTCGGCCTGCGCGGTGGTCGGGCGCTGGCGCCGGTGCCTGAGGGAGGCGGGCTGGACCTGTCGCTCTACGACGGCGGCGGCGACATTGCGGGGCTCGTCGAGCGGCTCGCCGCCGCCGGGGCGCCGCGCGACTTCTCGCTGCTTCTCACGGGTCCGCCCGGGACGGGGAAGACGGCGCTCGCGGCGCACGTCGCGGAACGGCTCGACCGGCCGCTGCAGGTGAAGCGCGCGTCGGACCTCCTGTCGAAGTGGGTGGGGGGCACCGAAGCGAATATTGCCGAAGCCTTTGCCGAAGCGCGCGAGACGGGCGCCGTCCTTTTGTTCGACGAGGCGGATTCGCTCCTCCTCGACCGCACGGATGCGCAGCATTCGTGGGAGATCACCCAGGTGAACGAATTGCTCACCTGGATGGACGCCCATCCCCTCCCGTTCGTCGCGGCGACCAACTTCGCACGGCGGCTCGATCCCGCGGCGCTCAGGCGCTTCGTGTTCAAGATCGGGCTGCGGGCGCTGTCGGAGGACGCCGCGGCGCGGGCGTTCGCGCGCTTCTTCGGTCGGGCGGCGCCACCATGCCTGCGCGACGTCGGCGGCCTGACGCCGGGCGACTTCGCGGTGGTGAAGCGGCAGCTGCGCTACCGTGGCGAGGCCGGGCCGGCGGAGATCGTCGCATTGCTTGCGGCGGAGGCGAAGGCAAAGCCCGAGCGGCCGGTGAAGCTGGGCTTTTAGGCCGAGACCTTCGGCGGCAGGGGGAAGAGGGTGGCGAAGCGCCTGGCGAGGGCTTCGTCGCCCTCGACCTTCAGCGCCCCGGCGGCGGCGAGGGCTTCGAACGGAGCGCCGCCATAGACGGCGCCGGCGATCGCTTCCGGCGCGCCGGTGAAGATCGCGTCCGCGCCGGCCGGATCGCCCCGTTCCGTGTGGACGCGGCCGTCGGCGATGCGGGCGACGAAGCTTTGCTCGCCGATGCGGAAGCCCACTCTGGCGGCAAGACCGGCGATGCGCTCCGGCGACTGCATCGTGCGGAAGGACAGCATCAGCGAGGTGGCGCTGAGCGGCAGGCTCGGATCGTGGGCCGGCGAGCGGGTCGCCCAGCGGCCGAGCTCCTGAACGATCGGCTCTGCCTCGTAGCCCCAATCGGTAAGTTCGTAGACTTGGGCGGCGGCGGGGGGCGGGAGGCGGCGGCGGCGGACGAGGCCGGTCCCCTCCAGCCCTTCGAGCCGCTGGGTGAGGACGTTGGCGCTGATGCCGGGAAGGTCCGCCTTGAGGTCGCTGAAGCGCTTCGGGCCGAGCATCAGCTCGCGCATCACCAGCAGCGCCCAGCGCTCGCCGATCAGGTCCAGCGCATGCGCCGTCCCGCAAGCGTCGTTATAGCTTCTGGTCCTTTTTTCTAACTTCATTGTTGCTTTTTATAACACCAAGCGGCATCACCGTCAAACAACGATTCGAAAGATGGAGAGGCCACTATGTCGAGACTGATCTTCCTCAACCTGCCGGTGGCGGACCTCAAGCGCAGCACCGCTTTCTACGAGGCGCTCGGCTTCACCCGGAACCCGCAGTTCAGCGACGACACCGCCTCCTGCATGGTGCTGTCGGACGTCATCCACGTCATGTTGCTCACCCACGACAAGTTCCGGATGTTCACGCCCAAGGAGATTCCCGACGCGCACAAGACGAGCCAGGTTTTGCTCTGCATTTCGTGCGAGAGCCGCGCGGCCGTCGACGAGATCACCGAAGCGGCGCTCGCCCAAGGCAGCAGCGAGCCGAGCCCGAAGGACGAATACGACTTCATGTACGGCCGCAGCTTCGAGGATCCGGACGGCCACATGTGGGGCCCGATGTGGATGGACGTCGCCGCATTGAATGGCCGCGCCCCCGGCGAAGTCTCCGCCGAAGCCGCTGCCTGAACTTTGTACGCGTGCAAGAGGAAGAAGGAATGGCGCAGGCGATCCGATACGGACTCACCCCGGCAAGCCGAGCCTCCGGCGGCTTCGCGCTCTGGACCGGCCGAGCGCTCAGCGGACTGGTTGCGGCGTTCCTGCTGGTCGACGGCGGGATGAAGCTTGCCGGGGCGCGCGTGGTCACCGCGACAATGGCACGGCTTGGCTGGCCCTCGGATCTCGCCACCGCACGGCTGCTGGGCGTGCTGACGGTCGGCGCCACATTGCTGTACCTGGTGCCGCGGACCGCATTCCTCGGCGCGGTCCTGCTCACCGCCTATCTTGGCGGCGCGGTGGCGACTCACGTTCGGATTGCCAACCCACTGTTCAGCCACGTCCTCTTCGGCGTCTATCTGGGGGTCATTTTATGGGGCGGGCTGTGGCTCCGCGATCCGAGGCTGCGCGCCCTCCTCCCGCTGACAGCAATGGGCGGTGCGCGAGGAACAAGAGATCAAAGGGACGGAGAAGAATGAGCCCGTCGCTGGCGTCTAAATGGTCGCCGAAGCCGGCGCCCCAGGGAGAATCGAGATGAACTACATAGACGGATTCGTGATCCCGGTTCCGGACGGGAAGAAGGACGCCTATCGCGACATGGCGAAGAGGGCGGCGGAGGTGTTCATCGATCACGGCGCGTTGCGCGTCGTCGAATGCTGGGGCGACGATGTGCCGCACGGCAAGGTGACGGACTTCTACCGCGCGGTCGCGGCGGAGGAGAGCGACGGCCTCATCTTCTCCTGGATCGTGTGGCCGTCCAAGGCGCTGCGCAATTCGGCCAGCCCCAAGGTGATGGCCGACCCGCGGCTCCAGCCGACGGACGACATGCCGTTCGATATGAAGCGGATGATCTTCGGCGGGTTCGAGGTCCTGCTCGACAGCGGCGAGAAGGCCTGACAACGCAACGCCAAGGGAGAGCAAAGATGTCCCGCATGATCTTCGTCAACCTCCCCGTCGCCGACCTGGCGCGGGCCACCCGCTTCTACGAGGCGATCGGCCTCACCCGGAACGCGCAGTTCAGCGACGACAGCGGCGCGTGCATGGTCTTGTCGGACCTCATCAGCGTGATGCTGCTGACGCACGACAAGTTCAGGATGTTCACGCCCAAAGACGTGGCCGACGCGCACGGGACGAGCGAAGTGCTGCTCTGCATCTCGTGCGACAGCCGCGAAGCCGTCGACGCGATGACGGAGGCCGCGCTGGCGAGCGGCGGCCGCGAGCCCCGCGACAAGCAGGATCACGGCTTTATGTACGGCCGTAGCATCGAGGATCCCGATGGGCATATCTGGGAGCCGATGTGGATGGACATGGCCGCGCTCGGCGACCGGCCGGCCGGCGAGGTCGTCGCAGAGGCGGCGGCCTGAACCATTTCGAAAGGGAGAGAAAGAATGACACCGTCCTTTATCTGGTACGAGCTGATGACGCCCGACCCGGAGGCGGCGATCCGCTTCTATTCGGCGGTCGTCGGCTGGACTGCGGCGCCGCACCCGAGTTCGACGACGGACTCCGGCCCTTACATCGTGCTGAGCCGGGACGGGCGGGCGTTCGGGGGTCTTTTCGGGTTCACCGACGATATGAAGGCGAACGGCATGCCGCCGATGTGGAACGGCTATGTCGCCGTCGCCGATGCCGACGAGACCGCCGAGAAGATCAAGGCGGCGGGCGGGAGCATCCATATGGGGCCGAACGACATAGCGGGCGCCGGGCGCATCGCGATGGTCGCGGATCCCGGCGGTGCCTTGTTCTACATAATGACGCCCGATCCGGGCAGTGTGCCGCCGCCACGGCCGGAGCCGGACTCCCCTGCCTGCGGCTGGCACGAGCTGTTCACCAGCCAGGGCCAGAAGGCCGGCTTCGAATTCTATGCGGACCTGTTCGGCTGGGAGACGCTGTCGGAGATGGATATGGGCCCGATGGGCATTTACCGCGTCTTCGGCGCCAATGGCGAGCGCATGGGCGGCATGATGGACAAGCCCGACGCGCTGCCGAAATCCACCTGGGGCTATTATTTCACCGTCGACGGCACGGATGCGGCCGCCGAACGGGTGACGGCGAACGGGGGCGCGGTGCGGATGGGGCCGATGGAGGTGCCGGACGGCAGCTTCGTGGTGCAGTGCGCCGACCCGCAGGGCGCCGTCTTCTCCCTCGTCTCGCGCAACCGCTGAAGGAGCCTTCGATGACCAGCATCGCCCCCTGCCTGTGGTTCGATCGCGACGCCGAGGAGGCGGCGAACTTCTACGCCACGCTCTTCCCCGATAGCCGCGTCGATCATGTCCAGCGCTCCCCGGCCGATTACCCCAACGGCAAGGCCGGCGACGCGATCCTGGTGGAATTCACGCTGTGCGGGCGGCCGTTCCAGGGCCTGAACGGCGGGCCGAACAATCCCTTCACCCAAGCGGTCTCCTTCTCGGTCGCGTGCGAGGACCAGGCGGAGGTCGACCGCTATTGGGAGGCGCTGACCGGCGACGGCGGCGAGCCGGTCGCCTGCGGCTGGTGCAGGGACCGTTTCGGGCTGTCGTGGCAGGTGGTGCCGAAGCGGATGATCGAGCTGCTCGCCGATCCCGACCCGGGCCGCGCCAGGCGCGCGATGGAGGCGATGATGCACATGGTCAAACTCGACGTCGCTGCCCTCGAGCGCGCCGCCGACGCCGGCTGAGCCCATCGCCTCACCAGATGCGGACGCGCTCCTCGGGCTTGAGGTAGAGCGCCTGCCCGGGTGAGGCGCCGAAGGCGGCATACCAGTCGTCGATGTTACGCACGACGCCGTTGACCCGGAACTTGCGGAAGCTGTGCGGGTCGCCGACGGTCATTGCCTTGATCGCATCGGGCTGCATCTTGCCCGCCCACGCCTGGGCCCAGCCGAGCAGCACGCGCTGGTCGCCGGTAAGGCCGCCGATCACCGGCGCCGGCTTCCCGTTCAGCGAGCGGTGATAGGCGTCGAGGGCGATCGAGAGGCCGCCCAGGTCGGCGATATTCTCGCCCATGGTGAGGCCGGGATTGATGTGGAAGCCCGGCACCGGCTCGTAGGTGGCATATTGCGCCCCCAGCCGCTCGGCGCGGGCGTTGAAGGCGGCGGCGTCGGCCGGAGTCCACCAGTCGCGCAAGGCGCCGCTGGCGTCGATCAGCCGTCCCTGGTCGTCGAAGCCGTGGGTCATTTCGTGACCGATGACGCCGCCGATCGCGCCATAGTTGATCGCCGGATCGGCCGCCGCGTCGAAGATCGGCGCCTGGAGGATGCCGGCGGGGAAGACGATGTCGCGGAGCGAGCCGTTATAGGCGTCATTGGTCTGCGGGGTCATCGACCATTCGCTACGGTCGACGGAGCCGTCGCTGCGGCGGACGAGGAAGGCCCAGTCGGCGGCGGCGGCGCGGCGGACGTTGCCGAGCAGGTCGTCGCGGCGGATGGTGACACCGGCATAATCGCGCTGCGGCTTGTCCGGGTAGCCGACCTTGATCGAGTAGGTGTCGAGCTTCTTCAGCGCCTCCTGCTTGGTGGCGGGGCCCATCCAGTCGAGCTTCACGATGCGGTCTCGGAAGGCGGCCTTGAGGTTGCCGACCAGCACCGTGACCTTCGCCTTGGTCTCGGGCGGGAAGTAGCGCTGGGCATAGAGGTCGCCGACCGCCCAGGCGATGGTGCCGAAGCAGCTTTGCGGGTCGGCCCCGCAATCGCCGCCGCCGACGGCGACGATCGCCCGCTTCCAGCGCGGCCGGATCTCCGACTGGCCGGTCAGCACGCGGCCGTGGAAATCGAAATGGGCGGCGACGAAGGATTTGGAGAGGTACGGCGCGGCCGCGTCCGCCGTCCGGAACGCCATCCACGCCTTGAGCGTGTCGACGGGCGTCTCGGCATAGATGGCGGCGAGCTTCGGGAAGGCGCTCTTCTCGGCGACCACGACCTGCGCCTTGCCTGCCAGGCCGGCGGAGGCCAGCAGGGGAGCCCAGTCGAAGCCGGGCGCGAGGGCGCGAAGCTCCGCGGGCGTCAGGGGATTGTAGATGGCGTTCAGATCGCGCTGCTGGACCTTGGTCCAACTCGCCTCGGCCACCCGCGTCTCGAAGGCGACGATCGCGTCGGCGGCGCGCGCCGCATCGGCCCAGCCGGCGAGGCCGAGCAGCTTCGCGGCATAGAGGCGATAAGCTTCCTTCTTCGCCGCCAGCTCGGGCTTCAGATAATAATCGCGATCCGCGAGGCCCAGGCCCGCCTGGCCCATATACACCGTGTAGCGATCCGGGTGCTTGAGATCGGTGTCGATGCCGAAGCCGAACACGGACGGGTACAGCCCGGAATCCGCTTGCCCCATCAGCCCGGCAAGAGCGGCGCGGTCGGGCGCGCTGCGGATCGCATCGAGCTCCGGGCGGAGCGGCGCGGCGCCGAGCCGCTCGGCCTGCGCTTCGTCCATGAAGGCGGAATAGAAGGTGCCGACCTTGAAGCGATTGTCGTTCCCGGCCGGCGCTCTGGCGGCATCCTCCATCAGAATGTGGAGCTGCGCCTCCATCCGGTCGGTCATCTCGAGCCGCCGGGAGGCGGAAGGCCGGTCGGAGGGGATGCCGGTGCGGGCGAGGTAGGCGCCGTTGGCGTATTGGAAGAAGTCGTCGCCGGCCTTTACCGATCTGTCGGGGGCGGTGAGATCGAGGCCGAAGGGCGGGTAGACAGGCGCGGCGACGGCCGCTCCCAGCGCAACAACGGACACGGCCGCAGCCAACCAAAGCTTGTTCATGTCATTCCCCTCCGGATCGGGGGGAAGGGTAGAGCCTGTGGAGCGTGTTGCAAGCTGCCGCTTAGCAGCCCTGCTTCTCCGCGGCGCCCGCCCCGCCGGCGGGAAGGCGGCGGACGCCTTCCAGGCAATGCGGCGGCGTCGGCGCCGCGGCCGCGTCGGGCGCCTTTTTACCGAGCGCGGCTTGCGGCTTTTCGGGCAGGCCCGAAAGCGCCCAGTGCAAGGTCGAGGAGGGCTGGTTGGCCTGCGCCATGGCGCTGTCGGTGGCAGCCTGCGGAGTCATCGGCTCATAGCGGCGGACGATGGCGCGCGAGAGGCTGTCGACCCCGCCCTTCTCCGGCGTCACCGCGGTCGGCACGCCGTTGGCGGCAGCCGCGGCGGCAGCGGCGGCTTGGGCGGCAAGCAGGGCGTCAGGCGCGGGAGCGTCGCTGAGCGTCGAAGGATCGGAGGTGACGCGGCGCATCAGGGCGATCTGCGGCTCCGAACCGCCGGGGCCGCCGCGGAAGGCGGGGGCGCGGCCCCAGCCGCCCGCCCAGCGGTAGAAGATGTGGCGGCCGACCACCGCCGCCTTGGCGAGGGTGCCGGACCAATAAGGCACGACGTAATTGGCGTGATAATGGGTCGACCAGCCGACCGGCGCGTAGACCTTGCCGGCGATCGCTTCCTCGGCGACGATGCGGGCGCGGGTCCACAGCACCGCCACCGGCGTGCGCATCATCGCGCCGTCGCAGGTGAAGGTGAACTGGCAGCCGGTGGTGCGCTCGGAACCCTGGAAGACGACGCCGCAGACGCTCTTCGGGTAAGCCGGGTGACGGGCGCGGTTCAGCACCACCTGCGCGACGGCGCGCTGGCCATCGACCGGCTCCATCGCCGCCTCGTAATAGACCGCGGCGGTGAGGCATTCGACGGCGCGGGTATGGTCGGCGGGGGTGGCGAAGGCCTCGCGATAGGGCCGCGCGGCGGGATTGGCATCGGTGGAGAGCGGAATGGCGGCGTTGAGCGCGACCGCGTCCTGCGGGCTAACGTCGGTTCGGAACTGGAGCGGATCGGCCGCCGGCGGCGCGCCGGTCGGCAGCGCCTGCTGGATGTTGCCGGGGACGTTGGCATGGGCCGCCGTCGAGGCCGGCTGCAGCGCGCCAATGCTGAGCCCCGCGACCAGGTACAGCGCCGCCGTCGTCGCGAGGACGAGGCCGGCGAGCCAGTGGCGCGCCTCGGGCATCGTCGGCCGGCGGAGCGTCGGCAGGCGAAGCGCGGGCAGGCGCAGGGCAGGCAAAGTCGGTCTGGCGAACGGCATCCACTACTCCGGGAAGGGCGAGCCCATAGCCAAAGGGGCGATTTTTCGCAACCGCAGCACCGGCGAACATGGATCAAGGGGGGTGCCGCACAGGCCGTGGCCGGCCGTGAAGAGCCGCCGGTTGGCTCCCGAAAAGTGGCTATTTTCCGGCGATTGTCAAGAGCGCCTCGCCCTCAGCCACCCTTCGATTCGTAGCGGACGCGGAACGACTCGGCGAAAGCCGTCAGGCGCTGTCCGGCGATGGCGGCGCGCAGGTCCGCCATCAGCGCCTGGTAGAAATAGAGGTTGTGCTCGGTCATCAGCATCGCCCCCAATATCTCGCCGGCGCGGACCAGGTGGTGGAGATAGGCGCGCGACCAGCCGTGGCAGACGGGGCAGGCGCAGTCGGGGTCGAGCGGATCGGTGTCCTCGGCGAACTTCGCGTTGCGGATGTTGATCGGGCCGGCGCGGGTGAAGGCCTGGCCGGTGCGGCCCGAGCGGGTGGGGAGGACGCAATCGAACATGTCGATGCCCCGTTCGACCGCCCCGACGATGTCGTCCGGCTTGCCGACGCCCATCAGATAGCGGGGGCGGTCGGCCGGGAGCTGGCCGGGCGCGAAATCGAGGCAGGCGAACATCGCCTCCTGCCCCTCCCCCACCGCCAGCCCGCCGACCGCATAGCCGTCGAAGCCGATCCCGACGAGCGCGTCCGCCGACGCCTTGCGCAGCCCCTCGTCGAGCGCGCCCTGCTGGATGCCGAACAAAGCGGCGGCCTGCGCGTGCGCGCCGCCCGCGTCGAAGGCGTCACGCGAGCGCTGCGCCCAGCGCATCGAACGCTCCATCGCGGCGACCTGGTCGGCGCGCGGCGCGGTGGTGGGGACGAGCTGGTCGAACGCCATGACGATGTCGGAGCCGAGCAGGCGCTGGATCTCGATCGAGCGCTCGGGCGAGAGCATATGCTTGGAGCCGTCGAGATGGCTGCGGAAGGATACGCCCTCCTCGGTTACTTTGCTCAGCTCCGAAAGGCTCATCACCTGATAGCCGCCGCTGTCGGTGAGGATCGGCCGCTCCCAGCCCATGAAGGCGTGGAGGCCGCCGAGCCGCGCCACCCGCTCGGCGCCGGGGCGGAGCATCAGGTGGTAGGTGTTGCCGAGCAGGATGTCGGCGCCCGACGCGCGCACGTCCGCCGGCTTCATCGCCTTGACGGTGGCGGCGGTGCCGACCGGCATGAATGCAGGGGTGCTTATGTCGCCGCGGCGCATCGACAGCGTGCCGGTGCGGGCGCGGCCGTCGGTCGCGGCGATCGAGAATGCGAAGCGTGGGCGGTCGGCCATGCGGCCCCCTAGCCTGCCGCCGCCGTCGCCGCGACCCCCCGAAGGGTCTCGACATAGAGCGCGAAGTCGCCGATGCGTTGGCCCACCCTTTTTACGGAGATGATCGATGGCCAAGGGACAGGTGCGCGGCAACAAGGAAACGCGCAAGCCGAAGAAGGAAGTGAAGAAGACGATCGCGGCCAAGCCGTCGACCAAGGGGACGGTGGCCCAGGATTGATGGCGGAGAATTTCGCCCGCCACCGCCAGCCCTGGAAGCAGGACGAGATCCAGAAGCTCCACCTTCTGGCGGGCAAGGAGATGTCGCTGAAGGCGATCGCCAAGGCATTGACCCGCACCGAGGAGTCGGTGAAGGACCGCGCGAAGATGGACGGCCTCAAGATCAGCAAGCTGCGCTGAGCAAGGGGCCGTCCGGAGCAGCAGGAAAGACCCAGCCCCTATGGCCGACACGCCGCCCGACCGCCTTTCGCTCGACCCCCGCAGCCCGCATTTCGACGCGGACATCCTGCGCCGCGGCATCGGCATTCGCTTCAAGGAGCGCGAGCGCCACGACGTCGAGGAATATAGCGTCTCCGAAGGCTGGATCCGCGTCCAGGCCGGCAAGACGATGGACCGCCACGGCCGCCCGCTGACGATCAAGCTGACGGGCGCGGTGGAGCCTTACTTCGTCGACGGCGGAGATGGCGGTGAGCCCGAAGGGGCTGCAGAGGCCTGACCGAACCGCGAGCCCTGCCCTCGCGCCTGCCAAGGCTTCGGCTTGGCTCCTCGGGAAGTCCGCTTCCAGTAGCATCGTCGTTACCTTGCGGAGGGCCGGAACATTGGGCGGGGTCTTTTAAGAAGCCGGTCGCGAGCGACCAGCGCTAGCCCGTGTCCGCCTGACGACTCCGCCCGAGACCGACATTGCGAGAAGCTCGGCCAATGCCGCTTCCTGAATGTGAATAGTCGCCCCCCTGCGATCGAGGCTTGGGCTTGGCGCACCGCAATATCAGGTCAAATAAAATCATGTAGACTCGGTATCCACAGAGGGTCATTCTCCCCGATTGTGATTTGAGGGGGAGTGAGTCGCGGACGCGCAAAGTTTCCTTTGGAGGTCGCGCCCGGCGCGATCCGACCTAGGGAGTCCGCAGATACAATAGAGACCCGGCGAGCCCTGTTCGCTTGAGCGATCCTGGCCGGCGCGGCTCCGTTGCTTTGCGCGCCACCACCGCTTTTCCCCCAGAGAACTCAAAGGGGGAGAGCGACGTGGCTATTTACACCGGCACCAGCGCCAGCAACATCATCAACGGCTCGAACGGCGACGACACGATGTCGGGCCTGGGCGGCGACGACACCCTCGCCGGCGGCAACGGCAACGACACGGTCTCCGGCGGCACCGGCGACGACAAGCTCGACGGAGGCAACGGCAACGACACTCTGTCCGGCGACGACGGCAACGACCAGATCCATGGCGGCAACGGCAACGACCAGCTGTTCGGCGGCGCGGGCAATGACACTCTGTTCGGTGACAATGGCGACGACAGGATCACGGGGGGCGCCGGCGACGACCTGATCGACGGCAATAACGGGTTCGACACCGTTTATTATTCCGGCGCGATCGACGAATATTCCTTCTTTGCCGCCGGCGGCTATCTGCACGTATCCCATCTCGGCGGCGCCGGCGCCGACGGCGACGACCGGTTGATCCGCGTCGAGCGGCTGGTTTTCGCGGACCGAGTGATCAACCTCGGCGGCGGGGCCAACAATGCCCCGGTCGCCGGTGACGACCATGTCTTCATCGACGAGGACGCAGGAACCTACAGCAGCCTCTCGGGCAGCGTGAAGGACAACGACTTCGATTTCGAAGGCCAGCCCCTGACCGTGACGGGCGGCACGTTCACCGGGACCTACGGCACGCTGACGCTCAACGCCGACGGCACCTACAGCTACACATTGTTCGCGTCCGCCCAGGCCCTTGCGCAAGGCGCCGAGGTCCAGGACAGCTTCAACTACACCGTCTCCGACGGCACCGGCACCGACACCGGCGCGCTCGTGTTCCACATCGGAGGGGTGAACGATGCCCCCGTCGCCAATGCCGACACCGCCACCACCGGGGAAAATACCATCCTGCTGGTCGACGTGCTCGCGAACGACAGCGACGTCGACAACGGCGCGGTGCTGACGGTCACCGACGCCTCTGCCCCCACCGGCCAGGGGATTGCGAGCGTCGCCGGCAACCATGTCCGGTTCGACCCTGGAACGGACTTCGACTATCTCGAAGAGGGCGAGACCGCGGTCGTGATCGTCGGCTATGCGATCGAGGACGAGCATGGCGCGCAGTCGCTCTCAACCCTCACGATCTCGGTCGAGGGCGCCGCCGACGCCGGCGTCGTGATCACCGGCACGGATGCGGGGGAAACGCTTACCGGCACGTCCGGCAACGACACCATCACCGCCCTCGGCGGCAACGATACCGTCTTCGGCCGGGGCGGCGCGGATGTGATTTCCGGCGGCGACGGCTCGGACGTCCTGTTCGGCGGCGGGGGCAGCGACCTGATCACGGGCGGCGATGGCGGCGACGCCCTGTCCGGCGACGACGGCAACGACCAATTGCTGGGCGAGGCCGGCAACGACGCCCTCTCCGGCGACGCTGGCGACGATCAGCTGTCGGGCGGCGACGGCTCCGACAATCTGGACGGCGGGGACGGCAACGACGTCCTTTTGGGAGGCAGTGGCGACGACTTCGTGACGGGCGGTCAGGGCGACGACACGCTCGACGGCGGCGATGGCAACGATATCCTGATCGACCTGAGCGGGACCAACAGCCTTTCAGGCGGCCTGGGCAGCGATCTGATCATTGCCGGCTCGGCCGACGGTGCCCAGACGATCGACGGCGGCGACGGCAACGACACGATCCGCCTTTATTATCGGGACAATGCGAGCACGATCACCACCGGCGCAGGCAGCGACATCGTCGAGATCGCCTACGCGGGCGAAGGCACGTCCGCGATCACCATCACCGACTTCACGGCCGGGGCCGGCGGCGACATGTTCCGGCTCGACGGCGACGATGGGCCGCTGCTGGGGCAGCTTTCCGGCTGGGACGGCAGCTCCAACCCGTTCGGCTCGGGCTTCCTGCGGCTGGAGCAGAGCGGCTCCGATACGCTCCTCGAATGGGACCAGGACGGGACCGCCAACGGCGCGAACTGGCAGACGCTCGTCGTGTTCCAGAACACCGATGCCGCGGCTTTCACCGCCGCCAATTTCGGCCCCGGCTACAGTCCCGACGGGTCGACGCCGGCCGGCCAGACGATCACCGGCACCGACGGCAGCGAGACCATAAACGGCACGACAGGCGGCGACACGATCAATGCGCTGGGCGGGAACGATACCGTCAATGGCAATGCCGGGGCGGACCTGATCGATGGCGGCGACGGCAACGACCAGCTGAACGGCCAGGGCGACAGCGACACCCTCTACGGCGGCAACGGCGACGATCTTCTGGCGGGTGGCGGCGGCAACGACCAATTGTTCGGCCAGGCCGGCAACGATATCCTCAGCGGCGGCACCGGCAACGACACGCTCTCCGGAGGCGACGGCAACGACAGTCTCGACGGCGCCAGCGGGGACGACAGTCTCGACGGCGGCGACGGCGACGACATTCTTTCCGATCTCGCCGGGGTCAACAGCTTCAGCGGTGGGCTCGGTAACGATCTCATCGTTGCCGGCTCGGGCGACGGAGCCCAGACGATCGACGGCGGCGGCGGCGACGACACGATCCGCCTTTATTATCGAGACACTGCGAGCACCATCACGACCGGCAGCGGCAGCGACACGATCGAGCTCGCCCATGCCGACGAAGGCAGTGCGGCGATCACCGTCACCGACTTCACGACCGGGGCCGGCGGCGACATGTTCCGGCTCGACGGCGAGGACGGCGGGCTGCTCAGCCTGCTCTTGGGCTGGGACGGCAGCTCCAACCCGTTCGGCACGGGCTTCCTGCGGCTCGAGCAGAGCGGCTCCGACACGCTGCTCGAATGGGACCAGGACGGGACCGCCAACGGCGCGAGCTGGCAGACGCTCGCCATCCTCCAGAACACCATCGCCGCAGATTTCACGGACGCCAATTTCGGCCCCGGCTACGACCCCAACGGGTCCCTACCGGCTGGTCTCACGATCACCGGAACCGATGATGACGACGTGCTGATCGGCAGTGTCGGTGCCGACACGATCGATGCGCTCGGCGGCCAGGACGCCGTCTTCGGCCTGGCCGGCGCCGACGTGATCCATGGCGGCGACGGTATCGATACCCTGTACGGCGGTGCCGACAACGACTTCATCGAGGGCGGCAACGGGGACGATTCCATCTCCGGCGACGAGGGCAACGACCAATTGTTCGGTCAGGCCGGCAACGACAGCGTCTTCGGCGGAGATGGCGATGACCAGATCTCCGGCGGCGACGGCTTCGACAATCTCACCGGCGAAGGCGGCAACGACAGTCTGTCGGGCGGCAATGACGACGACGTCCTGTCCGGCGGCGACGGCAGTGATTTCCTGTTGGGTGGCCCGGGGTTCGACCTGCTGATCGGGGGGGGCGGCGCCGACATCTTCGCCTTCCAGTCCGCTTCGGACGGAGCGGACACGATCGCCGACTTCGAAGGCGGAACGGACCATATCCAGATCTCCGCCAGCGGCTTTGGAGGCGGCCTGATCGCAGGCGGCGCGGTCTCGTTGGTGTCGGGAACCGACCCGACGGCAACGTCTGCGACGGGCCAGTTCCTCTTCGACACCGACGACGGGCGCCTGCTCTGGGACGCCGACGGAACCGGAGCCGGCGCAGCGGTCCTCGTCGCCACCCTCAGCAACGTCCCGACGCTCGGCGCCGCGGACTTCATCGTGGTGTAATTCGCCGGACGTAGTCGACCTTTAAAGGACGGCGGGCGTTTTCCTAGGCTCAGGCGGGATGGCCCCCTGAGGGCGGTGTGTCAGGCCGCTGGCCCGCTCCGTTCACCGCAGCTTGCCGAGTCTTACGGTGTTCCTTCGCAAGAAGTATCTATTGCGCGTGGATCACCTGCATGTTGTCGAGGCGCCCTTCGACCAGCACTTGCCCTATGATGAGCTTCCGAAACCGGTCACCCTTCAGAAAGTCCGGGAGGCGCAGCAAAGCTTCACGAGATGTAACTTCTTTCCGAATCAATCGGGCGAGCTCCATGCCGGCGGCTGTGACGTTAGCACATGGCACGGAAAGCGCTCCCCCCGGCGTCATTTCTCCGGCTAAGGAGAGGGGATCTCCCCGCGCGATTAGTATCAGCCCGTTGGACCGGGCTATGTTGCGGGTGAGGAAGCCTCCCCCCATCGCTACGAGGCCTGCTGTTTCCAGCCGCATCAACCTTGTGAGGGGCTCGCCCTCGTTTTCGCGGTCCGATCTGTAGATGAAATCTTGGGTGATGTGACCAGCCACCTGCTCGAAGTCATCCGCTGTTCGCTGATCCATCTCGGATAGCAGCCGCAAGGTTCGGAGCGAAATCGATCCGGGCGAGCGATACTCTCCAGCCAACACGCGACCCCAAAGCCGACGGGCCCGACAGGCACTGACGCCTCGGCGAAATGAACTCGTGAAAGGCTTTTTTTGTGCCCGGCCTTTCTGCCGTCTGCCCATCTCGCCGTTCCTCTTTCGCGGGTGCGCCCCATGAGTGCGGAAAATCGACGTTCGGATGAGGCGGAGGTTCGGGCGCGCATCGCGCCGGACGCCCGCCTAGATGCCGTTAGCTGGAATCCAGCCACTAATTCTAGCGCATGCACCCCTTATTAAGAGAAGAGGAGAGTAGGTTCATTCCGCATCCCACCTAAAATGCTGGTAAAAATACCGACTAGATATTGTAAACCTCACGAACGGCGTTCATGAGTCGTTCCAATTGCGAAAACCGTCCGCAATAACCGCCTGAAAGACATAGACAAGTCAATGAGCTTGACTCCTCTAGTTCGGGGCTCTTTATTGGGGTTTCAAGGGAGAGGAAGCGGTTATGCGGCGCGTCCTATTTTTGACAAGAGCTTCGATTGCAATCGCGTCGATTGCAGCCGGCACGATCGCCGCCGCTACCGAAACAATCACTTACACGTACGATGCTCGAGGTCGCCTAATCAAAGTTGAGCGAACCGGCACCGTGAACAATGGTGTGACGACGACTTACACGCACGACAAGGCGGACAACCGCTCGAACGTCACCGTAACAGGGTCCCCGAACAGCTCCCCGCCACCTTAGCCGCCGGGGCCGCAGGGCCGTCTTCCTATTATTTCCTGTCCGTGGGGGATTTTTGATGTCGTTGCGATCATATCGGGCGCGAGCTCTTGCTTGCGTGCTACTCGGCTCAACCGGGCTCGCATCCCCTGCGTTTGCGCAAGCCACGGATGTTCCGGCGCCGCCGGTGCGCTCGTCCGTTGACTCGAACGGCGTTGACCTAGCATCCGGAACGCTCACCGTGCCGACTTCAGCCGTCAGCATCGGTCCAGCCGGTGCAGGCCTCCGCTTCTCCAACTATCTCAGCAGTTCCCGCTGAAACGCTTCGTACCGGTACGCTGTGTACGCCACGGGCACCACTGCGGAGGTGGTGATGGGTACGCGTACCTTGTACTTTGACCTTTCGGGCGGGGCATATCAAAACAGGCAAGGATCCGGTGAAGCACTCGCTCAGAGCGGTGCGACATGGACCTTCACGGACCGTGACGGAACCGCCATTCAGTTCGACAAGACGCCGTTCAACGCGTCTGCCGACCGATTCTATTACTTCAAAGTCGGGGTCTCAGGGGTAGCTCAGTCTATCACGCTTCCCACGGGTGAAAAGATGATTTTCAATTATAAGGAGCGGAGCAACACGACTGGTGCCGGGACGCGGGGCGGAGCAAAGACAACCAGCCATCTCAGAGTGCAGTCGGTTACGTCCAGCTCCGGCCTCATGCTGAAGTTCGAGTACAGCACGAACTCGACAACCTCACTGGTAACCGATTGGCTATCTCTCGCAAAGGTTTCCGGCATCAATAATTCTGTGGACTATTGTGATCCGGCAGCAGACAGTTGTACATCGCTGACCCAGACGTGGCCGGCAATGAATTTGTCTACGTCGGCGTCAGGCACGGACACGGTGTACACAGTGACAGATGCGTCAGGGAGGGCCGCGACCTACACGTTAAATTCCGCCGGATCTCTCACGGCGTTCCGCCGTCCCGGGTCCACGACCGATGACGAAACCGCAACCTACGGATCCGACGGCCGGGTTTCGTCCGTGTCAAGCCATGGACGGAATTGGACCTACTCCTGGAGCTCGTCGGCTCCGCTGTTGACGGCAACGCGGACCAACCCGGACGCGACGCAACGGACCGCTGTAATCGACACTACCGTGGGGTTGCCGACGTCAGAGCAGGACGAGCTCGGAAGGACCACCAGCTACACCTATGATACATACGGACGACTGACGCAGGTGGCATCCGCGGAGGGCAACAAGCTCGCGTACGCATACGACAGCCGAGGCAACGTTACTCAGTCCCAAGAAATTGCCAAGAACGGCATCACCACCATCACCAAGGCGGCATCCTTCCCATCGACCTGCACGAACTCCCTCACATGCAACAAGCCGACGTCCGTCACGGACGCGCGCAGCAACGCCACCGATTTCACGTACGACTCCACGCATGGAGGCCTGGTCACCGTCACGCTGCCGGCGCCGACACCGCTGGCGACGCGTCCCCAGACTCGCTTCACCTATACGGCGCTGCAGGCCTACCTTAAAAACAGCGCTGGTTCGATCGTCGCTTCTGGTCAGAACACATACCGTCTGACGGCCATGTCACAGTGCCAATCCGGCTCGAGCTGCGCCGGCACCTCGGATGAGGCGCTAACTACTTTCGGTTACGGCTCACCGGGAACAGCAAACAATCTCCTTCTGACAACGAGTACAGCGGGGACTGGTGACGGTAGTCTGAGCGCTACTACAACCACCAGCTACAATATTATCGGTAACGTGACGTCCGTTGACGGGGCTATAGCCGGATCTGGTGACACGACCTCCTATCGCTGGAATGCCGATCGTGAACTGGTGGGAGTTATAGCTCCCGATCCAGACGGCTCGGGGGCACTCAAGAACCCGGCGATCCGTACGACGTACGACGCGGGTGGCCACGTGACAAAGATCGAACGCGGCACCGTCAACAGCGCCTCCGACGCTGATTGGGCGGCATTCTCATCTCAGATGGAAGTGGACACGGCTTATGACAGCAGCGGTCGTCCGGTGACGCAGAGTACCGTCGCCGGGGGCACCGCATACGGTCTCACGCAGATGAGTTATGACACGAATGGCCGGCCGCAGTGCGCCGCGACAAGGATGAACCCCTCCACCTACGCTTCTTTGCCCTCCGATGCCTGTACATTGGCGGCCGCCTCTACTTCTTACGGCTCGGATCGGATCGTAAAGTCCGCTTACGACGCAGCGGGGGAAGTGACGAAAATGACGGCCGCCTTCGGGACGTCGGATGCCGCAGACCTCTCAACGATGACCTACAGCAGTAATGGAAAGGTCGCCTCCGTCACCGATGCGGAGGGAAACAAGACAAGCTACGTCTACGACGGCTTCGACAGGCTGTACCAAACGCTCTACCCAAGCTCGAGCAAGGGCGCGGGCTCCAGTGACAGCTCCAACTACGAGCAGTTTCTGTACGACGACAATGGCAACGTCACATCCCAACGAACAAGAGCGAACGAGACGCTCACCTACTCCTATGATGCTCTCAACCGACGCACGGTCAAGAATGTGCCAACATCCTCGAGCGGCGCGTCATCCTATTCCACGTATTTCGGATACGATCTGCTTGGACGCATGCTCTACGCAAGGTTCGCCTCCATCACCGGGAGCGGGATCACCAACACCTATGACGGGCTTGGTCGGCTGACCTCCGCGGCCAACAACATGAGTGGTGCGGCGAGGACGGTGTCGTATGCCTATGACCTTCATAATAACCGGACTCGTGTCACACATCCTGACGGGAATTATGCTTCATATAGCTATGACGGACTGGACCGCCTTACTGCCGTTCAGGAGAACGGCGGTTCTTCGGTGATCGCCGCTTATACCTTTGACAACACCGGCGCCCGGATTTCAACAAGTCACTTCGGATCTTCGACGTCGGCCTATTCCTACGATGCCATCGGGCGCCTCACCAGCCTCGGACATGACTTGGCTGGTACTACTTACGACCAAAGTCTCAGCTTCACTTACAATCCCGCGGATCAGGTCGTGACCCGCTCGGGATCCAACGACAGCTACGCTTGGACGGGGCACTACAATGTAAGTCGCGGCTACACTGCCAATGGCCTCAACCAGTATACGGCCTCCGGGTCGGCCAGTCCTACCTACGACGGCAACGCAAACCTGACGTCGGACGGCTCTACCAGCTTCGTTTATGATGCCGAGAACCATCTCGTTACGGCGTCGGGCAGCCATGCGGCGACTGTGGCATACGATCCGCTCGGCCGCATGTCACAGCTCACCAGCGGAACCGCGACAACCCAGTTCCTATACGACGGGTCCGCGCTCCTGGACGAGTTTGATGCGAGCGGTAACTACCTTCGCCGTTTCGCGCACGGGGCGGGCGCTGACGAGCCGATCGGCTGGTACGAAGGCTCGAATACCCTCGTCCCGCTCCCGGACGAGCGCGGTTCGCCGGTGGGATTTGCCGACAGGAGCGGTAACGGCGTGGCGATCGACACTTACGACGAATACGGCATACCACGCTCGAGCAATATAGGACGGTTCCAGTATACCGGCCAAGCTTGGCTGTCCGAACTGGGATTATATTATTATAAAGCGAGGTTCTACTCGCCTACCATGGGGCGGTTTTTACAAACGGATCCGGTAGGCTATGGTAGTGGCATGAACCGCTACGCTTACGTTGGCTCCGACCCGGTGAACTCGATCGATCCGACTGGCCTGACCCCTTGCGCCGCGAATCGTTCCGATTGTCTTCCGCCAAAGCAGGACAGCGACGGCGGCGAGGGCGGGGATGACGGCGACGGTGGGGATGATGAGAACGGCGGCGGGCCGCCTATCGTTGTCGAGGCTACCAGATTACCCAATGCAGCCTTGGAATTCGGGGTGTCGAACGCTCCAGGCAAGAACGACCACGCAGGGGACGTTCAGGAGGGTAAGTGTCCTGGCGGATCCACGACCGCCCGCAAGGAGGGTAACAAGGTGACCTTCACAGGGACGATAAAGCCAGTTCCGGGAGCCACTGCCTCAGCCCGGTCTGCCCCTCCCGTCGCACCAGGATCAGTTCCACCTGAGGTCCAGCAGTTTATCGTCAACAGCATTAATCAGTACATGAGCAATCCATCGGCTGGAAGATATGATGTAACCACACATGTGACGGTGTCATCGGACGGACTGCCTTTCTATGTGATGCCCATCAACACCAGTGGAAATTCGCAGTCGGGACTTTACGCAGCCATGTCCTATTACCCGGATGTTCCGGCATATTCCGGCAAATTAGCAGCCCACGAATGGGGACACGGCGCATTGGGCCTCTTTCCTCCTCTAACACAGAATGGGGGGCACAATTCCGACCCAAATAGCATCATGAACGCGAACACCGGTCCACGGATCACCGAAGCGGACGTGGCAGCAGCCCTGGCGGCTTGTGGGATCAAATAAGATGCAGATCGCCTTCCTAGGAATGTTGCTGGGGATCTCGCCACTTCCCCAAGGGACAAATCAGAGTTGGTGTCAGGCGCTGCCCACTCGCGGTCATGTTCTCGAAGAGAGGAAGGACGTCACCATCGAGCAAATCCGCACGCCTGAACTGGCTCGCGCCGTCCGTATGCTCACGCAGCGGAGCCTGGTGCCGCTAGCCCCCGCCCGCTATGAAAGGCTCGTCGGAAAACGCCTGCCGGCGGGCAAAGCGAGGTTCACCTATCTCGTCCGAGCCGGCTTCATGGCTGGGAAACACCTGTCGAACCGAGGTCTTCTCGAGGAAGGACGCAAGCCCTGGTACACGGTCTACGCCGAAGACCGGAGCGGAGTGATCAACATCACGTCTCTGCTGACGGCCTACGATGAGGATCAAGTACCGACCGGTTTCCCGCTGGTACTCGTCGCCCAAAGGCCGATCAGGGGTGTTACCATCAGGTGCATCGGTGGGTCCTGAGTGGCCGCACGCCCGTTAGTTCTGGAGGCGGCGGCTGCCCTATTGCTTTTAGCCCGGGTGACTAAGCCGGTCGTAGCGATACCGTTGCAGCTGCACTGCGGCACCCCAGCAAGCCTCTGCGCCCTAGGAACCGCTTCTTAACGCGCCTCAGCTCAGGGCAACCACCGCTCGCGACGCGCCTCAGGCCGCTTTCGCCGCCACTGGCGACTCGCCGGTGGCGACCTCCCGGAGCCGATCTAGCTCATCGGACCAAGCTTGCATCATCCGGACACGTTCAGGCCAATACTCGCCCCTCGCGTAGATGCGCGGGATGCTGTTGCCATCAACGTGCCCGAGTTGCCGCTCGATCGCGTCGGGATTCCACCTCCCGCTCTCATTCAGGAGCGTGCTTGCCATGGCGCGGAACCCGTGGGCAGTCATGCGCCCGCCGCCGTACCCGAGGCGCTGAAGAGCGAGGTTGAGCGTGTTCTCGCACATTGGCCGATCCCGCTTCCCCTGGCAGGGGAAGACGTAGCGGCCGCGGCCGCTTACCGAATGGATATCTCTGATAATAGCCAAAGCCTGCGCCGAGAGCGGCACGACGTGCGGCCGCCGCATCTTCGTCTTGGCCGACGGAATGGACCAAATGCGCTCCTCGAGATCGATTTCTGTCCACTCGGCCTGGCGGAGCTCGCCGGGGCGAACGAAAAGGTGCGGTGCCAGTCGAAGCGCAGCATGGGTTACCCGATAGCCGTCGAACCCCTCAATTGCGACGAGCAGACCGCCGACTTCATCTACCTGGGTGACGGCACCGAGATGCTTCACCTTCGGCGTGACCAACGCGCCCCGCAGGTCCGCACACACGTCCCGCTCCGCCCGTCCAGTCGCGGCCGCATAACGGAATACTTGACCACAGGTGCCACGTAATCGCCGGGCGGTCTCGAAATGCCCCTTCGCCTCCACGGCACGAAGCACCTCATAGGCTTCGTGCGGGGTGACCTCCGCGATCGGCCGGCTCCCCAGCCGTGGGAAAGCGAAGGCGAGCAACCAGCGCTGCTTATGAAGGGTAATCGCCGCGCGTCCCTCTCGCTCGCATTTCGCCAGCCACTCGTCGGCCACCACCTTGAACGTCGTCTGCTGCGCCCGCAGTGCGGCCGCCGCTGCCTCGCGAGCCGCCGCGCCCGGATCCCGCCCCTCCGCCAACTCGTTTCGAGCAGCCTCCCGCTTCGACCGTGCCGCAGCGAGGCTCACGCTAGGGTAGACGCCGAGGGCGAGGGTCTTCTGCTTCCCGTCGAACCGATAGGCGAGTCGCCAGTAACGCTGGCCGCTGGGCTGGACGAACAGGTGCAGCCCGCCGCCGTCGCTGACCTTGTAGGGGCGGTCAGCCCCCTTGAGATTCTGGACCTGCAGGGCCGTCATGGCCATGTTGGTACTCCCCGGCTGTTCATACGAATATGCCAACGAAAGTGCCAACATCGACCGCGGGACTCTATGAGTACCAGTTGGACTTTCTGAGCTTGAAGGTGGCAGAAAACTGCCATTTTTTCAAGCTGCCGGGATTTCTTGGGATCCCCCGGAAAAGGGGGGTTGGTGCCCAGGAGAGGACTCGAACCTCCACGCCCTTGCGAGCGCCAGCACCTGAAGCTGGTGCGTCTACCAATTCCGCCACCTGGGCCCAAGAGAGAGAAACAGTCGGTAGGCGGCGCGAACTAGGGGTGCTGTCGCCGCTTGTCAACGCGGGAGCGACGCGGCAGAGAGGCGCCGCATTTCCACGGTCAGGCAAGGGTTTTTCGGATGGACCGGCTGGTCACGTTGTTCGGCGGCGGGGGGTTCCTCGGCCGCTACGTCGCCCAGGCGCTGTTCAACACCGGCGCCCGCGTTCGCATCGTCCAGCGCAACCCGAGTACCGCGGTCTTCCTCAAGCCTCTCGCGAGCCTCGGCCAGATCCAGTTCGTCGCCGGCGACATCGCCGACGCCGCACGCGTCCGCGCCGCCGCCGAGGGCAGCCACGCGGTCGTCAACCTGGTCGGCATCTTGAAGGGACGCTTCCACGAGGTGCATGCCGAGGGGGGGCGCAACGTCGCGGAGGCCGCCGCGGCGGCGGGCGCCGAGGCTCTGGTCCAGGTGTCGGCGATCGGCGCCGATCCGGAGGCGCAGTCGGCCTATCTCGCCAGCAAGGGCGAAGGGGAAGCGGCGGCGCGCGCGGCCTTCCCCAACACCACGATCATGCGCCCCTCGCTCGTCTTTGGCCGCGAGGACAATTTCATGAACCGCTTCGCCGGCCTCGCCCGCATCGCCCCGGCGCTGCCGGTGGTGCGCGGGGCGATGAAGATGCAGCCGGTCTATGCCGCCGACGCCGCGCGGGCGATCGCCGCGGCGGCGCTCGACCCCGGCACCCACGGCGGCAAGACGTACGAGCTGGGCGGGCCGCAGGTGATGACGATGCGCGAGCTGGTGCAGTTCGTCTGCCGCACCACCGAGCGCGACCGGCCGCTGGTCGACGTCCCCGATCCGATCGCCCGGCTCCTCGCCCGCGGGCTGGGCTGGCTGCCCGGCGCGCCGCTCACCTGGGACCAGTGGCTGATGCTGCAGCGCGACAGCGTCGTCGCCGAGGGCGCGCGCGGGCTCGAGGCGTTCGGCATTCCCAAGACGCCGATGATCGCGGTCGTCGAAGGCTGGCTCACCGCTTATCGCCGCCACGGCCGCTTCGCCGCCAAGCAGCCTTACTGAGCGCCCGTCCCTCCCCTTCCCCGCCGTCCCGCCGCAGCGGGAGGGCCGACACGCCGGAGCCTAAATGAGCGACCTTGTGCTGATCATCCTGCTCGCGATCGTCGAGGGCATTACCGAGTTCCTGCCGGTCTCCTCGACCGGGCATTTGATCCTCGCCGGCTCGCTCCTCCATTATGACGGGGCGCGGTTCGAGGTGTTCAACATCGTCATCCAGCTGGGCGCGATCATGGCGATTGTCGTGCTCTACTGGCGCACCTTCTGGGCGGTGCTGCAGGGGCTGTTCAGGGGCGACGCGGCCTCGTTCCGGTTCGTGCGCAACCTGCTCGTCGCGTTCCTCCCGGCGGCGGTGCTCGGCATCGTGCTGCACAAGAAGATCGAGGCCCTGCTCCTCTCGCCGATCACGGTGGCGGTGGCGCTGATCGTCGGCGGCGTCGCCATTCTCGGCGTCGAGAAGGTCGCGAAGCCGCGGCACGACCACGGCATCGCCGACCTCTCGCTCGGCACCGTGCTCGGCATCGGCGTGCTGCAATGCCTGGCGATGATCCCCGGCATCAGCCGCTCGGGCGCGACGATCATGGGCGCGCTGGCGCTCGGCGTCGACCGGCGCACGGCGGCCGAGTTCAGCTTCTTCCTCGCCATTCCTACCATGTTCGGGGCGAGCGCTGTGCAGCTGTTCAGCCATCGCCACGAGCTTTCCAACGGCGGCCAGGTCGGGCTCGGAGCGATAGCGCTCGGCTCCGTCATCGCCTTCGTCGTCGCTTTGGTGGTGGTGCGGTGGTTCGTCGGCATCGTCACCCGCCGCGGCTTCGCGCCCTTCGCCTGGTACCGCATCGCCGCCGGCGGCGCGGCGCTCGTCTGGCTGCTGGCGGCACACTAGGCACGGCTCACGACGCGCGCTAAGCTCCTGCCTTAAACGGGGAATCGCCGCCATGATCCTGCCGCTCTTGCTCGCCGCAGCGGCGCCGGCCGCGTCCGCGCCGCCGCCAGCCGCCATCATCACCACCGCTCCGCAGGCGGCCCCTGCGCCCGGCAAGCCGCCGAGCGCGGCGGCCCTCAAGCTGGTCGAGGCAGTGCAGCTCGAGGCACGGATGGATGCGGCGTTCCGCAAGCTCGTGCCGCTGATGGGCATCCAGGTGACCACAACCCTGGAGGCGAACCCCGCCACCCGAGCCTATGCCTCGCAGCTCTTCGCCAAGGTCCCGGGCGGCCGCGCCCGCGTCGCCGACTTGATGAGCGAGGAGTTCCAGAAGGAGCTGCGCAAGCAATATCCCGAACTGAAGCGTGCCATCGCCCAGGCGTATGACGCCATGTTCACGCCGCAGGAGATGGACGAGCTGATCCGATTCTTCGGCAGCGGCGTCGGCGCCAAATATATGGCGAGCACGGAACGCCTGCAGCAGGAGACGGAGGCGGTCTCCACCAAGCTCGGCGAGCGCGCGGGGATCGCGGCGGCTCCCGTGGCACTGCAGCGGGCTGAGCGGGAAGCGGGGCTGAAGCCGTCCGGCAGGACGAGCTGAGACGTTCACGGATCGCTCAGCGCCATGCTATAAAAGCGGCGGCGACTCGGCCGCTCGTGCGTTTCAGAGGGCGCCGATTTCTGCCTGACCGAGGGAGGCATTATGTTGCGTAAGCTCATCCTGACCGCCGGCCTTGCCGCCGCCGCCACCGCCGCCGCGGCCCAGCCGCCGCGTTACGATTCCCGATACGACCGCGCCGGTCCGCCGCTGCCGCCGCCGGGCGAGCTCGCGCGCGCCCGCGATTCGCTGGACCGGATGCTCGACGCTTTGATGGACGTGCGGATCGGGCCGGTGGTGGACGCCGTCGATCCCAGGGCGCGCTACGATCCCTATCGGCCGGAGACGGTCGGCGACCTCGCCACCCGCGACGATCCTTATGCCCGCCAGCGGCTCCACGCCGAAGTCGGGCGCACCGCCGCCGGGATCGGCGCGGCGGCGCGTGAGGTGGCGATCCTCGCCCCCGCGCTGCAGCGGAGCATCGACGACGCGCGGCGCCGCGTGGCCGACGCCGTGCGTTCGTACGAGGCGCCGCCGCCGCGCTGACGCCTGGCGCAAAGCATTTCGTAATCGTTTCGCCCTAGGAAGGGTGACGGTACGCGACTTGGGGGGGCGGAGACGGCGCAGGCCGGCTCCGCCTTCTTCTTTGCCTTAACCGCCGCTAACCGTTCCGTTCAGCCTCTTCTCAACGGCTTGGCGCCATAGAGTGCGTCGTCGCCCACGGGCGGCCCCTCGTGTCGCGTATCGAGGGGGGGCCGGCTTCCCGCGAGGGCGCCGGCCCCATCCATTTCACCCCTACGGAATGTTAACCAAGCGGCGGTAGAGCCGAGGCTCGAAACGGCGGAGGGAAGCCTTGTTCATCAACGCGGAATTGTCGCAGATCCCGATCACGGACGGCCGCAAGGCCACGCGGCGCATCGTCAACATCGCCGGCGCGCTGCGCGAGGACGGATCGAAGACAGCTGCGATCGTGGTGCTCGACATCTCGACGGGCGGCTTCAAGTGCGACACCGCCGAACCGTGCGAGGAAGGCTCCGAAGTCTGGCTCAAGGTCGCCGGCTTCGAAGCCAAGCGGAGCCGCGTGGTGTGGGTGCGGGGCAACGAGGCGGGCTGCGAGTTCGAAACGCCGCTTCACCCGAGCGACCTGGAGGCGATCGTCGCCCCGGCGCCGCGCAAGATCGTCAAGGGCGTGTTCAAGCGGGTCTGACCCGCCGCCTACGCCGCCCCGGCCGCCACTGGCTCACATCGCGTAGCGCGCCACGTCCCGCAGCGGCAGCTGGCTGAGCGGCCGCCCCTTGTCGTCGGCAATCTCGATCGCCTGCTCGTCGAAGCCGCAGCCGAGCTGAACGTCGGCGCGGATGATCTCGCGCGCGCTGCGCAGCGCCTGGTACCAGGCTGCCTCCGCGTCGGGCAGGACCAGCCCCTCCTCGTCTCTCAGACGATCGCGCGGACCGTGCACGTGGAAATAATAGCGAGGCATGGCTGCAGAACGGGGCAAGTCCCTGATTGTGCCGGGAAAAGAGGGTAGCCCCGGGGTTAACCAACAATAGTCGGTTTGCCCCCGCTGCCCCCTCAGCGGCTCGGCTGCTGCGGGCGGACGTAAACCGCCTTCAGCGCGTCCGACAACATCGAAGCGTCGACCGCACGGGGGTCCGACACTTCGGGTACGAAGCGGACGTCGATCTGGGTCATGTAACCCGCCAGCGTCGGTGAGCCGATCGGCACCCCGCGCATCGTCATCTGCCGCATGCGTGTGAAGTCGCTCCGATTCTCGATGACGAAGCCCTTCTGCCCCGCCGCGAGGGCGAGCTGGGCGGCGCGCAGCAGGGTCATTTCCTCGACCGCGACCGGCGAGGAGACGGAGCCGACATATTCGATGCGGGTGAGGCCGCTGTCGAGCTTCTTGTCCTTGAAGCCTGTCGGCTTGAGGCCGAGGCCGAACTGCTTGGAGAAGGCGTTGAGGCGGTTCTCGTCCTCGGGCTCGGGCAGGATCTTGAACAGTTCGGAACCGTTGACGCGCTCGAGCTTGGCCGCCGAACCTTCCTTCCCCTTGGCACGGATCTGGACCGGGTCGATCAGCACGAGGCCCCGCCTCTCCTTTTCCGGCAGCTTCGCCCGCAGTTCGGTGACGAGATCGGCGAGCATCGGGATGGCCGGCCAGGTCGAGGTCGACAGCAGGCGGTCCTGCGCGCCGCGGGCGTCGCCGCCGGCCAGCAGATTGGCGGCATCGATCATCGGCCGCCACCGCTCGAGCGGCGCGAGCAGGGCCTTGGTCATCGCCGACGGTTCGGAGGCGCCGGAGAGGTGAAGCTTCATGTTCGCCAGCTTGCCGCCGGCCGCTTCGGCCTGCGCGGTGATCCGGGCGACGACCGCGTCCGACCCCTTGCGGTCCCCGGCGCGCGCCGCGGTGAAGGCGGCGAGCGGCAGGCTCGAATTCCCGACGAAGAGGGCAAGGTCGCTGGTCTTTTCCTCCGCCGGCAGCGCCGAAGGGCGGAACAGGGCCCAGGCGTCCTTGTAGCGCCCGGCGCGGAGCATCAGGGTTGCGGCGAGGTCGTTCGAGCCGGGATTGAGGCGGCGGAGGCGGTCGACGACGGCGAGCTTGGGCTCGTCCATCGCGTCCTCCCACGACAGCAAGGCGAGCGCCACCGCCTGGACCCGGACGCTCCACGGCCGGGCGGCGCCGGCGCGGCGGGCGACGGCGAGGCTCTCCGTGCCGCGATCTAGCCGGACCAGGGCGATCGCCTCGAGAAGATCGAGGCTGACGCCGGTGCTGCGCGCGAAATAGGGATTGGACGCATTTTGTCCGGCGGCGGCGCGAGCGGCCTGCACCGCGACGAGCGCGGCCTCGGGCTTCTTCGCCTCGAGCTGGTGGATGGCGAGCGCCTGGTTGAGCGTCACGCGCCGGATCCAGGGGCCGGAGGCGGCGGCGGAGTTGGCGAGCGCTTCCTGGCAGGCGGCGATGCCGGCCTCGGCGACGGCGCGGCGCTCCGGCTCATAATGTTCGGGGATGCCAAAGATGCCGAGGGTGCTGAGCGCGGCGAGGCCCTTGACCAGCTTGACGCCGGCATCCTCGGGCTTCGGATAGCCGTCGCACTGGACCCAGATGCTGGCGGTCTTGGACGCCGCGGGCGAAGCGGCGACGATAAAGGCGGCGGCCGCAAGCGCGGCGTGGCGAAGCTTGAACATGAGAATCCCCCTTTGCCTGCCGGATTTAACCGCCAAGCGCCTGCAGGCAAAGGGTTATTCTTACGCCCGCCGCGTCAGCGCGAGTCGACGAGGACGATCTCCGCATCGCCGAGCGCGCGGATCGTGAGCGCCGCCTCGCCGGTGATCGCGACGCCGTCGCGCGGCTCGGCGCGGCGGCCGTTCACCTCGACGGCGGCGCCGAGCGCGACGAGGTAGGTGTGGCGCGCCGGATCGAGCGTCAGCTCGGCCGTCTCGCCTTCCTTCAGCGTCGCGCCGAGGATGCGGGCGGCGGCGTTGATCTTCAGGGCGTCCTCATCCGCCTCGAACCCGCTGGCGAGCGTGACGAAGCTGCCGGCCCGTGCGCCCTTGGGAAATTCGCGCGCGCCCCAGCTCGGCTCGGCACCCTTTTTGTCGGTCTCGATCCAGATCTGGAACAGGGTCGTCGTCTCGTCCTCGAGATTATATTCGGCGTGGCGGACGCCGGTGCCCGCGCTCATCACCTGGACGTCGCCGGCGCCGGTGCGGCCCTTGTTGCCCAATGAATCCTGATGGGTGATCGCCCCCTGCCGGACGTAGGTGACGATCTCCATGTCGTTGTGCGGATGCGGCGGGAAGCCCGAGCGGGGGCCGATCTCGTCGTCGTTCCAGACGCGCAGCGCGCCCCAGCCCATGCGGGCCGGCTCGTGGTAATTGGCGAAGGAGAAATGGTGCCGCGCGTTCAGCCAGCCATGGTTGGCATGGCCGAGCGAAGCGAAGGGGCGGATGTCGATCATAGTGTCACTCCCGCCGGAGCGGCCTCAGGCCGCCTCCAGCTCTTTCGTTTGGATCGTGCCGGCAAGGTAGGAACCTTTGGCGCGGATGAAAGCGGCGAGCCGCTGGACGTAATCGGCCGGCGCGGCCCCCTGCACCGACGGCCGCTCCCGGAGCGCCTCCCGCCAGGCCTGAAGCTTCGGCAGGCGTTCGAGAAGGCTGGCGACCGGTAGGCTGTCGAGCAGGTCGAGATAGCGGAACACCGGCGCGAAGGCGGCATCGACGAGGCTCGGCTGCGCGCCGGCGAAGAACGGGGCGCCGCGCACCTCACCCTCGAGCCGCTCGAACTTGCCGCGAAGCGCCGCTTCCTTCTGGCGGAACGCGTCCGCGTCGGCGGCACTGTAATAGCCGGCGAGATCGGCGAGCGCGGCCGAGGCGAACTCGATCCAGGCACGGTGCCGCGCCTTTTCGAGCGGGTCGGCGGGGTGGAGGCGCGGCGCCAGCACCTCGTCGAGATATTCGGCGATCACGGCGGATTCGAACAGCACCTCCTCGCGCCCCTCCTCGGTCGTGACGATCAGCACCGGCACCTTGCCGAGCGGGGACAGCTTGAGGAACCAGTCGGGCTTATCGGCGAGGTCGATGTCGGTGCGCTCGAACGGCACGCCCTTCTCGGTGAGCACGATCGCGGCGCGCTGCACATAGGGGCAGAGCGGGAAGCTGATCAGGCGGAACTGGGTCACGTCGTCTCTCTCCCTTTCAAATGGTCCGTCCGCCCCGGCGCTGGAGGGGGCGTGGCCGAGGCGGACGGGATGCGCGGCGGCCTCAGGCCGCCAGCGGCAATTCGATGTCGGCGATGCGGGCGAGGTCGGCGGTCGCCTTCTCGATCGCGGCCGCCGCGGCTTCCGGCCCGAAGGCGAGCTTCTCGGCGCGGACGAAGCTAACGTCGGTGACGCCCATGAAGCCGAGCAGGGTGCGCAGGTGCGGCTCCTGACTGTCGAACGCGGCGGCGGGGCCTTCGCTGTAGAGGCCGGCGCGGGCTTCGATGACGATCGCCTTCTTCCCGGTCACCAGCCCTTCGGGGCCGGCTTCGGAATAGCGGAAGGTGATGCCAGCGCGCAGGACATGGTCGAACCAAGCCTTGAGCGTCGAGGGCATGCCGAAATTGTACATCGGCGCGCCGATGACGATCACGTCGGCGTCCTTCAATTCGGCGATGAGCTCGTTCGAAAGCGCCAGCGCGCGCTCGGCTTCCGGGCTCTCGACGAGGCCGGCGCGGATCGCGGGGACGGTCGCTTCGGTGAGGTGCGGGATCGGCGCGGCGCCGACGTCGCGGTGGACGATGCGCGCCGACGGGTCGCGCCGCTGCAGGGTTTCGGCGAGCTCGCGGGTGAGCTTGCGCGAGACGGACGCGGCGCCGGTCGCGGCGCTGTCGATGATGAGAATGTTGGTCACTTTGGCCTCCACTGATCTTGTGGAACCGGAGATAGGGGCCTAGCTGCGTTCGCACTAGCCGTGCGCGGCGCATGATGGTGTTGCGGAATATGGAACGCTCTTCGGTCGACTTGCTCGACGTCCTCGCCTTCGTGCGGGTGGTGGAAACCGGTGCGTTCAGCCGCGCGGCGGAGCGGATGGGGATGGCGAAGTCGATCGTCTCGCGGCGCGTCGCCCGCCTTGAGGAAATGCTCGGCGCGCGGCTGCTGACGCGCAGCGCGCAGGGGGCGAGCCCGACCGATGTCGGCCAGGCCTATTTCGAGCGCGCGTCGAACATCCTCGCCGAACTGGAGGCGGCGGAGGAGGTGGTCGCCGAGGCGGTGACGCAGATCGCCGGGGGGATCCGGCTGTCGGCGCCGCTCTCCTTCGGGGTGCAGCATCTGGCGCCGGCGCTGGCCGAATTCGCCGCCGAGCATCCGCGGGTCGAGCTCGACATCTCGTTCGAGGACCGGCCGGTGGATCTCGTGGCGGGCGGCTACGACCTCGCCATCAGGATCGGCGCGCTGAAGGACAGCGCCCTCATCGCCCGCCGCATCGCGCCGGTGCGCAAGGTGGCGGTGGCGAGCCCGGCTTACATCGAGCGGCGCGGGCGGCCGGAGCATCCGCGCGACCTCGCGAACCACGACATCCTGCTCTACGCCAACGAGACGTGGCGCTTCCGGGTCGGCAAGGCGTGGGAATATGTCCGGGGGCAGCCGCGGCTGCGGGCCGACAATGGCGAGATGCTGCGGGCGGCGGCGGTGGCGGGGCTCGGCATCTGCATCCTGCCGAGCTTCATTGCCGCCCCCGGCTTCGAGAACGGCACGCTCGTCCCCCTGCTCGCCGATTTCCCCATGGAGGAAGGCGCGCTGCAGGCGGTCATGCCGAGCCGCGCGACGACGGCGCGGGTGCGGGCACTCGTCGATTTCCTGGTCGCCCGCTTCGGCCCCGAGCCGAGCTGGGACCCGTGCTGGATGCACCGCAACGTTGTCGGGTAGTGCGAAAAAGGCTCGCAACTTCAGGTAATTGCACTAGAACGCGGCCGGGGTGGCCCGGGCCGCGGTGGGAGATTCTCGACATGAAACGCTTCGTTCTGCTCGCCTCGTGCGCGCTGGTCATTGGCCTCGCGAGTCCGGCAGCCGCCCTCCCCGCGGGCCAGCCCGGTACCGCTGCGCCCGCCACCACCGCCGCGCCGGCTCCGGTCGCGGCGACGACGGCGCTTCGGCCCGATCCGGGGGTGCGCTTCGGAATGCTGCCGAACGGCATGCACTATCAGATCATGCGCAACACGACGCCGCCGCACAATGCGTCGCTGCGGCTCAGGATGGGCGTCGGCTCGCTGTACGAGCGGGACGACCAGCGCGGCATCGCCCATTTCATCGAGCATATGGCGTTCAACGGCACCACCCATGTGCCGAAGGGCGAGTTCATCAAGCGGCTGGAGCGCGCCGGCCTCAAGTTCGGGCCGGACACCAACGCCGTCACCAGCTTCGACGAGACGGTGTACATGCTCGATCTGCCCGAGACCGACACCGGCACGGTCGACACGGCGCTGCTGCTGCTGCGCGAGACGGCGGGCGAGGTGACCTTCGCCCCCGAATCGATCGAAAGCGAGCGCGGCGTCGTCCTTTCCGAGGAGCGGGTGCGGGCGACGCCGGGCTTTCGCAACGTCGTCGACGAGCTTGGCTACATGCTGAAGGGCGACATCCTGCCGGACCGGCTGCCGATCGGTTTGACCGACGTGCTGAAGCAGGCGCCGCGGCAGCGCTTCGTCGATTTCTACAATGCCTATTATCGGCCCGAGCGGGCGACGCTGATCGCAGTCGGCGACTTCGACCCCGAGGCGATGGAAGCGAAGATCCGGGCGCAGTTCGGCGATTGGAAACCGCGCGGCGCCGCCGGGCCGGAAGTGGCGGGCTCCAACATCGGCGCGCGGGCGCCGGAGGCCCATGTCTTTACCGAAGCGGGCGTGTCGAACCGGGTGAGCATCGCCTGGGTGGGGCCGCCGGATCTGCGGCCTGACACAGCCGCGCTCGAATCGGAGAAGGTGGTTCGCCAGCTCGGCCTGCGGATGCTCAACCTGCGGCTGTCGCGGCTCGCCTCGGGCGCGAACCCGCCGTTCGTCGGCGCCGGCGCAGGCCTGCAGGAACTCGCCGACCGGGCGCAGATCGTCCAGCTCAGCGCGACGATGCAGCCGGGCGGCTGGCAAAAGGCGCTGGCCGCGATCGACCAGGCGCAGCGCCAGGCGGCGGGCGCCGGCTTCACCCAGGCCGAGCTCGACCGCGTCGTCGGGGAAGCGCGGACGGGCCTGACGACTGCGGTGCAAGGCGCCTCGACACGGCAGAGCGCGTCGATCGCGCAGGGGCTCGTGTCGGCGGTCAACGACAAGGAAGTCTATACCAGCCCCGCCGACGACCTTGCGCTGTTCGAGGCGACGGTGCGCGGCCTTACCTTGCAGCAGGTCAACGACGCGTTCCGCGGCCTCTTCGCGCGCAGCGGCCCGCTCCTCTACCTCGCCTCGCCGACGCCGGTCGAAGGCGGCGAACTGGCGTTGCGCACCGCCTATGAGGGCGCGCACAAGGCGGCGCTGTCGGCGGCGGCGGTCGAGCAGGCCAAGGCCTGGCCCTATGCCAGCTTCGGCGCGCCGGGGCGGATCGTCGAGCGGCACGAGATTGCCGGCGTCGGCGCCACCGCCATCCGCTTCGCCAACGGCGTCCGGCTGACGGTCAAGCCGACCGACTTCGCCAAGGGGCAGATCCTCGTCACCGCGCGGATCGGCAACGGGCTCCTCGACGTGCCGCCGGCGCGGGCGAAGGATATCTGGGCGTTCGCGGGCGGGGCCTTCTCGCTCGGCGGTCTGGGGCGGATCAATTACGAGGATCTCCAGCAGGCGCTGGCCTCCAAGGTGTACGGCGCCGGCTTCGGTATGGGCGAGAACGCCTTTACCCTCTCCGGCCGAACCCGGCCCGAGGACCTCGGCGCGCAGCTGCAGGTGCTCGCGGCCTATGCCAGCGATCCGGGCTATGCCCCGACCGGCTGGAACCGCTTCCGCTCACTCGCCGGGACGATCCACGACCAGCTTTCGACGACGCCGGGCGGCATCCTCAGCCGCGACCTCGGCGCGCTGCTGCGCAGCGGCGATCCGCGGTGGCGGACGCCGAGCCGCGAGGAGATGACAGCGAGCAGCATCGAGACCGGCAAGTCGGTGCTCGCGCCGATCTTCGGCAACGGCGCCGTCGAGATCGTCATGGTCGGCGACGTGACTGTCGAAGAGGCGGCGCGGCAGGTGGCGGCGACCTTCGGTGCGCTTCCCGCCCGCCGCGGCCTCAGCCCGACGCCGGCGGCGCGGAGCATCCGCTTCCCCGCACCGGGACTGGTCCGGGAGACCCATCGCGGGCGGGCCGACCAGGGCGTCGCCTTCGTCGCCTGGCCGACGGTCGATTTCTATTCGGACACGAAGCGGGCGCGGACGTTGAACGTCCTCGCCCAGGTGCTGCAGCTGCGGCTGATCGACGAAATCCGCCAGAAGCAGGGCACCACCTACAGTCCGCAATCGGGCCACAGCGCGTCGGAGGTGTTCCCCGGCTACGGCTATATGGCGGCGCAGATCGAAGCGCCGCCCGAGAAGCTCGACAAATTCCTCGTCGACGCCGCCAAGATCGCCGCCGACCTGCGCGACCGGCCGGTCAGCGAGGACGAGCTGCAGCGGGCGAAGAAGCCGGTGGTCGAAGGCCTCATCCGCCAGCGCGCCGGCAACGGCTGGTGGCTGGGCCAGCTCGCCCAGGTACAGACGCGGCCCGAAGTGGCCCGCAGCATCGCCAACCAGATCGAGCAATATCAGGACGTGACCGCCGCCGACGTGCAGAAGGCGGCGCAGCGTTACCTGGTCGACGCCAAGGCCTGGAAGCTCGAAGTGGTGCCGGAGGCGAAGCGGTAGCGGCGACGCGCCAGGCGCCGGTCAGCAGAGCCCGTTTTTGCGCACCGGCAGGGCGGCGAGGATGCGGCGGCGCAGCTCGGCGTCGGCGCCGTGGCGGCCGACCTGGTGGGCGCCGGCGCGCTGGAAGAGGAGGCTGGCGAGCGGGCCGTTCTCCGCCTCGACCGTCCACGTGCAGCGGTCGATCGGCAGCGGGGCGAGGAAGCGGGCTCCGAACTCGTTGCCGCGCTGCCATTCGACCTGCGCTTCGACCGGGCCGATGCCCGGCACTTCGAGGCTGATGAGCGCGCCGGCCTGCAGCCGTGCCTCGCAGCCGGCGCGGAAGCCGAGCTCCGAAATGTCGGCCATGCGAATCTCGACGCTGCTCCAGCTGTTCGGGCGCAGCCGCGCCGCCTCGTCGAGCGACTTGCGCTCGGCGCGCCGCACCGTGTCCCCAATCTGCCTTTGCCGCGAACCCATAAGGTCGCCCCGTCTCGTCTTCGAACTGCGGCGATCCTAGCGGAGCAGCGTTAACGAATGGCTGATCCTCCGGTAACGGCTTGAAAACCAGGGTTGCCGGTAGTGAGTACGGACCTAGTGGACGGCGCCGCTGACGGCCTCGTCGCGGAGCATTGCGATCATCCGCTCGACTTCGCGCCAGCGGCAGAAGTGGACGACATTGCCGAGCGTCCGGCTGCGATGGGCGCGCACCGCGGCTTCCGACAGCGCGTGCTCGCCGAAACTGGCGATGAGTTCGGACGCGTCGGCCAGGGCTTCCCGGCCGGCGAGATGGACGTCGTGACGCAAGGCTTTCCCCTCTTCTTTCCCGAGGACCGGCTTAGCCTCGATCAGTTTCCAAACCGCCCACCATGGACGGTTAACGCCTGACAAGACCCGCCGCCTCTGCCATGGCCGCGGCATGAGCGGAGGCAAATTCACACAGGCGGGCGGCTTCATCCTGGCGGCCAGCATCCTCATCGGCGCGATCGTGGGGGTTGTGCTGCACCAGTCGATGATCGGGCTGCTGGCAGGGCTGGCCGTAGGGGTCGCGATCGCGGTGCTGATCTGGCTGGTGGACCGGCGGCGCTAGCGCCCGATCAGAGGCGGCGGCCGACCCAGAGGACGCGGCCGACGACGTCGACGGCGGCGGGGTCGCAATCGGGCCAGCCGGGATAAGCGGGATTGTCGCTGAGGATCGAGACGCGGCCGCCCGCGGGGCTGACCGACAGGCGCTTGACGAGCAGCGCGCCTTCGAAGCGCAGGACGTAGAGGCCGTCGCGCAGGCGGCCGGCGCGGTCGCCGCGGTCGACGAGGATCTCGTCGCCGTCGGAGAGGGTCGGGGCCATCGAATCGCCCTCGACGCGGATCAAAGCGGCGGAGGCCGGCGCGACGCCGAGGCGGCGGAGCCAGGACGGATCGAAGCCGATGCGGCCGAGCGCCCGCTCCGACGTATCGGCGGCGCCGGCGCCGGCCGAGGCCGCGACGTCGAGCCGGGGAATCCGGACCAGTGCGTCCGCCGCTGAAGGCTCCGAGGTCTCGCGGCCGCCGAGCAGGGCCTCGTCGATGCCGAAATAGCGGGCGAGGCGGCGCCGGTCCTCCTCGGCGAGACGGCGCGGCGAGCCGCGCTTGATGAACTGCTGGATGTAGGCCGGGTTGCGGCCGATGAGGCGCGAGAGGGCGGCATAATCCTCCCTCCGTTCCCGGATCAGGCTTTCCAGCAAGGCGCGCGGATCGGCGTCCATGATGGATGCAGTAGCGATAGGATTTTTCCTAGACAAGTAGGAAATTGTGTGGGATAACGGAACACAGCACGAACACCGATTCGCAGGAGGAGAAGGATGGATGCCGCTTCTGGACCGTATCGAGGCCTATCTGCGGGCGACTCGCAGCTCGGCGACACGCTTCGGGCGGGAGGCGGCGCGGGATCCGATGCTGGTCCACGATCTGCGATGCGGCCGGCAGCTGCGGGCGGCGACGAAGCGGCGGGTGGCGGCCTATCTGGAGGCGGCGCAAGCGGCGCTGGAGGCGCGGCAATGAGCGCGCCCTTCACGGACTCGACGACGGCGCTGCTGCGGGCGGTGCGGGCGATGCTGGCGACGGCGGAGCGCTTCGTCCTGGAGGAGGTGCGCAGCCGCAGCTGGGCCAGCGTCACCTTCGCCGGAGCACGGCACGAGCTGTCGTTCCGCCTTGAGGGCGCCGGGGCGGAGGATGCGGCTGCGCGGTTCGTGTCCGGGCTGGAGGCGGCGGAGTTCCCGCTGCGCGGCCATGTGCTGGCGGACATCGTGCTGGTCGGCGAGGAGCGCCGGCCGGGCTGCGCCCGCCTCAGCCTCGAGGCGCTGACTGTGGAGGACGAGTGATGGAGGGTGTGCTCGATCCTCGTCCTCCCCGTCGGCGGAGCCGATGGGGAGGGGGACCATGCGAAGCATGGTGGAGGGGCCATGCTGCCTCCGAGAGGCCCCTCCACCGCACTGCGTGCGGTCCTCCTCCCCATTCGCTTTGCGAACGGGGAGGACTGGTGCTGTTAGCGGCCGGCGACCTTCTGGAGGTCGGCCATGGCGCCGCGGAGGCGGTGGCCGACGGGCGCGGGGCCGACGGGCGCGGGACCGGCGGGCGCGGGTTCCGGGGCGGGCGGCGCCGGTACGGGGTCGGCCTGCGGCGGCGCGGGCTGCGGGGCGGCGGCGTAAGCGGGCGGTGCCGGGGGCGGTGGGACCGGGTCGATCGCGCGACGCTCGGGAAGCGCCTGCTTCTTGCGGGTCAGGCCGGTTTCGAAGCGGGCCATGAGGCTGACGATGCTGTCTTCGCCGGTCTCGGCCTGCTGCGGTACCTGATCACGGTCGGCCTCGGGCTGCTCCGCCTCTTCGGGCTGGGCGACGAGGAAGGGCGGCAGGGCCTCGGGCTGCGGCGCCGCGACGGGGGCCGGAGCGGGTTCGGGCCGCGGAGCGGGCTCGGGCGCCGCGACCGGCTGCGGCTGCGGCTGCGGCTGCGGCTGCGGCTGCGGGACGAATTCTTCCTCGGCTTCTTGCGTGAGGTCGAGCGGCTCTTCGGCCGGCGGAGCGGACTCGAGATCGAGCGGCTCGCCCAAATCGCGGCCGGCGAGGAGCGGGCGGCGGCGCGGCGCGTCCGGATGGGCGTCGGCCCTGCGCAGGCGCGGGGCGTCGGCTTCCGGCTCGGGCAGGCGCACGGCTTTGGCGGACGAGGCGGCGGCGGCCGGTTTGCGGTCGAGCGCCTTCATCAGCGACCAGACGAAGGCGAAGGCGATGAGTGCGGCCGCGGCGACCAAAGCGGCGCGCAGGCCCGCGCCGATCGGCGGCTGGAACCTGGGCGAGAAGGAGGCAAGGCCGGTGGCGGCGAAGGCGCGGGCGAGCAGCTCCTCCGGCATCGCGAACAGCAGGAAGGCCGCCGCACCTCCGGCGAGCAGACTGGCGCCGGCGTCGATAGCGGTGCCGAGCATGTTGCGCTGCGTGGTCATGTTTGCTTGCCTGTCAGCCTCTGGTACGCCGGCATGTACCTGGAAATATTTGACGACCAGTTACGATCGCGCTCGACGAAGAGCCGGGCGACGTCGCGCCGCGCCTCCCAGGACGGACGGTTGGCGAAGAGCTGGTCGAGGGCGTTGGCGATCGCATCCGGATCGCCGGCCGGGAAGAGCGTGCCGGTGACGCCGTCCTCGATTAGCTCGCGATGGCCGCCGACGTTCGAGGCGACGACGAGCTTGCGCTGGGCCATCGCTTCCAGCGGCTTCAAGGGCGTCACCAGTTCGGTGAGGCGCATCGCTTTTCTGGGATAAGCGAGGATGTCGATGAGGCTGTAATAGAGGTCGACTTCGTGATGGGGGACGCGGCCGATGAAGTGGATGCGTGTCCGGGCGGGCGAGGCTTCGGCCTGCGCCTTCAGCGCCGCCTCCATCGGGCCGCCGCCGACAAGGAGGAGGTGCGCCTTGGGGCGCTGATCGAGGAGGCGGGGCATGGCGGCGATGAGGTCGTCGAGCCCCTCATAATCGTAGAAGGAGCCGATGAAGCCGACGACGTCGGCGCCGGCGAGGCCGAGGCGGCGGGCGAGCGCGGCGTCGGGGCGCAAGGGGCTGCCGAACAGGCTCATGTCGACGCCGTTGGGGGCGACGATGATCTTCTGAGGCGGGATGCCGCGGGCGACGAGATCGCGGCGCAGGCCTTCGCAGATGACGGCGACGGCGTCGGCGCGGCGGGCGGCCCAGGTCTCGAGCGCGCGGGTGGCGCGGTAGCGGGGCGAGCCTTCGCGGCCGGTGCCGTTGCCGACCGCGGCATCCTCCCAGAAGGCGCGGATTTCGTAGAGCAAGGGGAGGCCGTGGCGGCGGGCGACGGCGAGGGCGGCGAGCGCGTTCAGGACGGGCGAGTGGACGTGGAGGTGGTCGGGGCACCAGTCGGCGACGAGGCGATCCAGCCGCGCTTCCAGCGCCTTGATCTCGCGCCACTCGCGCAGCGGCGACGGCGCGGGCGGCGGCGGGGCGGTGCGGTGGAAGGTGATGCCGTCGATGACCTCCGGGTCGGCCGCGGTGGCGCCCTGGCGCGGGCCGGTGAGGCAGGCGACGTCGAGGCCGCGCGCCTGCTGCGCCGTGACGATGGCGCGGGTGCGGAAGGTGTAGCCGCTGTGTAGCGGCAGGCCGTGATCGAGGACGTGAAGAATGCGCATCGTCCCCGCCTTGTGCCACGCGAGGCTTAACGGCCCGTCAACCGGGGGGAGGTTAGGGCGAGGTTGAGACGAACGATAAGTCGTCACCCCGGACTTGATCCGGGGTCCATCTTCTTTTGACCGCGGAGGAAGAAGAAGGTGGATGCCGGATCAAGTCCGGCATGACGAACCCCTCCGCCGCAACGGCCAGCCGGCGCAGGAGGCGAAAGAGTGATCGACAATTTCGCGCTTGCGCTGAGCCATGGGCTGCTGCTGCTCGCCGCGTGGCGGCTGGTGCGGCGCAAGGATCTGGACGATGCCGATGCGCCGGCGCCCGATCCGGCAGCGAAGCCGGTGCGCACGTTCTTGAAGGCGAAGGGCGATGGCCTCAAGGCGAAGCGCGTTGCGTGACCTCGCCTTCGTCGGCTTCCTGGCGGCTCTGCTCGGGCTCGGCTTCAAGCGGCCGTTCCTGTTCGTGCTCGCCTACGCCTATGTCGACATCGTCGCGCCGCAGCACCTTTCCTATTTCCTGCTGAACTCGATCCCTTTGTCCCTGATCGTCACCCTGATGGCGATGGCGGGGTGGCTGATCGCCGACGACAAGAAGGGGTTCAGCGTCGCACCCCGGCAGTGGCTGATGCTGGCGATTTTGGGATGGGCGGCGTTCACCACGCTCAACGCCGACGTGCCGAAATATGCGCCGGAGAAATGGGAGTGGGTGTGGAAGGCGGTTTTGTGGTCGATCTTCCTCCCGTTCACATTGCGAACGCGGCTGCGGGTCGAGGCCTATCTGCTGTTCATGACTTTGTCGGCGGCGGCGATCATCATTGTCGGCGGGATCAAGACGGCGGCATCGGGCGGCGGATACGGGGCGCTGAACCTTATGATCGCGAGCAACACCGGCCTGTACGAAGGGAGCACCATCTCGACGGTGGCGATCGCGATCGTGCCGATCATCCTGTGGCTGGCGCGCTACGGCACCCTCTACCCGCGCGACTGGCGGGTGCGGCTGTTCGCCTACAATCTGGTGTTCGCCTGCCTGCTCATCCCGGTCGGGACCGAGGCGCGGACCGGGCTGGTGTGCATCGGCGTGCTCGCCATCCTGATGCTGCGCGATGCCAAGCGCCGGCTGCTCTACATGGGGCTCATCGGCGCGGCGGTGGCGGTGGCGACGCCGATGCTGCCGAGCAGCTTCTCCAGCCGCATGAACACCATCCAGAATTACCAGGGCGACAGCTCGGCCGCCTCGCGGATCGCCGTTTGGAAGTGGACCTGGGACTATGCCAAGCAGCATCCGCTCGGCGGCGGCTTCGACGCCTATCGCCAGAACCGGCTGCAGGTGCACACGAGTGTAGGGGCGAACGGGGCGACCGAGAGCCAGGTCGACTGGCGGGTGACGGTCGACAAGGGCCGCGCCTACCATTCGAGCTATTTCGAAATGCTCGGCGAGCAGGGCTTTCCGGGCCTGTTCATGTTCCTCCTCCTCCATCTGGGCGGGCTGGTGCGGATGGAGGTGGTGCGGCGACGCTACCGGCGCGAGGAGGGCGAGAAGGCCTGGATCTCGCCGCTGGCGACGGCGCTGCAATCGGGGCAGGTCATCTACCTCACCGGCTCATTGTTCGTCGGCATCGCCTTCCAGCCGTTCGTCTGGATGCTGCTGGCGGTGCAGATCGGCTTCGACACGTTCGTGACACGGAAATATCCGCGGGTGATCGAGCTGCGGTTCAAGGCGCCTGCGGGAACGGGTGCGGTGGTGGGGAAGCAGCGGCGTAGACCTCAGTCAGCCTTTTCGTAGAGTGCGGCGATCGCCTCGACGAAGGCGGGGATGTCTTCGGGCTTGCGGCTGGTGACGATGTTGGCGTCGGTGACCGCCTCGCGGTCTACCACGTCGGCGCCGGCGTTCTTGAGGTCGGTGCGGATCGAGGGCCAGCTGGTGACGGTGCGGCCGCGCACCACGTCCGCTTCGACGAGCAGCCAGGGACCGTGGCAGATGGCGGCGAGCGGCTTGCCGGCGTCGGCGAAGGCGCGGACGATCTCCACGACGCGGGCGTTCATGCGCAGCTTGTCGGGGTTCTGAACGCCGCCGGGGAGGACGAGAAGGTCGTAATCGCCTTCGCGCACATCATCGACGCTGCAGTCGGGATCGGCGGTGCGGCCGTTGTCGCCCTTGATCTGCTTCTTCTCCGGCGAGGCCAAGGTGGTTTTGGCGCCCTTCTCGTCCAGCAGGCGGCGGGTTTCGAGGAGCTCGGAATCCTCGAAGCCGTCGGTGGCGATGAGGAGAATTTTCGCGTCGGCGATGGCGGGCATGAAGGGTCTCCGGGAAGGAATGTCGCGCCGCCAACGGCGCGCGGGCCGGAGCGTTCCGGCGAACCGCCGGAACGAACGGCGCGGGCCGGCGCTTTAGCGCGGCATGTTGCGTTATGTCGACGACCAGGTGCCGGGGATCACGCGCAAGCGCCGCGGCCGCTTCTGGCAATATTTCAAGCCGGACGGGAGCCGGATCACCGACCGGGAGGAGATCGACCGGCTGAACGCCATCGGCATGCCCCCCGCCTACGAGCGGGTGTGGCTGTGCCCGTGGGCGGACGGGCACCTCCAGGGGTTCGGCTTCGACGCCAAGGGCCGCAAGCAATATCGCTACCACCCCGATTTCCGCGCCGAGCAGGAGGCGCGCAAATATGAGCGGCTCGCGGCATTCGGGCGGGCGCTGCCGAAGCTGCGGAAAAAGGTCGAGGAGGATCTGGCGGGCAAGCCGACAGCGATGGAGACGGTGCTGGCGGCGGTGGTGCGGCTGATCGACGAAACGCGGATGCGGGTGGGCAGCGAGGAATACGCCCGCGACAACAAGAGCTTCGGCGCGACGACGCTGCGGAACCGCCATGCCAGGGTGGAGCGCGGGCGGCTCAAGATCGCCTATAACGGCAAGCACGGGATCAGGCGGACGGTGACGATCACCGACCGCAATCTGGTGCGGATCGCGCGGCGGACGCAGGACCTGCCGGGCCAGCATCTGTTCGAATATGTGAACGACGAGGGCGGAATCTGCCCGGTCACGTCGAGCGAGGTCAATGCCTACATCAAGGCGGCGATGGGCGACGATTTCACCGCCAAGGACTTCCGCACCTGGGGCGCCTCGACCATCGCTTTCAACGCCATGGTCGAGAAGCTCAAGGAACACGGCACGGTGAAGCTGAAGAGCGTCATGGAGCCGGTCGCCGAGGCGCTCGGCAACACGCCGGCGATCAGCCGCAAATCCTACGTCCACCCGGCGGTGATCGCGGCGGTGAAGGACGCCAAAGGGGCGTTGCGCTTGCCATGCCCCCGCCCGACGAAATATCTGTCGAGCGCCGAGCGCGGGCTGATCGCCTTTCTCGGCAAGAAAGAGCGCAGGAAATCCGGCAAGCCCAAATGAACGAACACGCGTCGCTCGACATCCAGACCGGCCAGCTCTGGGCGGAAATGACCGCCTGGCTGTCCAGCCACAGCCTGCAGATCATCCTCGGCTTCGCGGCCGGCGCGGCGATCGTGCTGCTGCTACTCGGCGTCAAATGGGTGGGCGTCAGGATCTGCGGCACCGATC
>NZ_DASWQI010000071.1:0-37081 GCF_036403745.1 Allosphingosinicella sp.
GCGTAGCGCATCAGGGTGCGCATGCGCCGGGCGTGGTCGACCAGGGTCTTGAGGTCCTTGCCGGAACGCTGGCCGTCCGCCGTATCGAGCACCAGCCCCTCGAGCCCGGCCTGTTCGAGATAATCGTCAAGCGCCGCGTCGTCCTTGAGGTAAACCTCCGACCGGCCGCGAGCGACCTTGTAGAGCGGCGGCTGGGCGATGAAGAGGTGTCCCGCCTCGATGAGCTGCGGCATCTGCCGGTAGAAGAAGGTCAGCAGCAGCGTGCGGATGTGGGCGCCGTCGACATCGGCGTCGGTCATGATCACGATCTTGTGATAGCGCAGCTTCTCGAGATTGAACTCGTCGATCCCGATACCCGTGCCGAGCGCCTGAATCATGGTCCCGATTTCCTTGGACGACAGCATCCGGTCGAAGCGCGCGCGCTCGACGTTGAGGATCTTGCCCTTCAGCGGCAGGATCGCCTGGTACTTGCTGTCGCGGCCCTGCTTGGCCGAGCCGCCGGCGCTGTCGCCCTCGACCAGGAACAGCTCGCACTTGGACGGATCACGCTCCTGGCAGTCAGCGAGCTTGCCCGGCAGCGAAGCGATGTCGAGCGCGCCCTTGCGCCGGGTGAGCTCGCGCGCCTTGCGGGCCGCCTCGCGGGCGGCGGCGGCGTCGATGATCTTCTGGACGATGGTGCGGGCGTGCTGGGGATTCTCCTCCAGCCACTCCGCCATCTTGTCGGCCATCAGGCTTTCGAGCGGCTGGCGAACCTCGGAGCTGACCAGCTTGTCCTTGGTCTGCGAGCCGAACTTGGGGTCGGGCAGCTTCACCGAGACGATCGCCGTCAGCCCTTCGCGCATGTCGTCGCCGGTGAGGGAGACCTTCTCCTTCTTCAAGGCGCCGCTCTTCTCCGCATAGTTGTTGAGCGTACGGGTCAGCGCCGCGCGGAAGGCCGCGAGGTGGGTGCCGCCGTCGCGCTGCGGGATGTTGTTGGTGAAGCAGAGGACCTGCTCGTAATAGCTGTCGTTCCACTCGAGCGCGACCTCGATGCCGACATCGTCGCGCTGGCCGGTGACCGAGATCGGGTCCGGGATGAGCGCGATCTTGGTGCGGTCGAGATAGCGGACGAAGGCCGAGATGCCGCCTTCGTAATAGAGCTCGACCTCATGCTCCTCCTCGTGCCGCGCATCCGAGAGGATCAGGCGGACGCCCGAATTGAGAAAGGCGAGCTCGCGGAAGCGATGCTCCAATTTGTCGAAATCGAACTCGAGGATCTTGAACGTTGCGGGGCTCGGGAGGAAGGTGACCTTCGTGCCCTTCTTGCCCTCCGCCGCCGGCCCCACGACCTTGAGCGGCGCCACGGCGTCGCCGAATCGGAAGCGCATGTTATGCTCCTCGCCGTCGCGCCAGATGGTGAGATCCAGCCATTCACTCAGCGCGTTGACCACCGAGACTCCGACCCCGTGCAGGCCCCCCGACACCTTGTAGGCATTGTCGTCCGACGTGTTCTCGAACTTACCCCCGGCGTGGAGCTGGGTCATGATGACCTCGGCCGCCGAGACCCCTTCCTCGGGGTGGATGCCGGTCGGGATGCCGCGGCCATTGTCTTCGACGGACACCGATCCGTCCGGGTTCAAGGTGATGCGGATCAGGTCGCAATAGCCGGCCAGCGCCTCGTCGATGGCATTGTCGGAGACTTCGAACACCATGTGGTGGAGGCCTGAGCCGTCGTCGGTGTCGCCGATATACATTCCGGGCCGCTTGCGGACCGCGTCGAGGCCCTTCAGCACCTTGATGGAATCGGCGCCGTAGCTGTTCTCAATGGGGGATGATGTCATGACGAGGATATAGCGACGATGGCGCCAAATCCCAACCATTTCAGGCCCGGCGCACCGCCTTTTTCGCCCCCCGGGAGCCTCCCCGACGGCGCCGACTCTTCCCGAAGGCCACCGCCCTCTCTAACGTGGGTTGGGACAGCGCGTCCGGTGGGCGGGCGAGGTTTCGCGGGAAGAGATTTGTCCGATACGATCAACGTCACGCGGCCGTTCCTCCCGCCCTTGGAAGAGATGCTGCCGCTGCTGCGGGAGATGTGGTCGAGCCGGATGCTCACCAACAACGGCCCGTTCCACGAACGGCTGGAGGCGCGGCTCTCCGGCCTGTTCGGCGGCAAAGCGGTGTCGCTGGTCGCGAACGGCACCCTCGCTCTGTCGATCGCGCTCGACGCGGCGGGGGCCGAGGGCGAGGTGATCACCACCCCTTATTCCTTCGTCGCCACCGCCCATGCGGTGAAGATGGGCCGGCTCACCCCGGTCTTCGCCGATGTGGATTCAGTGACGCTCAACATCGATCCCGCCGCCGTCGAAGCGGCGATCACCCCGCGGACCTCGGCGATCCTCGCCGTCCATGTCTACGGCACGCCGTGCGACGTCGATGCGCTGCAGGCGATCGCCGACCGCCACGGCCTCACCCTCCTCTACGACTCCGCCCATGCCTTCGGCGTCCGCCGCGGCGGCCGCAGCCTCGTCGAGCATGGCGATTTCTCGACCCTGAGCTTCCACGCCACCAAGGCCTTAAACACCTTCGAAGGGGGGGCGATCGTCTCCGGCGCGGAGGCCAAGGCCGCGGTCGACCGGCTGCGCAATTTCGGCATCGCCGACGAGGTGACGGTGGAGGCAGTCGGCGGCAACGCCAAGATGAACGAGTTCGCCGCCGCCCTCGGCCTCCTCCAGCTCGACCATTTCGAGAGCGTGCGGGCAGAGCTGGGCCAGATCGACCGGCTCTACCGGGAGCTCCTCGCCGGCATCGAGGGGCTCGATCCGCTCCCCGCGCAGGCGGACGTCGAGCCCAACTTCTCCTACTTCCCAATGCTGGTCCGCCCGTCCTTCCGCACCGATCGGGACGGGCTCTACGAGGAACTCAAGGCGCAAGGCATCCACGCGCGCCGCTATTTCTACCCGTTGCTGTCGAACCTGCCGATGTACCGCAGCCTGGCCTCAGCGGCGCCTGAGCGTCTCCCCGTCGCCAACCGCGCCGCGGACCAGATACTCTGCCTGCCGATCTACGCCGGCCTCGACGAGGCCACGCAGCGGCGGATCGTGGACGTCGTCCGCGGGAGCGGCGCGGGCGTCCGGCTCCGCGGCATCGCATGAGGCTGGTCATCTTCGGCACCGGCGGGATGGGCCGCGAGGCCGCCGATCTGGCGCGGCGGAGCGATGCCGTCCGCGAGCGCTACGGGTCGATCGCCTTCGCGGCGGACGATGCCGCCGGACCGGTGGACGCCCTCCCCGTCCTCGCGCCGGACGAGATCGGCGCGGAGGACGAGATCTGCCTCGCGCTCGGCGATCCCGCCGAACGCCGCCGCCTCGCCCGCCGCTTCGAGACCCATCGCTTCGCCAGCCTCGCCGCCGCCACCGCCATCGTCTCGCCGTCCGCGCGGATCGGCACGGGCGCGCTGCTGTGCGACCACAGCCTCGTCAACGCTGCCGCGACGGTCGGCGCCCACTTCCAGGGCAACGTTTTCAGCCACGTCTCCCACGATTGCGTGGTGGGCGATTTCGTGACCTTCGCGCCGCGGGTGTCCTGCAACGGCTGGGTCGAGATCGGCGACGACGTCTTCGTCGGCGCAGGGGCGGTGATCCGCAATGGATCGCGCGAGCGGCCGCTCCGCATCGGCGCGGGCGCCGTGATCGGCATGGGGGCCATCGTCGTCGCCGACGTCGCCCCGGGCAGCGTCGTCGTCTCGCCGCCGGCAAGGCCGCGCGGATGAGCGGCGCGATGCGGGTCAAGATCGGCGAGGACTGGCAGGAGGATCGCGAGGCCCTGCTGGCGGCGCTGCGCGATTTCGCGCCGCTGCTGGAGGGGGCGCCGTTCCGCAACCGCTATGGACTTCGCGGCGTCAGCGCCTTCGCCTTGTTCTGGTTCCTGCGCCAGGTGCGGCCGGACATGGTCTTCGAGGTCGGCGTGTGGCGCGGGTTCAGCACGTGGCTGATCGAGCAGGCGGTGCCGAAGGCGCGGATCCACTGCCTCGATCCGATGGTGATGCTGCAGGGCTTCATGAGCCGCTGGAAGCTCGGTCGCACCTACCGCTCGGGGCGGGCGACCTATTCCGGCGACGATTTCTCCTGCGCGCCGATCGCCGAGCTGATCGGGCCGCACACGCGCCCCCTCGCCTTTTTCGACGACCATCAGAACAAGCTGCCCCGCCTGCTCCAGTGCCGGGCCGCCGGCATCTGCGACATCGTCTTCGACGACAATATGGCCGACGCCGGCACCCACCGTAGCCTCGAGGACGACCTGCGCGACCCCGACCGCCGCCACCTCCTCGAACGGGAGATCGAAATCTACGAGGTGTTCCCGGCGCTGTGGCCGGTCGACGCGCGCATCGGCACCCTCCACCTCGTCGAGCCGGGCCTCGATTTCCCGATCGAGCCGGCGCTGCGCCGCGTCTACGACGAGCGCCAGTGGCACTCCTCCGTCACCTACGTGCGGCTGCGGGCCGAGCCGCTGGAGCCGTCAGGCTGAGGGCAGCGGCTTGCCCGCCGCCGCTCCGCCGCGCAGCCGGCGAAGACGGCGGCGCACCCCGGCCAGCCGCCCCGGCAGGATGTTCAGCACATAGATATCCCACAGCAGCATGCGCCCGAACATCGGCACGGCGATGACCATGCCGGCGAGGAACCGCCACAGGCTCGCCCGCCGCCGCCATGCCCCCGGCGCCTGTGCCCGCTGGCGCCGGTAGAGATGGAGGAGCCGCGGCACCGTCGTCGTCAGGGTGAAGCCGGCGAGCATCCGCGCCCGTCCCGCCCGGCCGAGCGCCGCCGCCCGCTCCGGGTCGCGCAGCAGCGCGCAGATTCCGCGCGCGAGATCCTCCGGGTCTTCGGGATTGGCCAGGATGCCGGTCTCCCCGTCGACGACGCTGTCCGGCATCCCGCCGACACGGGTGGCGACGGTCGGGCGGGCCATCAGCAGCGACTCGATCGTGCCGCCGAGATTTTCGTTTACCGACGCCTGCACCGAGACGTCGAGATCGACCAGCACCGCCGCCGTGCTCTGCCGCCAGCCGGCGAAATAGACGGCGTCTGAGAGGCCCTCTGCGGCGACGAATGCCTCCAGTTCCCCTTCGGATTCGTGCCCCCGCGGCCCCCATCCCCGGCCGACCATGACCAGCCTGGCATCCGGGAATTCACGCCGCACGAAATGCATAGCGCGGATGAGGTCGCAATGGCCCTTGATGAAGCGGCCGCGTGTGTCGGGCGGGACGAAGCTGCTGTCGGCGCAGCGGGCATAGAAGATGGCGATGGCGCCGACGAGCGGCGTCCCTTCCGGCACGCCCATCTCGGCCCGCAGCCCCTCCGGCTTCGCGGTGGCGGGATCGAACCGCGCCTCGTGCGGCCCGTAATAGAGGCACTCCTGGATGATCCGCTCCGACACCCCCGCCTCGCGATAGAGTTCGGTGGTGAGGGCGCAGGACGGGATCACCCCCGTTTCCATGAACGCCGTCCCGGCCTCGACCCAGCGGATCGACGGCGCCTGCAGGTAATAAGGCGAGGTCGACATGGTGAGCCGCACGGGAATGTCGGCGAGCCAGGCCGCGGGACGGGCGAACAGGGTGGACGGGAGGATATGCGACTGGACGACGTCGAACCGCTCGCGCCGCATCCATCGCGCCATGCGGATCACCCGGAACGGAAAGGTGAAGGCGTCGCGCCAGCTGGCAATGGCGAAATCGAAAGCCTCGGTCCTGATCCCGGCGTTGCGGCAGAGATCGACCGTCGGCCCTTCATGCCCGCCGAGCAGGGCCACGACCTCGCAGCCATGCTCGCGCTTCAGCGCGTCGAGCTGCTCATAAACCCACCGCCCCCCTTCCGTGCCCGAAAAGACGTGACAAACCTTCAGCAAGCTTCTTCCTCAGGAGGGGCGTTCGGCGCGGCGGCCGTCGCCAGAGCCTAGCGAAGCGGCGCCGTCGATGCCAGAGTGGCCGGGATGCCTCGAGCGGGAATTGGGATGCGCGGATCGGAAGCGGCCACAGAGGATCGCGGCAGCGACGGACGGTGGCGCGCCGCTACCGACGACCTCGTCGGCGGCCTCGGGCGCCGCTTCATGTGGGGCGGCCTCGGCTGGCTCGACGTGCGCCAGCGTTACTCGGGCTCGGTGCTCGGCTCGCTGTGGCTGACCGCCAACATGACGCTGATGGTGCTGTGCCTCACCTTGATCTTCGCCGCCCCGCTCGGCAGCCGTCCCGGCGCCTATGCGGCCTATGTCACCATCGGCCTCGTCCTCTGGTCTTTCGTGCAGACCGCGCTCAACGAGGCGCCGCTCGCCTTCGTCATGGCCGGCGACACGATCCGCCAGTGCACCGTGCCGGTCTCCGTCCACATATTGCGGCTCCTCTGGCGCAATCTTCTCGTCTTCGGCCACAGCGCGGTGCTGGTTCCAATGGTCCTCCTCCTGTTCCGGATCACGCCGTCCCTCTGGGTGTGGACCGCTATTCCCGGACTGATGCTTCTCCTCGCTGCCCTGTTCTTCGCGGCCTTGCTGCTCGCCCTCCTCGGCGCGCGCTTCCGCGACGTGCCGCAGGTCGTGACGAGCGGGCTGCAGCTCCTCTTCTTCGCGACGCCGATCTTCTGGCTGCCTTCGGCCCTGCCGCGGCCCCACGCGTGGGTGCTCCAGCTCAATCCCCTTTTCGCCTTCATCGACATCGTCCGGGCGCCGCTGCTGGGCGGCCATCCCGCCACGGCCTCCTGGCCGATCGCCGCCTGCACGACGGCACTCATCGCCGCGCTCGGCCTCGCCGGCTTCGTCGCCTGGCGCCGCCGCATCGTCTACTGGATCTGAGCGTGGCGAGCCTCACCCTGAACGGCGTCTCGGTCGTCTTCCCCATCTACCATGCCAGCGCCCGCTCGATGCGCCGCTTCGCGATCCGCGGCGCGCTCGGCGGCAAGGTCCGGCTCGACACCCGCCACCCGAGCGTCGCGGCGCTGACAGACATCGACCTGTCGCTCGCCGACGGCGATCGGCTGGCGCTGGTCGGCGCCAACGGATCGGGCAAGACCACCCTGCTGCGCACCGCGGCCGGCATCTACCCGCCCACCGGCGGGCGGGTCACCCGCTCCGGCCGCGTCACGCCGCTGCTGGGCGTCGGCACCGGCGTAAACCTCGCCGCCACGGGGCTGGAGAACATCTACCTCCTCGGCATGCACCTGGACATTCCGCCCGCTCGCCTCCGCTCCGCGGTCGACGAGATCGTCGCCTGGACCGAGCTCGGCCCGTTCCTCGGCGCGCCGCTGCGGACCTATTCCGCCGGCATGATCCTGCGCCTGGCATTCGCCGTCTCGACCGCCTTTCCGCCCGACATCCTGCTGATGGACGAATGGGTCGGTCTTGCCGACGCCGAATTCCGTATGAAGGCCTACGAACGTATGTCGGCCTTCGTGAACGGCGCCCGTATCATCGTGCTGGCGAGCCACAGCCGCGACCTGCTCCAAGCCTGGTGCAACCGCGCGATCCTCCTGGAAGCGGGCCGCCTGACGGCCGCGGGCACGGTCTCGGAGGTGCTGGACACCGCGCCACGAACGGAAGCGGCGGGCTAAAGCTCCGCCAGGCGCGGCAGCGCGGCATCGCGCTCGGAGAGCAGGGCCGGCAGTTCGGGCCAGGCGATGGCGAGGGCCGGATCGTCCCAGCGTATGCCCATCGCGGCCGCGGGCACGTACGGGGCGCCCATCAGATAGTGGACCTCGCTGTCGGGCTCCAAGGTCAGGAACCCCTGTGCGAAGCCCTGCGGGATGTGCACCGCGCAGGCGATCTCCGGCGACAACTCGAAGCCGCGCCACTGGCCGTAGGTCGGCGAGCCGGGGCGGATGTCGACGGCGACATCCCAGATGCGGCCGCGGACGCACGAGACGATCTTCGGCTCGCCATGCGGCTCCGCCTGGAAGTGCAGGCCCCGCAGGGTCCCCCGCACCGCATTGCGGGAGAGATTCGCCTGCTCGACGCTGAAATCGATGCCCGCGGCGGCGAGGTCGGCGCGGCAGAAGGTGCGCGCGAAGCTGCCGCGGGCGTCCTCCGCCACGTCCCAGTGCAGCAGCGCCAGCCCTGCCAGTCCCTGCGGCTCAACCCGCAGGATCGTGCAGCCTGATTTCGGGGATGGCGGTGACGAACCGCCCGCCCCAGCCGCCGACCTCGGGGAGTTGGGCGACGATCTCGTCGGTGAGGTTCCACGGGATGATCAGCACCCGGTCCGGCCGCGCCTCGACCAGCGCCTCGACCGGCCGCACGGGAATGCGGCTGCCCGGGAGCAGCATATCCTGCTTCACCGGGTTGCGATCGACGACGAACGGGATGTCGTCCACCGTGACCCCGCAGTAGTTGAACAGCGTGTTGCCCTTGGCGGCGGCGCCGTAGGCGGCGATCGTCTTCCCAGCGGCGCGGGTCTCGCCAAGGAAGGCGAGCAGCCCGTCGCGCACCGCCCGCACCCGCGGCTCGAAGCCGTCATAGCCCTCAGGCCGGTCGAGCCCCGCGGCCCGCTCCTCGGCGAGGATGCACTCGACGCTCTCGCCCGGCTCCCGCCCCGCTTCCCGTCGGGACGCAAAGACGCGTAGCGAGCCGCCATGGGTGGGCTGCCTCTCGACGTCGAAGATGGCGAGGCCGTGCCGCTCGAACAGGGTGCGGACGGCGAGCAGCGACAGATAGGTGAAATGCTCGTGGTAGATGGTGTCGAACTGCACCTCGCGAAGGATGTTGAGGAGGTGCGGGAATTCGACGGTGAAGACGCCGTCGGGCTTCAGCAGGATGCGGATGCCACGGGCGAAATCGTTGACGTCCGGCACGTGGGCGAGGACATTCTTAGCGGCGAGCAGGTCCGCGCTGCGCCCCGCCGCGGCGAGGCGGCGGGCGGTCTCTTCGCCGAAGAAGGCCACCTCGGTCGGAATGCCGCGGTCGATGGCGACCTTCGCAACGTTCGCCGCCGGTTCGATGCCGTAGGCGGAAAGGCCCTTGGCGAGGAAATATTGCAGCAGATAGCCGTCGTTGCTGGCGATCTCGGCGATCTGCGACTGGGGACCGAGGCCGAACCGCTCGACCATGGCGTCCGCGTAATCGCGGGCGTGGGCCAGCCAGCTGTCCGAGTAGGAGGAGAAATAGGCGTAGTCGCTGAAGATGCGGTCCGGCGGCAGCACCTGGTTGACCTGGACGAGCAGGCAGCGGTCGCACACCCAGGCGTGGAGCGGGTAGACCGGCTCGGGCGCACCGGCGCACTCCGGCGGGACATAGGCGTTGACCAAAGGCTGGTCGCCCAGATCGACGAGGCTGTGATCGAGGGCGGCGCCGCATCCCTGGCAGGCGGGCGGCGCGGCGGACGGGTCGGTCGGGGGGGAAGCAGTCACGGCAACGCCTCATATTGAACGATCTGGTCTAGGCAAAGCGTGCGCGCATCGGCGCCGCCGCGATGGGCCGCATACCAGGCCGCCGTCCACTGCACGGCCTCCGGCGCCGCGAGCCGCGCCTGCCAGCCGAGGCTCTCGCGGGCGAGCGACGAATCGAGCGCCAGCAAAGCCGCTTCCGGCAGCCCCGCGCCCGCCTGCGCTTCCCAGGCCGGCTTCGCCCCCAAGGCGGCGAGCATCGCCTCGGCCAGAGCGGCGGCGGTCACCGGCGGCCCCGGCGGCGGCCCGAAGTTGAGCGCCGGCGGCACCGGGCGACCCGCCGCCAGATCCTCCGCATACGCCAGATAACCGGCCAGCGGCTCCAGCACATGCTGCCACGGCCGCGTTGAGGCCGGCGCGCGGAGCATCGGGGGCACGCCGGCGGCGGCGGCACGCCAGATGTCGGGAATGAGCCGCCCGGCGGACCAGTTTCCTCCGCCGATCACGTTGCCCGCGCGTGCCGTTGCGACGGGGACGCCGCGCGGCGCGAAGAAGGAGCGCGCAAAAGCGTGGGTCAGCAGCTCCGCCGCCGCCTTCGAGGCGCCGTAGGGCTCGTCCCCGCCAAGGGCGTCGTCCTCCACCAGGGGCCGCCCGCTGCCGTCATTGGCATAGACCTTGTCGGTGGTGACGACCACCGCCGCCTCCAGCGCATCGCACGTCCGCAGCGCCTCGAGCAGGTTGACGGTGCCGAGGCTGTTGGTCCGCACCGTCCCCACCGGATCCTCATAGCCCCGCCCGACCAGCGCCTGCGCCGCGAGGTGGAGGACGATTTGGGGCCGCGCCGCCCGAACGGCGCCGCCGATCGCCGCGGCATCAGCGAGATCGCCGCGCACCTCCGAGGCGAGCAGACCTCGCCCCGCTTCCTCCCACAGGCTCGGCTCCGTGTCCGGCGCCAGCGCGAAGCCGTGCACTTCGGCGCCGAGATGGTTCAGCCACAAGGCCGCCCACGCCCCCTTGAAGCCGGTATGGCCGGTGAGGAGGACGCGCCGTCCGCGCCAGAAGGCCGGGTCCGGCCGCCGCCCGGTCACCAGCTCTTCCAGGGCGGACTGCCCCCCGCCCACAGGGCTTCGAGCTGGACCTTGTCGCGCAAAGTGTCGACCGGCTGCCAGAAGCCCTGATGCTGATAGGCGGCGAGCTGGCCGTCCTCGGCGAGCGAGGTCAGCGGCCCCGCCTCCCAGATCGAGTCGTCCCCCTCGATCCGATCGAGGACGCTCGGCTCCAGTACGAAGAAGCCGCCACTGACCCAGCCCTGGGTCGGCTTCTCCTCGAACTTGACGACCCGGCCGTCCTCGATGGTGGTGGCGCCGTAGCGGCCCGGCGGACGCACCGCCGTCACCGTCGCTTCGAGACCCATCTGGCGGTGAAAGGCGACGAGATCCGCCACCTTCACGTCCGAGACGCCGTCGCCATAGGACATGCAGAAGGGTTCGTCGCGGGCCAGCAGGTGCGCGATCCGCTTCAGGCGGCCGCCCGTCATCGTCTCGGTGCCGGTGTCCACCAGGGTCACCCGCCACGGTGGCACCGCCTCGCTGGCGACGCGCGTCACCCCCCCGCTGGCGAGGTCGAGGGTGATGTCGGAGCGGTGGAGCAGGAAGTCGGCGAAATAGTCTTTTATGACGTGGCCTTTGTAGCCGAGGCAGACGATGAAATCGTCGAAGCCCCAGCGGCTATAGCCCATCATGATGTGCCACAGGATCGGGTGCCCGCCGATCTCCACCATCGGCTTGGGCCGAAGGTGCGTCTCCTCGGACAGTCTCGACCCGAGCCCGCCGGCCAGGAGCACCACTTTCATTCGCTCTACCCCTTCCCGCCTCAGGCGACGCGGCGGACGTAGCAGGACGGCCAATAGGTGACCCGCTCCCGCACCAGCCCCTCGTTGAACGCCCATTCCGGCTCGACGAGGGCGAAGCGCGAATCCTCGGCGACGAAGCGCCGCGCCGCCTCCAGCGGATTGTCGCGCACCCATTCCGGCCGCCCGCGCGGCGCCTCGGCCATGTCCTGCATGATCCCGTCGGCCGCGACCAGATAGCCGCCCACCGGCACCAGCGGCCCATAGGCGCGAAGCTCGGCCAGGACATGATCAAGGCTGTGGTTGGAATCGAGCACCACCATCACCCGGGCGCCGTCGCCGATGAGCGCGCGCACCCGCGCCACCGTCTCCGGCGCGGTGGAGGAGCCGTCGACCAGGTCGATGCGTCGCCGCATCGGGTGGGCGTCGATCGCCGCTCGGTTGGCTGGCCGCAGCGCGAGTTCGATCCCAACAACTCGGCCGTGGCCCATCGCGTCGAACAGCGACGCGTAGAAGACCAGCGAGCCCCCATGGGCGATTCCGGTCTCGATCAGCACGTCCGGTCTCTCGGCGTGGATCAGCTCCTGGATGCGGAACATGTCCTCGGGGAGCTGGATGATCGGCCGCCCGAGCCAGGTGAAGCTGTAGACATGCTTCACGTCCCAGCCCGCGCGCAGCCAGGCCCGCGAGGCGGCGGCGAAAGCCTCGGCGCTCGCCATCGGCCAGCTCCGCGCCTCGCCGGCGGCGTCGAGCACCGTAACAATGCCCGCTGTCTCGTCGATGATCGTCTTCACCGGCGGCCTTGTCGTCAACCGCGCGGCGCCCGGCAAGCGCGATGTTGCCGCACGAGGCCGTTCCGCTCTGGATCGCGACCGCCCCGCTCGCTAGACCTCGCCGCGGATGACCGACGCCGCGACCCTCCTCGATGCGTGCCGCGCGGTCGGCGAGGACGAGGCGGCGCGGGCCGCCATCGTCGCCGCCCTCGTCGCCTACGAGCGGCACCCGGAGCGGCGCTTCACGAATGTGCGCGACGAGGTCACAGGCCCCATCGCGGACGCCCTCCACGCCGGCTGCGGGACCCTGCGCAAGACGCTCGCCAACGGCCTCGTCTTCGAATTCCTCTACAGCTCAAAGATCGCCCGGGACTTCGTCCTGTCGACGCCAGCGGTGCCGGACCACGTCTGGGAGCCGCAGACGACGCGGCTCCTCATCCACCTCGCCGCGCAAGGCGGCGACGCCATCGTCGGCGGCGCCTATTTCGGCGACCAGGCCATACCCCTCGCCCACGCCCTCGGCGGCCGCGGCCTCTGCCACTGCTTCGAGCCGGACGGCGCGCAGGCGGAGATGCTCGCCCGCAACGCCTCGCTCAACGGCCTGGAGAACCTGCGCGTCGACCGGCGTGCCCTGTGGAACGAGGCCGGGGCGACGCTTCGGTTCGTCGGTGCCGACGCCTACGGGCGCACCGTCCCGTCGGAAGAGGGCATCCCGACCACCTCCATCGACGCCTACGCCGAGGAGCAGGGCATCGCCCGCATCGGGCTGATCATGCTCGACCTCGAAGGCTCCGAGCATGCCGTGCTCCAGGGCGGCGAGGCCGCGCTGCGGCGCGACGGTCCGCCAATCGTCTTCGAAATCCACCGCAGCTACGTCGACTGGACCGAGGGGCTGGAGCGGACGGAGATCGCACGCTTTCTCGCCGGCCTCGGCTACGCCCTCTTCGCGGTGCGCGACTTCCAGTCGAACTATGACATGGCGGGGCGGCCGATCGAGCTGGTGCCGATCGCGACCGCCGTGACCGACGGGCCGCCCCACGGCTTCAATGTCCTTGCGGTGCGCCACCCCTCGATGGTGGAGGACCCGATCTTCCGCGTCGTGCCCGGCGTCAGCCCGAAGCTCCTCCTCCACCGCGACCCGAAGCTCCACCACCCGACGGGCGGCCTGTGATCACAATTCTCGGCGGCAGCGGCTTCATCGGCTCCAACCTCGTCACCCACCTCGCCCGCTCCGGCACTCCGTTCCAGGCGCCGGCGCGCGACGAACCGCTAACCGGCAAGCCGCTCGGCCACGTCATCGATTGCATCGGCCTCACCGCCGATTTCCGCGACAGGCCGTTCGAAACGGTCGAGGCGCATGTGGGGCGGCTTCTGGCAACTCTCACGCGCTGCACGTTCGACTCCTACCTCTATCTCTCCTCGGCCCGTCTCTACCTTCGCAGCAGCGCCCCGGCGCGCGAGGAGGACGCGCTCGGCTTCGAGCCGTCGGAGCCGGAGGACATATACGGCCTCTCCAAGGCGACGGGCGAGGCGCTCGTCCTTTCGCTCGGGCCGAAGGGCAGGGTGGCGCGGCTCTCCGCCGTCTACGGCCCTGGCCAGAAGGACACGTTCCTGGCGCTGATCATCGAGGAGGCCCGCTCGGCCGGCGTCATCCGCTTGCGCACCGCCCTCGACTCGGAGAAGGATTATGTCAGCGTCGACGATGTCACGGATTTGCTTGTGAAGATTGCCCTTGGCGGACGACACCGCCTCTACAACATCGCCAGCGGCGGGCAGGTCTCGCACAAGGCCATCGTGGAGGCGCTGGCCGGCGCGACGGGATGCCGGGTGGAGGTAGCGCCTGGGGCGCCGAGCGTCCGTTTTCCCGCCATCGACACGTCCCGCATCCGTGACGAGTTCGGCTTCGCGCCCCGCGACGTGTTCGAGGCGCTGCCCGCGCTGGCGAGGCGGGCATGAGCGCCTCCATCGCCATAATCATCCCGACCCGCAACCGCCCCGAAGAGGCGATGAACGCGGTGAAGGCGCTGGTCGCCCAGCGGGAGGCGCCGATCGAAATCTACCTGTGCGACAATTCGACTTCGCCCGAGCCGCTGCGCAGCTTCTGCGCCCGCCAGCCCCGCGTCACCTACCTGCGCCCGGAGGGCGAGGTGGCGATGGGCCGCAACTGGGACTGGGCGATCCGCGAAGCGATGGAGGGTTCGAACGCCACCCATTTCAGCGTCCATTACGACCGCAAGATCTCCAAGCCCGGCGCCTGGGCGGCGCTGGCGGCGCTCGCCACGGCCAGGCCGGACCTCCTCCATTCCTTCCCGGTCGACCATATCGGCCACGAGCCGCCGCCGCTCCGCCTCTGGCAAACGCCGTGGACGGGTAAGCTCCTGTCGGTCTCGACGGCGCGGGTGAGCGCGCTGATCGCGTCCGGCTGCGTCACCGAAATCTCGCATGCGCTGCCGGTCTTCTCGAACTGCCTGGTGCCGCGCCGCATCCTCGAGACGGTGCTGGCGCGGTTCGGCACCGTCTGCGATTCGACGGCGCCGGACGGCGCCTTCATGTGCCGCTTCTTCACCTTCGAGGAAAACTACGTCCATTACGACCGCCCGCTCGGCATCCTCTACGCCTCGCGCCGCAGCAATGGCCTCGGCTACCTCCGCGGCAAGGGCGGCGATTTCCCGGACTTTTTGAAATTGTCCGGCGGCGACGACTGGCTGCACGCCGCGCCGGTGCCGGGCATGAGCCTCGGCAACAACATGCTCTACCACGAGTACGAGCTGGTCCGCCGCTCCACCCGCGACCGGCTGCCGCCCTTCGACATGCCCGCGATCCTCAAGGACCTCGGCCGCGAGCTGCGCTGGACCGCCGAGCCGGCGCTGGCGGCGGACTTCAAGGCCCGGCTTCAAGCCCACGGCTGGAGCGGCGAAGACCCGGAGCGGCTGCCCGCCCAGACGCCCGCCGAGGCCGAGTACCAAAAGCGCGTGCAGCGCCGCATCCGCTGGCTGGGCGAGGTTCCGGCGACGATTACTGGCTTCGCGTTCCGCAGCGACCGGCAGGCGCTGAAATGGGCGCTGCGCTATCCGCGCCGGGCGGAGGAGGATTGCCCCCACCTCGATTTGCTGCAGCCGACGGCGATCGAACCCGTCATCGTTTGACCATCAGCCCCTGGCCGGAGGGGAGGGCGAGGATAGGCGCGCCGAGCCGCGCCGCCGCCGCATCGAGCGCCGCCCGCTGATCGGCGAACAGCTCGAAATTGTAATCGTCGAGCACCGCCACCGCGCCCTGCACCATCAGCGGCCAGAAATGCTCCAACGCGCGGGCGCTCGGCTCGGCGCTGTTGAGGTCGATGGAGAGAAAGGCGACCCGCGCCGGCCGCACCGTATCGAGCACCTCCGGCACCGCCCCGCGCACGATCCTCACCGTGTCGAACGGCGTGAAGGTGCGGAGAACGTCCTCGTAGCAATCGCCATAGACGCCGTCGAACAGCGCCGCCGCGCCGGTGCGATGGGCGGCGGGGATGCCGCAATAGGTGTCGATCAGGTAGAAGCTTTTCCCCGTCAGCGTCTCGAAGCCGACATAATCGACCACCATCCGTGCATAGCCGCCGCGGTGAACCCCGACCTCGACGAAATCGCCCTCTAGCGACCGGCCCTGCAGCGCCGCCCAGCAGACGATCGACGCCCGCCATTCCACGTCGAATCCCCACCAGGAGCCGGTCGCCTCCCCGGCCGCATAGGCGCGCCGGAAGGCCGCATCGTCGCGGAAAGGCGTGGCGACGGCGAAGGAGACGGGGTCTTCGCCTTGCAACGCGTCGGGCGAGCGCCGGCGCCATCTTGGCATCCGCACCGGCACGGCCTTCAGATAATCGGCCAGCCTGGCGCGTCCCAACATGCCCGCACCTTCTCCGTCTTCCGGCACATTGTCCACACGGACGCTTGGAAAGGAGCGGGCGGGGCCCTAGCCTCTCACGTCCCCAAGTTTCAGGACCAATCATGCGTAGCGACGATGAAGGCCAGTCCCTCCCAGTTCCGGCGGCGGCTTACGGCCATTCTGACGAGGCGCCTCGTCAGCAGGAGCCCGCCGCCGAGCGCTACAAGAAGATGTACGATCGTGCGTCGGCGCTCGCCCGGATCGGGGTGTGGGAGTGCGACCTCGCGACGGAGGAGCTCACCTGGACGGACGGCGTGTACGACCTGTTCGAGCTGCCGAGGGGCTGCGCGCTCGACCGCTCCGAAATCGTGACGTTCTACGATGAAGATTCTCGCCGCCAGATGGAGAGGAAGCGGGCCGCTGCGATCGCAAGCGGCGGCAGCTTCAGCCTCGACGTCAAGATCCGTACTGCGAAGGGCAATGCGCGGTGGATCCGCCTGACGGCCGATGTGGAAACGGAAAACGGACGCTCCGTCAGGATTTTCGGGACCAAGCAGGACATCACCGAGGCCAAGGCTGCCCAGGAAAAGGTCCAGGCGCTGCAGGGCGAGCTGATCCACGCCGGGCGCGCGAGCGCCATGGGCGCGATGGCTTCGACCCTGGCCCACGAGCTCAACCAGCCTTTGGCGGCCATCGCCAATTATGCCGCCTCGATGCGCCGTGTCCTCACCAAGCCCGTCGTGCCGCCGGGTGCCGTGGAGAACGGGCTGAAGGCGATCGAGGATTGCGCGTTCCGGGCCAGCGCGATCATCCGCAGCTTGCGTGCACTCCCCAGCGATGCTGGATGGTTGCGCGAGTGCCTCGACCCCACCGCCGTCATCCGCGAGGCCGCGTCGATCGCCCTCTCGGGGGCGTCGAAGGGGCTGGTCTTGAAGATGCAGCTCGGCGACGGCGCCACGATTCTTGCCGATCCGGTTCAGATCCAGCAGGTCGTCATCAACCTGGTGAGGAACGCCGTCGAAGCCGTCGAGGGCGAGGACCGCAGGGAGATCATTGTGTCGACCGGCGTCGCCGGCACCGCGTTCGAGCTGAGGGTCGACGACAGCGGTCCCGGCATTCCGCCGGACCGGCTGCAATCCGTATTCGACGCCCTCGTTTCCACCAAGCGGAGCGGGATGGGCCTGGGCCTTTCGATCAGCCGAACCATCGTCGAGGCCCATGGCGGCCGCATATCTGCGGGGAATCTTCCAGGCGGCGGCGCAAGCTTCAGAGTGACTCTTCCACTCGCCTGAAACGGCCCGGGCCCGTATTCATACGCGGCCCTGGCTCAACCGATTGTTCTATCCCGGCTCAACTCACTGCGTATGAGGATGTCGCTGGGGAGGGACCGACCCCTCTCTGGCATCGACCCTCTCGACGAGGCCGTCCTTGAAGTGGACGACCTTGTGCGCATAGGCGGCCATGTCCGGCTCGTGGGTCACCAGCAGCACCGTCAGCCCCGCCTGCGCGTTGAGTTCGGCCAGCAACTCCATGATCTCCACCGAGCGCTCGGAATCGAGGTTGCCGGTCGGCTCGTCGGCGAGCAGCACGTCCGGCTCGGTCACCAGGGCCCGGGCGATCGCCACGCGCTGCTGCTGCCCGCCCGAAAGCTCGGAGGGGCTGTGGTCCGCCCAGGCCGCCAGACCGACCTTGTCCAGCGCCGACATCCCCTGCGCGCGGCGCACCTTACGGTCCTCTCCCCGGTACAGCAGGGGCAATTCGACATTCTCGATCGCCGTCGTGCGCGCCAGCAGGTTGAAGCCCTGGAAGACGAAGCCGAGATAGCGGCGCCGGAGCAGCGAGCGCTGGTCGCGGTCGAGGCCCTCCACGTGCACGCCCCGGAACCGGTACGCGCCGGACGTCGGCACATCGAGGCAGCCGAGGATGTTCATGGTGGTCGACTTGCCGGATCCCGACGCCCCCATGATCGCGACGAACTCGCCGGCGGCGACGTCGAGATCGATGCCCTTCAGCGCCTGGAACGCCGCCGGCCCCTCGCCGAAGCGCTTGGTGATACCGCGCAGCGCAATCAGCGGCTCGGCCATGATTATTGCCCAGCCAGCTGGCCCGTGACGACCTGGAGCCCCGCATGGATTCCAGCCCCGCGCACCTCCGTCAAGCTGCCGTTACTGTGGCCGACAGTGACGTCGATCGGCTTCGGCTTGCCGTCCGCGCCGAGGACCCAGAGCTGCTGCCGGGCGCCGCGCGATACGGCGGCATTCTTCGGCTGCTCGGGCGGCCCGTTGAAAAGGCCCTTCTTCTCCGGCGCCGCCGGCGGGGTGAAGCGCAAGGCTGCGTTGGGGACGAGCAGCACGTTCTTGAGCGCCTCCGTCGTGATCGTCGCCGTCGCCGTCATGCCGGGCCGGAGCAGCCCATTGGGGTTCGTAACCGCCAGCTCCGCGGTGTAGGCGACCACGTTCGTCGCCTGGGTGGTCGATGTGGCGCCGGCGCTGTTCACCAGCGGCGTGGCATTGGCACCGAGATCGAGACGCGTAACCGACGCCGGAAAGTTGCGGTTCGGATAGGCGCCGACCGTGAAGCTCGCGGGCGCGCCGGGGTGGAGCTCGCCCACGTCCGCCTCGTCCACCTTCACCTGCAGCCGCATGTTCGAAAGGTCCTGGGCGATGGTGAACAGCGTGGCGACGTTGAACGAAGCGGCGACCGTCTGGCCCGGCTCGACCTGGCGCGACAGCACCACCCCGGTGACGGGGGCGTAGATGGTGCCTTTGACTAGGTTGGTGCGGTTGGTGGAGACGGCGGCCCGGGCCTGCGCGACCTGGGCCTGGGCCTGCGCGACCCCCGCAACGGCACGCGCGTAATTGGCGCGGGCGGTGTCGAGCTCGGTCTTCGAAGGCACCTTTCCGCCGGAAATCTTGTAGACCTGCTCCTCGCGCGCGAGGTTGGACCGGCTCTGGGCGACGGTGGCGCGGTTCTGGGTAACGGACGCGAGCGCAGCCCGCAGCGTCGCCTCGCTCTCGACCAGCGCGTCGCGCAGCCGCGACAGGTCGAGCTGCGCCAGCGGCTGCCCCTTCACGACCCGGTCGTTATTCTGGACGTAGACCTTGTCGACCAGCCCCGATTCCTCGGAGCCGACATTGACCTGCACGGTCGGCGCCAGATTGCCGGTCGCGGTGATCGTCACGTCGAGGTCGTGCCGCACGATGGGGGCGGTCGCATAATGGACGGGCGGCGCCGGACGCAGGCAGCGGCCGAGCAGCAGCAGCACGAGCAGCAGCGGGATCCCGATGAAGATCCATTTGCGCCAGCGCCGCCAGCGCGAGCGCGGCGGCTGGCCGAGAAAAGCGTCGATGTCGGTATCGGTCATCCGGGGGTCCCCGCCCTGTAGTTCGTGTCGCTCTGCCAGCCGCCGCCGAGGGCGAGATAGAGCTGGACCAGCGACAGCGCCTGGTCCGCCTGCGCCGCGGCCAGCTGATCGCGGGCCGAGAGCAGGGCCTGCTCGCTCTGCAACAAAGTGAGGAAGTCGATGAGCCCGGAGCGATATTGGCTGCGGGCGTAGAGGGCGGCGTTGTTCGAGGCGTCGAGCGCGATTGCGAGCTGGACCTGCCGCGCCTTCGCCGCCGCCAGCGCCTGCATCGCGTTCTCGACGTCCTCGAGCCCGGTAAGGACGGTCTGGCGGTAGCCGGCCAGAGCGATGTCTGCGCCGGCCCGCGCCGAGCGGACCTGAGACCGGCGCCGCCCTCCGTCGAAGATGGTGTGGGCGAGCCCTGCGAAAAGGCTGCCGGTGAGCAGGCTGCCGAGCGAGCCGATGCTCGCGGCGCTTGTGTTGAGGTTGCCGCCGATCGACAGCGCCGGATAGAGCGCCGCCTGGGCGACGCCGATGCGGGCCGTGGCCGCGGCAAGCTGCCGCTCCGCCCGCCGCACGTCGGGCCGCCGGCGGAGCGTTTCCGCGGGAATGCCGACGGCGATCCCGTCCGGTCCGCGCGGGATCGGCCGGCTCGCCTCCATCTCGCCGCGCAAGGCCCCCGGCGCCTGGCCCACCAGGATGCCGAGGCGGGCGACCGCTTGCGCGTAGGAAGTTTCGATCGCCGGGATACTCGCCGCCGTCTGCGCCCGCTGCCCGCGCGCCTGCTCGACGTCCAGCGCCGACACCAAACCCGCCTGGACGCGCCACCCGGCGATCTGCAGATTGTCGTCCTGGGTGCGCAGCGTGGTGAGGGCGATGCGGAGCCGGGTCTGCGCGAGCCGGGCATCGATATAGTTGGTGGCGACCTCGCCGGCGATCGCGGTGCGCACCGCCTCGAGATCGAACCCCGCGGCCGCCTCGTCGGCGCGGGCCGCCTCGATGCCGCGCCTGACGCCGCCGAAGATGTCGGCCTGCCACGAGGCGTCGAGGCCGAGCGAAAGCTGGGTGGTGCCCGACGAGCCGCCGGTGGTGACGACGGTGCCGGGCGATCCGTTGCCGCCGCCGACGACGATCGACGATCCGCCGCCGCGGGTGACGTTGTGGGAGGCGCCGGCGGAGCCGCTGAGGGTCGGAAACCGATCGGCGCCCGCCTGCACCAGGGCTTCGCGCGCCTGGACCAGCCGCGCGGCCGATTGCGCGATCTGCAGGTTCCCCACCGTCGCGCGGGCGACGAGGTCGGTCAGCAAGGGATCGTCGAACGTGCGCCACCACGCGGCGAGGTCGCTCGGCGCAGGGTCCGGCCGGCCAATGGTCGCGGCCGTGCGGGGCGCGGCCGTCACCGGCTCGGCATAGCCGGCCGGGACGCCGAGCGCGCCCGCGGGCGGCGCGTGGTAATTGGGTCCGACCGCGCAGCCGCCGAGGAGCAACGCGATCGCCGCGGCCGATGCCCTATTCATGGCGCAGCGCATCGATTGGGTTGAGCGCGGCGGCGCGTTGGGCGGGAACATAGCCGAAGAGGATCCCCAGGAAAGAGGAGAAGATGAGGCTGCCGATGTTGACCACGGGATCGAAGACGAAGTCCACCGACATCACCTGCGTCAGCAGCAGCGACAGGCCGAAGGACAATGCGATTCCGATCGCGCCTCCCAGCGAGCACAGCACCACCGCCTCCGTCAGGAATTGCAGCCGCACTTCGCGGGCGAGCGCCCCGATGGCGAGGCGGATGCCGATCTCGCGAGTCCGCTCCGTCACCGAGACCAGCATGATGTTGACGATGCCGATGCCGCCCACGATCAGCGAAATGGATGCGATGGCCGCGACCATGGCCGTCATCACCGCGAGGGTCCCCGACACCGTGTCGGAAATCTGCTTCATGTCGATGACGCGGAAGTCCTCGTTCTGCCCGAAGGCGAGGTGCCGCCGCTCCCGCAGCAGCCGCCCCAGGTCGGCGCTGACGGCCTTGTTGTCGTAGGCGGGGTTCACGCCGATCACCATCCAGTGGATGTCGGTCGTGCCCAGCAACTGGCGCTGCACCGTGCGTATCGGCATCAGCACGACATCGTCCTGGTCGTTGCCCATGCCGCCCTGGCCGCGTTCCTTGAGCACTCCCGTGATCGGACAGGCGAGCTTGCCGACGCGAAGCTGGCGCCCCAGCGGATCCACGTTCGCGAACAGGTTCTTGCGCACCGTTTCGCCGATGATGCACACGCTCTTGCCCGCCGATTCCTCTTCCGACGTGAATGGGCGCCCGGAGACGATCGTCATCGCCTGGATGGAGATGCCGTCGTTGGTCGTCCCGGTGACACTGGTCTGCCAGTTGATGCCGTCGGCGGTGGCGACCTGCGACGAGTTCACCTGCCCCGACACCCGGAGGAGCCCGGCGATCTGCTCGCGGATTGCCGCGACATCCTGCTCGGTGAACGGCCTCGGCGGAGCGCTGCCCGCTTGCCGCCCGCCCGCATTGGGGACCACGATCAGCGTGTTCGCGCCGAGCGAGGCGATCTGGGTTCGCACCGACGCGGTCACGCCGTTGCCGACGGTCACCATGGTGATGACGGCCGCCACGCCAATGACGATCCCCAGCACCGTCAGGATCGAACGGAGCAGGTGCCGGCGTATTTCGCGAAGAGCGAGAAGAAGCGAGGCGCCGAGCATGCCCTACAGGTTGTAGTGCATCTTTTCGTCAGGGATACGAGAATGTGCGAGCTGCCGCCCGATCGTGCCGGCAGGGCCGAATCGCTCCATCTACAGCGCCGAATAGAGGGGTACAGACCTCCGCACCCGCTATGCTTCACGAGCGACGTCAACAGCTCGAACAGAAAATGGTCGGGGAGAGAGGATTCGAACCTCCGGCCCCTGCCTCCCGAAGACAGTGCTCTACCAGGCTGAGCTACTCCCCGACCGGGTTGTCCGGCCGCGAGGGCCGCCCGGGAGACAGTGCCGGGGCTAATAGGGGCGGCTTGGACCGAGCGCAAGCGCTTAGCGCCCGTAGTGACTCAGGGTCTGCCCAGCGCGGCGATCATGTCGTCGACGGAGGCGAATTTCTCGCGCGGGCTCCCCTCCCGCGCCCGCGCCGTCTCCGCTGCCTCGATCCGCTGCCAGTCCGAGAACGCCACCGGGTGGACGCCGCGCTCGGCCAGCAGCGCGTCGAGCCCGGCCCCGCCGGCCTTCCCGCCGCTGGAGCCGGGCGGGCAGGCGGCGGCGATCTTGTCGGCGACTTCGAAGCCGTCCGGCCGATTGGTGCCGATCGTGCCGGTCGGCCCCCGGCGCGCCCAGCCGACGGCGTAGAGGCCGTCACCGATCACGCCGTCGGCATTTGCGAAGCGGCCGCGGCCATGCTCGTACGGCACGCCTGCGATGGGCGGGGTCTGGTAGCCGATGCAGGTGACGACGAGGCCGCAGTCGATCGCATAGGTCTCGCCAGTGCCGACCGAGCGCAGCTGGTCGTCGAGCCGGGTGCGCTCCACCACCAGCCGCTCGACCTTGCCCTCGCCTTCGACCCGCACCGGGGCGGCGAAGAAGTCGAAATCGATGGTCTTCGCCTTGTCCTGCGGCAGCGCGGCGAAGCTCCTCAGGTGCGTCACCGACTTGCGGATGCCCGGCTCGAGCAAAGCGTCGTCGGCCTCCGGTGGGAAGTCCTCCAGATCGACCCGCGGCGCCGCGGCTTCGAGATGGCCGAGCTCGCCGAGCTCCTTGGGCGTCATCGCGATCTGGTGCGGTCCGCGGCGGCCGAGCAGGTGGACGGCGCGGATTGCGCTGTGGTCGAGCGCGTCGAGGGCGTGGCAGGCGATGTCGGAGCCGGCGAACTCGGCCCGCGTCTTCGAAAGGATGCGGGCGACGTCGAGGGCGACGTTGCCGTTGCCGATCACCGCCGCCGCCGCGACGCCGAGCGGCGGGTCGAGCGCGGCGAAATCGGGATGGCCGTTATACCAGCCGACGAAGGCCGCCGAGCCGACGACGCCGGGGAGCGTGCTCCCCGGTATGTCGAGCGGCCGGTCGTGCGGGGCGCCGGTGGCGAGCATGACGGCGTCGTAGAGCTGCTTCAGCTCCTCGATCGACACATCGTCGCCGACGCTGACATGGCCGAGGAAGCGCAGGTTCGGGCTGAGCGCCGTCTTCTCGTAGCGCTTCGAGACCGCCTTGATCGACTGGTGGTCCGGCGCGACGCCCGAGCGGATGAGGCCGTAGGGAACGGGCAGCCGGTCGATCAGGTCGACGCGGATCTCGTCGCCGTAAAGCTTCTGGAGCGCCTCGGCGCTGTAGAAGCCGGCGGGGCCTGAGCCGATGATCGCGACATGCCGCATGTTCCGCCTCTCCTGGTGGCGGGATGCTAGCGAAGGCGCGCGCGGAGGCAAGCGGCCTTTCAGCGCCGGTTCAGCCCGTTTCTGCTATGGAAGGCGCCATGAAGACGCTGCCCCTGGCGCTCGGCGCCCTGCTCTCCACAGCCGCCGCGGCCCAGCCGCCTGCTCTGCCGCAATCCGCCGACGAGGAGGTGTCGATCCCGTTCGTGAGCTTCGGCGCGATCCGCAACTGGGAGGAACGGGGCGACGACCTCGTCTACCTGCAGGACCAGCATCTGCGCTGGTACCGGGTCCGGCTGGACGGCAGCTGCCGCGAGCTTCCCTTTGCGACCGCGATCGGCATCGACACGCGCGGCAGCCCGGCCTTCGACCGCTTCAGCGCCCTTCGCGTCGGCGGCGACCTGTGCACCGTCCGCTCGGTGACGCGCAGCGGTCCGCCGCCGAAGAAGGAAAAGCCGCGGCGGTAACGCCCCTCAGCGCTTGCTCTTGTCCTCGAGCATGGTCGCGCCCTCCCGCTTGATCAGCGCCGCGATCGGGCCGCCGAAGAAGGCCAGGGCTGGCGGCAGCACCACTTCCAGCCGGACGCTGCTGGCGGTGACGCCCATAGTGACGCGGACCACCTGGCCCATCGCCTCAACCAGCAGGTGCATCGTATCGCCCTGCCAGTCCTTCTCGACCCGCGCCGCGCCGCCCGGAATGTGATCGCCAAGCCGCCCCATCCCGCTGTCGATCCGGCGCTTCGCCTCCTCCAGCCCCAGCTGGTGCGGCAGGTCGACGACGATGGGGCTGCTCATGGGTCGATGTTCTCCTTGCGGGCAGCGGGCATGTGGTGCGGCGGGCACAGTGCGGCAAGCTTTTTTGCACTGCACAATCTTCCTTTTGCTTTGTGTCGTCTTTGTAATAATCTCGGCACAAAGCGGCCTTTCCGGGTCGCGAGCCATTTGGGGAACCCGAAGATGAACCGCCTTTCGCGCGCCGCGCTCCTCGCCTCCTTGTCGTCCGTCGCTTTGCTCGCCGTGCCCGCGGCGGCGCAGAATGCGGCGGCGACGCCGCCCCAGCAGCCGCCGGCCGGCGATGCCGCCGCCGCCGACCAGGGCATCGACAATCCCAATGCGATCGTCGTCACCGGCACCCGCCGCACCGACCGCACGCTCGCCGACAGCCCGGTGCCGATCGACGTCATCGGTTCCGAAGCCATCACCAACACCGGCCAGACCGAGACCAACCGCATCCTCAACACGTTGGTGCCGTCGTTCAACTTCCCGACGCCGGCCATCGCCGACGGTTCGGACGCGCTCCGCCCGGCGACCCTGCGCGGCCTCAGCCCCGACCAGACGCTGGTCCTGGTCAACGGCAAGCGCCGCCACGTCTCGGCTTTGCTCAACATCAACGGGACGGTCGGTCGCGGCAGCGCCGCGGTCGATTTGAACCTGATCCCGGGCCTCGCGATCAGCCGCATCGAAGTGCTGCGCGACGGCGCCTCGTCGCAATATGGTTCGGACGCCATCGCCGGCGTCATCAACATCCAGCTCAAGAATTCCAACCACGGCGGCCGCGCCAGCGTCACCTACGGCGAATATGTGACGACGATCGACAACGTCGCCAACGTCACCGGCCTCCAGACCGACGCGTCGGGCCAGCCGATGCTCGACCCCACCGACAATCGCTATTTCCTCGCCAACACCAACGGCAATCGCAGCGCCCATGACGGCCGGACGATCACCTCGGCGGTGAATTTCGGCCTGCCGCTCGGCCCGCACGGCTATCTCAACCTCACCGGCGAATATCGCTACCGCGAGTTCACCAACCGCCAGGGCTTCGACCTGCGCCCGAACTTCAACAAACCCGGCGCCACCTTCGACCCGCGCGAGCTGAGCTTCAACCGGCTGGAATTCCGCTTCGGCGACCCCGAGACGCGGGACATGAACCTGTTCGGCAATGCCGGGTTCGAGCTCGGCGGAAACTGGGAACTCTACGCCTTCGGATCCTACAGCACCCGCTCCGCCCTGAGCGCGGCCAACTGGCGCCAGCAGAACGCCGCCGCCAACCGCGACTTCTCGGTGCTGGCGCCGAACCAGACGCCCACCGCGGCCAATTTCGTGGCCCTGACCGGCGAGGGCTTCCTCCCGTTCATCGCCACCCAGCTCAAGGATTATTCCGGCGCCGTCGGCGTCAAGGGCGACCTCGCCGGCTGGAAGACCGACCTCTCGGTCGAGCGCGGCCACAACACGTTCGACTACCGCACCGAGAACAGCCTCAACACCTCGTTCGGTCCTGCCAGCCAGCGCAACTTCGACGCCGGTGGCCTGCGCTACGGCCAGACCGTCGCCAACCTCGATTTGTCGCACGAATATGGCATCGGCTTCTTCAAGCCGCTGACCGTCGCCTTCGGGGCCGAATATCGCGACGAGCAGTTCAAGATCCGACCGGGGGACCTCCAATCCTACGCGATCGGGCCGTTTTTCCGGCCGGCGATCTCGACCACCGCCGCAAACTGCACGGCGACACAGGGCGTGTTCAACGCCGGCACCGGCATCTGCACCTATCCGGGCCGCGCCGCCGGCGCCGGCGCGCAGGGCTTCCCCGGCATCCCGGCCAACGCCGCCACCGACGTCAGCCGCCATTCCTATGCCGGCTATGCCGAACTCGACACCGATCCGTTCGAGGGCTTCACCACCACCCTCGCCGGCCGTTACGAGCATTTCTCGGACTTCGGCGACACCTGGAACGGCAAGTTCGCCGCCCGCTACGAGCCGGTGAAGGGCTATGCGGTCCGCGGCTCGATCTCGAACGGCTTCCGCGCCCCGTCGCTGCAGCAGCAATTCTTCACCACCACCTCGACCAACTTCATCAACGGCGTCCCGGTCGACATCGCCACCCTGCCGGTCAGCGCCCCGGCCGCCCGCGCCCTCGGCTCGCAGCCGCTCAAGCCCGAGCGGTCGGTTAACCTCAGCCTCGGCGCCACCGCCAACCCGTTCCGCGGCTTCACCCTCACCGCCGATTTCTACAGCATCAAGATCAAGGACCGGATCGTCCTTACCGAGACGCTCGGCAATGGCGGCACCGGCAACACCGCGGCCGTGCAAAGCGCCGTGACCGCCTTGCTCGCCTCCAGCGGCTTCCCGCAGGTGGCGGCGGCGCGCTTCTTCATCAACGGCCTCGACACCACCACCCGCGGCGTCGACATCGTCGCCGCCTACCATTTCCGCACCGCGGGCATGGGCAGCTGGAACCTCACCGCCGCGTACAATTACAACAAGACGACGATCGACCGGCGGCTGAACGCGGTCGGGCCGCTCGCGCAGATCCCCGGCATCGTCCTGTTCGGCCGGGTCGAGGGCATCCGCTTCACCGACGGCCAGCCCCGCGACAAGGTGGTGCTGTCGGCCGACGGCGACATTGGCGATTTCGGCATCACCGCCCGCACCACCCGCTACGGCAAGGTCATCTCGCCGGGCGCGGTCGCACCGATCACCGATCCGTTGAGCCTCACCGCCTACGGTCCGGACGACATCTTCCTGAAGGCGAAGTGGATCACCGATCTCGAGCTGCGGGCGAAATCGGGCCGCGCGGAGTTCGCGATCGGCGCGAACAACATCTTCGACGTCTACCCGACCCGCTCGCCCTACGGCGTCCGCCCCGCCTCGGCCGGCGGCGGCCTCTACCCGGCGAACCAGGAATATATCGCCTTCTCGATCTTCTCGCCGTTCGGCTTCAACGGCCGCTACGTCTACGGCCGGATGTCGGTGAACTTCTAAGCCGCGCCGCCACGGCGCAGGAAAAAGGCCCCGGCAGCGATGCCGGGGCCGCCGCCGTAATTCGGCTTCTTGGCGCCGCCGCTGACGGCGGCGAGCTCGTGAACCTGCAAGTGACGCATGTCGTCTCTCCTCCAGATCGCGCGCGCTTACGCGGGCTTGCCGGTGGTCTTGTAGGTGATCGTCGTCGTGATCGCGTTCGGGTTCGACGCGCTGGACTTGTTGACGACGCCGCCGGGGTTGGTGGTGACGCTGATCGTGGTGAGGTGCGGGTTGGCGCCCCCGGCGACGGCGGCGGTCTCGTTCGCGTTGAGAGTGCGCATGTTTGTATCTCCTGTTCGTGCCCCGCTCGGGCCGCGCGAGCAAACACGGTGCGCCAGCCCCGGCAAGGGCACGATGCCCGGCGTCCCGATACGGTACGCTGCCCGCGGTTATGGCTAACCGCCCGGTAACCCTCCCGCTTTACGTCCCGGCAACAGCCCGGAGGCTAAGCCGCAACCTCGGGTAGACGTACCTGTACGCGAGGTGTTGGTAAGATGAGCTTCTTCAAGCGGCTTCGGCGCCTTTTCCAGGACGAGCGCGGCAACGTGCTCCTCATCGGCGCGGCGACCATGCCGCTGATCCTGGCCGCCGCGGCCTTCGCCATCGACACAATCCAGATCGCCGTGTGGAAGCGCCAGATCCAGCGCGCTGCCGATTCGGCCGCCATCGCCGGCACCTACGCCGTCGCCGCCGGCGCGGACACGCACGAGGCGGTCCACCATGATCTCGACAATAACCGCTTTCCGATCATGTCGCAGTCGGAGACCATCACCCAGGGCGCCTCGCACGGCTACAACCGGACCGTCCGCGTCCAGATCACCGCGACGCCGTCGCTGCCGTTCATGAAGGTGTTCGGCGTCACCGGGGTCACCGTCCAGGGCGACGCGACGGCGGCCCTCGTCGACGACGGCACCTTCTGCCTCGTCTCGCTCTACAACGGCACCGACGCCGGCATCGATCTCGGCGGCAATGCCGACGTCCAGCTCGGCTGCGGCATGAAGACCAACTCGAAGTCGAGCGCGGCCGTCACCATCAGCGGCTCGGCAAACCTGACGGCGACGCCGATCGCCGCGGTCGGGGGCATCCCCTCGTCCAGCAAATACGGCACCGGCACGACGCTCCAGCCTTATTCGGCGCCGCAGTCCGATCCGCTGGGCTGGGTCCCGGACCCGACCAATTACATGACGAACTGCTCGAGCTCGACGCTGAGCGAGTCGAACGCCGCGGCCCTCCTCGCATCCAACACCGTCACCGTCAGCGGCAGGAAGTACCTCTGCGTCGGCGCTCTCGACATCAACCCCAACAACACGGTGGCGCTCGCCGACACCATCCTCATCGTCAACGGCGGCGACGCGAACCTCCAGGGCAATCTGACGCTCACCAACGGCACCCTCATCATGTCCGGGCCTGGCGGGGCGGCGGGCGATATCAAGACCAACGCCCAGGCCGACATCAACATCACCGCGCCAAGCGCCGGCCCCTATCAGGGGGTTGCGATGTACCGCGACCGGCGGGCGACCACGATCACTCTCAAGGTCAATGGCGGCTCCTCGTCCAAGATCCAGGGCGCGCTCTACTTCCCGACCAGCGACCTCTGGTACAACGGCAATTCGAGCATGAACACGCAGTGCCTGCAGATCGTCGGCCGCATCATCACCTTCAAAGGCGGCATGAACATCCAGAACAATTGCGATCCGGCCGGCGGATCCAGCGCCTTCCGGCAGAGCGTGGTGAGGCTGATCGTATGATGCGCCTCCGCCTCCGGAATATCGCCGGCGACGAGCGCGGCGCCAGCCTCATCGAGTTCGGCTTCCTGGCGCCGGTGCTCGCCTTCCTCACCATGGGCATTGCGGACTTGAGCCGGGCTTTGTCCGACCGCTTCACCATCCAGTCGGCGGTGAACCGCTCGCTGGAGCTGCTGCAGGCCCACCCGGTGGCGATCCCCGCGACGGCGAGCACCACCACCTCGAGCTGCGGCCTCTATTGCTACGTGCAGACCGAGGCGCAGACCGCCGCCGGCACCGGCGCGACGGTGACGCTGACCCAGTGGCACCAGTGCATCGACGCCAGCGACTCGATCGTGATCACGGATTTCTACACCGATTGCGCGACCGGCCAGTCCGACCAGGGACGCTACGTCCGCGTCAAGGTCCAGAAGACGTTCACGGGCGGCTTCTACATCGGCTCGATCGCGATGAGCACCTCGGGTGCGGTGAGGGTGCAATGAGCTTCCTGACGCGTTTCCGCCGCAGCGAACGCGGCGTGACCCTCATCGAGTTCGCGTTGGTGCTGCCGGCGCTGCTGACCTTCATCGTCGGCATCACCCAGCTCGGAACCCTCTTCTACGTCAATTCGGACCTGCGCGCCGCCGTCGCGGAAGGCGCGCGCCTCGCAGAACTCTATCCGGTGCCGAGCGACAGCGCGATCACCACCGGCGTCAGTTCGAAATTCGTCCACCTCTCGGGAGCGAACCTGACCGCGCCAACGGTCACCCACGCCACCGACACGAGCGGCCAGCCCTATATCCAGGTCACTGCCGCCTATCGCGTGCCGCTGAACTTCATCTTCTTCACCGTCTCGCCGATCACGCTCACCGAGACGCGCCGCGTCTACACCCAGGTCGAGAACCCCTATTCGACCGGGAGCGCCTCCGCGAACCCGAGCACCTCGTCCGGCGTGAGCACCACCACGACGTCGAGCGGCGCAACGACGACGACGAGCTCCACGTCGAGCGGCACGACGACGAGCGCGACGTCGAGCGGGACCACCACAACGACCTCCGCCAGTTCGACCTCGGCCAGCTCCACTTCGGCGAGCTCCACCTCGGCAACCTCGGCGAGTTCGACGACGTCGGCCAGCTCGACCTCCAGCGGGACCACGACGACGACAACCACCGGCAACAACAGCAACGGCAACAGCAACGGGAACAGCAACGGCAACAGCGACGTGCACGGCAATTGCAAAACCTGTTGATCTAGGCGGGCGGCGCTTCGTCGCCGCCCCGCCCCTCCCCGTCGCGCGCCCCTCGACTCCTGCAGCAGCAGCAGTTTAGCACGTCTCCGGAACGACTTGATTCCGCACGGATGCTTCCTATCTTGTTGATATGCTGAAATTAATCCGATTCGGGGCGCTGGCCCTGGCGGCGCTGTGCGCCACCCCCTCGCACGCCGACCAGCTGCCCGAAGGCCAAGGCAAGGCGGATTATCTCGCCTGGCTGGCGCGCGATCCGGTCGCCCGCACGATGGTGCTGTCGTTCAAATCCTATCTCCACGCCGCCGGCGTCGAGGATACGGTGCCGACCTGGGAGCTGGTCCGCACCGCCAGCATGTGGCGCGAATGCGAAGGGCCGCGCTTCGAAGTCGCCCCGGCCGCGGAATGGCCGCACATCGCGACGACGCTCAAGTTCGTGCGCGCGCATGTCGAGCCGGTGATCGGCCAGGTCGAAGTCGTCTCGGGCTTCCGCGACGAGGGATTGAACCGCTGCGCCCACGGCGCGCCGCAGAGCGCCCACCGCCATTTCTTCGCCATCGACATGGTGCCGCTCTCCGGCGTCAGCCGCCCCGGCCTGATGCGCAGCCTGTGCAAGATCCACGACCTGCGCGGCGAGCAATACAATATCGGCCTCGGCTTCTACTCAGGCGTCCGCTTTCACGTCGACAGCCAACGCTTCCGCCGCTGGGGAGCCGACGGCAAGGGCGCGACCAGCCCGTGCAATACCGGGATTTTCGTGTAGCCAAGCCGCCCACGAACAGCGAAGCGGATGCGCAGCATCCGAAAGCAGTGAGTGGAGTCGGCGCAGGCCGGACGGCGGGTCGGCCGTCGGCAGCCGAACCCGTCCGACGTCACGGCCGCCCGTGACGTCGCCCTTGGCCGCCCGTGAGCAGCGAAGCGGATGCCCCGCATCCGTGAGCAGCGAACGGAGTCGGCGCAGGCCGGACGGCGGGTCGGCTGTCGGCAGCCGAACCCGTCCGACGTCACGGCCGCCCGTGACGTCGCCTAGCTTCTTTTCCGACTACCACCCCACCTTGCACCCACCGCCCACCACCCTATCCTGTCGCCCCGAGTGAAGGAGTAATGCGTGGACGCCAATCCGGGGCCGCTGGCCCGCACCGCCGCCTATCTGCGCGGCAACGGCGCCCTTCTCCTCGTCGAGCTGCTGGTCAATTTCATCCTGCCGTTCATCGTCTACAGCTACGCCGAGGCCCGCTTGGGCGAGGTCCGTGCGCTGCTCGCCTCCTCCGTACCGCCGATCCTGTGGAGCCTCGCCGAGTTCGCGCGCCACCGCCGGCTCGACGCGCTGTCCGTGCTGGTGCTGAGCGGCATCGCGCTGTCGCTCCTCGCGATGCTGGGCGGCGGCGGGGTGCGGATGCTCCAGTTCCGCGAGAAGCTGGTGACCGGCGCGATCGGCCTCGTCTTCCTGGGCTCGGTGCTGATCGGCAAGCCGCTCATCTACGAGCTCGCCCGGGCCAGCATGCAGCGGCGGTCGGAAGTCGAGGCGCAGGAGTTCGAGGCGTTGCAGGTCCATGCCGGCTTTCGCCGGACGATGAATGTCATGACTCTGGTGTGGGGTGCGGGCCTGCTCGCCGAATTCGCCTTGTCGGCGGCCTTGATCCTCGTGCTGACCGTCCGCCAATATCTGCTCGTCGGCCCGATCCTCGGCTATGGGACGATGGGCCTGCTGAGCCTCTGGTCGTTCCTCTACGGCCGCAGCGCCAGGCGCCGCGGCGAAGCGCGGGCCGCCGCCGCCCGGCTCGCGGCGAGCGAGCAGGGCTAGCAGCGGCCTGGAGCCTGATCACCTAGTTCGAAGGTGCGAGCTTCGTGTTGAGCACCCAGCCGACATTGTCGTTCTCGTCGGCCACTTCCCACCACAGGCCGTTCTTGTTGCCGGTCGGGTAGACGATCGCGCCCGGCGGCAAGGTCCGGAGGACTCGCGCCGTCGCCAGCGGCGCGGCGCGCATGGCCGAGGGCGCCTGGGCGGTGAAGGTCTTGGTGGGCGCCGCCTGCGCCGTCCCCGCATCGCCCGGCGTCACCAGGCCAAGGCTGTTCACCATCTTGGCATAGGCCTGGATGAAGGCGAGGGTGACGATGCGGCCGATGTCGGTATTCTCATAGCCGCCGCCGACGCCGCCGAAGCCGCCGCCCCCCGCGGCGAAGATGCCGCCGACCGCGAACGACGTGTCGCGCTTCGCCGCATAGCCGTCCTCGACCGCCAGCGTCTCGGACGTGCGCACGTTGGTCAGCGTCAGCACGGTGTTGGCTTCCATCTTGCGGCTGCGGATGCCGCCGAGCAGGCCGCCGACCGGCCCGCCGAGCACCGCCCCGGCGGCGCCCGCCGCGCCATTGCCGCTGACATGGGCGTTCGCGCCCTGGATCTCGGCGATCAGCACATAGTCCGCAGCCTTGATCTGGCCTTGGCCGACATTGGAGCGGCGTTGCAGGCCGAGCCCGCCGTTGATGTCGCGCTCGCGGGCCGCGGCGTTGAGGCCGGCGCCGCGGTCGACGATATTGAAACAGCCGGAGCGCTGGACCAGCACGCGCAGCAGCTTCTCCGGCGGCGCGAGGCTGTTCTGAGTCCAGCCGGACGGATCGTCGCCATTGGCGATCGACACGGTGCCGAGCTTCCGCGTACAATGCGGCACGTCGCTAAGTGCTTGCTGCTGCAGCTTTTGTCCGCTGGAAGCAGAGGCTTGCTGCGGCGGTCTCATCGCAAGTGCAGGGGCCGCCATCCCCAAGACCAGGCAGGCACCGGCGATCGTAGCGTATCTCGTCATGTTCATCCCCCCAGAAGCGACTCGACTCTATAGACGCTTGGAGGCTGCTCTGGAATGCTTGGCGTGCCGCTCCCCCGCTTGAAGTCCGAAGGGGATAATTTCCCTTTGCTCTCCGTCTCTTCTCCCGCCGCCATGCCGGCGGGCACCGGAGAACGAGAATGCTGGAAGACACGATCGACACCGCCGGCATTGGCCGCGCATCGGCCGCGCGTCGGGGATGCGAGTCGACTGTGTCACTATTCTGCAGGCCTTTCACAACGCCTTCACCCGCGCCGAATGACCTGCCGGGCCGTCACCCCGGCAGGATTATGGTAGCGATCAGCCCCGGCCCCCCGTTTGCCAGCGTCAGCGTGCCGCCATGCCCCTCCGCCACCGCCCGCGCGATGGCGAGGCCGAGGCCGGTGCCGCCCGTCTGCCGGTTGCGCGACGCCTCGCCGCGGGCGAACGGCTCCAGCACCTGCTCGAGCTGGTCCTCGGCGATGCCCGGCCCGCTGTCGGCGACGGCGATGGCGATAGTGTCCCCCTCCCGCCGCACCGACAGACGCGGCGCGCGGCCATGCTTCAGTGCATTGTCCACCAGGTTGCGGATGGCCCGGCGCAACAGCACCGGCTGGACCGGCGCCGCCGGCCGCTCGCGCGCCTCGACCTCGACATCGGCGCCCGCGTCGCGATACTCCTCCGCCACCGTCTCGACCATGGCGGCGATGTCGGTGGGCCGCGCCTCCTCGCGGCTGCGGCCGGTGCGGGCGAGGACGAGGATGTCCTCCAGCACCGCCGACGTCTCCTCCACGATCTCCCGCATCCGCTGCCGCTCGGCGTCGAGATCGTCGCTTTCCAGCCGGATGCGCAGCGAGGCGAGCGGCGTGCGCAAATCGTGACCGATCGCGCCGAGCATCCGATCCTTCTCGTCGAGCAGTCCCGCGAGCCTTCCGTTCATCGCGTTGAACGCTTCGATTGCGCGCCGGAGGTCGGCCGGCCCCCGCGGCGCCACTTGGACAGGTTCCCCCCGACCCCCGAACGCCTCCGCCGCCTTGGTCAGCGCACGGAGCGGCCGGACGAGGCGGAAGGCGACCAGCAGGGTCGCGCCGAGGACGATGACGTAGAGCAGCACAGTCGCCGCCGCGAGCCGGTCGACGAGGTGCGGGTCGGGCCGCGGCGTCGCCAGCGCGCCGTTCAGCCAGCCGCCGGTGAACCGCGCCGACAGGATCAGCCGCCGCACGTCGCCATGGCCGGAGCGCGACGCCTCCGTCCGCGTCGTCGCCCGCACCTCCGCCGCCCGCACCCCGGCTTCGGCGAGCGCCGCCGCCGCGCGCGCCTCGACATCGGCGTCCCGCACGTCGCCCGGCGCCACCGAACTCTCCGGCGCCACGGCGAACGCCGCGCCGCGCCGGCTATTGTCCTCGATCACCGCACCGCGGAATTCCGGCGCCGCCTGCGTCACGTCCGCCGCCACCGAGGCATAGCGGGCGATCGCCGGCCCGAGATTCTGCGCGAGGCTGAGCTTCTCCCGCTCGTTCAGCACCAGAGCGAAATTGGCGAGCTGGGCGACCAGCAATGCGGCGCCGATCAGCAAAGCCACCTGGGCGACGAGGCTCCGCGGCACCAACCGCCTCACAGCCGCCGCACCTCGGCCGCGAGCGTGTAGCCGCCGCCCCACACCGTCTTGATCAGCTTCGGATCGGCGGGATCCTCCTCGATCTTGCGCCGCAAGCGGCTGATATGGTTGTCGATGCTCCGCTCGAACGCCGCCATGTCGCGGCCCTTAGACAAATCGAGCAATTGGTCGCGGGTCAGCACCCTTTTGGGATGCGTCGCAAACGCCAGCAGCAGGGCATATTCGCTGCTCGACAGCGGCACCTCGACGCCCTCGGTGGACACCAGCGTCCGCTCCCCCGTCTTCAGCACCCAGCGCCCGAACGCATAGCCCTCCGCGTCCGGCGCGTGCACCGCCGCCCCATCTCCCGCCCGCCGCAGCACCGCGCGGATGCGGGCGAGGAGCTCGCGCGGAGAAAAGGGCTTCGAGACATAATCGTCGGCGCCGAGCTCCAGCCCGACGATGCGATCCGTCTCCTCCGCCTTGGCCGTCAAGAGGATGATCGGCACCTTCGTGGTCGCCCGCACGAAACCCGCCAGCGACAGCCCGTCCTCGCCCGGCATCATGATGTCGAGAAGCAGCAGGTCGATGCGGTGCGCAGCGAGGATCTGCCGCGCGGCGGCGGCATCCTCGGCCTTGGTTACCCGCAGCTGGTTCTTCGCCAGATAAGCGGCGAGCGGATCGCGAATGTCGCGCTCGTCGTCGACCAGCAGGATATGGGGTTCGGCGTTCATGTCGCCTCCATAATGAACGAGGGCCCCGGGGGTTGCCCCCCGAGGCCCGTTGTTCTGCGGCAAGGCTTAGAAGCTGTTGCCGATGATCGCGCCGATCAGCCCGCTGGCGACGGCGACCAGGACCGCATCGTTGCCCGACTGGACCCAGCGATAGCCGCGGGGCGCGTCGTGGAGCCGGTAGGCGCGCGGGTTGGTGATCACCCGGTAATTCTGCGCGTAGCGGCTGTCGAAGCGCTCGCCCCGGTTCCAGCGGCGCGCCTGGAACTGGTTCTGGCGAACCTGCTGGCGGCCCATCTGCCGAACATCCTGGCGCCCGATCTGCTGAACGACGGTGCGGGTGCGGACCTGCTCGGTGCGGCCGCGGCCTTCATACTGGCCGAAGCTCTGCGCCGAAGCCGGGACCGCGGCGAAAGCCGAAGCGGCGGCGGTGGCGGAAAGGACGATCTTGCTGAGGGTCTTCATTGTCTTGCTCCTTTTGAAGCGCCGGTTCGTCCGGCGTTGAGAAGGAAATGGACCCCGCCTGTCGCACCCCTATCTCCGCCAGGGCCCGAAAGTGTCGCAAAGTTTGTCAGGTGGGCGTCGGCTGTCGACGTTGCATCCATCGCGCGAAAGGCGTAATAACGCCTGTATGAACACCAAGCTCAAAGTTACCCGCATCGGCAACTCGGCCGGGATCGTCCTCCCCAAGGAGGTGCTGGCGCATCTCGACGTCGCGGTCGGCGCGACGCTGTCGGTGACCAAGACTCCGCGTGGGATCGAGCTCAGCGCGCCCGAAGCGGATTTCGATGCCCAGATGGAGGCCGCACGCGAGGTGATGATGCGGCGCAAGCGGGCGCTGCGCGAACTCGCCAAGTAAGATGCCCGGCTGGATCTGGGTTTCCGTCGAGGTCTCGGCGGCGGCGCATGCCGAACAGCTTGCCGAACATGGCGGGGGAGAGGGCGTGCGCGACCACGGCCTCCTCGAAAGCGCTATGGCGCGGCCGCAAAATCTTGCCGGTTGCGGAGAGCCGGATGCGGCGGACCTCGCTGCCGCCTACGCTTATGGTATTGCCCGCAACCACCCCTTCGTGGACGGCAACAAGCGCACGGCGGCGGTGGTGAGCGAAACCTTCCTGGTGCTGAACGGCTACGCCCTCGGCGTGACTGATGCCGAGCTGGTCGTCGCCTTCCTCGCCCTCGCGGCCGGGGAGCTCTCGGAGGAGGAGACGGCCGACTGGTTCCGCAGCCGCATCGCGGCCGCCTAGACCGCCCGCCTCCACACCGCCACCCCGCTTTGCCTCCCCGCGCCCCTCTGCTAGGGCGCGCGGAACAGGTGCCGCGCTCGCCGGCGCCCTCCCGAAACGAACGACATGACAGACCTTAAAAAGCTCCGCAATTTCAGTATTATCGCCCACATCGACCATGGGAAGTCGACGCTTGCCGACCGGCTGATCCAGCGCACCGGCGGGCTGACCGACCGCGAGATGGTCCACGGCCAGATGCTCGACAATATGGAGATCGAGCAGGAGCGCGGCATCACCATCAAGGCGCAGACCGTCCGCCTCGACTACAAAGCCAAGGACGGCGAAACCTATGTCCTCAACCTGATGGACACGCCCGGCCACGTCGATTTCGCCTACGAAGTCTCCCGCTCCCTCGCCGCCTGCGAAGGCGCGCTGCTGGT